>JAFTCB010000031.1 GCA_017454905.1 Bacteroidales bacterium
CGAGACCCTCGCCATCACCGACAGGGCCTACCTGCTCTACGAAGGCACCATCCTGGAAAGCGGTACCGCCGAACAACTGGCCAACAACCCCGAAGTCCGCAAGAAGTACCTCGGCCAGAACTTCGAACTCCGTAAGGCGGTACTCCATGAGCGCCCCGAATAGCGCAGCCCGCTTAAGCCTGGACGCTCAGTCCACGTTTTAGCTATCTCATGGATCGAACGTCCGGAATAACGACGTTTCTCCGCCTATTTGGGACGCTCGATCCATATAACGGCGAATCCGTTGTCCGAGCGTCTACCTAAGCGCCGCAATCCTTATCCTGAGTTTCGCGAGGCATACCGAGTATGCCGGTAATTCGCTTTCACCGCAGAAACGGGAAATAAAAAACCGGAAAGCGTTAAATAAGAATTGACGAAAGCAGGAAAAAACCTGCAGTGAGTGTTGTATATTTGTATCTGGCATTTCGGCTGTGGCGGTAGAACGCGGCGGACGGATTGTGCGAAAGATTTGTGTAACGAAAAGAACGAAATGCGATGAGGAAGACCTTTCACATCTCCCTTTCCTCGCACAACGAGGTAATGTTCCGGGACGAAGCCGACCTAATCCGCGGCTTCAACAGCTTGGCTTTGGCCATCATGGAAACCGACTCCCGGTTGCTTGCCGACGGTTTCACAACAACGCATCTCCACAATCTGGCGCAGACAGATGCGCCAGTTGAAGTGATGCGGCGCTATCGCCTGGCCTACACCCGTTATTTTAACGCCAGGCATAAACGGTCGGGAAGGATGGCGGAGAAATTCTGTTTCAAACTGCCGGTAGAAGGTTTCCACCATACGATGGCGGCGCTCAATTATGTAAACCGGCAGGGGCTCCATCACGGCCTTGCACCAACACCGTTCGGATACCCGTACTGTTCGGCCAACGCCTTCTTTTCCAAACAGCTGGGGAAAGATCGGCCAACCGTCCTCCTGCCTGATTCACAGCGCTACAAGTATCTGCCGCACGGCAACAGGATTCCCGCCTCTTATCGGATGGACGCTTCCGGGCTCCTGTTCAGGGAAGACATTCTCGATGTCGCTCTGGTCGAATCCTATTATATCACGCCACGGAACTATCTCTATCAGATGAACCGGCTCGGCGATGAAATGTCGTTGAAAGAACAGCGGGAAGAAGAATCTTCCTCCCCGCTCATCACACTGGAACTCATTGAGCAGGGCACGCCCGACTTTGACATCGGCCGACTCCTGCAGAATGAAAAGGGAAAGTTCGATCCCACCCTGATCTCCGATCTGGAATTATGTGCGCTGATCGATAAGTCCTGCCTGCCGAAGTATTGCAAAGGTGTTACCATCTACGAGACATCCCTGAGCCAACGCGAATTCCTGTATGACCTGATCCGGCGAAATCTATGGCGCGCCCGACAGAAAAGAACGTACGAAGCGCAACTGCGCCGCTGCCTCTGTCTGTAGCGACCAGGAGGTACTGACTTGCGCTGCTTTACTGGACGCTCGGTCCATGGATGTGCCGTCTCGTGGACCGGGCGTCCAAGATTACCAGCGTAGTGCCCTATTTGCGGACGTTCGATCCATGAGATGAATAAACGATGGAGCGAACGGCCATCATACCAAATCAGATTAAATTTTCTTTCTCTATCTTTGTGCCCTGTTATGACACTCTTCCTGACAGGGAGTCCCACGCGATACGGCGAGGACCATTTCACGGCTGACAACGGCTTCCGGGCGAATGTCGTTGCCGCCTTGCGGGCCGTCACGGGCGGCCGCAGGGATCCGCGCGTGCTGCTGGTGAGCGCCGCCCCTGACGATCCCGGCTTCACGGAATCCGTGAAAGAAGGCATGAGCCTGTGCATCCACCGTTCCGGCATCGCCACCTCCGCCATCGTGATGCTCGACCGTCACAATGCCGACAAGGCGCCCGAACTGGTGCGATGGGCCGACTGGGTGATTCTCTGCGGGGGACACGTCCCTACCCAGAACCGTTTCCTGCACGAAATCGGAATGCGCAGACTCCTTCAGGATTACCGCGGCGTCGTCATGGGATGCAGTGCCGGGTCGATGAACTGCGCCGGGCGGGTCTATGCCCATCCGGAACTGCCCGGCGAAGCGGCTGATCCCGGTTTCAACCGCTGGCTCCAAGGGTTGGGGCTGACCGACATCAACATCATCCCCCATTGGGAACAGGTGCGGGAGGCCCGGGTCGACGGCCTGCGCCTGATCGAAGACGTGGCCTTTCACGACAGTTGGCGCCACCCTTTCTATACGTTCCGCGACGGCGGCTACA
>JAFTCB010000032.1 GCA_017454905.1 Bacteroidales bacterium
CCATTGCGCCAAGACGGAGATGAAGAATACCCGCAACATCCACCTGCGGAATATCCGCGCCGTATTCAACGATGCGATAGATTCGGACATCACCTCGGCGTACCCGTTCCGCAAGTATCAGCTCAAGCCGGAGGCCACACGAAAGAAGGCACTCACTGTGGACCAGCTGCGGGCGCTCATCGCCCATCCGTGCGAGCCGTATCAGGTCCAGTACCGCGATATGTTCCTGCTGATGTTCATGCTCCGTGGAATCAACGCGGGCGACCTCTTTCAGGCGCGCCGGTCGGATGTCCTGGAGGGCCGTCTGGACTACAAGCGCAACAAGGTTGGCACATTGTTCTCCGTCAAGTTGGAGCCGGAAGCGCTGGCCATCATCGAGCGGTACAGGGGTAAGAAGCATCTCCTGAATCCCCTTGACACCTATAAGGACTATCAGGACTACCTGCACCACATGAACGACGCCCTGAAGCTCATCGGATGCGCACGGGGAAAGCGGGGGAAGGTTGTCGGCAAGGGGCTCTTTCCTGAGCTTTCATCGAACTGGGCCCGCCATACCTGGGCGACGGCCGCATCGAAGATTGACATCCCGAAGGAGGTCATAAGCAAAGCACTCGGGCACGGGACCGGCCTGGCAGTCACTGACATCTATATCGACTTCGATAACTCCAAGGTGGACGAAGCGAACAGGCGGGTACTGGACTACGTTCTATACGGGAAAGATTGGAGAGAAAGCGAGAAGACGGATCCTGAAGCAGTTGCCGGTTAGCGTGCCAGAATTTCCCGAAAGCGTGCCGGAATTGCCGTTTTTCGTGCTATAATTTCCGGGAAACGTGCTAAAATTTCCATTTGGCCACAAAACGAAAGACGGCCCGGACGCGAAGAACCGGGCCATCCGTGGAACCCTTGCGGGTAATCCACAACAACGATGCAAATATACGCAAAACCCCGGACATTTCACAACTCCCGGGGCCCAACTTTATGAAACAAATCTTTAGAATAGCTTAACACCAGTTGCGGGAGGTGCGCCCCGTTGTCAGCTGACGATGAACGGCACGCCGGGCGACAGGCAGAGCCAGACGAACACCTGGACGGCGAACGACCCGAGCACCGAGGCGAGGATGGTCCACCAGTTGAAGGCGTGGGCTCCGCTCCAGCTTCGGGCAAATTCGATGATGAAGGCGAGCATCATCACCGGCCAGAAGCAGACGTACATCTTGAGGACGAACAGGCAGAACAGCGCAAGCAGGAGCCCGGCGATGAAGTAGTACAGATTGCTCTTGCTGATGCTTTCCAGCTGGGCAACAATCCAATTCAGAATCTTTTTCATATCACTTTACTTGAATGAGGTTGAACTTTATGACGGCGCTCCCGTAGAATCCCTGCGAGAGCTGACCGCCGGTATTGAGCATCATATAACCGGCCTCCGGCTCGAAGCGCCACTTGCGGTTCTTGCTGATGGCGATGTCCGCGCCGATCCCGGCCTGCAAGCCGAGGATTCCCTTCCCGGCGAAGGCGCCCACCTTCGGCCACAGCGTCCACGAATAGGGCCGGTACTCCGGCACTCTCTGGGTGATGGTCGTGGTCTCCTGAAAGCTCTTGTGCCAAAGCTCCGTCACGCCGTAACCCCTGACCGCATATTCATAGGTCTTGTGGTCGGTGAACGTGTATTCCTGCATCGGCACCACGATATAGGTCGTGTCGTGAATCTCTACCAGCTCCGGCTTCGGATGCTCCAGGTCATACAGCGCGCTGCTGAGCTGGACCACCATGTCCTCGTAGAGCGCCACCTTCGTAGCCGTTCCCACCGGCACCAGCTCGAAGCCGTCAGGGATGACCGCCACCGGATCACTCCCCGGCGCCGTCAAGGTGTCGAGTACGGTAGTAGTGTCCACCTGCGGAGGCGTATCGCTTGGAGCGCGGAGA
>JAFTCB010000004.1 GCA_017454905.1 Bacteroidales bacterium
CAAGGAGGGTGACACCTTCTACTATGACTACAAGCAGCTCAAGGATGGCAAGAAGAAGGATCCCAACGGCAAGAAGCTCACCTCCGAGGAGCAGATCGCTTATCTCGAGCAGCTCATCACCAAGTACCCGATCGACTCCATCGAGGACGGCCTGTCTGAAGAGGACTGGGAAGGCTGGGTGAAGCTCACCAAGGCCATCGGCGGCCGCTGCCAGCTCGTCGGCGACGACCTGTTCGTCACCAACGTGAAGTACCTCCAGAAGGGTATCGAGATGGGTGCCGGCAACAGCATCCTCATCAAGGTCAACCAGATCGGTTCCCTGACCGAGACGCTTGACGCTATCGAGATGGCCCATCGCCACGGTTACACGACCGTTACCTCCCACCGCTCCGGCGAGACCGAGGACACCACGATCGCTGACATCGCCGTCGCTACCAACAGCGGCCAGATCAAGACCGGTTCCCTCAGCCGTACCGACCGTATCGCCAAGTACAACCGTCTCATGAAGATCGAGATCGAACTGGGTGACACCGCCCGCTACGGATACAAGAAGCTCCGCTAATACAGCCCGTCTGTAAAAGAGGAAGGCGCTCCGCATGGGGCGCCTTCCTCTTTTATCTTCCCGGGCCGACCGGGGCCGGCGGAAACTATTCGAGGAAACTCCGGATGAGGGAAGTGTGGGGGAGCTGCTTGCCGGAGACCGGGATGAAATAGTGCAGGAACAACAGCAGGCGATGGGCCTCGCTGTATTCCGGGCAGTTTTTCGGGACGGTGGCCAGGATCCGCTCGGCCGGGGTACGCAGGACGGCGAATTCAAGCAGGTAGGCGGAATTGAAGAGCACGTCGGCATCTTCCTGATAGGGGTAGATCCACTTGCTCTCCGCACGACGCACGTTCGGCCAGTTGGCGATGGTCTCGCGGGCCGTGAACGCACCCTTGTTGAAATCGCGCACGATGCGGCGCAGGAGCCGGTTGTCGCTGGTCGGGATGCAGTTGTGGTCGTCCAGCGAAATACTGGTGATCGTGTTGATGAAGATGCGGAACTTGGAGGCCTCGGGGACCATGTCCGTCAACTTGGGATTGAGAGCGTGGATGCCTTCGACCAGCAGCACGGAACGGTCATCCAGGTGGAGCTTCTTTCCGTTGAATTCTCTCCTGCCTGTCACGAAGTTATACTCTGGCACCTCAACTTCTTCTCCAGCAAGAAGCTGAAGCACGTCCTCCTGCAGGTAGTCGTGGTCCACGGTCTCGAAATTGTCGAAATCATAGGACCCGTCCGGGAACTTGGGCGTCTCGATGCGGTTGACGAAATAGTCGTCCGTGGAGAAGGAGACCGGAT
This sequence comes from Bacteroidales bacterium, assembly GCA_017454905.1. Lineage (GTDB taxonomy): Bacteria > Bacteroidota > Bacteroidia > Bacteroidales > UBA932 > Cryptobacteroides. The sequence continues at coordinate 1,340 of JAFTCB010000004.1, forward strand.
GCAGGCCGCAGGCCTTGAGCTGGACGCTCAGGCGTTTGCAGAAGGTGCTCTTACCGCTGCTGGTCGGTCCCGTGATCAGGACCATCCGGACCGGATCCGGCAGGCGGTGCCGGCGCTCGATTTCCTCCGCGATCTGGACGATCTTCTTTTCCTGGAGCGCTTCCGCAATCTGGATGAGGTCGGATGCCTGTCCGTTCTCGCAGGCGCAGTTGACGTCTCCAACGTTCTCCAGATCCATGATGCGGTTCCAGCGGAGCGTCTCGGCGAAGATCTCGAAGGTCTTGGGCTGCTCGGTGAAGGGGGCGAGCTCCTCGGGAGCGTGGCGGTCCGGGACGCGCAGCAGCATCCCGCCGCGGTAGGTGGTCAGGCTCCAGACCTTGAGCAGGCCAGTGCTGGGCACGAGCGCATCATAGAAATAGTCCGCCGTGTCCTGGAGGGTATAGTAGGTGATATAGACGTCTCCGCTCGTGCGAAGGAGTTTCACTTTGTCTTCCAGGCCGAGTTTCTTGAAAATGCGGATGGCCTCCGAGTACTGGACTTCATGGCGGCGGAAGGGAATGTCCTTCTCGACCAGTTCGCGCATGTGCTCCCGGATGGCAGCCGTCTCCGCTTCGGTGACCGGCGAGCCGTCGGGCTTGTCCACATGGCAGAAATAGCCTTTCGAAATCGGGCGGCGCAGCACCACGCGGAAGTCGGGGTACAGGTCCCGGACGGCCTTGCAGAGCAGGAAACTCAGCGAGCGGCAATAGATGTTCCGGCCGTTGTAGGACCGGTAATCCAGAAATTCGACATCCCGGTTGTTGAAGACCCGGAATTTCAGTCCTTCCGAGACGTTGTTGACCTTGGCGGAGAGAATGTCATAGGGCCGTTCGAAGTCGAAAGCCGGAAGCATTTCCAGCAGCGTGGTGCCTTCCTGGAATTCCTGGAAGGTGCCGGTGTTTTTGCAGAAGATTTTCAGCATCGGGATGTGGTTGGGTGTTTCTCTTACAAAATTAGCAATATTTTTTCGTATATTTGTATCCCGATTGGACCAAAAGGGAGATTCCATGTCACATATTCCTCAAGGTGCTTTCCTGCAGCTGCTGGGGCTGCAGAACAGTGCGTGCATCTATCAGCTCCGGTCCGTCGGGCTGCAGAACCAGTATTATATCGTCAGCGGGGAGGGGACCCGCCATCTGATGGCGTCGCCGGAGGTGGTCGGCTATGAGTCCTATCTTGCGATGAAGCCGGCGACGACCGCTTTCCTCAGCCATTTCCGCGAGCAGGGCATGCTCGGACAGGCCGACATCCTGACCATCCTCCGCGGAGGGCTCAACTATCCCTTGGAAGAATGCTGCTACAAAGCCGGCGTCCGCGTCCCCAACATGCATTTCATCTCCTGTGAGCGCAAGATTGAGAACGGCGTGATCACGGGCCTGGACATCAAATACGAGAAACTCCATATCGCGAAGGACGTCACCCTGCTGATCGGCGACATCATCGCTAGCGGGGATACGCTCCGGCTGTGCCTGGCGCAGGTGGTGGACAAGTTCCGCCGCAGGGGAGGCAGCCTCAGGCGGATCATCTTCTTCACGGTCGGCGGCACGAAGGCCATCCCCCTGATGGAGAAATTCACCCGGGAGATCCGGCAGGTTTTCCCGCAGTTCGAAGGCTTCCACTGTGTCTTCTACGAAGGCATCTTCACCGTCTATGAGGACAAGGGCGTGACCGGGATCAACATCCCGGATATCGACTTCGGCTGGCGGGGCGGCATCATCGCACCGGAGTTCCGCCACTATGTGCTGAGTTTCCTGGAGGACGCCCTCTTCGAGAAATGCATCATCTACGACGGGGGAGCGCGCCGCTATGAGATCCCCACCCATTATGAAGAAGTGATGGAATACTGGCGGAGCCTGCTTGCGGTTGCGCCGCAGGTGGATTTTCCGGCGTTCATCGCCGAAAAGATCGGCTACAACCGCCCGGTCAGCTACCGGGAATGGCAGGAACTCAACGGCTATCAGGAACTGGATGTGCGCAAACTGTTTGACCTGGAGCAGCATTATCTGGACATCGTCTCCGGACGCTCCCTGGAGGAGATCTGCCGGCGTCGTATGAAAGAGATCCAGTCCACGCTGGGAAAGTATTTACAATAACATATATCGAAGATGGGTACCTCCAAATCACGGGTCGATTACGACTACACAGCCGGCAAGGTCGCGCAGACCGGCCGCAAGAGCAACTTGAGCATGTTCATGGTCATGCTCGGATTCACCTTCTTCTCCGCCAGCATGTGGGTTGGCCAGCAGTTGGCTGCCGGACTGGATTTCCGGGGATTTGTCTGGGCACTGCTGCTGGGCGGCCTGATCCTGGGCGCCTATACCGGTGCGCTGGGCTACATCGGAGCTGAGAGCGGCCTGACGCTGGACATGCTGGCCCGCCGCAGTTTCGGCGAAAAGGGGAGCTGGCTCCCCAGCGCGATGATCAGTTTCACGCAAGTAGGCTGGTTCGGTGTCGGTCTGGCGATGTTCGCCATCCCGGTGGCCAAGGAACTCATGGGACTGGAAGTGACACCGGACCACATGCCCACGGCAGGGTATATCCTGGTGGCGGTCGCCGGCGTGCTGATGACGGCCAGCGCCTATTTCGGCATCAAGAGCCTCACGGTTGTCAGCTACATCGCCGTCCCGCTTGTGGCCATCCTGGGTACCATTGCGATGATCCTCGCCGTCAAGCGCGGGGATGCCGGATTGGTTGAGCAGTTCTCCCGCGGCACCAAGGACCTCTCGGTCATCGCGGGCGCCGGCCTGGTGATCGGAAGTTTCGTCTCCGGCGGCACGGCTACGCCCAATTTCACCCGCTTTGCGAAAAATGCCAAAGTGGGCCTCTGGGTGACGGTCATCGCCTTCTTTGTCGGCAACAGTCTGATGTTCCTGTTCGGCGCCGTATCCAGCATCTATGTCGGCGGCAATGACATCTTCGAGGTGATGCTCCACCTGAATCTCTTCTATTTTGCGATCCTGGTGCTCGGCCTGAACATCTGGACCACCAATGACAACGCGCTCTACAGCGCCGGTCTCGGCCTGTCCAACATCACGGGCCTGTCCAAGAAGACCATGGTCCTGGTGTCCGGACTGGTCGGCACGGTGGCCGCCGTCTGGCTCTACTGGAATTTCTGCGACTGGCTCAATGTCCTGAACTGTACCCTCCCGCCCGTCGGCATCGTGCTGATCTTGAGTTACTTCATGAACCGGAAAGCCTATCTCGCAGACAACATGCCCTCCCGCCAGGTCAACTGGTTCGCCGTGGGCGGCGTCATCCTGGGAGCCGTAGTGGCCAACCTGGTGAAGTGGGGGATTCCTTCCATCAACGGCATGGTCGTCACCGCCATCTGCTTCCTTGCCGGTGAAGTGATCCGCAAAAAATGATTATCTTTACACAACAATAACCAATTGCAAATACTATGAGCCAAGTTCATGTTATCGATCATCCGATGATTCAGCACAAGCTGAGCATCATGCGCGACAAAGAGACCGGATCCAAAGACTTCCGCCAGCTGCTGGAAGAGATCTCCCTGCTGATGGGTTATGAGATCACCCGCGATATTCCCTTGATGGACAAGGAGATCGAGACTCCTATCTGCAAGATGACGGCCAAGAAAGTGTCCGGACGCAAACTCGCCATCGTCCCGATCCTGCGTGCCGGCATGGGCATGGTGGAAGGCCTGCATACCCTGGTGCCCGTGGCAAAGGTCGGCCATATCGGCCTCTATCGCGACGAGAAAACCCATGAGCCGGTAGTTTACTATTGCAAGCTTCCCGAGGATATCCAGGAGCGTCTGGTGATCGTCACCGATCCGATGCTGGCTACGGGCGGCAGCTCCTGCGATGCCCTCAAGATGCTCAAGGAGCGCGGGTGCACCAATATCCGCCTGATGTGCCTCGTGGCAGCACCGGAAGGAATCGCCCGCGTGCAGGCAGAGCATCCTGACGTGGATATCTACGTGGCCGCTGTGGACGACCACCTCAATGAAGACGCCTACATCGTCCCGGGCCTGGGAGATGCCGGTGACCGGATCTTCGGTACGAAATAACAAGAAAGGCGCTGCAACTGCAGCGCCTTTCTTGTTAATAATTATCGTAATACTTGGCCTCCCGAGGGGTGACCTTGGACATATTGTCCAGCAGGTCCTGGTTGGTCTTGTACTCATCCATCAACTGCAGCATGAAATTCATGGCTTCGGTCGGATTCATGTCCGCCAGCAGTTTGCGGAGGATCCAAATGCGCTGCGTCTGGTCCTGGCGGTAGAGCAGGTCGTCCCGGCGCGTGCCGGACAGGACCAGGTTGACCGCCGGGAAGATGCGCCGGTTGGCCAGGGTGCGGTCGAGCTGGATTTCGCTGTTGCCGGTGCCCTTGAATTCCTCGAAGATGACTTCGTCCATCTTGGAACCGGTCTCGGTCAGGGCCGTGGCGAGGATCGTCAGCGAACCGCCGCCTTCGATATTGCGCGCAGCGCCGAAGAAACGCTTGGGCTTCTGCAGGGCGTTGGCGTCCACGCCGCCGGTCAGCACCTTGCCGGATGCCGGCTGGACGGTGTTGTAGGCGCGGGCGAGGCGGGTGATGGAGTCGAGCAGGATCACGACGTCGTGGCCGCATTCGACCAGGCGGCGGGCCTTCTCGATCACCATGTTGGCCACCTTGACATGCTTCTCGGCCGGCTCGTCAAAGGTGGAAGCGACCACTTCGGCCTGCACCGAGCGCTGCATGTCCGTGACTTCCTCCGGGCGCTCGTCCACGAGCAGGACGATCTCGTACACCTCCGGGTGGTTGTTCGCGATGGCGTTGGCGATGCTCTTCAGGAGCAGGGTCTTACCGGCCTTCGGCGGGGAGACGATCAGCATGCGCTGGCCCTTGCCGATGGGCGCGAACATATCCACGATGCGGCAGCTGATGTCCTTGTTGCTGGCGCCGCCGGTCAGGTTGAATTTCTCGTCCGGGAAGAGCGGGGTGAGGAAGTCGAACGGCACGCGGTCGCGGATGAATTCGGTGCTGCGACCGTTGACGGAGTTGATCTTGACCAGGGGGAAATACTTGTCACCCTCGCGCGGGGGACGGATCTCTCCGGTCACGGTATCGCCGCTCTTGAGCGCGTTGTACTTGATCTGCTGCTGGGAGACGTAGATGTCGTCCGGTGAATTCAGGTAATTGTAATCCGAGGAGCGGAGGAAACCGTAGCCGTCTGGCATGATTTCCAGGACACCGGTCGCTTCCACCGTGCCTTCGAACTCCGGGATGCGGGGGCGGGGAGGCTGCTGGTTGTTGTTCTGGAAACGCTGGCGCTGCTGGCCGTACGGCTGGAAATTGTTCTGACGGTTGCTTTGCTGACCGTTCTGCTGACCGTTTTGCGGCTGCGCGGCATTGTTCTGAGGCTGTGCCTCGGGCTGCTCGAGGGCGGGTTTCTCCGCTTTGGCGGGTTCCGCAGGCTTTTCGGCTTTCTCCGGCTCGGCCGGTTTTTCGGGCTGGGCCTGCTCGGCAGCGGCCTTTTCCGCAGCAACGAGGGCCTTGGGCTTGCGCCCGCGCCGCTTCGGAGCTGCTTCGGGGGCCTTCTCCTGCGGTTCGGCCTTTGCCGGCCCAGCAGTCTTTTCTTCCTGGGCGGGAGCCTCTTCCTGCTTGGGAGCAGGCTTGGCCTTTTCTTTTTTAGGAGCCCCCGGGGCCTTGTCCGCGTCGGCGGGTGCAGCAGCCTTCTTGGGCGGCCGTCCGCGGCGGGGCTTGGGCTTGTCGGTCTCGGCAGTGGGTTTCAGGGATTCGACGCGCGCTTCAGCATCCAGGATCTGGAAGCGCAAGTTTTCGTCGTCAAGTTTTTTCGTGCCTTTGAGATTGAGCTCTCCGGCTATGGACTCGAGCTGCTCTCTGTTCATTCCGGTCAGCTCGGAAAGTTTGTGTATCATAAGGAATTATTAGATCCGGTGAGTCCCGGATGGTTTCGATATGCAAATATACACAATTTTTTAATTATCCCAATAACTGTCGCTCTTCTTGAAGCGGAGCAGGTCCGCCAGGGCGGATGCGTTGGCCGCGATGCGGAAGCTGTAGGATTTCCAGGTGCCGGTCGGGATCCAGGACACGGAGATATTGAAACAGTGTAGGTCGTAGGTGGCGCTGATGCTCGTTGTCGAGATGTTTCTGGCGACAAAGTCGTAGCCTGTGCTGATGTTCAGGTTCATCTTGGGCGTCAGCTTGATGTTCCCGGAGGCGTTGAGCGTCGATGTGATCCGGTTCTGGTGCTGCACTTTCTGCAGGTCCTTGTCGAAGGACCAGCTGCGCGAGAGGCTGAAACTCGCGCTCAGGTTCAGGGACCAGGGGACATCCGGATTGGTGTAGTACAGCCAGCCGTCCGGGATATACTCGCCCGTGACAGGGTGGTAATACATCCGCTGGTAGTAGTTGGCTGCCCCGGAACTGCCGCGCCCCTCCTTGCCCGTGCCGTCATAGCCGTTCATCTTGCCCTTGCCGGAGATGGAGTACGAGGCGGAGATGTTGAAATTGGTGAGGCGGGCGAGTCCCTGGCCGCGGGTGATCGCAAACCGGTTGTAGCGGGTGCCCTTGTCGCTGATGGCATAGGGGTCGAAGCCGGCGCTGGCACTGATGCTGACCTTGTTGAACAGGGAAGTGGACATGCTCATCGAGATGGTGCTCATCTTGAGGGAGTCCGCCAGGAAATTATAACTGGTATTGATGTTCAGCTGGTCGATCAGTTTCACTTTCTTCGTGCCGGTCCCGGTGGTGTCGGCGAAATCCCGGACCTTGGCCTCGAGGTTGTTGCCGATGGACAGGGAGGCGGTGGCCGATTTCCCACGCCCCGGCGCAGAATAGATCTGGCCGGAGTAGATGTTGTACTGGTATGTCTTGGCTTCTCCCTTCGCATCGGTATAGTTGAGCGTCCGGTAGCCGTTGGCGTAGGTGCCTTTCTCCGGACTGAGCGAGATCGACATGGACGGGGAGATCACGTGCCGGATGGCCTGGATGCGGTGGTGCTTGCCGAAGTTGAAGGTGCCGTAGATGCGGGTGCTGAGCGAGGCGCCCGCCGAGTAGTTCTGGGTGATGCCCAGGGTGCCGAACTGCCGGCCAGGCTGGGCTTCCACCTTGTCCGTCTCGGGATTGTAGGCGTACTCCGTCTTGCGGAAGAACCAGTTCTGCGAGTAGGAAACCGACGGGGCGAAACTGATGTATTTCAGGATCTGGAAGTTCGGCAGGCCGATGGAGAAATTGTGCGCCATGCCGTTCTGGAATTTGTCCAGCATCGTGGAGTTCAGCGCGAATTCCGAAGCCTTGAAATTGATCTTGTTCTGCAGGGTCGTATTGTATCCGATCGAGATTTTCTCATAGAACTTCTCCTTGCCGACGCGGTTTTTCTTCTTGAACGGATACATGGTGCTCATCGTGAAGGTGACGTTCGGCAGGGTGAAGGTGTAGGAGGAGTCCCGGGAGTTCTGGCTATGCAAGGCGTTGATGCTCAGGTTGAACTTGCCGTTCCAGTTGTGCGACCAGGACACCGAGGAGGAGATCTGGTTCTGCAGGGCCTCGTTGACGGAGTGGGAGTTGTAACGGCTGTTGGACGGGCTCTGGAAGTTGACGGAGGCGCTGAAAGTCGTTCCGGGATGCGCCTTGGAGTCCTGCGTATGCGACCATTTCACGCCGAAGTTGCGGGTCTGGTAGAATTCCGGCGTCCCTTTCTCCCCGGTCTGGTCATTGGAGAAATTGAGGGAAAGGCTGCCGTTGAACTTGTAATTGACCTTGTAGCGCGAGTTGAGATCGAGTCCCCAGGATCCCAGGGTATAGTAGCTGCCGGTCAGGGACAGGTCGAAATGGTCTCCGAACACGAAATACATGCCCAGGTCGCGCATGTAGAAGCCGCGGGCCTCCTCTTCACCGAAAGAGGGCATCAGCAGGCCGGTGGCCCGCTGAGGCCGTTTGGGGATGAATCCGAAGGGGATGCCGACGAAGGGGAGGTGGACATCCTCGATCACCAGGTGGGCGGGGCCGAAGACGGTCGTTTTGGTCTGGCTGATCACCTTACCAACGCTCATGTCGATATAATAGTGGGGATGGTCCGCATCGCAGACCGTGTACTGGCCGTGCGACATGTTGATGGAATGGTCCGCCATCATCTTGATATCCCGACCGTGCAGGATGCCGTCGTCCTCGGTCGTCATCATGTTCTTAATGCGCGCCTTCCGGCTGTTGAAGTTGTAGCGGACTTCTTCCATGTTGTAGGTCTGCGCGCCCTGCTTCATCACGGGACGGCCGACCCATTCCCCGGACAGGGTGTCATACACGCCGCAGGCGTAGACGACTCCGGTGTTCATGTCGTAGTCCATATAATTGGCGGTCAGCTCCATGTCCTGGTACTTGACGCTGGTCTCACCGTAGTAGTAGATCCGGCGCTGGCCGTTCGAGAAGTCGCTGATGATCGAGTCCGCCGCATTGGAGAAAGCCGGCTGTTCGAGGGAACTCTTGCCCAGCAGGGCGACGGAATCCACGCGGTGCAGGGAATCCAGATGGTGCAGGGAGTCCCGCCGGGCCAGTTCGGCCGAGTCGGGCAGGACGACTTCTTTCTCCACCCGGGTGCCGTAGACGGTGCCGGTGCCCCGGCGGTTGCGGCGCAGCTGTCCCGCCGCGTCCGGCGCGGCAAACGTCAGCAGCAACAGCATCCAGCAGCAAAATATGAAGGCGCACTTCCTCAAGTGGAGGTTTTTTTATATATTTGCACTAACCTACAAAAATACGACTATTTTTTGAAACGTACAATCTGCCTTTTCCTCGCCTCGCTGCTCTGCGTGGCGCTTTCTGCCGGGGACAAACTGCGGCTTTCCACTGTCGTGATCGATCCCGGGCATGGGGGCAAGGATGCCGGCGCCGTCAGCCGGGACAAGAAATCCTATGAGAAAACCTTCGTCCTGGACATTGCGACGACCCTGGCAGACAAGATCCGTGCCGCCTGTCCCGACGTCAAAGTGGTCATGACGAGAACGGACGACCGCTATGTGACGCTCGGCGGTCGGGCGGACCTGGCCAACAAGGAAGAGGCCAACCTGTTCATTTCCGTCCATATCAACGCGAATGCCAAGACTTCGCCGAACGGTTTTTCCGTCCACGTCCTCGGGCAGTCCAGCCAGAAGGACCGGGACCTGTATGCCAGCAACATGGAAATCGTCCGGCGTGAGAATGCCGTCATTCTGCTGGAAGACGACTACACCTCGACCTACGGCGGCTTCGATCCCAATGATCCCGGATCCTATATTTTCATGAACCTGATGCAGAATGCGAACCTCGAGCAGAGCGTGCGCTTCGCCCAGTCGGTCCAGAAGCACCTGCAGGGCGGACCGATCGCCCACGACCGCGGACTGTCCCAGGATCCTTTCCTCGTCCTCTGGCGCACGGCGATGCCCGCCGTCCTGCTGGAACTCGGATTCATCTCGAACGACAACGACCTCACCGCCCTGCGGGAAAAGAAGAACCGGGACGACCTGGCCGACCGGATCTGCCGGGCATTCGTCGAGTACAAGCAGATCTATGACGGGACGGTGGATGCCCCGGCACCGGAAGGGGACAAGCCGGCTCCGGTTGTCACGCAGAAAAACCCGGCCCCGGCGCAGGGCGGCACTGTGAAGGACGGGAAGACCGTCTATGCGGTCCAGGTATTTGCCGTCAAGAAAAACATGGACCCGAAGTCCCGGGAGTTCATGGGATACACCCCGCTCGTCATCAAGTCCGGTTCGCTGTATAAATATTATATTGGAGTCAGTGATTCCGCGGCCGGATCGAAAAAACATCTGGCCGCCATCCGCAAAAAATATCCTGATGCTTTTTTGGTCAAGATCACCGGGGACAAGGTGAGCCGGATTGATTGATTTCGTCAGCTTTATTGCTCTTTTCCCGCTCCGAGCCGTTTGCAGCAGACAAAAACGTTTATTTTCTAATTTATAATTATTCTAAATACGTAACATGCGGGAATTGCGCTTGTTATTCGATTTTTGACTTTTTAATTAATTGATTTTCAATGTTTAAGAAAAAGCTATCCCGGCACCGCATTCTTCATTATTTAAGCTAAAAAAAATTAATATCCAATATTCGGAAAAAGATTTTTTCAATTTTTTTTCCTCCAATTTTGCATTGCGATCCGATGATGAGTCGGACGCTTTTTTTGACCAATCGTGGAATCAGTAGCGAAACATAATGAGATCTGGGACGAATGCCTGAAAATCATCGGGCAGATCGTCGAGCCGCAGCAGTTCAAGGTGTGGTTCCGGCCGATCCGTGCCGTCTCGTTCGTCGATTCCAAACTGACGGTCGAGGTGCCGTCCCTGTTCTTCCAGGAATATGTAGAATCCGCATTCCTGGATGTGCTGCGGATGACGCTGCGCCGCGTGATCGGTCCGGATGCCCAGCTGGGCTACAAGGTCCGTCCGGTGCAGAACCAGCCGGCCATGCGTCTTCCGGGCCAGCGGACGGCGACGCCCGTCAACCCGCAGATCACGGTCAACACCAACCCGTCCACCAACCCCAGCCCGTTCATCTATCCGGGGCTGCAGCGGATCCAGATCGATCCGCGCCTCAATCCTGCCTACTGCTTCGCCAACCTGGTGGAAGGGGAGTGCAACAAGATGGGGGTGACCGCCGGTGAGAACATTGCCGGCGCACCGGGCAAGACGGTTTTCAATCCGCTGTTCATCTTCGGTGGTCCGGGTCTTGGCAAGACCCATCTGGCCCAGGCCATCGGCATCGCCATCAAGGAGAAGTTCCCCGAGCAGGTGGTGCTGTACGTGACCGGCAACGAATTCAAGACGACCTATATGCATGCCGTATCCGTGCTCAACAAGCTGACGGATTTCATGGCATTCTATATGAAACTGGACGTATTGATCGTGGATGACATCCAGGGCCTGCTGGGTCCCGGCTGCCAGAACGCCATGTTCAATATCTTCAATTATCTGCACCAGAGCGGTAAGCAGCTGATCTTCACGTCCGACCGCGCCCCGGTGGACCTGCAGAATTTCGAGGAGCGTCTCCTGTCCCGTTTCAAGTGGGGACTCTCCGTGCAGCTGTCGCAGCCGGACTACAGGACCCGCCTGCAGATGCTGCGTTCGCGTGCCGAGCGGGAAGGCGTGGATGTGCCTGACGATGTGCTGGATTTCCTGGCTACCCGCGTGAAGACGAATTTCCGCGAACTGGAGGGGGCCCTGATCTCGCTGATCGCGCATGCTTCCGTAGAGCGCGGCAAGTCGATGATGGAGCTGGCCGCATCCATCACGGAGACCCTCGTCGGCGAGGAGAAGTCCGACCTGGATATCGGCAAGGTGCAGCGCTCCGTGTGCGAGTATTTCAACATCAGCCGCGAGGACCTGCTGAGCAAGTCGCGCAAGCGCCAGATCGTCCAGGCCCGCCAGATCGCGATGTACCTGAGCCGCAGCCTGATCTCCAACTGCTCGCTGGCTACGATCGGGCAGGAAATCGGCGGCAAGGACCACGCTACGGTGCTGCATGCCTGCACGACCGTGTCCGACCTGATGGCGACGGACAAGGGCTTCCGGAAATACGTCACGGACATCGAAGCGATGCTCGTCCCGTCCACCCGATAACCCATAACCACAATACAATATGATGCAGATTGCCCCTTCTATCCTGGCGGCGGACTTCCTTCATTTGGAGAAGGACATCCAGCTCGTCAACCGCTGCGGGGATGTCATCCACCTCGACGTGATGGACGGCACGCTCGTCCCGAATATCTCTTTCGGCTTCTCCGTGATCGACCAGGTCGCCAAGATCGCGACGGCTCCGATGGACGTGCACCTGATGGTCGTACACCCGGAACGCTGGTTCGAGAAAATCGCCAAGGACGGCGCCCGGATGTGCTCCTTCCACTGGGAAGCCGCCGGCCGCAACACGTCCCGCTTCATCAAGCAGATCCAGGACCTGGGGATGAAGGCCGGCGTGGTCATTAACCCGGATGTCCCCGTGTCCAAATTGTACCCGTATATCGGCAAGGCGGACTATTTCCTCATCATGTCCGTTTTCGCTGGCTTCGGCGGCCAGAAATTCATCTATGAATCCATCGACCGCGTGGCCGCGCTGCGCGCAGAGATCGCCCGCCGCGGGGCACAGGCGCTCATCGAGATCGACGGCGGCATCAACCTGGGCAATGCCCGGGCCGTGGAAGAGGCCGGAGTCGGCCTGGCTGTGGCCGGCAGTTCCGTGTTCGGCGCAGAGGATCCCGCAGCTGCTATTTCGGCTCTTCGCGGAGCCTGAACATATATTTTCCGAATTCTTCTTGCAGAGACTTTCTGCCGTCGGGGGAGGCCAGCAGGCCGAAACGGCGGCGGATTTCTTTTTGCACCCGGGGAAGTTCCTGCCGGATATCGAAGGTCTTACCGGTCAATTCGCGCAGGGAAACGGGATTGGGCAGGTCCTCCGGCCAGCCGGTTTCGTTGATATTGAGACCGATGCCGACAATGCTTTCGCGGATGAAACCGCCTGTCAGGCTGTTCTCGATCAGGATACCGCAGATTTTCCGGTCGCCGGCCCAGATGTCGTTGGGCCATTTGATGCGGGTCTCCACTCCATGGCCGAGGAGATAGTCCCGCAGGGCCAGGGTCGTCACCTGGGTGATCAGGATGGCATCGGCGGCGGCCAGCGCAAACTCGTTCTCAAATCGGTAGAGAATGCTGAACGTCAGGTTCTCTCCGGGCGTGGCAAACCAGGTATGACTGCCCTGGCCGCGCCCCGCCGTCTGCTCCCTGGCAGCGATGATTGACAAATTGTCAAGCCCGGAAATCTGCCTTCTGAGCACGCTGTTGGTCGAATCTGCCGTTTCCAGCCAGAGAATGTCCGGATCTGCGTCGGTTGGTGTCATTTTTGTTCGTATATTTGTCCGGCAAAAATACTGAAGATGGCTCAAAAACCCAATAATAATCCCCGGAAACCCAAGATTATCCGGATCAATTTATCCTGGCTTTATATTATTCTGCTCGTCGCGATCGGCTATATGCTCTTTGCGCAGAGCGGCCCTTCGCCCCAGAAAATCGAGTGGACGGACGTCCGGCAGATGGTGCTGGATGGAGATGTGAAAGAAATTCACTTCGTCCGCAACGACTATCGGGGCACGGTCACCGTAAAACCCGACAAACTGGGCAAATATGCCAGCCAATTTCCGGGCGGCAAGGTCCCCAACCGTTCTCCGCATTTCTTCTTCCTGACATCGACGCATTTCGAGCCGGAGGGAGAGTTCGATGCGCTCAACGAACAGCTCCCTGCCGATGCACAGGTCAAGATCATCATGGAGAATGATGCGAAAATCTGGGCAAATGTACTGGAGTGGATCCTTCCGCTTGTGCTGCTCGTGCTGCTCTGGGGCTGGATGTTCCGGGGCATGGGACGCCAGATGGGCGGAGGCGGCAGCGGCGGTCCCGGCGGCGGGATGAACCCGTTCAACGTCGGCAAGGCGACCGGCAAGCTGGCGGACAAAGACAAGGTCAACGTGACCTTCAAGGACGTTGCAGGCCTGTACGGCGCCAAGGAGGAAGTCATGGAGATCGTGGATTTCCTCAAGAATCCCAAGAAATACACCTCCCTGGGCGGCAAGATTCCCAAGGGTGCCCTGCTGGTCGGCCCTCCGGGCACCGGCAAGACCCTGCTCGCCAAAGCTGTGGCTGGGGAGGCGGACGTGCCTTTCTTCAGCATCAGCGGCTCCGATTTCGTGGAGATGTTCGTCGGCGTGGGTGCCAGCCGCGTGCGGGATCTCTTCGCACAGGCCAAGGAGAAGGCTCCCTGCATCGTCTTCATCGATGAGATTGATGCCGTCGGCCGGGCCCGCGGCAAGAACGTAGGCTTCTCCTCCAATGACGAGCGGGAGAATACGCTCAACCAGCTCCTGACCGAGATGGACGGCTTCGGCAGCAACAGCGGCGTGATCGTGCTGGCTGCGACCAACCGTGCGGATATCCTGGACAAGGCGCTGATGCGCGCCGGCCGTTTCGACCGCCAGATCCACGTCACCCTGCCGGATCTGAACGAGCGCAAGGAGATCTTCCAGGTCCACCTCAAGCCGCTCAAGCTGGCGCCGGATTTCGATCTCGAACTCATCGCCAAGAATACGCCGGGCTTCTCTGGCGCCGACATCGCCAATGTCTGCAACGAAGCGGCCCTGACCGCTGCCCGCAAGGGCAAGTCGGATATCAGCAACCAGGACTTCTCGGATGCGGTGGACCGCGTGGTCGGCGGCATCGAGCGCAAGAAGACCATCATGTCTCCGGAGGAGAAGCGCCTGACGGCCTTCCACGAAGCGGGACACGCCGTGGCCGGGTGGCTCCTGCCGGGCTGCGATCCCGTCCTCAAGGTATCCATCATCCCGCGCGGACAGGCGCTCGGCATCACCTGGATGCTCCCGGATGAGAAAGTCACGCTCTCCAAGTCGGATATGATGGACAACATGTGCAGCCTGGTGGCCGGACGCGTCGCCGAGGAGATCGTCAACGACGGTGTGCCCTGCACGGGCGCCCTGAGCGACTTCGAGCGCATGACCAAGATCGCCTATGCCATGGTCACCTACTACGGCATGAGCAAGAAGGTCGGCAACCTCTCCTTCTACGATGCCGGCGGCAGTTACGAATTCACCAAGCCCTATAGCGAGAAAACAGCCGAACTGATCGATGCCGAGGCGAAAGCCCTGATCGATGAGGTCACCGAAAAGACCACCCGTATCCTCCGGGAGAACTGGGAAGGCCTGACCAAGCTGGCGGAGCAGTTGATCGATAAGGAAGTCATCATGGCCGACGACATCGAGAAGATTTTCGGCCCCAAGGCCGGCAAGCACGGGGAGGAGCGTCTCCGCAAGGAGGAAGAAGAAATGAGCAATGAGTAATTTCTGGTTGCGCACATTGACCGGCATCGTGTTCCTCGTGGTCATGGTGTTTGGCTTGATCTGGGACAGGACGCTCTTCGGCGCCCTGTTCGTCGTTGTCCTGTGGGTGGCCCTGCAGGAGTTCTACCGCATGGCGCTCGGCACGCGTTTCCTGTTCCAGCAGAAGCTGGGGCTGGTGGCCGGAGCGGCGGCCTTCCTGCTGGTAGCCTGCCATTTCTTTTATGGCTGGGACCTCCGCTGGCTGGTGCTGGCGCTCGTGCCGCTGCTGCTGATCCCGGTTTCGGCCCTTTTCCTGGGCTCCCGGGACGGTTTCGGCGACCTTTCCTACCTGTATGCGGGCCTGCTCTACATCGCCCTGCCGATTTCCCTGTCGCCGATGCTGGTGATGGACCGGGAGGTCTTTGACGGCTGGTTGCTGCTGTCCTTCTTCATCCTGATCTGGGTGTCCGATGTGGGGGCCTATTGCGTCGGCTCCACCCTCGGGCAGCGCCCGGATGCGAAGAGACTCGCTCCCTCCATCTCGCCGCACAAGTCCTGGTGGGGTTTCGGGGGAAGCATCTTTTTCTGCGTGGCCGCCGCTGTCGGCCTGCATTTCCTGACGTGGCTGCCTTACAGCCTGATCCATTGCGTCGTCATCGGACTGATCATCAGCCTGGGCGGCACCTGCGGCGACCTCTTCGAGTCGATGTGGAAACGGCATTTCGGCGTCAAGGATTCCGGGAAATGCATCCCCGGTCATGGCGGGATGCTGGACCGTTTCGACAGCAGCCTCGTGGCCATCCCGATGGCCTCCGTTTATCTGGTATTGATTGATCTGCTATGAAAATCGACAGGGATTCTATCGGCTCGCTGGCACTCGTGTATGCCATCTGCCTGGTATTGGGTTTTCTTGCCCTGCGTTTTATCCCCTTGCAGTGGGTGGCCTGGCCGCTGATTGCGCTGCTGCTTTGGTTCTGCATCTGGCAGACGGCCTTTTTCCGTGTACCTGACCGCAAGCGCGGCGGTGGTCCGCGTTCCGTGACCTCCGTTGCGGACGGGCGGGTCGTCATTGTGGAAAAGGTGTATGAGCCGGAGTTCCTGAAGTCCGAATGCATCCAGATTTCCGTCTATATGAACTTCTTCGATGTCCATGCCAATTTCTGGCCGGCCAACGGGGAAGTGTCTTATTATCACTACTATCCCGGCAAGCATTTCCTGGCTTTCGCGCCCAAGGCGTCTGAGGAGAACGAGCATTCCTGCATCGGCATCCGCACTTCCGCCGGCGGCGAGAAGATCCTCTTCAAGCAACTCGCCGGTGTGTTTGCCCGCCGCATCGTCTGCTATGCGCGGGACGGCGTGTCCGTCAGCCGGGGAGACCAGTGCGGGATCATCAAGTTCGGCTCGCGGATCGATCTGTTCGTTCCGCTGAGCGCCGAGGTCAAAGTGAAAGTAGGAGATGCCGTCCGCGCCTGCGAGACGGTGCTGGCCGAATTGTAGTTTCCGTCATTCCCGGTTTGACCGGGAATCTCCCAGGATCCGCTCCAGATCGGCGCGGACCTGCTCCGCATTCCGGAAGACGAGGCCGCGGATGCCGAGGCTTTCGCCCCCGGCAGCGTTTGCGGGGTTGTCGTCAATGAATACACATTCTTCGCCACGAAGGCCGTAGCGCTCCAGCAGGATGCGGTAGAGCGCCGGATCCGGCTTCTTTGTCATCTCTTCTCCGGAGACGACGTACCCGTCCAGCAGGCCGAAAACGGGGTAGCGGTCCCGCACCAGCGGGAAAGTCTCCCGGGACCAGTTCGTCAGGCCGTACACGCCGTATCCGCGGTCCTTGAGGTCCCGGATCAGCTGCAGCATACCCGGAATCTCTTCGCCCATCATCTCGATCCAGCGGTCGTAGTACATCCGGATTTCCTTCTCCCACGCCGGGAAAAGTGCAATCCGTTCCGCCGTGATTTCCGCGGTCGTGCGTCCGGCGTCTGCCTCCGTGTTCCAGGAATAGGGGCAGATCTCCGTCAGGAACCATTCCGCCTTGGCTGTGTCCTGGAAATAGGGGACATAAAGATGGTGCGGATCCCAGTCGACCAGGACCGCACCGAAATCAAAGATGATATTGCGGATCATTCGACCGATTTGCGCAGGGTGATCAGGATGACGCCGTTCGCTCCCCGGGAGCCGTAGATGGCCGTCGAGGAAGCATCTTTGAGGACGTCGATCCGTTCCACTTCGTCCGGGCTGATGTAACTGATGTCATCCGTGGCGATGCCGTCCACGAGGATGAGCGGCTCGTTGCTTCCCAGGATTGAACGGTCGCCGCGGATGCGCAGGCTCGTTCCGTTGACTTCCAGACCGGCCACGCGGCCCTGGAGGTACTCGTAGATGTCGCTGTAACCGCTTCCGCGCTTGACCTTGACGGTGCTCGTGGCGCTGGTGGAGTCCTTGCGGCGGACCTTCTGGTAGCCAAGGTTCACATCTTCTTCTTCGCCTTCTTTGGGAATGTATTCGTTGCGCAGGGCACCGCAGGAGCAGGCCAGCAGAGCCAGGAGGAGCAGGGGTGTAATCCGTTTCATAATCGGGTGAAATTGGTTTGCGAATCAAAAATACACAAATTATGCAACAAATCAAACCGGGCGAATTTCGCTCCTCGTTTTGGAAGTCCGTGTTTTTTGCTTATATTTGCAATCCGTAACGGTGCGTTGGCCGAGTGGCTAGGCGCAGGTCTGCAAAACCTGTCACAGTGGTTCGATTCCGCTACGCACCTCCAAAAATGCCCCTACAGATAGTTGTAGGGGCATTTTCTTTTCAGATTTCATTTGCCGCTATCTCATTTTCAATCACCACATCCTGCTGTTCGCCTGCGATGTGGAAGGTGACGGTAGCGCCTTCCGGCGTGACTTCAATGGTGACGGGAGCTCCTTCGATGAGCGGAAGGTTCAGGTCCACATGACCGGCAGGGAAGCCGCAGACGAGCGGAATGCCGTATTCCGCGAAATAGGGATTGTACATCTGCTCGACGCTTTCGAAGTCCAGGTCCTTCGTACAATCGGTGAACTGCCCGAGGATGACACCCTTGCAGTTCTTCATCAGTCCGCTCAGGATGAGCTTGTTGAGAATGCGGTCCAGGGTGTGGTAACGCTCCTCGACCTCTTCGAGGAAGAGAATGAAGCCTTCTTCCCGGTTCGTGAAATCCACGATGCTGCCCTGCAGGGGATACAGCGTGCAGAGGTTCCCGCCCACGAGGGTACCGGTGGCCTTGCCGGGAATGTTATAGGGATGGGCCGGCAGGTGGTAGCAGGGGACCTTGCCGAAGAGCAGGTCCCGCAGCGCGGTGCTCGACAGGTCCTTGCCCCTGGACTCGGCCAGGAAACGGCTCATCGTCCCGTGGATGCTCATCACGCCGGCACTGATTTCCATCACGTGCAGGGTGGTGATGTCACTGAAACCGATCAGCCACTTCGGATGGGCACTCAACTCGCCCAGATCCATTCGGGAGACCATCTGGATGGTGCTGTAGCCACCCCGGTTGCAGAGGATGGCCTTGATGTCCGGGTCTTCGAGCGCCCAGCGGAGATCCTCCAGCCGCTCCTGGATGGTCCCGGCGTCGTCCAATCCGCTCTTTTTGCCGACGGCTGCGCCGATGACCGGCTCCAGCCCCCAGCCGCGCAGCACATCGGCAGCCCGGCGGACATCCCGTCTCTGGATAAATGAGGAAGGGGAGATGAGCGCGATCTTGTCGCCCGGTTTCAGGAAATCCGGCGCCACGCAGGGGCGGAGGGTGTCAGCGGGTTGCGCAAAAGTCAGTGTAGTCAGCATGATGAGAACAAATGCCAGCAGGTTTCTTTTCATTTCGAGTCAGGTAGATGTACAAAAATACATAAAATCTTCGTTTCTACCTGCAAAACCCCAAGATTATGGGGTTTTTAGCTGGGGGAAAAGGCCGAATTTTGTATGCAAACAATTCCTATGATGATGGAAAAACTCGAATTGCCCGACAACTTGACGCTGACCACCCGCGAGCGTGAGGTCTTGGAACTGCTCGCCAAAGGGGAGACGACCGCCTCTGTCGCAGAAGCCTTGCATCTCAGCCCGGAGACGATCCTGTGGTATCGCAAGCGTCTGCACCGCAAGTTCGAACTGTCCAGCACCGTCGCCCTGGTTCTCAAGGCCGCCAAAATGAATCTGTTGTAATCCCAAACCCTTTTGAATATGAAAAAGATTATCCTCCTGATCACCGCCATCGCGCTTGCGTGCGCGCCTGTAAGTGCGCAGAGCCTTTTGGAGAGGCTCGGCCAGCGGGCCAAGAACGCCGCCGAGCAGAACATCGGCAACAAGGTCGAGAAGGGTGTCAACGACATCCTGAACGGCAATGTCGGCAAAGGAAAGAAACAAAAGAACCAGCAGTCCGGCACTGAGATGGCCGGTCAGGCCGGCCATGACGATTCCGGGGCCGTCATGCCCGGCGGCGACCGGGCATCCCAGTGGACCTGCCCGGAGTGCGGCACGGTCAACACCGGCAAGTTCTGCGAAGAGTGCGGCACCAAGCAGCCGACCGGCGAAGCCGCTGCCACTACGCAGACGGCCAAGAGCGACTTCGAGCGCGGCAGCGTCATCCTCTTCCAGGACGACTTCAATAACGAGCAGGTGGGCGAATTCCCGTCCAAGTGGGACATCCAGAGAGAGGGCAATGCCGAGACGGCGGTCATCAACGGCCAGAAGTACCTGAGCTTCACGACAGAATACAATTTCGTGGAGCCGCTGATGGAGAACATGAAATCCTATCTGCCCGATGTCTTCACCATCGAGTGGGATGTCTTCTGCAG
>JAFTCB010000033.1 GCA_017454905.1 Bacteroidales bacterium
CCAGTTACCTCGGCTTATACTGGTCTTCTTCCCTCTATACAAGCAACCCGAACCTTGCGTGGGACCTCTACTTCGAAGCGACACTTGCCCGCACCACGGATCATCCCTCCCGTTACTACGGCAACTCAGTCCGTCCCGTCTTCGTAGAATAACCTCAGAAAACCTTATCTTTGTAAGTGTGAAGCGCTTGCCCCTCATACTGCTCACCCTTCTCACCGTCGCGTGCTCGCGGAGCAGCGGCGGCGGGGCGGAGCGGTGGCCGGACTTGCCGCAGCCGCTCTCCACGCCGTATGTGATGGTCTTGAATGGGGAAGTGACGCTTTTCGGCGGGCATACGGACGGCTTTGTGCTGTCGCCGTCGGCCTGGTACCTCAAGGGCGGAGCCTGGCATGAAGTGCCCATGAAATACCCGCACGACGTTGCTTTTTGCACGCTCCTGCCGGACGGGCGGGTGATGCTGGGCGGGGGCAGTGCGGAAGCCTTCGGCATCGGCCAGAGCTGGGGCGTGGAAATCTATGACCCGGTTACGCACACTTTCTCGGCCGAGGGCATCCTGGACCGCAAGCGCGCCGGGGCATCGGCCCTGGGCTTGCCGGACGGCAAGGTGCTGGTGAGCGGCAACTGGTACGCACCCGACGCGATGGAGGTTTATGAGCCGGGGAAAGGGTTCTCCTTCCTGAAAGAGGTCACTGTGCAGCGCAACACTCCTTACATCCTGGCATCGGCCCCGGACAATGCCGTCGTCTTCTCCGGACTGGACAATTACGGCAAACCCTCCGACGGCACGGTGGACCGGCTGCAAGGAGACCCTTTCCATGAACCCCTGCTGGACGAGTGGGAGCCGTGGGCTGCCCAGCGGGCTAACCTTTCCATCGGCGAGTACGCCTACCTGGTGCTGGCCAGGCACCGGGAAAGCGGGGAATGGGGCATCCTGCGCATCACGGGCGAGCAGTTCTCCCTGCTGGAAACGGACACTGCCCTTCCCGCGCGTTCCGAAGCCGGCGGTTATATCTGGAGCCAGCTGGCCGTGGACCGCAGCCGCCGGAGCGCCTATACGCTCGGGATTGACACCGAAGGGAATGCCTGCGTGGCCCGCATCTGCTACGACCCCATCTTCGACGGCGGCCCGGCCGAAGTAACCCTGACAACGTTCCACGGCCCTTTCCCGCTGGCAGACGCCTTTGCCCTGCTCCCCGACGGGACACTTGTCCGCGCCGGTGGCATCCGCTTTTCGTCTGTCGGGGGATTCCCCTCGGGAGACAATTTCAAAACCGTCCGGGAAGTCTGGGCTTTTCCCACCGGAGCGCCGTCCAAGGCCGATTTCCCCTGGCTCTGGGTCCTGGTCGGCGGCCTGCTGATCCTCGCAGCGGGCATCTATTTCACCAGCCACAGGCATCCCGCCCCGCCGGAAGAGGCGGAAGATACGCCTGTCACGCGGCAACTGACCGAGCAACTCTCGCAAATCATCGAGGAAGATGAGCTTTTCAAGCAGCCGGACCTTCGCGTCACCGACATCGCCGCCCGGCTGGCCACCAACCGCACCTACATCAGCGCCATCATCAAGAGCCTTTCCGGAGATAGTTTCTCCAATTTGATCAACGGTTACCGTATCCGTTATGCACAAAAACTGATGACGGAGCACCCGGAAATGAGCATCACGGAAATCGCTGCGGAAAGCGGATTCTCCTCCCGCAGCGCCTTCTACCGCAATTTCAAGGATATCACCGGCCAAAGCCCGGCCGAGTGGAAAAAGACCGTCGGATGACCGCACGGTCAGGCAGGCCAGTTAAGCAATTGAAGGGAGCGACGACTAGAGCGTCTTCACCATCTCGTCGAGAGACTTGCGCTGGGCGTGGCGCTCCGTGGGCTTGCCGCCGTCCGCGGCCGGATGGCCGATGGCGAGCAGGCCGTAGATACCGTGCTCCCGCATTTCCGGGAAGGTTTCCCGCATCTTGCCGGGATCGAAATCCCAGATCCACATGTTCGCCAAGTCCATGTCCGTGGCCGTGAGCATCATGTGGGTCAGGACGATGGCGGCATCGGTCTTTCCGGCGTTGATGCCGTCGTACGGGCGGACCCAGGCCTCTTCGTTGCGGCAGCCGACCACCAGGACGACCGGGGCGCCGTAGCAGTCACATACGGTATTGAGGCGGGCAAGCGCCTCCTCGCTCTTGATGACCCAGACGCGGGTAGGCTGGAAATTCTTGGCCGAAGGGGCCAGGCGGCCGGCCTCGAGGATCATGTCCAGTTTCGCTTCCGACACGGCGAGGCGGTTGAAGGCGTGGCAGGAATAACGGCTCTCCAGGATGCGCATGAATGCATCGGAGCCATATTTGTACTTGGTGATCATCTCCTCGACGTCGGAAAAGGCGGCGCGGGTCATGACCTTGGAAACGTCGCTGATGCGACTGACGCGATCTTTCTTCTTCATATTGGTTATCGTTTTATTGTTTGTGATTCTTGATCTTACCGCTGGCCCATTCGATGAAATATTTCATGTTGGGTCCGTCGGTGTGGCCGCCGTCATGCTGACGCCAGGCCAGTTCGCCGTCGAGCAGGCCCGTCAGGACCGGCGGCATCGGCTCTTTGCGGTAGTCGTTGGACAGGCCGAGATCCTTCGCGCCGAGCAGCTTGAACACCTCGCCTGCGGCCACGGTCGCCTGCCAGCTGCCGTACTGGTCCAGCCACAGGGCGTCACCCTGCTCGGGGATGCCGTAGCTGATGAACACGAGGCGAGGCGCGCAGAGCGCGATCAGTTCGTGGGAATCCACGGGGAGCATCCCGGCATTCCAGGCACCCGTCTTCGACTCGACCGCGTCGTATTTGATGTAGTTGCCGGCCATCCAGTGGTATTCTCCGGAGTTGGACAGGTTCTCCAGTCCCTCGCCGAAGATGCGGCGGTGCAGCGTGGCGCCGCCCTTGCCGGAGGATCCGATCAGGCCCATGTAGAAACGCTCCTCGAAGGCGAGCGTCACCAGGGCCGCCTTGCCGTAGCGCGAGACGCCTTCGATGCCGACGTGCTTCGCATCGACGTCCGGGTCGGTCTCCAGATAATCCAGGCCGCGGGCGGCGCCCCAGGCCCAGGCACGCAGGGACCCCCAGTCGTCCGGTTTGCGCGGCTGGCCCTTGTTCACGAGGCCGATGATACCGCGCGTGAGGCCGGCGCCGTTGTCCGCCTGGATGCTGGACGGATCGATCATCGCATAGCCCCAGCCCGCGGCGAGCAGCTGCTGGTTGGACGGCGGATCCTGGCCCGGGGCCTGCTGCGGGCGCATGAACGCCGCGAAAGGATTGGCCGGCTCGAACGGCTGCCAGGCCGGATATTTCTTCATCAGCTCGGCCGTCTCGGGATCATTCTCCAGCATGCGGCGGATGGCCTTGTTGATCACGGCCATGTCGTCTCCGCCGGGCTTGACGGGATTCGGGAGATTCGCCGGGCCGAACATCATCAGCAGCGGGACCGGCCCCTTGGCGTCGGCAGGGGTGACGACCACCATCTTGATATCGACATTGATCGCCGGGCACGCGGAATTGTCCACATGGCCCCGGAGCTGCTTGGCCTTGGCCCGTATCCGGCCGACGAACTCCACTTCCTCTGCCTCCACGGTCCAGGTCACGCCGGGGACGTTGGCCGGGACGCGGCCGTACACCTCACGCTCGAAATCTTCGACGATCTCCGGCCGGCGGACTTCCCACCACTGCTTCGCGGTGGTCACCTTTTTCCCGGCTTTCGTCTTGAGGATCTCCGGAAGCACGGGGTACGGGTTGGCCTTGCTTTCGTCATAGTTCGCAGCAAACGGGCTGTTCTCGTCGGCGTCGAAGCCGCGCCGGATGGATTGGATGCCCAGCTGGTCCAGCATGTTCTGGTGGTCCTGCTCAGCCGTGAAAGTGACCGGCTCCTGCGCAAAGGATGCTGCGCAAAGCAGGCAACCGGCAAGCAAAAGGAAAAGTTTTTTCATATCAAGTAATTTTACGTTAAAAGCTTAGTAATACCACGGATGCGCGGCGACGCTGCGGATGCCGGAGCCGGGTTCGTCCACATGGCCCAGGATGCGCCGGACGCCGATCGGTTCGCGCTCATAGTAGTCATCCCCGTCCGGAGTGAGCGAACTGATGCGGATCATCTGCGAGGAGTGGATGATCTTCTTGTCGCCGTAGTACATGGCCACGTGGGAGACAACCCGGGGGCTTCCGTCCGGATGGAGCGTACCGTAAAAGAGCAGGTCGCCCGGAAGCATCTTGTCAAAGTCGTACGGGATCACCTCGCCGGTGTAGATCTGCTCCCGCGCATTTCGCGGCAGCACGATGCCGCACTGGCGATAGACGAACTGGGTGAAGCCGCTGCAGTCGAAGTGCTTGACGCTCGCGCCGCCCCACATGTACGGGGTGCCGACGAAGCGGCGCGCCGTGGTGACCAGCGCCTCCCGCGTAGCCTCGCGGGTGCGGGTCCATTCCCCGAAATCCGTCACGTCGTAGGCACGCGCCCAGCAGGCCTGCCCGGAAGGCAGGTACACCTGCACCCAGCCCCGGCGGCTCTCCGTCCCTTTGCGTACCAGGTCGCCCAGGGTGAAATCACAGACGCGCTGCGCCGTCGCAGACGGCTCCTCGAAGAGGTGGGTGTACTCTGTGGAGCAGATGTATTTCGGGGCGGCGATCCAGGCGTCCTTGCCCGCTTCGTCCATCAGCGCCAGCGACATCCGGGTGGTCCAGACGTTCTTGTAGTCAGGAGCGTCCACCTGGCGCCAGTAGCGCTCGGCCCCGTGGAGGCGCACCACCGTGCCCATCAGGCACTGGGTCTCATTGCCGGACTCGTAGTCCGGCTTCAGGCGCATGAAGCAGGAAGAGACGTTGACCACGCCCCACTCGGGCTCGCCGGGAGCCTGGGCGGAAGCGGCCAGGGCGCACAAGGCGGCGGCCGCCAGCAGAAGGATTCGTTTCATATTGGCAAATATACAAAATATGAGATTCCGGGTCAAGCCCGGAATGACGAACACCGGCTACGGGGTTTCCAGCCGCACCCGGTGCAGCATCACGCAATTGTTGGAGGCGGCGTTGTAGCGGTAGCCGGGGGTGCCGGAGTTGTAGATGCGCAGGGCGCAGCCGCCGAAAGCGTTGCGGGCAAGGTCCCCGGAAGGATCCGTCCAGGAGACATCCAGGCGCTCCGGGAGCTGCTCCTTGACCTGCAGCGGGGTCTTTTCGGAGTCCGTGGACGCAGTCAGGTGCAGGGTATTGCCCTCCACGGCGACCTTCAGGGTGCTCTGCGGCATGAAGGTGGCCGCCAGCACACCCTGCGTGAGGGCCGTTTTCTCCTTTCCCGCGAAGCGGTACAGCGTCCAGAGGGTACCGCTCGTGGTCGCCGGGACGCGCTCGATGCGCACGCCGTAGCCGCTGCGGGTGGCGGGATCGTATTTGACCAGTACGTCCATGTAGCAGCCGCTGCCGCCGAAGCCCTGTCCTTCCACCTTGCTGGACGAGTAGTCCACAGTCAGCGACATGTCGCCGCAGCTGTCTTCCCGGGCGAATACCATCAGCGGCGGTTCCGTCCCGCGGATGTAGCTGTTGCACAGGCCCCAGCGGCCGTCGGAGCCATTGGATCCCACGCCCCACTGCCACGGGTCGGGCAGGCCCTCCGGGTTGTCGAAGAACCAGCGGCCGGTCGTGGCGGGCGCCTCGGAGGTGATGAAGACGTTCTTGAAATCCGTCTCCAGCGCCACCCGGACAACATCCTCGGGACGGACGGCCCGGCTGCTGTACACGGTCACGGCAGCGGAAGCGTCGGGGCTGAAAGTGTATTTCGGGGTGATCACGGCGCGCAGCCAGCAGCCGACGTCGTACTTGCTGAGGGGGTATTCGCGGAAAGGATCATCCTCGAACAGACCCTCTGCGTCATTGCGCGAAGTCCCCACATGGACGCCGTCCGTACGGCCGGGGCCCGCCTCGCGATACCATTCGACCCGGGAGACATCCCGGAACGCCGGCTTGTCCAGCCGGTAGGACAGCAGGGCGCTGCCGTCCGCGAAACGGATGGACGGGGCGCGCAGTTTCGGGGCCGCCACGGGCACGGGACGGATGCGCAACGTGACGCCGGCCGGGATGCCGTTGGGCAGGAAGCAGGTCACCGTTGTCTGCACCAGGGCGCCGCTGCGGTTGGGCTTCGCGTGCAGGGTGAGCGTCCCGGCAGCCGGGTCAGCGGTGCCGTCCAGCAGGGAGGTGTCGTATTCCCAGCGGAGCGAACGCAGATCGACCGCAGAAGCGGGGACCGGAGCGGCCGTCAGCACGACCGTATTGGCCTCCCCGCTGGCCGCCGAATCGAGTTCCTTGCCCGTGTAGCCCACCAGGAAGCGGTAGGGCAAATTGGCATACGGCTTCCATTCCGGACGGTACTGCCCCTTGGGATCCCAGCCGTCATCGCCTTTCAGCAGGTTGTAGACATTGTATTCGTCACCGACCTTGAAGGCCTTGAGGGCCTCGCCGTCGTATTCGACGGACAGTTGCGGGGCGGCCTCGCTGATCACGAGCGGGCGCCGCGCAGGGCCGATGGTGTTGCCATGGACTGCATAGCGGGCGTCTTCGCGCACGTGGTTTTCCCATTCGACCGAGGCGATGCGCCCCAGGAACCGGCAGTCGATCACGGCATAGATGGCCGATGCCTGCGCCCCGTTGCCGGGAGCGGCGTTCTTCGCCAGGGAGAGGAACGTCTCCGTCATGGCGGGCATGCCGATCAGTTTGCAGCCCAGCAGGACATTGATCCCGCCGGCCTGGGCGCCGCTCCAGGTGGGATGGTTCCCGAAATGGTGGAAGGTGCAGTTCTCATAGACATTGATCCCGCCGCCGAAGATGGAATCGTCGGTGCATTGGAAGAAGCAGTCCTTGAAGTAGGCCCGCTTCGGAGAGAAGCCGGCCATCATGTTGAGGAAGCCGACGAAGCGGACGTTGCGGAACTCCATCCGGTCGATGTCGCGCGAAGCGCCCTGGAGCACCTCGGCGTGGTTCTTCGAGTCGATGCGCTTGGAGATGTTCTGCGAAGGATCGGGCAGGTACACGAGGTCTTCCTGCGCATAGTTGGCGATGGTGATATTCTCCGCACGGAAGCCGGTGGACACCGCCAGGGTGTACCAGCTGCCGCCGGCGCCCAGGCCCTTGGCGCCTCCCTCGCCGCGGTTGCCGGCGATGCGCACGTCCTCCGGGTCGCCGGACAGGCCGATGAAGGAGATGTTCTCACCGAGGATCGTCAGACCCACGTTGGGCGGAGCGATCACGAAGCCGCTGTCGTCGAAGGGGAAACCCTGCCGGTACGTCTCATCGGTCCAATAGACCCCCGGGGCGATATAGACGGTCGTCCCCGCGGGCAAAGTCAGCGTGCGCCGGTCGGCGGAGAGTTCTCCCAGCGTCTGGAGCGTAGCGGCCACATAGGGACTCGCCAGTTCTTCCGGGGTGGCGTAGGCGTTGAGCAGGAGGTGGGTTTCATCCAGCTTGAGGCCGCTGTAGTCCTGTGCATGACAGAGCATTGCGCCCAACAAGGCAGCGAGCGCGGGAAAAAGGCGGAGGTACTGTTTCATCTTCGGTCGGAAATTGGTTTCTTCCCGAAAGATAGCAATCATTCCGGGCTTTTGCAACGAAAGCCGGGACTTCCCGCCCGGAATCCCGGACGGCATTCATGGATTCCGATCCCACCGGACGATCTCTACCGGTAAATCCGGGAGCTTGGGATAGAAAGTGGCAAAAATGCGCCGTTCCGGCTTCATCGTTCCTCCGACACTCCGTATATCCGGGTAAAAGAGAAGTTTATTGTCTTTCTTTTCAATACGTTGACCCGCCAAATATCCACCACCGTCCGGCACGGAAATCAATCCTATGACCAACGAACGGCGGCGAAGATCAACCTCGGGCCAGGAATACGTTTTGCCCCTGAAGGTGACATCGCCCAGCTGAGCCTTGTCATTGATGACGGCAACTGAATCCCGTAATAAGAAATTACTGTCATTTTCATGATCAGCATAAAAATAACCGGTGATCAGGGCCCACAGTTCTTCCGATTCGGGCAGACCGCCTCTGGAGGACGGCGATACAATCTCCCCGTCAAGTCCATGGATAAACCTGTCGAATTTACTGCATCCTGAGAGAATGCACGGAATCATAATAATGAGTGAAAGAATAATCGCTTTTTTCATGACATATAGCATTACGTTTTCATGCTGAAAAAATTATTGATTCTATCTCCTTAACGAGAAGGAACGAAAAAACTGCCTTGCCGCTTTAGAAGCTTTCTAAATTCTGTTCACGAAAAGATTTATGAGGATAATTTGAGGGCCATAAAGATTGAAGTCAATAAAACTAGACAGCTTCTAAGTTTTTTCAAGCGTACGGTAAAGGGCCCCCTCGGAAATTGGTTTCTTCCCGAAAGATAGCAATCATTCCGGGCTTTTGCAAACGGGTAGATTTTTTGCTATATTCGTGCCGTTATGAAGAAACTCACTCTCCTTCTGTTCGCGCTGCTCGCCGTGCTGTCCGCCGGTGCACAGGCTCCATTTGCGAAATATGCCAGCCAGGCCGAAGGCGCACCCTTCATCGTGATCGACAAGCAGGGCTTCAAGCTCACGCTCGCCGATGCCCAGGGCCAGCCCGTCAAGCAATATGGCATCTCCTGCGCCGTCAACTACGGACCGAAGAAAGTGCGGGGCGACCACAAGACCCCCGAAGGGACCTTCAAGATCAACCAGCTCCTCAACGCCAAGGGCCTCACGCACGACTTTAAGGATGGCAAAGGCCCCATCAAGGATGCCTACGGCCCCTGGTTCCTGCGCCTGGACGTGCCGGGCTTCCGGGACATCGGCATCCACGGCACCCCCTTCCCCGAGAGCATCGGGACCCGCGCGACGGAAGGCTGCATCCGCCTGCGCAACGAGGACATCCTCGACCTCAAGCAACGCGTGAAAGTCGGCACGGTGGTCATCATCCTGCCGGATCCCGTATAACACTTGACAATTAACCCGATACGATATGAAAAAGTTTGTCTTTCTGCTGGTGGCCCTGCTGCTGGGCGCCGGGGCGGCTTCCGCCCAGAGCAATCTGTTGAACGACCTGAAGCGCCAGGCGAGCAATGCCGTCCGGAGCGAGGTCAACAAAGCGAAAAACAACGCGCAGCGCAATGCCCGCAATGCCGCGACGAACGCCGTCAAGGGTGCGGTGAACAACGCCAAGAACGGAGCTTATTCCAACAATAATCGCACGAACCAGCAACTGACCGACGGGCATGTACATGCGGAGGCCGAAGGCTGGACCTGCCCCGAATGCGGCCATGCCGGCAACGATGGCAAGTTCTGCAGCAACTGCGGCGCGAAGCGTCCGGCGGAAGAAGTCAAAACCTCCAACGGAAAGAGTGTCTGGACCTGCCCTACCTGCGGAAAGGCCGACAACGAAGGAAGTTTCTGTGCGAACTGCGGGACCGACCGGCCCGACGGAAAGGTGCATCAGGAAGAGAAGGAAGCCACCGGTGAATCCGTGGACGAGGAAGTTTTCGTCCCGGGCAAGACCGTGATTTTCGAAGACACGCTCAGCGGAGAGAAGATCGATGCCGATCCTTCCAAATGGGAACTGCTCGCGGCTTCCATGTATCAGTGCTACGTCACCCGGCAGGCGGGCGACCTGGCCATCTGGCTCAACGGCTTCCACAGCGACATGAAGCCCAAGATGAGAAAGGAGAATTATCTGCCGGACACCTTCACCGTCGAACTGGATATCTGGTTCGAAGAAAAGGTCGCCAACGCCCAGTCACACGCGCTGGAGCTGAATTTCGGCTCCGAAGACGCCCTTGAAGAGTTCTCCGCCATCTTCCGCTTCGGCGCCGACGAAGAGGAGTCCGGAGCCGTCGCCCTGCGCTACTACGGAAGACTGCTGGCGGGCGAGCGGCTGATTGAAGAAAAGGACAAGGTCCGGGCCCTGCTCAAGCCCGGTGCCTGGAACCGCGCCGCCGTCTCCTTTGACAACGGCACGGTGATGCTCTTCGTCAACGGCAAGTCCGTTCTGAAGGCGACGGGGCAGAAGCAGCCGACCTATGTCCGGGTCGATGCCGTCGGCTCTGACCGGGATCATTTCGTCTTCAAGAATTTCCGCATCGCCACGAACTAAGGTCCTTTCCTGCAGCATGACAACAAGCAAATCCCGCCGGGGTTTGCTTGTTGATTTTTTCGAAAAACCCGATTAACAATTTCGCGCTTCCGCCGTCTTGATAGCGTATTTGTTGTGAAAAAGATGAAAAAACTCATTCTTCTGCTCCTCCTGCTGCTGCCCCTGGCAGCCACGGCCCGCCCCGCCGGCAAGACCATCCGCAAAGCCGACCTGACCTCCATCATATCCGAATTCCGCCGTTACGACGGCGTGGAGGTGGTCAATCTCGGACGTCTCGGCACGGCGGCGGTCAAGGCCGTGGCGCGTACGGCAGCCCGCAAGGATCCCGAGATGCGAGAAGCGCTGGACCTGGTGCGCGGCGTGCGCAAACTCACCGTCCTGGAATACGGCGACTCCGCCTCCGACGTGAAAGAACGCCTGAACAACCGCCTTCGCGCGGCCCTGCAGGGCAGCGACCTGCTGATGGAAGCCAAGGAAGGCAACAGCGCGATGCGCATTTATGGCGTCGTGGATGATGCAACGGGAGACGTGAGCAATTTCGTGCTCCACGCCCCCAATGACGGAGCCTTGATCTTCGTCTCCGGAACCCTGTCCGCGGACATGCTCGGCAAAATGATGTCCGATGACTAGCGAACGCTTCCAGCAGGAGTACCTTGCGCTCGCCGACAGCCTCTGGCAGGTGGCCTGGTATATCCTCGAAGATGCAGCCGAGGCAGAAGACGCCGTGCAGGAGCTTTTCCTGCGGCTCTGGCGCGGAAAGGATGCCCTGGACGGCATCCGGAGCCCCAAGGGCTACGCCATCCGGGTTCTCCGCAACCTTTGTCTGGACCGCATCCGGCAGAGCCGGAAAATGCTTCCCGCGGAGGATCTGCCCGAGGCCGCCCAGCCGGCCCGGCAGGACGACGCGGTGGACGAGCGGGAGCGGCTGGCCAAGGTGCTCGACGCAATCAAGTCCCTGCCGGAGCGGCAGCGGGAAGTGCTCACCCTCCGGACCCTGGACGGGCTCTCCTACGAGGAGATCGCCGAACAGACCGGTATCAATTACCTCACCCTGCGCGTGCTGCTCTCGCAAGCCCGCAACAAATTGAAACGCATGATATGAAGACCCTCGAAGACATCGAAAACCTTTCCCTGGAAGAACTGGAGCAGCAAGCTGCCCGGACGGCGCCTCCTGCTCCGGAAGGCCTGCAGAAGCGCCTCCGCGTGGCACTCGCCGCGGACAACACGCTCCGGGATGCTGACGCGCGCAAGCGCAGCCCCCGCTGGGTTCCCTACGCCTCGCTGGCAGCCGCCGCTGCCGCCGCGACGCTGGTCCTGACACTTCCGGAGCGCGGGCTCCGTGACACCTTCGACGACCCCTATCTGGCTTATGCCGAGGTCGAAAAGGCCTTCCAGACCATCTCCGACAAAATGTCCACCGGCGTCGAGCTGGCCCGTGAGGCCGGGCAGAGCGCCGAGCTACCCCAATATGTACTTAACAAGATCCAGAAATGAAACGCATAACCCTCCTGCTTGCAGCCCTGATGCTGCTCTGCCTGTCCGCCCATGCCCAGGACGGCAAGTCCATCTACCAGAAATACTCCGACGCCGAGGATGTCAGCGCCGTCTATATCTCCCCGGCCATGTTCCGCCTCATCGGCAAGATCCCCGACCTGGAGACCGGTGACAACAAGGTCAACCTGACCCCGGTCATCCGCTCCCTGACCGGCATGTACATCATCAACAGCGAAAATGCTTCCATCAACGACCAGCTCCGCAACGAAGCCGAACGCTTCATCAAGGCCGGCAGATACGAACTGCTGATGGAGGTCAAAGACCATGGGGAGGCGGTCCGGATGTACACCGTCGGCTCCGACAAACTCATCAACGGCTTCGTGATGCTCGCCGCCGAACCGAACGAAGTCACCTTCATCTGCCTGGACGGCCAGATGGCCCGCGACCAGTTCGAGAAACTGGTGGCCGAACAGATGGCGCAATAGATCCCTCTCATTCCTTTTATGATCTGCGGCCCATGGGGTCGCAGATTTTTGTTATATTTATACGCTAAAATCCGATAACTGATATGCGATCCAGATTCCTTCCCCTGCTGGGATGCTTCCTGCTGGCCGGTCCCCTCTCCGCCCAGGACCGTACGGCCGATCCCAACCCTGTCTTTAAGGTGATCACCGACACTTCCCGCGAACCCATCGCCCCCGGCGTCTGGGAGCCGACCGTGGAGAGCCTCTCCGCCTGGGAGTGTCCGGAGTGGTTCCGCGATGCCAAATTCGGCATCTGGGCCCACTGGGGGCCGCAGTGCCAGCCCGAAGACGGCGACTGGTATGCACGGAACATGTATTTCGAGGACAACCGCCAGTACCAATATAACATCGATGCGCGGGACCACCCGTCCCGCTTCGGCTTCAAGGACTGGATCCACGAGTGGAAAGCGGAGAACTGGGACCCGGACGCCCTGGTCAAGCTCTACAAGGAGACCGGAGCCCGCTACTTCTTCACGCTGGCGAACCACCACGACAATTTCGACCTCTTCGACAGCAAGTACCAGAGCTGGAACTCCGTGGCCCTCGGCCCGCAGAAGGATATCGTCGGCGGCTGGGCCGCAGCCTGCCGCAAATACGGCTTGCGCCTGGGCGTCAGCGTGCACGCGGCGCACGCCTGGTGCTGGTATGAGCCTTCGCGCGGCGCCGACACGAAGGGACCGCTCGCAGGAGTCCCTTACGATGGGGTGCTCACCCAAGAAGACGGCAAAGGCACCTGGTGGGAAGGGCTGGATCCGCAGGAGCTCTATGAGCAGCGCCATCCGCTCAGCAAGAACAACCGGGCCTGGGAGTGGCAGGACGACCAGATCACCCCGCCCGACCAGGCCTTCTGCGACAAGATCTACAACCGTACCGTCCAGCTGATCAATGACTACGATCCGGA
Source organism: Bacteroidales bacterium (assembly GCA_017454905.1). GTDB lineage: Bacteria > Bacteroidota > Bacteroidia > Bacteroidales > UBA932 > Cryptobacteroides. The sequence goes on from JAFTCB010000033.1 coordinate 13,048, forward strand.
TGTCGTCTATTTCGACGACACCTACCTGCCGCTCTGGCCCGTCAGCGACACAGGGCTGAAGATCCTCGCCCACGGCTACAACCGCAGCGCAGCCGCGCATGGCGGCAAGAGCGAGATCGTCTTTACCGGCAAGGTGCTCACGGACTGGCAGAAACGGACGCTGCTCTGGGACGTGGAACGCGGTGCCCCCGACGCCATCCAGGCTCTGCCCTGGCAGACCTGCACCTGCATCGGCAGCTGGCACTATGACAAGCACGTCTATTACGCGGACCGCTACAAGACCCCGGCCCAGGTGATCACGATGCTGGTGGACGTGGTCTCCAAGAACGGCAACCTCCTGCTGAACATCCCGCTCCGCGGCGACGGCACGCCGGATCCTACCGAGCTCGGCATCGTGAAGCAGATCGGTCACTGGATGCAGGTCAACGGCGAGAGTATCTATGACACCCGCCCGTGGGTCATCTACGGCGAGGGACCGACCGCTGAGGCAGCCAATCCCATCAACGCCCAGGGCTTCAACGAAGGCCGCCAGCAGTATTCCGCGGCCGACATCCGCTTCAACAAAAAGGGAGACAAGGTCCTCTACGTGACCTTGTTCGGTGTCCCGGAGGCAGACATCACCGTCCGGGCCCTCGGCTCCAGGACCGCGCAGAATACCCGCAAAATCAAGTCCGTCACACTGCTGGGCAGCAACGGGAAAGTGGCCTGGAAGCAGGCCGCGGACCGGCTGACGATCGGCAAACCGTCCGAGATCCCTTCGCCTGAAGCGATTGTCTATAAGGTCGTCTTCAATTAGTCAAGGCTGTTCGGCAATCCCGGCGTGGGATGCTCCGACAGGTGGAAGTCCTCGCAGAGGACATCTGTGTCGGCACCATCCGGGAAGCGGACCAGACTGCGACTGGCAGTCTTGGCCAGTTCGGGATTGCGTGCCAGCAGCCAGGCCGGATCGACCAGCGCGACGGACCCGGCGCTCGCCGACGGGGCGAGGCGCAGCCACAGCCCTTCTGTCGGCGTCCAGCCCGCGCTCAGCGGCTGCAGGGCGTCCACGGCGGCCCGGCCGCTGTGGCGGTCAAAGCAAAAAACAGTTTCTTCATAGACTCATTGAAGCGGCTTCAGCCGCAGGATCGCGATGGCGTTTTCCGGGAGAATGAAATCGAAGGAGCCCTGTACGGCGCCAAGGGATTTGGTATGCGGCACCACGGGCTCAGTATATTTCACCCGCCGACCGAAGCGGAACGCCATCTCGCGCAAACCAGGGCGTTCCCCCGCGGCGGGGCCGCCGAAGGACGGCGGCGTGGCGTAGTCGGGATGGCTGGAATAATAGTTCTGGCTGCCTTGGTTCTTGACGGAAGTGTCGTGCGAGGAGACGAATTCCAGGGTGGCTTCGTAGCACTGGCCGTTGCCGGTCCGGAAGGTAAAGATCTTGTCCACCGCTTCCGCATTGACGAGTTTGACGAAGATTTCGCCCGTCTTCGTGTCAAGGGTCGGGGAAGTGTAAACTTTTTCGTCAATCTCCCCGCCCTTCATCGCCGGGGACATCTCCACGGCACGGTCACCGGCCACGGAGAAGAGCTGCTGGTACCAGTAGTTGCAGGAGCGCCACATGCCCCGGTTGTCGAACCAGATGAGGTTCGAATCCCACTTGTTGAAGCCTTTCTTGCAGAAAAGCGGAGCGTAGGCCGCCATCACCACCATATCGGAGTTGCGCTCCAGGCTGGTCCAATAGGCCGCCTCGGCCATCGCCGAGGAATAAGCATTGTTGGCGCGGTTGTTGGCGAATTCCCCGACAAACACGCGGGCAGGCCGGCTGCGGTCGTAGGTATGCCCTTCGCCGCCGCGCACCATGCCCGGCGCATAGCGGTCGCGGTGCGTATAGAACCATTCGTCGCTCTTGTAATAATGCTCATCCACGATGGTATCGGGATACTTGGCGTCAATTTCCGCCATGTTGGCGTCGAACTCCCGGCCCGCATCCGCCGCACCTGCCGTGGAGACGATGATGATCTCGGGATGCTGCGCCTTGATGGCTTTGTACATGATATCGAAACGCTCCCAGAATTCCGGACCCCGGTTCTCGTTGCCGATGCCCAGGTACTTCAGGTTGAACGGAGCCGGGTGGCCCATCTGTGCCCGGCGGGCTCCCCACTCCGTGTCGGTGCCGCCGTTGCAGAACTCGATAAAGTCGAGCGCATCCTTGACGAAGATGCTGTAGAAGCGGTCCCGGTCGGCCTGCGTATCCAGCGGTGCGATATACTGGTGGCCGGCGAACTGGCAGGTGACGCCGTTGTTGAGTACCGGCAGCGGCGTGGCGCCTAGGCCTTCGGCCATCAGAAGATACTCGTAGAAGCCGATATACTGGGAAGTCCAATAGGCCCAGTGGTTACGGAAGCCTACCCGCTCCTCGCGCGGGCCGATGGAATTCTTCCAGAACACCTGGCCGAAATAGTTCGTCCCCTCGGAGGCACAGCCGCCGGGAAAGCGCATGAAGGTCGGATGCAGGGCTTCCAGCGCTTCCAGCAGGTCTTTGCGGAAAGGACCGTATTTGCCACCCTTCCAAAGCTCGGAGGCCTCCGGCACCAGGGTGACGAAGTCCAGCCAGAAGGTGCCCTTCCTATCCGCAACGATGGCCAGACGGCTGTCCACGGAGCGCTCCGCTTTCAGCGTGCCGGTGTATTGCCTCCAGTCCTTGCTCAGGCCGGAGATGGTGATGACGTTGGAGTTGGGTTTCCCGGCCGCATCCTCCAGGTACACGGAGACGGTGCCTTTGTAGTTCTTGCCCTGCAGGTACAGGCCCAGATCGTAGCTTACACCTTCTTTGGCGGGGATGGAGGCTGTCTGCGTGTTGTTGGAATACAGCTGGCCGGGGCCGCGCTTGTATTCGGAGATACCGTAGCCGTTGGCGGCGATGCCGAAGCCCGCACCGGGGTTCTCGATATCGAAACGCACGGAATATTGCTTGTAGCGCAGCTCGTCGTCGTATTTGTCCGCCGGGTCGAAGTCGTACCAGCGCTTCAGGTTCTTGACCAGCGGCTTGTCATCCACGGCACGGGCACTGCCCCGGGCGCCCTCCTTGCAGATGACCGTCCAGCCGAAGAAAGTGGTGTCGCTCCGGGAGAATTCGTTGTCACCGGGGGCGTCCGGAACATTGTAGGCCTGGAAAGAGTTGTTCTGGATCAATTGGGCGCAGATGCCGCCGTCCACGCTCTGGTTGATGTCTTCGAAGAAAATGCCCGCGAGCGTGGGGCTGATCCGGATACCGAGTTTGTCGGGCTCGAGGGTGAGCGTGCGGCGCTCCGCTTCCCTGAAGCCCTGCAGTTCCAGCATCTTGTCCGCCATCCGGTAGCCCATCAGGCGCATGCCCTCGGTGCTGAAATGGAACTGGTCGCCCGTGCTCTCGCAGCCGAGGGCCGAGATCACATAGGCGTTCGGCATCACTTCCGGCAGGTGCGGCAGGACCACCTCGTTGAAGGCGGCGCAGACGCCGTCCTGCTCGGCATATTTCAATTCACCGGCCAGCAGGGGGACGGCATCAGGATCCAGACCCAGGTCCGCACAGAGATCGTCATGGATCTTCTTGACGCGGCCCGGCCAGGCGGGATCGTCCGGGTTGGACTCGCCCTGGTGCAGAAGCATGCCCTTGATCACGCCGTATTTCTGCGCCTCGCGCGCCATGTCCAGCAGGCGCTGGTAGGGGTTCATCCCATACTGCTCCGCAATCCTGATCAGCCAGCTGCGCGAAGGGTCGGCGCCTTCCATCGCGAGGTAGTCCGCACAGGCGTCCTTGTCCCAGAGCTCCAGTTTCGCACCCGCCACGGACACGTTGATCACCCCCACACGGTACTGCTCCGGCAGGCACTCAATCATCTTGCGGCCGAAGAAATCGACCGGGCCGAGGTTGTTGCCCTCGCGGCAGATGGGCGGCGTGGCGGTGTACCAGTGCCCCATTTCCCGCCCGTGGCGGGGCATATCGACGGCCGCCATGAACTGGAAGCGGGGGTCGTTGAAATCCTTGTCCTGTTCGGCCGGGCGGGCGCCCGCCTCCATGTTGGACTGGCCGAAACAGAGATAGATGAAGAAATTGGGATCCTGCACCTGCGCGGAGGCAGGAAGCAGGGCGAGGACGGCCGCCAGGGCCGAAAGGAAAGCTTTCCGCATAAAAAAGGTGATTGGTCCGAAACAAAAGTAGCAATAAAAAGAACTGCCCCGATAACACAGAACGCACATATTGTTTCAAATTCCGTTCAGACAGGTCGGGATATCCGGACAAATCCTTATCTTTAACGTGAAAAAACATGCAACCATCATGAAAAAAGCATTATTCGGAGCAGTCGTCTGCCTGGTGCTCGCCGGGGCGGTGATTGCGTGCAACAACCTATCGGGAGGCAAGGCGCTGCAGCGCCCGGAAGGCCCCTGCGACATTTACGCCCGCGGCGGCGCACCCTGCGTGGCAGCCCACAGCACGACCCGGGCCCTCTATGCGTCCTACGACGGACCGCTCTACCAGGTGATGCGCCAGTCCGACGGCAAGACCCTCGATATCGGCGTGGTCAAGGCAACGGCAAATGATCCGGGCGGCTATGCGGATGCCGCCGCCCAGGACGCTTTCTGCAAGGATACCTGGTGCTGGGTCACGGTGCTCTACGACCAGTCCGGGAAGGGCAACCACCTGTACCAGGCCCCGCGCGGCGGCTTCAGCGGCCCCGCCATGGGCGGCTACAACAATGTCCCGCTCGCCGATTGGGCGCCCGTCAACGTGATGGGGCACAAGGTGTACGGCCTGTTCATCGCCCCGGGCATGGGCATGCGTATCAACGACCCGGTCGGCACGGCCGTGGACGACCAGGCCGAGGGCCAGTATTGGGTTTTCAGCGGCCAGCATTATAATGACGGATGCTGCTTCGACTACGGCAACGCCGAGACCGATAGCCGGGACGACGGAGACGGCACCATGGAGACCACCTATTTCGGGAACTCCCGCGGCTGGTACTATGGCGAAGATGACGGTCCCTGGATCATGACCGATCAGGAGAACAACCTCGTGGGCTGCGTCAATCCCGACCCCAACGACAAGTTCTGCCGGGGCTTGGAGAGCGTCTCCTGGCGCTTCGTCACGGCGACGGCCGACGGCGAACCGCACCACTGGCGCTCCATGGGCGGCAACGCCCAGGAAGGCGCCCTCAAGGTCTATTATGACGGCGGCCGCATCATCAACGACCGCAGCAGCTACGACCCGATGCGCAAGCAGGGCGCCATCCTGCTTGGCAACGGCGGAGACAACAGCAACGGCTCCGCCGGCACGTTCTATGAGGCCGCGATGACCGCGGCCGGCACATTCCCGACTGAAGCGGTCAACCAGGAGATCCAGGCCAACGTCGTGGCGGCCCGTTACCGGGTGGCCACGGTCGAAGTCTTCCCTTCGCTCAAGGACAATCGTCCGTCCAACGTCCAGACCTTCACCCCGGGCGGCAGCGCCAAGACCGTGGTGCGCTTCGTCAACACGAGCGACCAGCCCATCGAGGGCCTGACCCTTGCGTTGGAGGTACCTCGGGGGTGGAAAGCCTCCATCAACGGCAGCAAGCAGATGCGTGTCCCCTATGCCGTCGCCCCCGGACAGACGGTCGTGGCCGAATTTGACGTGACCGCGGGACCGGCAGCCTTCAATGGAGACCTGACCGGCATCGCTGCCTGGAAGGGGACCGCAGGCGCCTTCCGTGAAAGCGGCCGCCTCAAGGTCCGGAGCACACCGGCTGTCAAGATCAATGAATTCAGCATTACCGACGCTTTCATCGAGCTCTACAACGCCTCCGACAAGGCCGTTGACCTGTCCGGCTGGACCATCCGCCATCATGCGGCCAACATCCCGTATTTCTCAGATATCCAGATTCCGTCCGGCACGCAGCTCGCCCCGAAAGCCTGGTACCTGCTCGGCATGGCCGGTTCCGGACTTGCCGTGGATGCTGCCAAGGGCGACGCCACGATCTATGTCCGTAGCGTAGAAGGTATCCGTCCCGGCGATGAGATCCTCGTGGGAGGGGAGAAAAAGACCGTCAAGGCCGTGAACGCCCCGGCTCCTGCGCCGGCAGGCGTCCCGATGGGCCGCGGCATGCTGCCAGCAGGCGCTCCCACGACTGTCTGGCAGCCGCTTCCGGGTGGCCATGGCATCGAAATCCCCGTCGGATCGACCAACATTCCCGTCACCTCCGCCGCGCATTTCCAGGTCGGGCAGAAGATGGCCATCGGCTACGGCACCGACCGCCCCGCCGTCTCCAATTCGACCGAGAAATACGAGGTCGTGACCGTCACGGCCGTCGGCAAGGCCGGTACGCAGGGCTGGCTGTCCATGGATGCCAAGCCGGGTGACACCAATATCAAGGTCTCCTCGGTCGAGAACATTTCCGTGGGCGACAAGATCCGGCTGGACATCGCCAGCGAGGGCCACGGCATCGAAACCGTGACCGTCACGAAGGTCGGCACCGCATCCGCACGCAATACTTTCGCGGGCCCGCTGAAACCGGGAGAAGACCCTGGCACGGGCCTGGATATCGCAGAACCGCTGAAATATGCCCATGCCTCCAACATGCCATACAGCGTGAACGGCACGGGGATCAGTTTTGAGCCCGCCACGAAGCATGCCCACTACAGCAACGAGCCGGTACTGGCGCTCTGCTTCTCGATCGAGCTCGACAGCCCGCTCGCTTCAGCCCACCCGATTAACGAAGCGGTCATCGCCGGCACGGGCGGCTACCGGGGAACTGTCCCGGCAGACCTGACCTTCGGCGGCCCGGCCCTGAGCGAAGCCGGCGGCAACATCACCCTGCGCGACGCCCGGGGCAACATCGCCGACGCCCTCAACTATGGCCTGGTGGTGGATCCCTGGCTCTCCGAGGGATACCAGGCCGATTCCGGGGCGCATGAGCCCGGTAATTTCGCGCCCACCCCGTATCCCGGCCGCCGTTTCGGTGCCGCTGGCACACCGCTGGTGGCGGCGCTGAGTTCCGGACGCTTCCCGGACGGGGCCGACCTGGATGACAACAAGAACGACTTCCAGACCCAGCAGTCGCTCAACCTGGCCCGGGAGGCCAAGCCCGGCGACACCAACATCAAGGTCTCTTCCGTGCAGGGTCTCCTGGAGGACGGCCCGGTCGTCATCGGACGCGGGCCTGACGCACAGGTCCTGACCGTAACCCGCCTCGGCTCCGCCGGCGCGACCACGCTCACGAGTCCCGCAGGATCGGGTCTGAAGACCCTGCTCGTGGACAGCGCCCAGGGCTTCTCTGTCGGCCAGGAAGTGCTGGTCGGCGAAGAAAAGGCCGTCGTAGCCGAAGTCATCCTGCCCCGCCGCTGGTGGGTGCAGACCGGACCGCAGGACAACCGGATCATCCTTTCCGCTCCACTGCGCAAGACCCACCGGACCGGGGAGGCCGTCACCGGTACCGGAGTGACACTCTCCGCTCCGGTCAGCGCTGCCCGTGCGGCCGGGACGCCTGTCGCCACGGGCCACCCGACACCGGGTGCAGCCAACCGGTATTGATGCGGACGTGACCCTGCGCAGGTTCAAAGCCTGGATGCTGCCGCTGTGTGCGGCCGCCCTGTTGCTCGCCGGATGGATGTTGTATCATTCCCTGTCCGGCGGGCAATTGGCAGGCTGCGGTGCCGGCAGCGGCTGCGATGAGGTGATGAGCAGTCCCTGGGCCTATGTGCTCGGCGGGGTGCCGGTCAGCCTGCCTGCCGTGCCGGTCTATCTCCTGATCCTCGTCTGCCTGCTGTTCCTCGGCGGCGAAAGCGCCGAGTCCCGGTCGCTCGACCGCCTGATCTGGCGGCTGCTGCCGCTGCTGGGCGGCTGCCTCGTCGGCGTGGCGCTGTGGTTCAGCGGATTGCAGCTCTTTGTGCTGCACAGTTTCTGCAAGTACTGCACGCTGCTGCACGTCATCGGCTGCGCCATGGCTGTGGTCATCCTGACCGCTGCCCGGGACCGGGAAGGAGCTTCCGGACGACGGTTCATAGGGTTCGCCGCCGGGGTGCTCGCGGCGGCGGTATTCGCTTTCGTCCAGGCACGCACCCTGCCCGATGCCGCCTACGACAGCGGAAGTACCGGCGCGGAACTGCCGGCATTCTCCGAAGGAGAGATCCCGGTACTGGGAGAGGGAGAAGAGACGCTTACCCTGCTGTTCGACTTCCAATGCGTCCACTGCCGCCGCATGCACCGCATCCTGCCGGAACTGCAGGAGAAGGGAGGGTTCCGCATCTTCCTGTGCCCGGTGCCGCTCAGCAGTGCCTGCAATCCCTATATCCCCGCCGGCGGAGTGGACCGTTTCGCGGGCTCCTGCCCGCTCACGCGGCTCGCCCTGGCCGTCTGGTACGCCCGTCCGGAGCTGTACGCCGGATACTGGGAGCGGCTGCTGGGTGCCGGGGACGAGCACGCAGCCATCACGCCCGAGGAAGCGGAAAAACAGGCCCGGACGCTGCTGGGAGACGGATTTGAAGCGGCCCTGGCGGACCCGCGAATCGATGCCTGCCTGCGCAAGGCGGAAGATCTCTTCGGACGCACGTCCGCCCAGGGGAAGGGCGGTGTCCCCCGGCTCATCCACGGACAGCGCTGGCTCGTCCCGGAAACGGACGATGCGGACGAGCTGCTGGATCTTATCCGGACAGAACTGTAACCTGCTCCCCAAAACGACGCTGAGGGTCCATGCCTTGGACCCTCAGTGCCATTTATCTGCTTCCGCCGCCGAAACTGCCTCCGAAGGAGCCGCCACCGCCGCCGGAAGAGAAACTTCCTCCACCGCCGCTCCAGCCGCCTCCGCCACTGGACGAATGGGCGGCTTTCTCAGCAACGGCATTGCGCATCGCCGTCGCGGAAATGTTATCAGAGACCCGCATCATATTGTAGATCGAGGTCGAATCCAGGCCGAAGCCCTGCGCGAATTCGGTGAACTGGGCCGGATAGAGCCGCTGGAACTCCTTCGCCACCTTGTCGGCGATGCCGAACAGGGCCGCGAATACCAGATAATCTCGCCAGACACCCACTTCAATCGCCCCGCGCTCCCGGTTGAGCGTGAAATCGTCCATGAAATTCCTGAACTGGATCAGGCGGCGGGCCTCCTCCTGTCCCTGCGGATTGCAATGCCCGTCGCGAAGCATCAGATGATGGTCCTGCAGCCATTTGAGCCCGCGCGTCTGCTCCCGGCCCGGGAGATTGGAGACCTTATTGAAGGACTTTTTGGACCATTTCTCGAACTCGCCCTCCTCCAGGATGAGGTTGTCGCCGCTGGCTTCCCGCACCATCTTGTAGAGGTCGTTCTCGACAGGCTCGCTGAAATGCGCCTCCCTCTCGAAGGAGAGGTTGACCCGGGTCGCCTTCTTGGGATCGGGCAGCACCGTCACATGGCGGTCGAGCACCCATTTGAGGAAATAGGCTCCGATCAGATTGTTGGAAATGTTTTTCGATTCCATCCGGTCGCCTTTGGACAGGATGTAATAGGCGGCGGGGATACTGCCTCCCAGCGGCACGTCCCGCGCCCAGCCCGAAATCTTGGTGCTCTGGCCGTAGATGCTTTTTTTGTATTTCATCCCCAGCACATAATAGGTGAAGAACAGGTAGATGAAATACAGGACGCCCAGCAAGAACATGCCCGTAGGCGAGAAAAGGAAGATGATCACGAACAGGATGAATGAGCCGATGTCCCCCAGGGTATCCACGAAACGGTTCTTCTTGTAATCGCTTCCCTTGAAAGCTCGTTTCTGTACTTTCTCAAAGTCCTGGCTGTAGGTGACGGCCGGGGCAAGCAGGCCGCTGTCGAAGCGGACCAGCACCGTCATGGCGCTGTTGGAGCCGAACGGGGACTTGGATTCCGCGCGGATGGCCCCGTCCTCCACGAAGATCTCGCTGTCGGAACGGAAACCCCACACCTTGACATTGTCCGAAGTCCAAGCCGGCCCGCCGCTCTCGTTGAGGATCATGACCTTGACATGCTGCGGCGGTGCGGACAGGCCCGGATTCACGAAGGAGAAGTAGAGACCGTCATAATCTCCCATCTTCATCACCAGGCCCTTGACGGTATAGGAGACCGTCCAGACATGGTCTCCGTAGGATCCCTGGCCCCAGCAAAGCTCTACGCCATTGCTCTTGCGCACGATGCCGCAATGGCCGGATTTTTCCTCCAGCGTCCGGTCGGTATCCCAACCGTCGCCCTCGGAGACGAACAGGCGGCCGTGCTCACTCACGGAAAGGTCGTAGATGTCCATCGGGCCGAGGTTGTCGAAAGGCAGGTAGAATTCCGTTCCCGAGACGACGCTGACATCCCACACCTGCGTGATGCGGGCGCTGCCGTCTTCGCGGATCACCACGGTCTCGTCGATGTCGCGGATCCGCTGGGCGAATCCCGAAGCAGCAAGGCACAAGGCCAGCAAGGACAGCAGCAGTTTCCTCATCGTAAAAGTATTTTACTGCGTAATGAACACCCGGAAGTGCATGTCACCGGGAAGGTCGCCCGTGTACAGGTCGGAGGTGGTGACATAGATGCTCACCGTCCGCTCGGTCCATTCATAATCGATGAAGGTCGTGTAGTAATAGACCTCTTCATCACCAGGCCCGTCCGTGTAAGCATAGGGAGAATAAGCCTCGGTGCGGATGCAGGGCAGCGGGGTCCAGATGTCTATCCCGTTGTTCTCGCCGGGATAGCAGCGGGAGACCTCGACCTTGCCGTTGGTCACCACGTAGCGGGTGATATCGGGTACATCCAGGACGGCCCGGTAGGAGTCGCCCCATAGCTGCCACTGGCTGGAATAGACGTCATAGTCGTAGTAAACCACATCGGTCCCCGGCGCGAGCACCTGCTCCGTACAGGCCGTCAGGAGCAAGCCGGCGGAGAACAGGAAGAGAAGAATTTTCTTCATTTTCATCATTCAAAAAGTATTAGGGTGTTCAAATATACATAAAATAACAGAAAACGCCATCCGGGTTTCTTTCCGAATTGGAGAAATATAAGCTATATTTGCTTGTTATCAAATCCTGAAAGTCATGCCGAACAACAGAATCAAGCTGGTTTTCGTACTCAGTATCGTTTTATTTTTAGTTTCTTCCTGCTCTATCATGTGTAAGAATCCTGTATTGAAGGGCACCAAATGGACGGCGGTCCAGGAGATGTTCGTCGCCGACGCCGGGACCCTGACCATCCACCACTCGCTGGAGTTCACTTCTGACAAGGACGTCCTGGTCGGCTTTTCGAGTTACATGCCGGCGCATCCCGCGATGTATATGAATCCCGACGGAAGTGTCGACACCCTGCCCGCGCATTCTTCCGAGGACATCCGTCCTGCCACGTATGAATACAAAAACGGAAAGCTGACCATCACAGTGGAGGATGGAAGCACCACGGAGTATGTCTACCAGGAGGAGGACGGGACGTTCGTACACGAAGAGTCCTGGGGCGAGAAGGTCGTGTTCTCCCGCAGCAAAGAGAAGCGGCTGCAATAAAAAAACCGCCGCAAGTATGCGCCGGTCCGTACTATATGATACTATTCCTTGGTTGCAGAGTAGCGGGAGTGGGTCACGATCCCACGACCTCCGGATTATGAATCCGACGCTCTAACCAGCTGAGCTACCCCGCCGCAGATCCGCTACGGCGGAAAAGCTGGTTTCTTATCTCCGGCCCTGCCGTATTGGAAAAGTTGAGATAGAAGGATTCGAACCCTCACTGACAGAGCCAGAATCTGTAGTGCTACCATTACACCATATCTCAATAGTTGTCAATTCCCCTGCGCCTCGCGGTTTTGGGACTGCAAATGTACAACACTTTTGCCAATTTGCAAAATTATTTTCGCTCTATCAGCACGATTGCCCAAACTTCGCAGCCCTCGCGGCGTCCGACAAAGCCCAGATGTTCCGTGGTGGTGGCCTTGACGCTGACCCGGTCCGGACTGATCCCCATCACGCGGGCGAGCGTGTCGCGCATGGCAAGGATATGAGGGGCCAGTTTGGGTGCCTGGAGTGCGATGGTGATGTCGGCGTTGACGACGCTCCAGCCGCGCATTTCCGGCAGGCCGAGCACGGCAGTGAGCAGTTCTTTGCTGTCCACCCCCTTCCAGCGGTCGTCCGTGTCGGGGAAAAGATGGCCGATGTCGCCCAGGGCGAGGGCGCCGAGCAACGCGTCGCACAACGCGTGGATCGCCACGTCGCCGTCTGAATGGGCTACAAAGCCCGTCTGCGAGGGAATCTGTATGCCGCCCAGCCACATCGGCAGCCCGTCTGCGAGGGCGTGCACGTCATATCCTTGTCCAATCCTGAATTCCATAATCGCAAAAATAAAGAAAAATGGTTACATTTGTAAGTTATGGGACTTTTTAATTTTTTCGGTGAAAACGAACACCGGGTTTTCAACTATAAACCGATCTACTACAACCCCGAAGAAGAGGAGCGGAAACGCCGCTTCGGCGCCGTGGACGGCTCCCTGGAAAAGGAAAAGAAAGACGGGACCTACGTCCCCGGCTCCTACATCAAGGGGGCTTTCCGGGACGGACCGCGTACGCGCACCCCGATGAAACGGGTGCAGACCATCATCGGCATCGTTTCGCTGCTGCTGGTCGTCGTGGTGCTCTGGTACATCGCCAAGTTCTATTCTCTGCTCTAGCGGGATGGGCAAGCTCAAGGTCCTGCCGGCGCAGATCGCCAACATGATCGCCGCGGGCGAAGTCGTCCAGCGGCCAGCCTCCGTCGTGAAGGAACTGATGGAGAATGCCGTGGATGCCGGCGCCACCCAGGTGTCCGTGGTCATCACGGATGCCGGGCGCACGCTCATCCAGGTCATCGACAACGGCTGCGGCATGAGCCCGGTCGACGCCGTCCTGTGTTTCGAACGCCACGCCACCTCCAAGATCGCCACGGCCGAAGATCTGGAGCAGATCCTCACCTACGGTTTCCGCGGGGAGGCGCTCGCCAGCATTGCCGCCGTCGCGGAAATTACGCTCCGCACCCGGCGGGCCCAGGACGAGACGGGCACGGAAGTGCGTGTCGGCGCCTTCGGCGAGACGAAAACCGCCTCCGTCGCGGCCCCCGCCGGTTCCAATTTCGCGGTGCGCAACCTCTTCTACAACACCCCCGCCCGCCGCAAGTTCCTCAAGTCCGACAACGTCGAATTCAAGCATATCCTGGAGGAGTTCACCCGGGTGGCCCTCACGCGCCCGGGCATCTCGTTCTCCATCACGCACAACGGCCGCGAGATCTATGTGCTCAAAAAGGCCAAGTCCCTGAAGTTCCGCGTCATGGACCTGCTGGGCAGCCATGTGGCCGGGGACATCGTGGACCTGGCCGCCGAGACGTCCATCGTGCGCATCAGCGGCTTCGTAGGCCGTCCCGACTCCGCCCGCAAGACCACCGGCAACCAGTACTTCTTCGTCAACGGACGCTTCTTCCGCAGCGCCTATCTGCACAAAGCGGTGATGAAGGCCTACGAGGAAATGATGCCCGACGGGCTTACCCCTTCCTACTTCATCTTCCTGGAGACGGACCCGCACGCCATCGACGTCAACATCCATCCGACCAAGACGGAAATCAAGTTCGAGGACGACGCCGTCATCTTCCAGATCCTGTACGCCTGCGTCAAGGAGACGCTCGGCCGCAACAGCTTCGGCGCCAGCATCGACTTCAATACTGAAGGAGCCGTGGAACTGCCCCAGCTCGGGCGCAGCTTCGACCAGTACAAGGGCATCACGATGCCCGTCGTCGAGACGGATCCCAACTACAACCCCTTCAGTGGCATTCCCGTCTCCAACGAGCCCCGGCCGGACGCCGGCAACGCTTTCCCGTATGCGGAGGATGCGACCCAGGGGCCGGCCCGGGATTTCCCCTCCGGAGGCTACAGCCACCATGTGGACCGCAGCGAGGATTACGGCCGCCTCTTCGAGGAGAAAACGATTCCGAACGGGCGCGTGCTCATCCTCCAGGGCAAGTATATCCTGACCCCGGCCGCCTCCGGACTGATGGTCATCCACATCGGCCGTGCCCGCGAGCGCATCCTCTACGAACAGACCCTCCGTGCCCTGGGGCAGGAGGCGCACGTCACGCAGACGGCCCTCTTCCCCGTGCAGGTGAAGGTCGGCGCGCAACAGTGCCTGCTGTTCGAGGAGCACGCTCCCCTGCTGGCCCGCCTGGGCTTCGACATCACCCCGTTCGGCACGGACACCGTAGTCGTGGGCGGCGTTCCCGAAGGCTACAGCTGCGAGAGCGGCAAAGTCGAACAGCTCGTCGGCGACCTGGTGTACATCCTTTCCGAGGACAGCCAGGCCCTGCCGGAAATGATGCAGCAACGGATGGCGGAGAAATTCGCCACCCTGGGCGCTTCCCACGCGGATCCGCTCACCTCGCCGCAGGAAGCGCAGCGCCTGATCGACGCGCTCTTTGACAGCGGCAACGCAGAACTCACCCCGGGAGGCCGGCGCATCGTGCAGCTCGTCTCCCTCACAGACCTGGACAAAAAATTCTGACATGTCATTCAACTACTACTCGGGCGGCAGCGGACGCGGGGGATTCCTCTCCTCGCTCCCGCCCGTGACCAAAAACCTGATCATCATCAACGTGATCATCTTTCTGGCAAGCCTGATCAACGAGGACTTCATGATCAGCACCTTCGCCCTGTTCTACCCCACTTCGCCCTTCTTCCGCTGGTGGCAGGTCGTCACGCACATGTTCATGCACGGCGGCTTCTGGCACATCTTCTTCAACATGTACACGCTGCTGATCTTCGGCTGCGTGGTGGAGCGGATCATCGGCAGCCGGAAGTTCCTGCTCTTCTACTTCATCTGCGGGTTCGGTGCCGTGGCGCTGCACCTCGGGGTGGAGTACCTCCAGATGCAGTCCTTCATGAGCAAGGCGGCGGAGGGGAGCACCTCCGCCATCCAGCAGATCGAAGCCCTCAAATACACCCCGACCGTGGGTGCCTCCGGCGCCATCTACGGCGTGCTGATGGGCTACGCCATGCTCTTCCCGGAGTCCAAGATGACCTTGCTTTTCCCGCCCGTGACGCTCAGCGCCAAATGGATGGTCGTCGTGTTCGCCGCCATCGAACTTTTCACCGGCGTGACCGGCCTGGCCGGAAGCATCGCCCATTTCGCCCACCTGGGCGGCATGCTCATCGGCTGGCTGATGATCCTGTGGTGGCGCAAGCGGGGCGTTTTGTTTGATCAGAACAGATTATAGCCATGGACAGCACACCCATCATCCAGGAAGCCGTGCAGGTGCTCCGCGAAGGCGGCGTGATCCTCTACCCCACCGACACCGTCTGGGGCATCGGCTGCGACGCCACCAACGAGAAGGCAGTCGCGCGCGTCTTCGAAATCAAGCGCCGCTCCGAGGCCAAGTCCCTCGTGCTGCTGGCCTGCGACCTCGACATGGTCGCCAAATACATCAAGCAGATCCCGTCCATCGCCATCGACCTCGTAGAGGTCAACGATGCCCCGATGACGATCATCTACCCGGGAGCGCAGTACCTGGCCCCCAACGCGGTGGCCGCCGACGGCTCCGTGGGCATCCGCATCCCGCTGGCCGGGGAGGAGGAAGAGGACGCGGCCGCGCCGCGGAAGAGTGCCCCGAAAACCACGCTGACCGGCGGCGCCTTCTGCCACGAACTGGTCCGGCGCCTGCGCCGCCCGCTCGTCAGCACCTCCGCCAACATCTCCGGAGAACCTACGCCCGCCTCCTTTGCCGAGATCTCCGAGGAGATCAAAGGCGCCGTGGACTACGTCGTCCCGAAGGCCTTCGGCGCCGGCGCCACGGGCCGCTCCTCCCAGATCATCAAGCTCGGTCTGGGCGGCGAAGTGGAGATCCTCAGACCGTAGACAGATATACGGCCGTGACGGCGGTGAGGGCGGCGGTTTCCGTACGCAGCCGACTGGGTCCGAGCTGCACCGGAATCCATCCGTTCGCGCGCGCCAGCGCCGCTTCCTCCGGAGAAAAATCCCCCTCCGGACCGATCAGGATACAGACCGGCCGTCCGGATCCCGGCTGCAATGCTGCCGTGACGGGGGTGCGTTCGACGTCGTCGAAGCAATAACAGATCAGTTTGAGCGCTTCGGCGGGGGCACCCGCAATGAAGTCGCGCACGGACTGCGGTTCTGCGACCTGCGGCACGGTGCCCTTGAGCGACTGCTTCGCCGCGGACAGCGTGAGCCGGCGCAACCGGTCGGTCTTGAGGACCTTGCGCTCGGAGCGCTCTCCGATCACCGGTGAGATCACATCCACGCCAATTTCCGTAGCTTTCTCCACGAACCACTCGAAACGGTCGATGTTCTTGGTGGGGCAGACCGCCATCGTGAGATGATAGGGATGCGCCCCGAAGCCGGGCGTCATCGCGGTCACACGGCCCTCGGCGCCCTTGGCGTCAGCGAGGTCCAGTTCGCAGCGATACAGGTTCCCGCGCCCGTCGATCACCGAGATCTCATCGCCCGGCCGGTGCCGCAGCACACGGATGCAATGCGCAGACTCCTCCGGATCCAGCCGGATCCGGCCGTCGTGGATATCTTGCGAGAAAAACAATTCCATACGCTATTTGAACAGGGCCTTGACCAGCGCCGGCACATCGGCCACCTTGAGGACACGCAGCCCTTCCGGCTTGACCTCCACCTTGGCGAAGGAGGAGACAAAGATCTTCTTGAATCCCAGGCGGGCGGCTTCCTGCACGCGGCGATCGATCTGCCCGACGGGACGGATCTCCCCGCTCAGGCCCACCTCCCCAGCGAAACACACGTCAGCGGGGATGGCGAAATCGAAATTCGAAGACAGCACGGCGCAGATTACCGCCAGGTCTACGGCCGGGTCGCTGACCCGCAGGCCGCCGGCCATGTTGAGGAAGACATCCTTGGCACTGAGGTGGAACCCGGCCCGTTTCTCCAGGACGGCCAGCAGCATGTTGAGCCGCCGGGCGTCGAAGCCCGTGGCGCTGCGCTGCGCCGTACCGTAGACGGCGGAACTGACCAGCGCCTGCACCTCGAAGAGCAGCGGGCGCGTCCCATCGAGCATTGCCGCGATGGCCGTGCCGCTGAGCCCCTGCTCGTGCATCGGGATCAGCATCTCGGACGGATTGGCGACTTCCCGCAGGCCCGTCCCCGTCATCTCGAAGACGGCCAGTTCGGAGGTGGAGCCGAAACGGTTCTTGATGCTCCGCAGGATGCGGTAGGAGCCGCGGTTTTCTCCCTCGAATTGCAGGACCACATCCACGATGTGCTCCAGGATCTTCGGACCGGCAATGTAACCGTCCTTGGTGATGTGGCCGATCAGGATCACCGGCACGCCGCTCTCCTTGGCGAAGCGCAGCAGCGCGGCGGCGACTTCCTTGATCTGGCTCACGGACCCGGGAGCAGACTCCACCGTATCGGTATACATCGTCTGCACGGAATCCACGATCATCAGGTCCGGCATCATCGCCCGGGCCTCCTCGATCACGGTGCCGATCAGCGTTTCGCAGAAAATGGAGCAGTTGCCGTCGTCGCCCCCGAGCCGGCGGGCGCGCATGCCTACCTGTTTGGCGCTCTCCTCTCCGGTCACGTAGAGCGTGCGCAAATCCTTGCAGCAGAGCGGGATCTGCAGGCTCAGCGTGGATTTGCCGATGCCCGGCTCGCCGCCGATCAGCACCAGCGAGCCCGGCACCATGCCTCCGCCGAGGATCCGGTCCACCTCCCCCATGCCGAGGGAAATGCGGGATTCCTGCGAATAATCGATTTCGCGGAGCGGCTGTGGCCGGCGGTCAGAGCGGACTGCACCGGTGCGTCCGGAGGAACTGCCTGCCGGACCCTTTTTGGGCTCCGCGGGCGCCTCGACCATGGTGTTCCATTCCCCGCATGCGGGGCAGCGTCCCATCCATTTGGGACTCTCGTTGCCGCACGAAGTGCAGTAGAATATGCTTTTCGCTTTGGTCGCCATAAGAGAATCAAACAGTACAAAATAAGAAAAAACCGGTGGCCGACAACCCGGTCTAGCTGCGGGGCAGCTCGTAGACTTCCATCTCTTTGACTTCGCCCGCCTCGATCTTGAAGCGAAGGGCGGTGCGGACAATGTGCCAGCCCTGGATCCCGGCGGCACCGGGATTGATGTAGAGCAGATTGTTGCGCGGGTCCTGCATCACCTTGAGGATGTGGGAGTGGCCGCAGATGAAGATGTCGGGCCGGTAGCGGTCGATCAGCGCCTGCGCCCGGAAATCATAGTGGCCCGGCGTGCCCCCGATGTGGGTCATGAGGACCTTCTGGCCTTCCACCTCCAGATACTGGTAGGCAGGATATTCGCGGCGGATGTCCTGCCCGTCGCAGTTGCCGTGCACGCCGACGAGCGGCTTGAACGCCGCGATTTCATCCGTGAACGAGACCGTGCCGCCGAAGTCTCCGGCGTGCCAGATCACGTCCACCGGGCGGAGGAAATCCCGGAAGCCTTCGCTGAAGACTCCGTGGGTATCGCTGAGCAGACCGATGTACATCTAGATTCCGGCAAGGTGTTTTTCCCATTCCCAGGCAGCCTTGAGCGTCTCGTCGAGACCGCGTTCGGCATGCCAGCCCAGTTCCTTTCCGGCCAGCGTCGGATCGGCCCAGATGGACACCACGTCACCGGCACGCCGCGGGGCGAACTTCCAGTTCAGCTTCACGCCGTTGACGCGTTCGAAGGTATTGATCAGCTCGAGCACGGACACGGGCCGGCCGGTGCCGATGTTGAAGATTTCGTACTCCTCTTTCATCCGCTCGGCGCACATCCGGGTGACAGCGCTCACATGCGCCTTGGCGAGGTCCACGATGTCGATAAAGTCGCGCAGGCAGGTCCCGTCCGGCGTCGGATAATCGTTGCCGAAGACGTACAGGCACGCGCGCTTGCCGATAGCGGTCTGGGTGATGAACGGCACGAGGTTGTTGGGCACGCCGCGGGGCAGCTCGCCGATCAGCGCGGAAGGATGGGCTCCGATCGGGTTGAAATAGCGCAGGGCGATGCCCTTGATGCCCGGATAGGCCTGCACGCTGTCGCGCAGGATATCCTCGCACATGGTCTTGGTATTGCCGTAAGGCGACTTGGCCGGCTGGCGGGGGCTCTGCTCCGTGACCGGGAGGTCCTCCGTCTCACCGTAGACCGTCGCCGACGAAGAGAAGAGCACATTGCAGCCCCCGTTGTGCTTCGCGGCGTCCAGGATATTGAGGAAGGAAAGGAGGTTGTTGCGGTAGTACTTCAGCGGCTCCGCCACGGACTCGCCCACGGCCTTGAAGGCCGCGAAGTGGATGACCGCGTCGATGGGATATTTCTCGAAGAGCGAATAGACGGACGCCTTCTCGCAGAAGTCCATCGGGACCATCGGCAGTTCTTTGCCGAGGATCTTGCATACACCCCTGTAGTTGGTCTCGTCGCAGTTGGAAAAGTTGTCCGCGATCACCACGTCATATCCGGCCTGGGCCAGCTCGACAGTCACGTGGCTTCCGATAAATCCGGCACCGCCGGAGACAAGTACGGTTTTGCTCATATCTGTAGAATTGCGTTTATTTCCAATCTTTATACGGGTTCTTCGTCAGGCAGGAGTTGTAATAGCGCCGGTCCCCCGTGACTTCCGCGCCCAGCCAGTCCGGCCGCGGGAAAGACTCATCTTCCGCGCCGAGTTCGATCTCGGCCACCACCAGCCCCTCATTGTCGCCGTGGAATTCATCCACCTCCCAGACATGCACGCCGTCCGCGGAGGGGACGAGGTGGCGGGTCTTGTCGATCATCCCCGGCTCGCAGAGGCCGAGCAGCAGTTCCGCCTCTGCGGCGGGAATCTCCTTTTCCCACTCGAAGCGGGTCAGACCCTGCGCCGGACCCTTGACGGTGATATATCCCCGGTCGTCGCGGATCCGGACCCGGACCGTGCGCCCGGGCGTACTGTTCAGGAAGCCCTGCCTGATACGGCTGGCGCCGGAGACCTCCCCACGGAAGTCTCCGGCGACCAGGAATTTGCGTTCTGTCTCCCGATAAGCCATGCTACCTGCCGAGGACGATGCCGAACGTAAGGGTACGTGCGTCACTCAGGCTGTCCGGGAACAGGGTCGTCAGGCCGTAGTTGGCGTAGAAACCGAGGATGCCGTACTGAACCCCCGCCTCGACCGTGGCCCGGAAGCGGTTGAACATCGGCGTGGCATCCTGCCGGTATTTCGGGAATTTGTATTTGGTATAGCCGCTGATGAGATACTCCGCACTCGCACCGGCGAACACCTTGACCTTGCCGCAGTCCAGCGTCAGGCGGAGCGGAATGCCGAGGTAGTTGGCGTGGATCTTGGACTTGCGGCCGTCATAGTTGGCCGCTTCCGCCTTGATGGGATACGGCATGAACTCTTTTGCGTTCCCGTTGTAACTCGTCGGGGTCTGGTTGCGGAATGTCAGTGCCGAATTGGCCAGGGTGAAATCCATGAAAGTCCAGCGCAGGCCGAGGCTCACGTCCAGCATCCCGCCGGGTTTGGAGAAGTGCAGGGCGGCCATCTCGAGGCCATAGACGAAATTCTTGCCCGTCCGCGTGTCCAGGAACGGACTGCTGTTCACCGTAGCGGGAGCAGCTATCGAATAGTTCCAGGCGCCCTTGTAATTCAGGTTGGTCAGCGTGGACCAGCCGAAATACATCGGGAACGCGACATGCAGGTGCGTCTCGATCCGCGCGTCATCCTTGGAGAGGGAGAAGTCATTGAGATCGATGGCTTTGTCCTGTGCGTTGGCCAGTCCGGCAAGTCCTGCCAGGACGGCGAAGAAAGTCAGAATCCGTTTCATATCACAAATATAAGCAAAAATCAGAACTGCAAGTCCCGGCCCCGGTAGAAATCCAGCAGCTTGGTCTGGTAGAGACACTGAAAACGGGCCTGGATGTGTTCTGACTCGGCCTTGAGCCAATTGTTGCGGGCGTCATTGTAGTCTGCCACGCCGGCCATGCCGACCTTGTACTTCTCTTCAGTCAGTTCGTAATGCTGCTTGGCGCTTGCGGCAGACTCGCGGCTTCCCGCATAGCGTGCCTGGGCCGTGACGGCGTTGTAGTACGCCTGCTGGATCTCCTTGTAGAGGTTCTTCTTGACCGTCTCGAACTGGATCTGCCGGCCCTTGAAGGTGAGCTCGGCGGCGCGGACATTGTTGCGGACCGAGAAGCGCTGGAAAATCGGGATGCGCATCGACAGGCCGACATACTGGCTGAAATTATTCTTCAACTGCCGGCCGAAAGGATCTGAAGGAAATTTGGAATTTGTGTAGTAATTGGTCCCCAGACCGCCCGAAAGGGACAGTGTCGGGAGGTAGGCGCCCTTGGCACGGGCGATCCCGACCTCGGCGTAGTCCATGCCCAGACGTGCGGATTCTACCGCAGGCTTGATCTGTACGGCCTCTTCATAGATAGCCTCCGGGCGCATCAGCAGCATCTTCGAAGGATCATCCACATCCGGCGTCACGATGGAGAATCCCTCCGGGGAAGGAAGCTCCAGCAGTTGCGTGAGGTTCAGCAGCGCAATGCGCAGGTTGCCCTCCGCCTGGATCTCGGACTGCCGGCTCTGCGCCAGGGTGGCCTGCTGGGCGGAGACTTCCGCCGCACTGACCTTGCCTGCATTGAGCCGCTCGCGCACCTGCTCCAGCAGCTGTGCGTCATGCTCCGCCTGCTCGTGCGCCACGCGCAGCAGTTCCTGATCGTAGAGGATCTGCACATACGCCTGGGCCACGGCTACGCGGATGTCATCCCGGGCCTTCTCCAGGTCGGCGGTCGCTGCGGACAAGTTCAACTCGCTCTGCCTGATGCCGTTGTTGATATCGAAACCCTGGAAGATCGGCAGGTCGCCGCTGAGGTTGAAGGAGGTCGAAGTCGTATTCGAATTGGAATAGGTATTGTCCGCCGTGAGGCCGCGGCCGAACGACAGGTTTTCCGAAGCGGAAGCGCTGACACCGGGAAGACGGCGGCCTTTGGCCGTGCTCAGTTCCACCTCCCGCTGCTCGACGGTAAGGGCGCTCTGCCTCACGGTGAGGTTGTGCTCCAGGGCATGGTTGATGCAGTCCGCGAGGCTCCAGGGGCCGTTCTGCCCCCGGGCGGCCGTGCCGGCGAGCAGCGCGGCGGCCAGGATCAGGATTCTACTTGTTCTCATCTTCGTCGGTTTTGATGATCCGCGGTCCGCGCAGGACATCGCCCACCTGCAGGCCGCTCTTGATTTCGATATCCACCCCGTCGCTCAGGCCGGTGGTGACCTGGACGCGCTCGAAGGTGCCGGCGGCGCCTTTGCGCCAGACATAGGTGTCGTCCCCGTCGAATTCCAGCGTGCTCTCCGGGATGGAAAGGACCTGGCTTGCCGTCTCCAGCACGATCTCCGCATTGGCGCTGTAGCCGGAGCGGATCATGTGGCCGGAACCCGTCTTCAGAGCCGCCTTGATCTCGAACTGGTTGGCGCCGTTGTTCTCCGTCGCCTTCGGGGAAATGTATTCCAGCGCAGCCTCGGAGCTGTAGTCCGGCAGGGCGCCGATACTGATGCGCATCGGCATCCCCTCCACGAGGGAGCCCACCTCGGTCTCGTCGATGTTGCCGTCGAAGATCAGGTCGGACATGTTGGCGACCGTGGCCACCGTGGTACCGTCGTTCATCGTGTTGGCCTGGATCACGGAGTTGCCCACCTTGACGGGGATGTCCAGGATCAGGCCGGTGATGGTGGAGCGGACCAGGGTCGAGCTGCCGGTGGTGTTGCGCGAGGACACGCCGTCGCGGATAACCTCCAGGGACTCCTGGGCGGCTGCTTTTTCCTCGATGGCCTGGTTGTAGGCCTGGAGCACCTTATCGTATTCCTCGTCGCTGACGAGTTTCTTGTCATAGAGGGCTTTCTCGCGCTCGTAGTTGGTCTTGGCCTGCTTGAGATTGATGTCCGCCAGGCGCACGCGGGACTGGGCGCTGCTCAGGGAGTTCATGTCGGGAATCACGCGCAGTTTGGCGATCACCTCTCCCTCCTTGACCTGCTGGCCGGCCTCTTTGTAGAGTTCGGCAATGATGCCGTTGATCTGCGGCTTGACGTTCACCTCGTTGCGGGGTTCGACCTTGCCGGTCACGACCGTCGTGCGGTGGATGTCCTTGACGGCTGCTTCCAGTTCCTGGTACTCGATCTTGTCGGGGCGGGAATTCTTGAACAGGAACACGAAGGTCCCGATGAAGATCACCGCGATCAAGGCGAAAATGATGTACTTGATGACTCGTTTCATATCTGTGTTTTGTTTTTGTTATTCATCTCTCATGGCATCCACGGGCTTGATGGCCATTGCGCGGGACGCCGGGGCCAGGCCCGCGACCACCCCCAGCGCCGTCAGCAGAAGGGCTGCGACGATCGCCGTCCAGAAGCCGATCTGGAAGCTGGCGGCAGGGTTGTCCGGGTTCATCTTGACGATGGTCTCCAGCAGGCGCAGCAGCTGAACGGCGAACACGATGCCGAAGGAGCCGGCCACCAGGGTCAGGGAAATGCTCTCCAGGATGATCTGGGAGAGGATGTCGCGCGGCGTGGCGCCGATGGCGCGGCGGATGCCGATCTCGGTGGTGCGCTCCCGGACCGTGACCATCATGATGTTGCTCACGCCGATCACGCCGGCGAGGATGGTGCCCAGGCCCACCAGCCAGATCAGGAAGTTCACGCCCCGGAAGAGGTTGTCCACCAGGGAGAACATCTGTTCGGTATTGATGAGCACGAGCGCCTGCTTGTCCTGAGGGTCGAACTGGTGCTGCCGGGCGATCAGCTGGCGCATCCGGGGCTCCAGCTCGGACATCCGGATGCCGGATTTGGCGGCCGTACAGATGAGGTCCACGTTGCCGCCCCGGTTGTAGATCTTCTGGGCCAGGGGCAGGGGGATGAACACGGTCTGGTCCGCCCGGCCGCCAATGCTGATGTTGCCGCTGCTGAAGTCCACGCCCACGATCTGGTAGAAGACCGGACCGACCCGGATGAATTCCCCGCAGGGATCGCCCCCGTCCGGGAACAAGTCGTTGTAGATCCGCTTGCCGATCACGCAGACCTTGCGCTCCTGCAGGATGTCGGTCTCGTTGAGGTAGCGCCCGTATCGGATGCGGGGCTCCTCGATCCGGTCGTAGTCGGCATAGATGCCCCGTACGCTGACGGAGGAAGTGTTGGTGCCGAAGACGGCCTCGCGCCCGCCGGTATTGATGACCGGGGTCACCGTCTCCAGTTCCGGCATCATCTGCCTGAGCCGCTCCACATCCCCGTAGCTGAGCCGCCAGTACCGGCCCTCTTTGAAGCCCTTGTAAGGCAGGGACGTCTGCGAGGAGACCAGGATGTCCGTATTGGTGGCGAAACCTTCGAAATTACTGAATATCAGTTGCTTGAGACCCTGTCCGCCACCCATCAGGAAGAGCAGCATGAAGATGCCCCAGAACACGCCGAAGCCGGTGAGCAGGCTCCTGCTCTTGTTGCGGACCAGCGAGTCCACAATCTCCCGGAAACTGTCAACATCGAATCTCATTCTGCACGGAGGGCTTCTATGGGTCTGACTTGGGCCGCCTTGCGGGCCGGGAACAGGCCGGCGAAGGTGCCGGCGACGATCAGCACGACCGTAGCTCCGACGGCCACGTCAAGTCCTACGGTCGGGTTGACGAGCATCGCAATCTGCTCATCCATCACGGACACGGTGGACTGCCCCACCGTCTTGTCCAGGACCAGGCAGGCGACCATTCCGAGCAGCATTCCTACATAGCCGAAGAAGGCCGTGATGGACACGCTCTCCGCCAGGATCAGTTTCATGATGCCCCAGGGACTGGCGCCGATGGCCTTGCGTATCCCGAACTCGTGCGTGCGCTCCTTGACGGTGATCAGCATGATGTTGCTCACGCCGACGATACCGCCCAGCAGGGTGAGCAGTCCGATGATCCAGAGCGCAGTGCTGAGGATCCGGCGGCCTTTGTTCATCTGGAGGTTCTGCGTGAAGCGGTTCCAGATCCAGATGGCCCGCCGGTCGTCCGGCGCGGCGCGGTGCCGCAGGTTGACCGCCGCCCGGTACCGGTCCTCGAAGGCCTCATTGTCCGCTTCGGAATCGAGGCCGTGGAAGGTGAAGGTCAGGTCATCGATCTCCTTGCCTTTGCCGTAGATGACCTTGACGGTCGAGTAGGGCGCGTAGAAGAGGTTGCTGTCGCTCATGCGGTCGGACTTGGTGATGCCGACCACGCGGAAGGAGAAAGCCCCGATCCGGACATACTGGCCGAGCAGGGCGGTCACATCCACCTTGTTCTGCCCCTTGCTGTCGAACGACAGCGTGGCGAAACGGGCACCGCTGTCGCGGGATCCGCCGCCCAGCAGGGATTCGGCCTGGTTCTCCGACAGGACCACCACCTTGCGGCTGTCCCGGATGTCCTTTTCGTTGATGAAGCGGCCGTAGCGGACTTCGATCTTGTCCATCTCCTGACGGGCAGGATAGTTGCCCTCGATGTAACCCGCGAAATGCTTCTTGCCATAGTTGACGGTCACGTTCGTGCCCACGGTAGAGACCACCCGGTCCACGTGGTCGGCGAACAGCTCGCCCGCGGTCAGCGACACGTCGCCGTCCTCCAGCGAAATGCGGCGGCCCTCCTTGAGGCCGTCGTAGGGCTTGGAGGTGCGGCCGCCGCCGACCTGCATCGTGTTGGTGGCAATGTCCTCGCTGCCCGTCATGAAGGCGTTCATCAGACCGTTGCCTGCGCCCAGCAGCACGATGAGCATGAAGATGCCCCACGACACCGCGAAGCCGGTGAGGCAGGTGCGGAGCTTGTTGCGGCGGATGCTTTCCCAGATTTCGATGAAAACGTCTCTCATTTCATGATGGTATTGACGCCGAACATCGAGGCGCGGTGCTCGCGGTTGTCTTCGATCTGGCCGATGATGCCGTCCTTGATGTGGACGATTTTGTCGGTGCAGTTGGCCACGCCGCTCTCGTGCGTGACCACAATAATAGTGACGCCCTCCTCGCGGTTGAGCTGCGAGAGCAGCTGCATCACCTCTTCGGAAGTCTTGGAATCGAGCGCCCCCGTGGGCTCGTCGGCCAGGATGATTTTGGGATTGGTGATCAGGGCGCGGGCGATGGCCACGCGCTGCTTCTGGCCGCCGGACATCTCGTTGGGATAGTGCTTCGCCCAGTCCGCCAGTCCCAGCCGGTCGAGGAACTCCATGGACATCTGGTGACGCTTGGCACGCCCCACGCCCTGGTAGAAGAGGGGAAGTTCCACGTTCTCGACGGCGGTCTTGAAGCCGATCAGGTTGAAGGACTGGAAGATGAAGCCGATCAGGCGGTTGCGGTAGTCCGCGGCCTGCTTTTCGGACAGGCCCTTGATCAGCCGCCCGTCGATGTAGTACTCGCCGGTATCGTAGTTGTCCAGGATGCCCAGGATGTTGAGCAGGGTGGACTTGCCGGAGCCGGACGCCCCCATGATCGAGACGAATTCTCCCCGGTCGATGGAGAGGTCGATTCCTTTCAGGACGTGCAGCGGCTGGCCGTTGTTGTATGTCTTGTTGACGTCTTTGAGTTCGATGAGCATAGTGTCTTATTGAACTATTACACTGCAAAGGTACATATCTTTTTCATATATGCAAGAACAATTCCATCTTTTTTTCTTTGCAGCAGTTATTTACAGTTTCGCAAAGATAGTATATGTTTATTGATAAACAATAAAATTATATTGTTTTTACTATAGATTTTATTCCATTTCGCGATTATTCATCCCAAAGACGCCGGCGGCGGGTATTTGTTAACAGGGAATCGGGGTGCAGAACCCCCGGTCCTGCACCCCGATTCCCGTTGAAATGCGTTTTGCCTAGATCTTGTTACGGATCAGGAAATAGTACACAGCCAGGCCCACCCAGCTGAAGGCCAGGACGCCGATGGAGAGGAGCACTTTGTAAAGGGGCTCCAGTTTGTTGTGTTTGAAGATGTCGAGCACGCACCACACGGCGGCGACGATACCCAGAATGTAAATGACAGTACTTAACATATTAATAAGGATTAAAGGTTTTGGTTTCTTGAAAACTCGCAGCCACACCAGGTCTGGTTATAGAAGCATTGCTCCCGGATGATCTCATTCCGCCTCGGCTGCAATCCGCCTTTCCGCCAGTTCTGTGACCAAAAGGTCACAGAACTGGCATTGAAAGGGGCTCCGCCCCCTGCAACCCCCTGCGGCCTCAAGGCCCATTCCGACTTTGTCTCCGCCAATGTCCCGGGCCCGGCCGGTCCGCTGATGCGGACATCGCTGCACTCAACCTGCCCCGGGGCAGCATCAACCGGAAGAGCGAAGCCGGAAATCTGGCCAAGCTGGCTGTCGCGGAGCGAGGTAACGGCAAGCCCGGCGGCATTGACCTGATCCAGGTCCTTCCAGCGGGAAGAGGCGAGCGTCGTGGCAAGAACGGGCAGGTCGCGGCTCTCGGCGAAACGTGCCGCCCGCGCCAGCCGGAAGCGGAAACATGCCTCGCAGCGGCGGCCACGCTCCGGCTCCCGCTCCAGCCCGCGCACGGCCTCCAGCCAGGCTTCGTGATCATACGCATCCTCGACGACCTCTACCCCCATCACGTCCCCGTAGCGCCGGAGCTCCGCCAGACGGTGGTCGTACTCCTCCTTCGGGAAAATGTTGGAATTGCTGAAAAACACCACCGGACGGATCCCGTTGTCCCGGAGGCACTCGAGAACGGCCCCGGAACAAGGCGCACAGCAAGCGTGCAGCAGGATTTCCTTCGCGCCGAGCGGCGCCTCAACTTTCAGCATGGCCGTGGATTACTCGATGGAATTGATATCGATCAGGTTATTGAGGATTGCATACACCGTCAGACCCGGCACCGTCTTGATACCGGTCTTGCGGGTGATGTTCTTGCGGTGCGTGATCACCGTATTGATGGAAATATGATGCTTGTCGGCAATCTCCTTGTTGAGCAGCCCCTGCGCCACGCTGACCAGGATTTCCTTCTCGCGGTCGGAAAGCTCCAGCCGCTCGGAGGGCTCCTCCTCCTGCGCATGTACCCGGTCGTGGGAGCGTTGCGGATTCTCCAGCAGGCGCACCATCGGCACCAGGATGTTGTCTTCGATATAAGTATGGCACTTCAAGTCCTCCTGCAGGGCATAAATCCGGATCAGCAGCTCCAGGCGCGCACTGCGGTCGCACTCGGCCGGAAGCGACTTCATCACCAGGTTCTTGAAGTCGGAGAGTTTCTCGTCGATGTTGGAATGGTTCTCCTCGAAACGGTCGATCGAAAAGCCCGGGCGGATCTGGCCGATGATCAGCCCCTGCACATAGGGGATAACCTCTTCCTCCTCGAAGCCGAAATGGTTCTTGAGTTCGGTCTTGTAGCCCCGGAAGAAATTCCAGACCACATCCTGCTGCCGCTTCGGGCAGGGCTCCAGGAGCCAGGAAATAGACTCTTCCATATCCACCAAGGCGCGCTTGAGATAATAATCATGGGACTGGTGCAGGTAGCGGAGGACGTCCCCCACATGGCTGCGGCGCAGCACCTCCATCGCCGGCCGGAAATCCGGAGAAGTATAGACCTCACACAAGAGGATGACCGTATCCGCATCCAGTCCGCACTGGCTGCAAACCTCGGCCACGGTCTTCTCGCCGAAACTGCCGTTGATCCCCAGGCGGGACAACACGCCGAGCAGCCGGTAATTGGCTTCGACGAGGTCCGCGACTTTCATATTGCCTGAAAACTTGTCCATATCAAGACAAAATTAAGAAAAATTTTTGCGATTTTCAGAATTATCCCTAATTTTGCAGTCCCAAAGTAGAACTGCGGCAGTGGTGAAATGGTAGACACGCTACTTTGAGGGGGTAGTGGGCGTTGGCCTGTGTGAGTTCGAGTCTCACCTGCCGCACAAAGAGACAGCATCCGAAGATGCTGCCTCTTTTTTATTTCCGCAAGTCACTGCTCCTACCGTCCCCGACGCTTGGACGGTAGGAGCGAAAAACCAGGGTTATTGCGCCTGTCGTCCAAGACTTTGGGACGGTAGGAGCACTGATATATCATTTGAAGCCGGGAGGAACCGGGAGCAGTCACGGTAAACGGCAGGAAACCACGACGAGCCGCGGCAAAAAAGCCCGGATACCTGCAGCGGACCGGGCGACAAAGGAAAAGAGGATGACCGCAAAGTTTGTAGACTTATCAGTCATCCTTTTCCATTATTCGTAACGGAATGCCCGGTAGGAATGGGCCGGGAGCATCAGCAGAAGCAGCAGCGCGAGGGCTGCCTGCCGCAGGGTCATGTGGTTTTTCATCTTTCGGTACAATTGGAATACCGAAAGATACGAAAAAGAATCGATTATGCCCGCTTCCCTTTTCCCGAATTGCAATACGGGCAGTCCGGCCCACCCGTACAGCCGCTGCAGCCCGAAGAACCGCAGCTGCAACCTCCCCTGCGCCCGGAACGCACATAGGAGCGGACCGCGAAAAAAAGCGCCGCGGCCACGATCAAAAGGACAATGAAGGTCGGCAGGTTCATGGCACTAGAAAAACAATCCCGCCACCAGAAAGGCCAGCCAGGCGACCACCCAGGCCACCACGCACTGGAACACCACTACGAAGAAAGCCCACTTGCCGCCGAGTTCCCGCTTGACCGCGGCGATGGCAGCCACGCACGGCGTATACAAGAGGCAGAAGGCCAGCATCGGGATGGCCGTCAGCGCCGTCATCGATGCCGTCACGTTCAGCACGCCCAGCGTCGCGACCACGCTCTCCTTCGCCAGGAACCCGGTCACGAGCGCCGTCACGATCCGCCAGTCTCCCAGGCCGAGCGGCGCGAAAACCGGAGCGATCACGCCGGCCACCGCAGCCAGCATGCTCTGCTCCGCATCCACGAGCTGCAGGCGCCAGTCGAAGCTCTGCAGCACCCAGATCACGATCGAGGCCACGAAAATCACGGTAAACGCCCGCTGCAGGAAGTCCTTGGTCTTGTCCCAGAGCAGATGCCCCACGTTCTTGGCTCCCGGCAGACGGTAATTCGGCAGCTCCATCACGAACGGCGTCGGCTCGCCCTTGCGCTGCAGGTCCTTGCACACCAGCGCGATCAGGATACCCACCAGGATGGCGGACAGGTAGAGGATCACGAGCACCAGTCCCCCGTGTCCGGGGAAAAACGCATCCGTGAAGAAGGCGTAGATCGGAATCTTCGCCGAGCAGCTCATGTACGGGGTCAGCAGGATGGTCATCCGGCGGTCGCGCGACGAAGGCAGCGTACGCGTGGCCATCACGGCCGGCACGCTGCAGCCGAAGCCGATCAGCAGCGGCACGATGCTCCGCCCCGAAAGGCCCAGGCGCCGCAGCAGCTTGTCGGTCACGAACGCAACGCGCGCCATGTAGCCACTGTCTTCCAGCATGGAAAGGAAGAAGAACAGGATAATGATGATCGGCACGAAACTGACCACCGTCCCCACGCCGCCGAACACGCCGTCCACCACCAGGGAACGGACGGCATCGCTTACTCCCCAGTTCTGCATGCCGGCGTCCACGACGCCCGCCAGCCACTGGATACCCTGGTCCAGCAGGTCCTGGAGCGGCGCGCCGAGCACGTCGATGGACAGCCAGATCACCAGCGACATCACGACCACGAAGATCGGAATCGCCGTCCAGCGCCCCGTCAGCACCTTGTCGATCCGGCGGCTGCGGCGATATTCCTTGCTCTCGTGCGGCTTCACGACGGTCTGCGCCGTGAGTTTGTGGATGAAGGCAAAACGCATGTCGGCCATCGCCGCATTGCGGTCCAGCCCACGCTCCCGCTCCATCTGGACGATGATGTGCTCCACCATCTCCTTCTCGTTCTGCTGCAGGCCCAGCGCCCGCTCGATGGCGGTATCGCCTTCGACCAGACGGCTCGCCGCGAAACGGACCGGGATCCCCGCACGCTCGGCATGGTCCTCGATCAGGTGCATGATGCCGTGCAGGCAGCGGTGTACGGCGCCGCCGTGATCGTCCTTGTCGCAGAAGTCCTGGCGGGCCGGGCGCTCCTGGAAGCGGGCCACATGCACCGCATGCTCGACGAGTTCCTCGATACCTTCGTTCTTCGACGCGGAGATCGGCACGACCGGCAGGCCGAGGATCTCCTCCATCTCGTTGACACGGATGGAGCCGCCGTTGTTGCGCACTTCATCCATCATATTGAGCGCCAGCACCATCGGGACGTTCAGTTCCATCAACTGCATGGTCAGGTAGAGATTGCGCTCGATATTGCCCGCGTCCACGATGTTGATGATGCCGCGCGGCTTCTCCTGCAGGATGAAGTCGCGGGAGACGATTTCTTCGGAAGTATAGGGAGACAGCGAATAGATGCCCGGCAGGTCGGTGACCAGCGTCTCGGCATGGCCGCGGATCACGCCGTCCTTGCGGTCCACCGTCACGCCCGGGAAATTGCCGACATGCTGATTGGCCCCCGTCAGCTGATTGAAGAGCGTGGTCTTGCCGCAGTTCTGGTTGCCCGCGAGGGCAAAGGTCAGCGTCGTCCCGTCAGGAAGCGGATTCTCATGCGTCTTGTCATGGTATTTGCCGGCCTCGCCGTAGCCCGGATGGATGTCGGGATCCACGGAATGCACGGAAGTGTCGTCCGCCAGGCCGCCGGGAGTTTCCGGCAGTTCTTCCGCCGGTTCGACGGTGATCTGCGCCGCTTCGGCACGGCGGAGCGTCAGGGCATATCCGCTGACGCGCAGTTCCATCGGGTCGCCGAGCGGAGCATATTTGATGAGTTTGACGTGTGCGCCGGGAATCAGGCCCATGTCCAGGAAATGCTGGCGCAGGGACCCTTCGCCCCCTACTTGAAGAATGACGGCGCTGCCGCCGACCGGAAGATCTCGAAGTGTCATTGCTGCTTGTTATGCAAGGTACAAAGATGGCACTTTGACGCGTTTATTCCAATCCTCATTTATTGGGATTCGCCGGCAGGAAGGCTCCCTTCTGCCGGGATTGCTCCCGATACTCCTGCAGCTCCGGGAAACGGGCGCGCAACTCCGGGATGAAACGCCACGGGACGGCGGAAAGATTCTTGATGCCCATCCCGGCCAGTTCCAGCACCTCGCGGATCCGCATCCAGTCCCAGTTGCGGTTCGGATCGCTCACCTTGACCACGGTGGCGATGCACTTGAGGCGCATCCGTTTCTCCCGGCTGAGCCGGCGGTCGGAGCGGTCGTGCACCGCGGACGCGGCCGGCACCACCCCGCAATACATCCCGTGGAAATGCAGGCGGTGGATCCAGTTGTCGTCTTCGCCATACTGCCTGAAGGCGGGCGAGAAGCCGCCTACGGTCTCGATGGCCTTGCGGCTCACCAGCCAGTGGGCCGCCATCACGAAGGGCACTTCCACCACCAGTTTGTCGTTGTGGTAGCCGCGCAGGGCGGCATCCAGCATCTTTCCGCAGCGCTTGTCGAACCGCTTGTCCCGGCGCCCGTGCGCGGTCAACTGCATGGGGCTGAGGATCCCCCATTCCGGTTTATGGGCGGCGACAAGCCGTTCCAGCGTGTCCTTCTCCAGCCAGGCATCCTGATTGAGCAGGTAGGCGAACTGGTAGCCCTCATCCAGGGCGATGCGCAGTCCGATGTTGTTGGCGGCGCCGAAACCCAGGTTCTCTCCCGTCTCGATGATGCGCGTGTGCGGGAAATCCGTACGCACCAGCGGCAACGTGCCGTCCGTAGAGCCGTTGTCAATCAGCACGACATCTGCCGGAAGCGAGGATTTCTCCACGCTCCGCAGGCATCGCTGCACCCATTTCAGGGCGTTGTAGGTCACGATGATGACGAGGATGTTAGCCATGGGAACAACGGATGAAGATTTCTTTGGGGCTGAGGCCGGAAAAGACCGTATGCATGACGTTCACGGCGGTCTGCCGCATCAGGGTATTGCGGTCCGTGCGGGGCAGGAAGGCGTATTTGCACACCCGGAGCGCTTCGTAGCACCAGATCAGCAGTTTCAGCGGCAGCGGCTCTCCGTAGAAGACCAGGGACCCGCGCACGCGCGCCGGCTTGATGGCCGCCTCCATGGCCGAGACCGACCCGCCTGCGACGTGGGTGATGGACACGTCCGCATCCACCCAGACCGTGTAGCCCCGGCGGTTGAGCAGGTCTCCCAGGGCGATGTCCTCCGGGGTGAAGAAGAAGCGCTCGTCAAACCAGCCGGCCTCCCGGAACACGTCGGTCCGGATCAGGAAACAGGCCCCGTTGAGCGTATAAGTCTGGAAGAGTCCTTCCCGCATCGACCAGCGGCCGGGGCGGGTCTCATCGACCCCGTGCAGGTAGTGCCGGGCGTAGCGCCACGCATTCCACGGGCCGCGCCCGCAGGTCTGGATGCGCCCGTCCGGGAAACGGATGCAGGGAGACAGCGCCGCGGCGCTGTCAGGCAAACGCCCGAAATCCTCCACCAGACGGTCAATGACCGGCATGTCCATGAGGGTGTCGTCGTTGACGATGAAGCAATAGCGGCCGCGGGCCTGCCGGAGGGCCAGGTTGTTGTTCTCCGAGAACCCGTGGACCTCCCGGCTCTCGATCCAGGTCACCCACGGGAAATCGGCCTGCGCCCGGGCCAGGTTCTCCGGAGAGAAACGATAGGCCACCACGAAAGTCTCGCAAGGCACGCCGGTGTAGTCCCGCACCCCCTCCAGACAGGGGTACAGGTTTTCCATGCGGTTCATGCACACGATGACGATACTGACCAGCGGCGCTTCCATCAAGGCAAATATACGGATTTTCTGCTGCTTTTCATCCAGATCGGCATCGTTGATTATCAACTGATTACAAAACAACCTTCGGACAAAACGCCGAAGGTGAAATCATAACGCATTGATAATCAATCAAAGCAATCCGGCAGGCAGATCGAGGTCGATCGTGCGGGATCCAGGATCAGCCGACAGGATGAGATCTTCGTGGAGCGGGATCATCGCCTCACCGACATACAGGCAGAGATTCCCGGGGATGGGCTCCATGCCCGTGACGGTACCCACCAGCTCGCCGCGGTTGAGCAGCGTCCAGCCGGTGAAATCCAGTTCTTCCTCCTCTTCCCACTCCCCTTCGATGCTCAGCGCACGGCCCACGACTTCCTCCGCATCCTGCAGGGAGTCGATGTCGTTGAGATGGATGATGGCCTTGGCCGTGCCGCGGGGCTGGAGATCACGGATAAAAAAGGGAACCGGCAGTCCATCGAATTCGATGAACACCGGTTCCTGAAGGTCGATCTCCCGGACGTCGATGTCGCGCACTCCGATCAGGAGGCCGCCATCGGTGCCGTTGGATTTGAGGATCTTGGCGATCTGGAGCATTACGCCTCGGCAGGAGCCTCTGCAGCTTCCTCGGCCGGAGCCTCGGCAGCAGCGGCCTCGGCGGCCTTCTGGGCGGCAAGCTCTGCAGCCTTCTTGGCAAGCGCCTCGGCGCGGGCCTCGTTGACCTTGGTCTCCTCAGCCTTGGCAGCCTTGCGGGCCTCGATGGCGGCATTCTTGATGCCGGTCTTCTTGGCCTCGACCTTGGCGTCACGCTGAGCCTTCCAGTCGTTCCACTTCTTGTCGGCCTCTGCCTGGGTCAGGGCACCCTTGGCGACACCGCCGTCCAGGTGGTGGCGCAGCATCACGCCCTCATAGGAGAGGATGCGGCGGGCGGTGAGGGTCGGTTCGGCACCCACCTTCAGCCAAGCCAGGGCACGCTCGGAGTTGAGAATGATCGTAGCCGGGTTGGTGTTGGGGTTGTAGGAGCCGAGCTGCTCGATGAAACGACCATCGCGCGGGGAGCGCGAATCTGCCACAACAATGTGGAAGAATGCGAAATTCTTCTTACCGTGGCGCTGTAAACGGATTTTAACAGCCATTGTGAATCTGTTGTTTTAAAAATTTAACCTGAATTGCCCCTTCTCGAGGAGCGGACGGCAAAGATAGGTCAAAAGTCCGGAACACACAAGACTTTACGCGAAATTATTTGTGCAGCAGGTAGCGGAATCCGGGATGGTTGCGGGAATTCTGCCCGGGAGGCAGGAGATAATCCCGCGGAATGCCGCAGCGGCGCAGGCACCACATCAGCGAGAGCTGGTCGCGGCGGCACAGATGCAGCACCCGGTCCCACCACAGCTCGTCCAGGGCGACGATGTCGGGGTCATTGTGCCGGCGGAAGATGATATTGTTCTCGTTGAGGCCGGCATGGCGGGGCAGTCCGTGCAGCCACAGCCAGATCCAGACACGCAGCAGGCCGAAAGCCGTCAGGTATTTCATGTCGAAGCACTTGCGCGCCTCTTCATAGCTGCAGTCCCGGTCGGGATGCGTCACCCCGCTGTATTTCACCCCGGCCGTCCGTTTCGTGCGCGCGGCACGGTAGAGCGTGCCGTCCAGCAGGGCGATGTTGCCGTCGATCCACACGCTGCACTCGTATTCCGGGAGCACCCGGTGCGGGTGCATCTTGGGCCAGCGGGAATCCAGCCCCGGATCGCCCAGGCTCTCCGGCAGTTCGCGGATCTCCCACACGCCGATACGTTCCGCCGTCTTCTCTCCCCGGCCCACGAAGCAGATGAAATCGAACCCCTCTTCCAGGACGCGCGGCTGCTGCAGTTCGTCATAGCCGCCGATGATGCAGGTGTATATCGCTATCTTATCCATTATATTCATTTTGCAGGCCGGCGGAGGACGAAATACCGTCCCAGATATTCGTCCATCGCGTCGGGATCGAAGGGCACGAAGCCGCTCCAGTGATAGAAGGTATACTCGCCGAAGTACACCTGGCCGTCCGGCGTCTCGTAAAAATCGATGCGCACCTGCGGGAAATCTTCCGCGAGCGTGCGAGCCAGCTGGAGCATCTGCTCGAAATGGGCAGGCCGGGCCGGCGGCACGGCGGCGTTCGGATGCCCGTTGCGGATATCCAGATGCTGCCAGGATGTATCGAAGAAGTCGAATTTGGTCTCCTCGGCGGGGTTGTCGCGGTCGGTCGCCACGAACAGGAACCCCGGCTGTCCGCCGAAGCAGAAAATCTTGTAGTCCGCCAGGCCGGCGCCCAGGTATTCTTCCGCGAGGATGCGCGGCTGCAGCCCCTTGTAGGCCCACTCGCGGTCGCGGTGCCAGTAGTCGGAAGCGAGCGCGGCCGAAAGTTTCGCACAGGCGGCCTCCCGGTCGAACGCGGACTTATCCGCACACACGACCGTGCTGCCGCTGTCATGCGTACACTTCAGCACGAAGCGGTCCGGAAGGGCATCCCAGTCGATCTGTTCCGGATGCTCCCAGACGCCGAGCGTCGGGACGACATGCTGTGCACCGATGCGCTCCGCCACATAGGGCTTCACCGCCGCCTTGTCCACCAGGGTATGGTAGAGCGGGTTGCGGTCGTGGATCTTCTGCCACTGGATTTTCTCGTTGAACGTGGAAGGCGCGTTCAGGGGCAGTCCCCGGTCGAAGACGGCCCGGTACTTCGCCCGCAGGAAAAGCCCGTCAGGCAGCCATCTCCCGACCTTGCGGAGCAGGAAGCCCCGCTCGCCAGAAGTCAGCAGGTAGTACCAGGTGTAGTGCGCGGTCATCGCCCAGCCCAGCAGCGTGCCGGCCAGCAGGCGCCAGAAAGGCGCGAGCTGCGTCCCGCGCAGCAGGATCGGGAAAACCAGCGAGAAGCAGGTGGTCATCACCAGCAGCAGGATGAGCCGCAGGAACGGCTTGACCGGGAAACCGGTCAGCCTGTGGGCGATCACCACACGCTGCACGAAGACGACCAGGTACACGGCGATGAAGATGATATAGGCCCAGAGCGGGCCGCCGCCCGCCTTGAAGACCAGCCAGACCAGCGGGAGGCACAGGTAGGAAGTCAGGCCCGTGACCAGATAGTAACGCTTGACCCGCCCGGTCGCCTGCACAAGGGTAAGCAGCGAGTTGCCGGCCAGGTCCACCAGCAGGCCCGCCAGCGTCAGGCGCAGGAAGCCCGCCGCGTGGGGCGGCACCTTGTCGGGGCCCAGCCACAGGTCCAGCAGCCATTCCGCCTCCCCCAGCACGGGCACCAGGAAGACGAGGATCACCAGCCAGGAGTATTTGGCGCCTTTGCGCACCAGTTCGAAACAGTATTCCTTGTCGCCGGCCGCCCAGGACTTGGTGATCTGCGGGTTGATGGCGGTCAGGAAGTTGGAGACGAACTGCTTGACGATGTTCTCCACCTGCAGCGCCACGCCCCGGGCGGCATTGACCGCCACGCCGAAGAAGAGGTTCACCACCTGGTTGACGCCCTGCGTGTTGAACACATAGGCGCTCGAGCCGAAGAAACTCCAGCCCGCGAAGGCAGTCATTTCGCGCACGAGGGCGCTGTCCCAGCGGAGCGGGCCGCGCGCTTCCGCGAAATGGCGGCGGCAATACACGCCATAAGCCACCCGCACCAGCACGGCCACGGCCAGCATCAGCACCGCATACGTGACCAGTTTGTCGAAAGCGGACACATACAGCAGCAGGGCCACGGCCAGCTTGAGCACCGCCTCGCCGAGACTGATCACCGCGAAAGCGGACATTCGCTCATGGGCGATGATCGTAGCGTTGAACGGGACGGAAAGCAGGCTCACCACCAGCACGCCCAGTGAGCAATGGAGCACCCAGTGCGCGGCATCCAGACGCCCGTCGGGGATGTCCAGCCGGTGGTTCAGCCACCACATGCCGGCCGTCTCCACCAGCACGCCCAGCAGCAACGCCAGGCCCAGCAGGATGACGATACCGGTCGAGAAAATGCTCCGCAGGCGCACGGGATCCCCTTCGGAAAGGTGGGCCGCCAGGTAGCGGCTGATCGCCGCCGAAAGGGAGGTCGTGAGGAAGGTGAATACGGTCACCACCCCGCCCACGACATTGTAGACACCGTAGTCGTCGATACCCAGCGTCCTGACCACCACGCGCGAGGTGAACAGGCCGATGAGCATCAGCAGGAACATACGGAAATACAGCAGGAGGGTATTGCGTGCAATCCTCCTGCTGTTTTCCGAAAGCTGTCCTGCAGCCTGCGGCATAAGATTAAGCGGTTACGGCTTCTTCGCCCCGCTCCGCCTTGAGGTCATTGTAGAAACCTGCCACGGCGCCCTGCATGTACGGCTCCAGCCAGAGCAGGCCGATTCCCAAGGTCATGATTGCGAGCAGGATCCAGCCGATGAAGCTGAGATACAGCCAGAAGAGGTCGAACTTGTGGCCTTTCATCATTTCGCGGCTGCGGGTGCTTGCCTCCCAGGCGCCGATCTCGGGGTGCTCCTCGAGGATGTACGGGGTCATGGCATAGGCAAAGGACATGACGATGCCCGGGATGATGAACAGGAAGGTCCACAGCGCGATCTTGAGTTCCATCAGAAAAATACCCAGCACCTTGTGCAGGTAGTTGGACATGGAGATGTCCGTCATGTTGCGGGTCACATTGTAGTCCCGGCGCTCATAGAGCAGTTTGTTGGCGTTGGCGAAGCCGACGGTCAGCGGGAAAAGGACGAAAAGACACAACAGGAAGCTCGCACTTCCGCAGCCGAGCGCCAGCCCTACGTTGAAGTCGGCATGGGGGACGGCCTGGCCCTGGAGAAGCGTGGGGACCTGCACCGATCCGGTACAGACGACGGCCAGGACCGCATAGATCAGCGTTGCAATCACGGCCGGCGACCAGTTGCCGCGCAGGCGGTCCAGCGCAGCATTTTTGTATTCCTGATTGGTTTTCATCTTGAAAAAGTTTTATAATTGCTTAGTACTTGCAAAGATAGTATTTTTCTTTACTTCCTGAACAAGCCGAATACGGCGGAGCCGGAACCGGACATGGAAGCATAGACGGCGCCCTCGGCGTAGAAACGCCGCTTGAGCCGCTCCACCTCCGGATGGATCGGGAAGACGGACGCTTCGAAATCATTGAACAGCACGTCCGGCCACATCTCCACCGGGTAGCGGAGCGCTTCGCGCAGCGGCGGCAGGGCGAGCCGCTCGCGCGGGATCACGCGGGAATAGGCCTCGCTCGTGCTGACCCGCACGCCCTCGGGCACCTCCACCCGAAGTTCGTAAGGCGACAGGTCCACGTCGTAGTCCGAAAGGACGTCTCCGCGCCCTTCGCCGAACATCGGCCGGTTGTAGATGAAGAAGGAGCAGTCCGAACCCAGGCAGGCGGCATAGTCCGCCAGCTGCCAGTCCTCCAGGCCGAGATGGAACATCTCCGTCAGGGTCATCAGGGTGAACGCGGCGTCCGCGGATCCCCCGCCCAGGCCCGCGCCCACGGCGGAGCGTTTCTCCAGGCGGATCTCCACCGGCGGCAGGTCGAAATCCGACTTGAGCAGGTGGTAGGCGCGCAAGGTCAGGTCGTCATCCCAGGTCACGTTGTCCGAAGCCACGAAGCGCAGCTTGTCCGAAGGATTGATCTCCAGGACGTCCGTCATCCCGAAGTATGGGATGAACAGGGTTTCGATGTCGTGGTACCCGTCCGGGCGGCGCCTCAGAACGCTGAGTCCAAGGTTGATCTTGACGTTAGGGAAGACTTGCATAGATTTCTTCAGCTAGTGCGTCGGGCAGGCGGCGGGCCACCGGGGCCAGGAAAGCCTGCATCTGGAGATGCCGGGCTTCCGCCTCGGGGATGCCGCGCGAACGCAGATAGAACAATTCGTCAGGGTTGAGGTAGCCGGTCGTGGCGCCGTGGGAGCATTTCACGTCGTCGGCATAGATTTCCAGCTGCGGCCGGGACTCGACCCGGGCCGTATCGCTGAGCAGCAGGGAATGATTCTCCTGGTACGCCTCCGTCTTCTGGGCGTCCGGAGCCACGTAGATGAGTCCGTCGAAGGTCGCACGCGCCGACCCGCCGACAATCCCCTTGAAGAGCTGGCGGGAGAAACTGCCGCCGGATGCATGGCGGACCAGCACCTGCAGGTCCACCCGCTCGCTGCCGGGACACAGATACAGGCCGGCCAGGTCCAGGCGCGCGCCGGGGCCGACCAGGTCCACCTCCATGGACAGCTGCGCGTCCCTGCCGGGCAGGAAGACCAGGGTCATGGACACCTCTTCTCCGGCGTCCAGCCGGAGAAACTGGGGCGCGTAGTCGCGTCCGATGACATAGATCCTGTTATCCATGGATGCTCTCGTATCCTTCCTTTTCTATCAGGTCCACCAGTTCGCGTCCGCCCGTGCGGACGATGCGGCCGTCCTTGAGCACGTGGACGACATCGGGGACGATGTATTCCAGCAGGCGCTGGTAATGGGTGATCACGATGGCGGAAGTCTCCGGGGTGCGGAGTTTCTGCACGCCCTCGGCCACGATCCGCAGCGCATCCACGTCCAGGCCGGAATCCGTCTCGTCGAGAATGCTGAGCGTCGGCTCGAGCATCGCCATCTGGAAGACCTCGTTGCGCTTCTTCTCGCCGCCGGAGAAGCCCACGTTGACCTCGCGCCGGGCGAATTCGCCCTTCATCTGCACGAGCGCCATCTTCTCCTTGAGCAGCTTGAGGTATTCGCCCGGGGTCAGCTCCGGCAGGCCCTGTGCCTTGCGGCGGGCCGCCACGGCCGATTTCATGAAATTGGTGATGCTGACGCCGGGGATCTCCACCGGGTACTGGAAGCTCAGGAACAATCCCGCCCAGGAGCGCTCTTCCGGGCTCATGGCGAGCAGGTCGCGGCCGTCATAAAGGACGCTGCCGGCGGTGACTTCGAAAGTCGGACGACCCGCCAGGACCGCACCCAGCGTGCTCTTGCCGGCTCCGTTGGGCCCCATCACGGCATGTACCTCGCCGCGGCCGATGGTCAGGTCCACCCCCTTGAGGATTTCCTTTCCCTCCACGGAGGCGCGCAGACCCTTGATTTCCAGTAAGACTTTATTCATGCTTGTTGTACAGTTTTTTCCATGAGATGAGGGACCAGATGCCGTTGGCCAGGTAAAGCAGGCTCACGACCGGCATCAGATAGAGTCCGGAGATGATGTAGAGGACGATGTTGGCCAGGTTGACGACCAGCCACACGATCCAGCACTCCCAGCATTTCTGGGCGCTGAGATACTGCGCCAGCAGCGTGAGCATCAGCAGGTAGGAATCCAGCCAGGGCGAGGGGTCCGCCTGGAACACGTCCGGCCACTTGACGGGCAGCCAGTCCAGGCACATCGCCCAGACGGCACCGAACACGCAGACAATCAGGATGAGTCCCGGCCACTGCTCTTTCGTGATGCGGCCGACCTTGAGGCGGCTGTCGTCGGCAGCGCTGCGCTCCTCCTCGCGGGGGTGCGTCCAGCGCCAGTGCCCGAAAGCGTTGATGGCAAATGAAACAGGCTGCAGCAGCATCGCGCTGTAGAGGTGCTGCCGCCAGAAGAGGACGAAGAGGAATATGTTGTACACATATCCCACCCAGAAGTTGTACTTCGAGTTGCGGCCCGCGAGGAACACGCAGGACAGGCCCAGCAGCGCCGATATGATCTCCACCCAGCTCATCCTACGGCACCTTCTAGGGAAACGGACAGGAGTTTCTGCGCCTCCACGGCGAATTCCATCGGGAGGCGGGAGAGGACTTCGCGGGCATAGCCCCCGACGATGAGCGCCACGGCATCTTCGGGCGAGATGCCACGCTGGGTACAGTAGAACAGCTGGTCTTCGCTGATCTTGGAGGTCGTGGCTTCGTGCTCCACGATCGCATGCGGGTTCTGGCTGCGGATCACCGGGAAGGTGTGCGCCCCGCAGGTGCTGCCGATCAGCAGGGAGTCGCACTGCGAATAATTGCGCGCCCCTTCGGCCGCCGGGCCCATCTGCACGAGGCCGCGGTAGCTGTTTTCGCTGTGTCCGGCGGAAATGCCCTTGGAGACCACCCGGCTGCGGGTACGGCGCCCCAGATGGATCATCTTGGTGCCCGTGTCGGCCTGCTGGTAGTTGTTGGTCATGGCGACGCTGTAGAACTCGGAGGAGGAGTCATCCCCCTTGAGGATGGTGCTGGGGTATTTCCAGGTGATGGCGGAGCCGGTCTCCACCTGGGTCCAGCTCAGGTGGGAGCCGCTGCCCTTGCAGATGCCGCGCTTGGTCACAAGGTTCAGGATGCCGCCGCGGCCCTGCGCGTCGCCGGGATACCAGTTCTGGACGGTGCTGTATTTGACGTCCGCGTCTTTCTCCACGATGATCTCCACCACGGCTGCATGGAGCTGGTTTTCGTCGCGCATCGGGGCCGTGCAGCCTTCCATGTAGCTGACGGAAGCGCCTTCGTCCGCGATGATCAGCGTACGCTCGAACTGCCCGGTACCGGAAGCATTGATCCGGAAGTAGCTGGACAGCTCCATCGGACATTTCACCCCCTTGGGGATGTAGCAGAAGGATCCGTCCGAGAAGACCGCCGAATTGAGGGCCGCGTAGAAGTTGTCCCCCGCCGGAACGACCGTGGCGAGATACTTGCGCACCAGGTCGGGATGCTCGCGCACCGCTTCGGAGAAGGAGCAGAAGATGATGCCCTGCTCCGCAAGGGTCTTGCGGAAGGTCGTGGTCACGCTCACGGAGTCGAAAACCGCATCCACCGCCACTTCCCCCTTGGGCTTCACGCCGGCGAGCACTTCCCGCTCGTGCAGGGGGATGCCCAGCTTGTCGAAGGTCTCCATCAGGGCGGGATCGATCTCATCCGGACGGTCTTCGTCGCGTTTGGGCGCCGCCCAATAGATAATATCCTGGAAATCAATGCGCGGCAACTTGAGATGGCCCCACTGCGGCGGGGTCATGCGCTGCCATTTGCGGAATGCATCCAGGCGGAACTCCAACAGCCAGTCCGGTTCCTGCTTCTTGGCGGAAATCATCCGGATGATGTCTTCGTTGAGGCCTTTCGGCACGTATTCCTGGTCGACTTCTGTCACGAAGCCTTCCTTGTACTCCGTAGCGGAGGAGAGATCTTTGATCAGTTCGTCCATTGAAGTGTCAAAGATAAGGATTCTATCCTAAATCCGCAAGCGATGCACTTTGGCAGGGGATTTGTTATATCTTTGCACCAAAATCAACCACAGCGATATGAAAAGTTTCCGATTCTGGTCCGTGGCTGCGGCGGTCCTCCTGCTGATGCCGGCTGCCGTCCGCGCCCAGTCCATCTGCTTCTGGACAGATGATGCGGATGTCGTTCCGGTCCGGATCTACGTTGACCGTGAATACATAGGCGATGTGACCGCCGCGTTCTCCAACCAGCCCCTGCTGGATACCGAAGGCACCTTGAGCGTGGATACTACGCCCGCGCGCCACGAACTTACCGCCGTGGACAAATACGGCCGCGTCTACAAGGGCTGGCAGGGCTACATCAACGCCCGCGAAGGCGAGGTCCACTACCTGCGCATCCGGGGCCGCCAGTTCCGCGAAGTAAACCATGAGGACTACGGCTACGTCTTCCTGGACTGGGCCCCGCTCTTCATCTATGCCCCGCGACCGTATTACCATTTCTCCGTCGAGGACCTGAGTCCGCTGGAAGACAGCGGCCTGCTGGCCGGCATGGCGGTGACGGCGGTAGGCGCCACCGCCGCGATGGGCGTGGCCGCCGCCCGGAACTGGGGGCTGGAGGACAGCCGCTTCCCCTACTTCGCCCTGGGCCTGGGGACGGAGTATTTCTCCACCCTGGGACTCTGGCGCAACGTGGCGCAGATGAAGGCCCGCTTCGGGGGCAAAGGCGGGATCTCCCTGCTGGCCGACGCCGGCGTCTCCGTCCTCCCGTATTATTCCTACACGGGCTACGGCCGCACCTACCGCAATTTCCACTCCGAATTCACCTGGAGCGTGGGGGCCTCCCTGGACTACGGCGGACTCAGTTTCGGCGTGCGCTACAAGCCGGCCTTCAATGACTTTTCCGAAACCTTCCTCACCGCCCGCGTCGCCTATGACTGGTGGATCACCGGACATTTCGGCCTCAACTTCCACGGCGGCTTCGGCGTCGGCGGCTTCGGAGCGCAAGGCATGATGGATTATTACGATTTCCCGTTCGGGTTCGGATTCCTCGTCAGGCTGTAATCCATGTCCCCGTCGCTCCTGCTCACTGCCGTCGCGCTCTACCTTGCCGTGG
This sequence comes from Bacteroidales bacterium, assembly GCA_017454905.1. Taxonomy (GTDB): domain Bacteria; phylum Bacteroidota; class Bacteroidia; order Bacteroidales; family UBA932; genus Cryptobacteroides. Next base: position 56,951 of record JAFTCB010000033.1, read on the forward strand.
TGATCGGCATCGGCTGGCGGATTTCCCGCCGCGCGCAGGAAAGCACGGACTTTTTCCGTGGCGGACGGAAGTCCCCCTGGTGGGCGGTAGCCGTGGCGATGGTCAGCACCTCCATCTCCGGGATCACCTTCGTGTCCGTGCCCGGGATGGTGGAGGCTTCGCAATGGTCCTACCTGCAGATGGCCGTGGGCTTCGTGGCAGGCTATGCCGTGATCGCCTACGTGCTGCTGCCGCTCTACTACCGGCTCAACCTCAGCAGCCTCTACACCTGGCTGGAGCAGCGCTTCGGCCGGTGGAGCCACCGTTCTGGGGCAGCCTTTTTCCTGCTGTCGAAGCTCCTCATCTGCGGCGTGCGGATGTACCTGACCGCCATCGTGCTGCAGCTGGTCATCTTCGACCCGCTGGGCATTCCCTTCGCGGTCAACGTGGCCGCCACGATGCTCTGCGTGTGGCTCTACACCTTCCGCGGAGGCGTGCGCACCCTCGTCTGGACGGACATGATCCAGACCCTCGCGCTGCTCACGGTGGTCGTCCTCTGCCTGATGCAGATGGGCCGCGCCCTGGGACTGGACTTCGGGGCGATGTACGGCAGCATCCGGGACAACGGGATGAGCCGCATCTGGTTCTTCGACGACTGGCGGGACACGCGCTTCTTCTGGAAGCAGTTCCTCGCCGGCATGTTCACCACCATCGCGATGACCGGCCTGGACCAAGACATGATGCAGAAAAACCTCTCCTGCAAGACCTTGCGCGAGAGCCAGCGCAACATGATGAGCTACGGGGCGGCATTCATCCCGGTCAACCTGCTCTTCCTCGCCCTCGGCGTACTGCTGTACCGTTTCGCCGCGGTGCGCGGCATCGGTGTCGCCCGGCCGGACGACCTGTTCCCGGCGATCGCCTGCGGTACGGATGCCGCCGGCACCGCCTGGATGCCGCCGGTGGTCAGCCTGCTGTTCGTGCTGGGGCTTACCGCCTCGGCGTTCAGCAGTTCCGGCTCCGCCCTCACCGCCCTGACCACCACGTTCACCCTGGATTTCCTGCATGCAGACCGGCGGCAGGACGAAGCCGGCCTGCTGCGCACCCGCCGCATCGTGCACACCGGAGCCGCACTGGTGCTCGGACTCGTGATCCTGGGGTTCGGGGCCATCCAGGACGACAGCGTGATCAACACCATCTACACGGTCGCCGGCTACACCTACGGCCCGCTGCTCGGTCTGTTCTTCTTCGGGCTGCTGAGCCGCCGGCGCGTCCGGGACCGCTGGGTACCGGTGATCTGCGTCCTGGCGCCACTTCTCTGCTTTGTGCTCTCCACCCACAGCGAAGCCTGGCTGGGCGGTTACCGGATCGGATTCGAGCTGCTGCTCATCAATGCGGCGCTGACCTGGACCGGACTGTGGCTGAGCGGCATCGGGCTGCCCCGCCCGGACCCTGCCGGCCCGGAGAGAAAAGGCTAGCGCGGCTCTCGCTTTTTTCACCCTGATTCCTTATATTTGTCCGAACCAATTGTTACAAGCATGAGAACTGCCACCTTTTGCGTCGCGCTCGCTGCGGCTGCCCTGCTCGCGGCAACGCCTGCCGATGCCTGCACCAACCTCATCGTCGGGAAAAAAGCTTCCGCGGACGGAAGCGTGATGGTTACCTACAATTGCGACGGTTTCGGATTCGCTTCCCCGCTGTCCTATTCGGCACCCGGACGCCATGCCTCCGGCGAGATGATCGCCATCCGGGGCTGGGGCCAGCAGGCAGAGCCGCATTATGTCGCACAGGCGCCCTATACCTATGGCGTGGTGGGTCTGATGAATGAGAACCAGGTCACCATCGTCGAGACCACCTGGGACGGCCGCGAGGAGCTCCGCAACCCGGAAGGCTACCTGGATTATTTCACCCTGATGGACCTCGCCCTGCAGCGCAGCACGACGGCCCGCGAAGCCATCGCCGTCATTGATGCCCTCGTGCAGGAATACGGCTACAACAGCACCGGCGAGAATTTCGTCGTCTGCGACAAGGACGAGGCCTGGATCATGGAAATCATCGGCAAGGGACCGGGGCGCAAAGGTGCCGTCTGGGTGGCCCTGCGCGTGCCGGACGACGCCATCTGCGCCTATGCCAACGCCAGCCGCATCCGCCAGTTCCCGCAGGCCAGGAAAGCAGACAAGAAGCTCGGTTTCTGCGTCGTAGAGGGCGAATGCATGTACTCCGCCGACGTAATCTCCTTCGCCCGCGAGATGGGCTATTTCTCCGGCAAGGATGCGGACTTCAGCTTCCGCGAAGCCTACGGTCCGCTGGACTGGAGCGCCATCCGCTACTGCGAGGCCCGCGTGTGGAGTTTCTTCCGCCACCACACCGACACGGCCGTCATGGACGGGTATCTGCCTTTCCTGAACGGGAATCTGGAGGTCTGCGACCACCTGCCCCTCTGGATCAGGCCGGACGAGCCGCTGTCCGTGCGCGACTTGATGAACGACATGCGCGACCACTATGAGGGCACCGCCTTGGACATGACCGCGGACCTGAGCGCCGGACCCTGGGCATCGCCCTACCGCAACCAGCCCGTCAATTTCAAGGCTTCCGACGGCACGGACATGTTCCGCGAGCGGCCCATCGGCTGCCAGCAGAGCGGCATGACCATGGTCTGCCAGATGCGTTCCTGGCTGCCGGATGCCCTGGGCGGCGTGACCTATTTCAATATGGATGATGCCTCGATGGTGGCCTATGTGCCCGTGTACTGCGGCATCGACCGCGTGCCGGATCCCTTCCGCCGCGAGAACAACAACATCCGCGAATTCAGCACCGAAAGCGCCTTCTGGATGTGCAATTTCGTGGCCAACATGGTCTATCCGCGCTACAGCGCCATGATCGGGGACCTGCGCGAGGCGCAGACCGAGCTGGAAGACTTCTACGCCGCCGACCAAAAAGAGGTGGAAGAAAAGGCCGCGGCCATGACGCCCGGCGAGCGGACGCAGTACCTCACCGGCAAGACCCTCGACTATACCGACCGCATGATGAAGCGCTGGGACAAACTGGCCCGGCTGCTGATCGTCAAGCACAACGACCAGATCGCGCAACCCAGCGAGAACGGGGTCGTGGTGAGCGGACGCCGCACTTCCCCGGCTTATGCCCCGGCCTTCATCGACGCCGTCAAGGAGCAGACCGGGAACCGCTACATCCGACCTTCCGCTATCCAATGAGAAAAATACTACTGATTCTCGTCGCCGTGTGCGCCATTCCGGCCGGGCTGGACGCACAGCAGACCGGTTGGATTGCCCGGACGTTCCGGCAAGTCACGAAAAGCCTGACTACGCCGAACCGCATCCTGGACACCAACTATGTTTACCAGCTCGAGACCCCCTGGGTGGTATCGGCCAATGCAGACCTGATCTGGACGGGCATCCACCTGAACCGGGACATCACCCTGGCGGACAGCCCGGAGAAGACGGACTTTGTCCACATCGACAACCACCTCCACCGGGAGTTGTTCAAGAAAGTCGGCGGAGGCTTTTCGTACGGATCCCTATCCGTCAACTACACGACAGAGGTGGACCGGCACGGGACAAAACGCAACAAATACCTCAACCTCGGTTTCTTCCGGCCGCGATTCGGAATCAACGTCCAATACTATTCCGTCGATGAGTTCCTGGACGGCGTGATACGGATGGACTGGTTACCGGATTTCACCATCGAAACCCAGAGCGACGCCCCCGGCCTGATGCGCCAGCTCGTGGTTGACGCTTTCTATTTCTTCAATCCCGAACGATTCTCCTATTCGACCGTGTCCAGCCGGAATTTCGTCCAGAGCCGGTCCGCCGGCAGCTGGGTTGCTTCCGCAAGCTATTCCCAAGGGGAATACAAATACATGCTGGAAGACGGCGTCGTACTTGAGTTCTACGACCACGTAGGACGGATCCGGACGGGAATCTTCTCTGTCGGAGGAGGCTACTCCTTCAACTGGGTGCTCTTCCACAGCGCACCCGGCGGAAGGTCCGTCAAAGGCTTGCGCAACCTGACCCTCAACCTGACGGCCACCCCCCGTGTCTCTCTCTACGACCACCTTTTCACCACCGTGTACAACTATCCGGATCCGGAGCCTTTTATCCAGAAGTACAAGGAGGAGCACGGCGAAGACGTAGATGAGAAGGAACTGGATGCAGCCGTCTTCAAATATCAGCTCGACGGCGTCCGGGAAGGCGAGCAAAGCCAACGGCACGAATTCTTCCGGCCCTCGCTGGACATCGCCGCCCGTGCCGCCCTCAGTTTCTCCTGGGATCGCTTCCAGCTCTGCGCAAATGCGACGCTCAACCGTTTTTCCTTCAGGGATATCAAGACCGTCAACAAGGACCCGCTTCATCCGCAGGACATCCAATCCATCTCCCGCGGCTCTTTTTATGACATCTCCACCCGGATCCAGTTCAGCATGCGATTCTGACGCGACAGGTATCTTTTTTGCACGAACCTTTCTAAAAGTATTTGTATGATAAAAACTGACTTTGTTCTGACCGCTCTGGCCGCGCTCCTGCTGACGGCGGCCGGAGTTTTTGCGCGCGACCTGCCGGACAAGGCGTTGGGAACCGTCGAATATGAGGTACACTATCAATGGGGAGGTCTCAACGCCAAGGTGGCCACCGCCACCATCTCCATGGAACCCGGCAGCAGGGACCGGCAGCAAGCCTACCACTCCCGTGCGCTCATCCAGGCTTCCTCGATCTTCCGTCTCTTCATCAGCCACGACTACATCGCCGACACCTGGCTCAGACGTTCCGACCTGCAGCCGCTCTTTTTCTCTAATCCGTATAAGAAAAACAACAAGGACTGCACGTACGAATACACTTACGACCAAGCTTCCCGGAAGATCCTGTCCCGGGCCGTCAAGCCGGATTCGGACGAACCGGAGGAGACCACTTTCCGCTTGGACGGCAAGACGATGGACCTGCTGTCCCTGCTCCATTTCATCCGTTTCTATGATGTGAAGCCTTCGGGAAAGCCACTCGCAGTACAGATCCTGATGGCCGGGAAAGCCTTCCCGGGCCTGCTCACCTTCGAAGGCGTGGACAAGGACCACGTACCGGGCCGGGAGACCGAGCGCTTCCTGCTGAAACTGACCGAACATGGCCTGATGGAGAACGGAAGCGGCAATGAGATCCATCTCTGGCGCTCCCCGGATGCGGACCGGCAGCTGCTGGGGCTTGAAGTGCCCCTCAGCACCGGCTTCATGTCCGTGACCGCCAAGGAGTCCGATTAATCACCTACTATATTTGCAAGCAAACGGGCTTGACTGCCCATCAATCGCCATGAAAAGAATCCTTTCACTTCTGCTTCCCGGCCTGCTGGCCGCGGTAACGCTTTTTGCCCAGACACCTGAAGAAATCCTGGCCAGGATGGATCAGGAGACCCAACGTTTCGACCCGGAGGGCTTTTCCATGGTCATGGAAATCCGGGTACCTCTGCTCGGAGCCATCGCCACAACCATTTACACCCGGGGAGACAAATACAAGATGATCACCAGCAAGGACGGCGACATCGAGATCGACTGGTCGGACGGGCAGACCGACTGGAAGTATGAATCCAAAAAGAACGAAGTCACTATCGAGACCAAAGCACCCGGCGCGACGTCGGATGCGGAGAACAACACGAAAATGCTGGACAGCGTCACCGAAGGCTACGATGTGCGTCTAAGGAAAGAGACCGCGGACACCTGGCAGTTCCGTTGCACCAAATCGAAGACCAATCCGAACAAGGATGACCCCAAGACCATGGACCTGGAAATCTCCAAGGCGACTTATCTGCCTGTATGCCTCAAAGCCAGTGCCGGAGGCGTGACCGTCTCCCTGCGAGACTTCAGCGTCGGTGTCAGCGAGCAGGAGGTCACCTTCGATGCCTCCCAATACGCCAGTGCACATATCAATGACAAGCGTTAGCCTGTATGAAAAAAATCCTTCCCTTCATCTCCGTCATCCTGCTGCTGTGCGGGTGTTCCCCCAAATTGGCCGGGAACCTGCCGGCAATCCCCGATCAACACCCTGACTATGCCGTAATCTATTTCTTCCGGCCCGGCGGGTTCGTACAGACGCCCTACGACGTCCATCTGGGGGACGAAGTCGTATTCCGTTCCAAAAACAAGAACAAGGCCATCGTGAAAGTGGAGAAAGCCGGCACCTACGAAATCTGGGGACAGACTGAAACCCGTGAAGGCATCACGTTGAAGATCGAGCCCGGCAAAGACTACTACATACGGACATCCACCCAGTTCGGCGTGGCCATTTGGCGCCCCTTGATCGAACTGGTCCCGGCCGAAGCCGGCAAGGCTGCGTGGAGATGATTATTCGTTCGGGTGGAAAGTTCTGTAGAACTTCACGCCGCTGGCCAGGGAATTCAGCTCGGACCGGCGGACGCTGGTGGCGCGGATATAACCTTCACGCTGGACGCTGAATTCGAGATAGCGGCTCAGGAACGGCTTCTTGAGGGTCACCTTCACCGCTTCCCGGTCTTCGTTCGGGACGCCGAACGCGAGGCAGCCGGAGAGTTCGAGTGAAGTGCCGGGAGATTCCTTGAACAGATTCTGCAACTGCTGGAGGCCGTCCAGGGCCTCCTGCAACGAATTGCCCAGCGGGATGAACAACTCAAAGATCGGATCGAAAAGGACCTGGACGACTTCGTCGCCCATCCCGAGGTGACCGACGGACAGGAAATACTGTTTGCCGTCGTCCTCCGCCGGTACGCTGAACACCTCAAAGACTTCGGGGATCTTGAAGATGCTGTCATCCTCGGGGTTGACCTCGATGGTTACAATCTCATTTCTCTGAGGGAATTTTGTATCCTGTGCAGATGCGGTTGCCGGCGTGGCCGCAAGAAGCATGAAGACGAAAAGCGTCGGAAGGAAATTCTGGGGTTTCATGGGCTGACGTTTTTTACTTATTTGCAAATATACCTTTTTTTTCAAAACAAGTTGCGTGCCGCACCGGGGCTCCCGGTCTCAGGAAAGTTCTTTTTTGATCTCGTAACATTGGTGTTTTTTTGCCATATTACAGCGACTTACACGGCTTTTACCAACCGAGACGCCTATTAAGCCAAAACAGAGACACAAAAGGAGCTAACTGCTGAATATCAGCAAGTTAGCTCCTTTTAAGCTGCCTCGGGCGGGAGCACTTTTATATGCTTATAATCAGTTAATTACAAAATTTCCAAGCTAAACTGCAAGCTATATTTAGGCATCACAATTTTGGGGTGGTTGCTCTGAATAATAACCTATCAAAATGTTTATTTTTAGCGGAATCTTATCTATTCTGGTACATTCCGCTAATTATAGCTATACGAACATCTGATCAATGGTGATTTCAGACTGGATGGTATCATAATACACATTATGTTTTACGCCGAATGCGGTTATCATCGTAAGCATGATGGAGAATCCGCTCTAAATTGACCCCCTTGGTCCGGTCTTAATTGACCCCCCACCTTTCCTTCTTTCATCGAAAAACGAAAAGCAAGCTGAAGAGAGCAAAAACCTCTTTAGCCTGCTTTCTATTAAGGATTTCTATCTCATACCCTAGGGGGTCATTTTCATCGGACAGAGGGGTCAGTTTGAAATCGGACTGAAGGGGTCACTTTGCATCGGAATTTCCACTTAGATTTTACTGCATACGCTTGGAATTATAGTAACAATAGTTATATTTGTATGAAATTTCTAACAAATATAACTATGCAAGAGAATGACGGCAAATACATCTTCGGTGTGGTGAAGGTGGGCGAAAAGGGCCAGATTGTGATTCCGCGCGATGCCAGGAAGGTCTATGATATCAAG
>JAFTCB010000034.1 GCA_017454905.1 Bacteroidales bacterium
CTTCGGCGCCCTCGACGTGTTCGTGTCCAACGCCGGCGTGCTCCGCGCAGGCGGCCTGGAGGCGATGACCCCCGAGAACTTCGAGTTCGTGACGAACATCAACTACAAGGCCTACTTCTTCTGCGCCAAGGTGGCCAGCCATGTGATGAAGATCCAGACCGCCCTCGATCCGGAATACTTCGCCGACATCGTGCAGGTCAACTCCAAGAGCGGCCTGCGCGGCTCCAAGGCCAACTTCGCCTACGCCGGCGGCAAGTTCGGCGGCATCGGCCTCACCCAGAGCTTCGCCCTCGAACTCGCGCCGTTCCGCGTCAAGGTCAACTCCATCTGCCCGGGCAACTTCTACGACGGACCCCTCTGGAGCAATCCGGTCAACGGCCTGTTCGTGCAGTACCTCGCCGCAGGCAAGGTGCCCGGCGCCAAGACGGTCCAGGATGTCAAGGACTACTACCTGAGCCAGGTGCCCATGCGCAAGGGCTGCAACCCCGAGGATGTGACCAAGGCCATCCTGTACGCCATCGACCAGACCGGCGAGACCGGCCAGGCGATCCCCGTGACGGGCGGCCAGGTGATGCTCGCCTAGCGACTTGTCATTAACCGTTAGTTTTTATGAAACGACTCCTTATTGCTTTTGTCACGATGATTGCGGCTCTGCCGCTCATCGCTGCCCCTTCGACGGAGGAAGCGCGCCTGCTGCGCTTCCCCGCCGTCGGCGGCGGCAAAATCGTCTTCTGCTATGCAGGAAATCTGTACAGCGTGGACCAGGACGGCGGCCGCGCCGTGAAGCTTACCTCCGACGTCGGCTATGAGTGCTTCCCCAAGATTTCGCCGGACGGCAAGACCGTCGCCTTCACCGCCCAGTACGACGGCAACACCGAGGTCTACACCATCCCGATCACGGGAGGCGAGCCCAAGCGCCTGACCTACAGCGCCCTGGTGGGCCGCGACAAGGTCGGTGAGCGCATGGGCCCCAACAACATCGTGATGGGCTGGACCCCGGACGGCAAGCAGATCATCTACCGCAGCAAGCAGTGGTGCTTCAGCGGCCTGCGCGCCCAGCTCTGCAAGGTCAGCGTGGACGGCGGACTGCCGGAGTTCATCCCCACAACCGAAGGAGGTTTCTGCTCTTATTCCCCCGACGGCAAGCAGCTCGCGATGAACCGGATGTTCCGCGAATTCCGCACCTGGAAGTATTACCGGGGCGGCCAGGCGGACGACATCTGGATCAACACCGTGGGCACCACCCGGCTCGAGAAGATCACGGACAACGACGCCCAGGACATCTTCCCGATGTGGATCGGCAGCGAGATCTACTACCTGTCCGACCGGGACCGGACGATGAACCTTTTCGTCTACGACACGCGCAGCAGGCAGACCCGCAAGGTCACCGATTTCACCGAATACGACTGCAAGTTCCCCGCCCACTCCGCCGACGGCTTTGTCGTCTTCGAGAACGGGGGCTACATCTACCAATATGACGTCCGCAAAGGAAAGGCCGAGAAGGTCTCCATCCAGCTCGCGGATGACGATGTCTGGAGCCGGACCGAGTTCCGCGGCAGCGGACTCAACCCGGGCAGCATCAGTCTCTCCCCCGACGGCAAGCGCATGGTCGCCGTCGTGCGCGGGGATATCTTTTCGCTGCCTGCCGAAAAAGGCCCGGTCGTGAACATTTCCCGCTCGCCGGGATCCCACGAGCGCGAGGCGGTCTGGAGCCCCGACGGCTCCCGCATCGCCTGGATCTCCGACGCCTCCGGCGAATACCAGATCTATACCGCCCCCTCCGACAGGATGACGCAGGCGACCTGCCTGACGGATTTCAAGGAAGGATATCCTTCCAACCTGCAGTGGAGCCCGGACGGCAAGAAACTCTACTTCTCCACCCTCCACTGGGATGTGTGCGAACTGGACGCCGACACGAAAGCGCTCAACCGCATCCTGGTCGGCGAGCGCTCCGCCGTCCGCTCCTTCACCCTGTCTCCGGACGGGGCCTGGGCGGCCTACACCGTGACGCTCCCCAACTTCATCAGCGGACTGTATCTGTTCGACCTCAAGGCCCGCAAGAGCTACCAAGTCACCGACCGCTGGTATGACGCGTCCTCGCCGCTCTTCTCCCGCGACGGCAAATACCTCTTCTTCACGTCCTCCCGCGAGTTCCGCTCGCAGTACTCCGATGTGGAGTGGAACGCCTCCTACAACGTCTCCGACTACGTCTTCGTGCTGCCCCTTGCCAAGGACACCCCCAACCCGATGGCCCTGGAGAGCGACGAGTATGGCGCGGAATCCCCTGAGAACGGCGAAGGGAAACGCCCGGCCGGCCCCGAAGCCGACGCGAAAGGCAAGGCTTCGCCTGCTCCCGCCACGAAGATCGACCCCGACGGCCTGGCACAGCGCATCACCGCCCTGCCGCTGAGTGCCGGACGCTACCGCCTGATCCTGGCCGACAACGGCAAACTGTACTACGGCTCCTTCGGAGGCATGATGGGCGGCGGTCCGCGCGGCGCTGCCGGTGCTTCCGGCATCAAGGCCCTCGATCTCAAGACCCTGGAGACCTCCGATATCCCCAACAGCCCGCTGGCCCTCACCCCGGACGCCAAGAAGGCGCTCGTTCGGACCGACGGCCAGTACAAAGTCGTCAGCTTCGGCGGCCCTGCCGGCCGGGGCGGCGCCTCCGTCCCCGTGGACGAGATCGACATGATGATCGATCACGAGGCGGAATGGGCCCAGATCTACGACGAAAGCTGGCGCATCACCCGCGACAACTTCTATGTGGAGAACATGCATGGCGTCGACTGGGACCACATGCGTGAGAAATACGGCCAGATGCTGCCTTATGTCAAGCACCGCGACGACCTGACCTACCTGATCGGCGAGTTGATCGGCGAGCTCAACATCGGCCATGCCTACATCACCTCCGGCGAGAGCCCCGAGATCCCGCGCATCCCCACCGGACTGCTCGGCGCCCGCTACAGCAAGGACAGCCGCACCGGGGCCTTCAAGATCGAGAAGATCTGGCGCGGTGCCGACTGGGACGAGACCCTGCGCTGCCCGCTCCGCTCCCCGGGCGTGGACGCCAAGGTCGGCGAATACATCGTCGAAGTGAACGGCACGCCCGCGAAGGACCTGCTCGATCCGGGCCAGGCCCTGATCGGCAAGGCCGGCAAGACCGTCTCCCTGAAGATCGCCGCTTCCGCTTCGGGCAGCGGCGCCCGCACCGTCTATGTCAAGCCGGTGGCGGACGAGTCCAACCTTGCCTACTACGAGTGGGTCCAGACCAATATCGAAAAGGTGGACAAACTCTCCGGCGGCGAGATCGGCTACATCCACATCCCCGACATGAGCACCGAAGGCCTGGACATGTTCACCAAGCTCTACTACACGCAGCTGGACAAGAAGGCCCTGATCGTCGACGACCGCATGAACGGCGGCGGCAATGTCTCTCCGATGATCCTCGAGCGCCTGCAGCGCGAGGTCTACCGGATGAACATGTACCGCAACGGAGGCAACCGCACCGTCCCCAACGAAGCCTTCTACGGCCCGAAAGTCTGCCTCATCGACAAGTATTCCTCCTCCGACGGCGACCTCTTCCCCTATGGCTTCCGCCAGCTGGGTCTGGGCAAGCTGATCGGCACCCGCTCCTGGGGCGGCATCGTGGGCATCTCCGGCTCCCGCCAGTTCGTGGACGGGCAGGACATGCGCACGCCGTTCTTCACCTCCTACTCCACCGAGGGTGAATGGATCATCGAAGGCCACGGCGTCGATCCGGACATCGTGGTGGACATCAACCCCTTCGAGGACTGGCTCGGCAAGGATGCCCAGCTCGAGAAGGCCGTGGAGTACCTCAAGGGCGAACTCAAGAATTACAAGCCGCTGCCGGGCACCCCGGCAGCCCCTGATAAAAGCAAATAACCAATAACTACCAATACAGTAATGAAAACCAAAGCAGTACGCCTCTATGGCGAGAACGACCTGCGGCTCGATGAATTCGAGCTCCCGCAGATCAAGGAAGATGAGATCCTGGCCAAGGTGGTCAGCGACAGCATCTGCATGTCTACCTTCAAGGCCGTCCACCAGGGCACGGCCCACAAGCGCGTCCCGGCGGACGTCGCCACGAATCCGACGATTGTCGGTCACGAATTCTCAGGCGAAATCCTGGAGGTCGGCGCCAAGTGGAAGGACCAGTTCAAGCCCGGCGACAAGTTCTCCATTCAGCCGGCCCTCAACTATGCCGGTGGCCCGAAAGGCATCTACAGTGCGCCCGGTTATTCCTATCCGTTCATCGGCGGTGACGCCACCTATATCGTCATCCCCAACGAGGTGATGGAGCACGGCTGCCTGCTGCCCTACAAGGGAGAGGCTTTCTATCCGGCTTCCCTGAGCGAGCCGCTCAGCTGTGTGATCGGCGCCATGCACGCCAACTACCACACTACCCCCGGGAAGTATGTCCATTCCATGGAGATCAAGGACGGCGGCAAGATGGCGCTGCTCGCCAGCGTGGGCCCGATGGGCCTCGCTGCCATCAGCTATGCCCTGCACCGTGAAGATCGCCGTCCGTCCCTGATGGTTGTCACCGACATCAACCAGGAGCGCCTCGACCGTGCCGCCAGCCTCTACACCGTGGAGTTCGCGGCCTCCCGCGGCATCACCCTGAAGTACGTCAACACCGGCACTTGCGACGATCCCGTGGCCCTGCTCCGCGAGATCTCCGGCGGCACCGGCTACGACGACGTCTTCTGCTTCGCCCCGGTGGCCCCGGTGGTTGAGCAGGCCGACGACATCCTTGCCTTTGACGGCTGCCTGAACTTCTTCGCCGGCCCCGGCAAGTCCCCGTTCAAGGCTCCGTTCAACTTCTACAACGTCCACTACAACTCCACGCACGTGGTCGGCACCTCCGGCGGCAACACCGACGACATGAAGGAAGCCCTCCACTACATGGGGCTCGGTATGGACCCGGCCGGTCTGATCACCCACATCGGCGGTCTGAACGCCGTGGTCGAGACCACCCTCAACCTCCCGAACATCCCGGGTGGCAAGAAGATGATCTACACCCACGTGACGATGCCGCTGACCGCCATCGCGGATTTCGGCAAGGTCGGCAAGCCGGTCTACGACGAACTCGACCGCCTCTGCAAGGCCCACAATGGCCTGTGGAACGCCGAAGCCGAGAAGTACCTCCTCGCCCACGCCGACGAGCTGTAGCCTGACGCCGGACCGGTCCCGTCATTCGCCGGATCGGTCCCGTCATCCATCGACCTGACGTCCCGTCATTCGCCGGCCCAACGTCTCGTCATTCGCCGGCTTGACCGGCGAATCTGACAATCAATCACTTACGAATTAACCTTCGGAGTTTTCTCCGAAGGTTAATTTATAAGTATCTGATTATCAACTATACCAAAAAAGCTGCGTGCAGAAACTTGGCATTCTCAACCGGGGTTGCTCCCGCTTTTTCGCAAAAGAGATTGGCCAGCCGATGCTGTTCATACAGGGACAGGCGTGACAACCGGACCCGGGACAGGTCATATCCTTCAGCATATGCCAGCCGCATCATCTTGTAATAGTGCCGGTAATCTTCCCTGACCTGCTCCTCGGCCAGATCGTACTCGCTTCCGGCAACCGTCGCAAGCATGGTGCAGATCGCCCGATAATCTCCCCACTTCCTCATCGCCTCCCCGTAATCGATCACATTATACTGTACGACAATATAGTCCAGGACCTGTCTCCTTTCTTTGTCGGACAACCGCGAATATACACCGCCGAAGAACAGATAATCAACGGGATGCCCAGCCCTGCGGCGCATCCGCACAGCTGCAAATGCCTGCTGCAACGGCTCCGACATCTCCTCCGGATCAACCGGATCGGAAAACGGATTCCGGTTATCCATATAGGCCAGGAAATTCCAACGATAGCGTTCCGCTCGGTCGACAGCGTGCTTGACAACCGGATTGTTGCAGATGTAAATGTAGTTATCCTGGATTTTCTGCCCTTTATTCTTCGGTGCATTGCTGAACTGCCCCAGGAACAACCGCCCGGAGCATTTGTATTGCCGATTGTACATACGGGTGAACTGTGCCGTCAGGTCCCGCATGAACGAAGAAAGGATCTCCGGCGAACGCGCCCAGATCTGGATGTGATAGTGATTGAGCATGATGCACAGGGACAAGATACGCACACCGTACTTCCTGGCCAGGACACAGAGCAGAGTGAACCAAACCAGGCAATCCGCCGCAGAGTAAAAGCAGATCCCCCGGTCAACCGTAATCTGGTAAACATGGTCATACCCATGTATACTGTTTTTGCGGACTGAAGTCATATGCAAATGTCAGTATAATTAGCCGTTTAACAGGTAGATTATTGTCCGGAAATGGAAATTGTTGACAATCAGCGGCTTTACGATTGCACCCTAAAAAATCAGACATGCATTCCACTTCGTTTTTGTACGATTCTTTCTGATTATACGACTGATCTTGACTGACAGGCACTTACGAAATAACCTTCGGAGATTACTCCGAAGGTTATTTCGTAAAACGCTAATAATCAGCAGTATCCTCAATCCTTAAAGTGTATCGTCCTGAAAAAAGTTTACCAAAAAAGGTAAAAAAGAATGGAAGCAAGAAGCTGCCGGGCGATGCAGCGAGCCCAAGCAAAGATGCTGCGCGAATACTTCTCCGGAGTTCCCGTGGAGAGCCTGTCGAAACGATAC
>JAFTCB010000035.1 GCA_017454905.1 Bacteroidales bacterium
CGCGAAGTACGGGAAGTCCAATAAGGACACCGGCTCTCCTGAGAGTCAGGTTGCTTTATTTTCCTACCGTATCGCTCACCTTACCGAGCACGTGAAGAAGAACAAGAAGGACGTGGTCACCCGTCGTTCCCTTCTCCGCCTCGTCGGTAAGCGCCGCCAGATCCTGGACTACCTCCAGGAGGTGGACATTGAGAGATACCGCAATATCGTCAAGGAGCTGGGTCTCCGCCGATAAGAAAATAGGAAAAGACGAGGGATGGTTCCCGGACGGGACCATCCCTTTTTTGATGAAAGACGCATAAAGACGCAATAGAAGTAATGAACGTAATCAACAAGAAGATCGAACTCGCGGACGGCCGCGTGATCGAGATCGAGACCGGCAAACTGGCCAAGCAGGCCGCCGGCTCCGCCGTAGTCAAGATGGGCGGCACGATGGTGCTCGCCACCGTGACCTGTGCCGAAGAAGTCAAGGAAGGCACCGATTTCATGCCTCTCACCGTGGACTACCGGGAGAAGTACTATGCCGCCGGACGTTTCCCCGGCGGTTTCCTGAAGCGCGAGAGCAAGCCCTCCGATTATGAGGTGCTCATCGCCCGCCTGGTGGACCGTCCCATCCGCCCGCTGTGGCCGGATGATTTCCACCTGGAAGTTTTCGTGAATATCAACCTGATCTCCGCGGAGAAGGACATCCAGCCGGATGCCCTCGCCGGCCTGGCCGCTTCCTGCGCCCTCGCTACCTCCGACCTGCCGTTCGGCGGTCCGGTGTCCGAGGTCCGCGTGAGCCGCATCAATGGTGAATTCGTCATCAACCCGACCTTCTCCCAGATGAAGGACTCCGACCTCGAGTTGATGGTCGCCGCCACCGAGGAGAACATCATGATGGTCGAGGGTGAGATGAACGAAGTCAGCGAGCACGACATGCTCGAGGCCATCAAGTTCGCCCACGAAGAGATCAAGAAGCACTGCCGCGTGCAGAAGGAGCTCATGCACGAGCTCGGCACCGACGTCAATAAGCGCGACTATCCCCATGACCCGGAGGATGAGGAGCTGAAGAAGGCCGTGCACGACTTCTGCTATGACAAGTGCTACGCCCTGGCCAAGTCCGCCAAGCCCAAGAAGGAGCGCGAAGAGGGCTTCAAGGCCATCAAGGAGGAATTCCTCGCCACGATCCCCGAGGAAGAGCTCGAGGAGAAGACACCGCTGGTGGAGCGCTACTACCATGCCGAGGAGAAGGAGGCCATGCGCAACATGATCCTCGACGAGGGCATCCGCCTGGACGGCCGCGTCTGCAATGAGGTGCGTCCGATCTGGTGCGAAGTGGATTACCTCCCCTGCGCCCACGGCTCCGCCATCTTCACCCGCGGCGAGACCCAGTCCCTGGCTACCGTAACCCTCGGTACCAAGATGGATATGAAGGAAATGGACGAGGTGCTCATCCAGGAGGACCAGCAGTTCGTCCTGCACTACAACTTCCCGCCGTTCGCCACCGGCGAGGCCAAGCCGCAGCGCGGCCCCGGCCGCCGCGAGATCGGCCACGGCAACCTGGCGATGCGCGCCCTCAAGCCCGTCATTCCCCTCGCTCCCGAGAACCCGTACGCCGTGCGCGTCGTCTCCGATATCCTCGAGTCCAACGGTTCTTCTTCCATGGCTTCCGTCTGCGGCGGCTGCCTGGCCCTGATGGATGCCGGTGTCAAGATCAAGAAGCCGGTCGCCGGTGTGGCCATGGGCCTGATCACCGACGAGGTGCACCCCAATGACCGTTACGCCATCCTGACCGACATTCTCGGTGACGAGGATCACCTCGGCGACATGGACTTCAAGGTCACCGGTACCGCCGACGGCATCACCGCTACCCAGATGGATATCAAGGTGGACGGCCTGTCCTACGAAGTGCTGGAGAAAGCCCTTGAGCAGGCCCGCCAGGGTCGCATGCACATCATGGGCGAGATGATGAAGACCATCAGCGAGCCGCGCGAGGATTACAAGCCGTTCGTGCCGCGCATCGTCCAGCTCCGCATCGCCGCCGAGTTCATCGGTGCCGTCATCGGCAAGGGCGGAGAGACCATCCAGAAGATCCAGAAGGAGACCGGCACCGTCATCAACATCGACGAGGAGCCGATCCCCGGGACCAACCTCACCGAAGGTGTCGTGGACATCGCTTCCGACAACGCCGAGAACATGCAGAAGGCACTCGACTGGATCAAGGGCATCTGCGCCGTTCCCGAGGTCGGCAAGGTCTATCACGGCAAGGTCGTGAGCATTCTGGAGTTCGGTGCCTTCATCGAGATCCTGCCGGGCAAGGAAGGCCTGCTGCATGTCTCCGAGATTGCCTGGAACAAGACCGAGAAGGTCGAGGACGTGCTGTCCGTCGGCGATGAGGTCGATGTCAAGCTCCTCGAGATCGATGCCAAGACCGGCAAGATGCGCCTGTCCATGCGCGCCCTGACCGAGAAGCCGGAAGGCTACAAGGAGCCGGAGCGCCGTCCGCGCGGTGGCAATGACCGCGGCAACGGCGGCAACCGTGGCGGTAACGACCGCCGTGAGGGTGGACGCGGCAATGACCGCGGCGAGCGCCGTGGCAATGACCAGCGCCGTGATGGCGGCCGCGACAACCGTCCGCGCAACGACCGTCCCCGCCACAACAACGGCCCGCGCAACGAGGCACCCGCTCCGTCCTTCGATGACTTCAAGGAGTCCGTGGACGAGGTCTTCTAGACCGTGCCCTGGAATTGATTGAATATCAATAATAACTGAAAACAGGGGTGCTCATTTTGAGTACCCCTGTTTTTGTTTCTCATTCAGCGTCAGCCGGTTGCCGGGCACGCTCCTTTACAGGCGGAGCTCAGGCCAGCTGTCCGCGCTCCAGCCGATCTTGCCGATGAGCAGTTTGGAACGATAGTCGGCCTGCCCGTCATAGCCGTGCAGGAACATGTAGTCCTGTCCGCCGAAGTTGACGACGGCGCAGTGCCCCATGCCCGCGTAGCGCTCATCCCCCTGGGCGACCACGGTGCCGCCGCCCTGCATCAGGGGCCGTCCATCCCGGTCGATATAGGGCCCGGTGACTTTTTCGGAGCGTCCCACGACCACCTTGTAGGTGCTGTTCTTGCCGCGGCAGCAGAGATCGTAGGAGACAAACAGATAATAATATCCGCCGTGCCGGAAGAGGAAGGGCGCTTCCACGGCGCCGTTGCCGGCGTCGAAATCGGATCCGCGCGGATCCAGCTTGAGTCCGTCGGCGCCGCCGGCGATGTCCGGGGCCGTGCCTTCCGGGCGGCGGCAGAGCGGATACCACTCCTGGGGCTCGGCCATCCTGAGCATGGTGCTGTCCAGCTTGAACATCTTGATGCCGCGCCAGAAGGAGCCGAAGCAAAGCCAGCCGGTACCTTCCTCATCCACGATGACGTTGGCGTCGATGGCGTTCCACTCGTCCCGGCCGGGGATGGACTCAACGATCATCCCGTGGTCCGTCCAGCCGAAATCCGGGGACTCCGGGTTGAGCGTCTTGTTGGTGGCCACGCCGATGGCGGAAATGTTCTTGCCGAACACGGAATACGAATAGTACAGATACCACTGTCCGTTAATAAACTGGATGTCCGGGGCCCAGGGCATCCCGCGGAAACCCTTGTCCTTGGCCCATTGCGGGGTGTCGGGCAGCACGCGCTCCTCGAAGCGCCAGCTCTTGAGGTCGGCGGAAGACATCACGGTCAGGCCGGTGGTGAAGACATAATAGCGTCCGTCGCAGAAGGCGGCGACGGGATCGTGCGCGTCAGGGTCGGTGACGACGGAGCCCACGGCGGGGCCGCGGCGCTGGGCGGAGAGGGGCAATGCCGCCAGGATCAGCAGGACGGCGAGGATACTGTGTTTGCTCATATCGTGAATTGGTTTTAGCAAATATAACAAAATTGCGTATCTTTATGGAAATAACCAATTATTACATACACGATATGAAGAGACTGTTAACTATCTTGGGTGTCCTGCTGCTGGGGTGTCTGGCCGCTCGTGCGCTGCCTTCCAGGACCATCCTTCCTTTCGACAAAGACTGGCGTTTCGTGCAGTCCGACCCTGCCGGGGCGCAGGCTCCTGCTTTCGATGACCGCTCCTGGCGCCGGCTGGACCTCCCCCACGACTGGAGCATCGAGGGCGAAAACCGCGAAGACAACCCCGGCGGCGGCAGCATCGGCTATTTCCCGACCGGGACCGGCTGGTACCGCAAGACTTTCGATATCCCGGGCTACGGCAAGGACCGGCTCTATTCCATCGAATTCGACGGGATATACATGAACAGCACGGTCTGGATCAACGGCCACGAACTGGGCACCTGGCCGTACGGGTATTCCAGTTTCTCCTATGACCTGACCCCTTACCTGAAGGCCCGGGGCAACGTGATCGCCGTCCGGGTGGATAATTCGCAGCAAACCAATTCCCGCTGGTACAGCGGATCCGGCATCTACCGGCACGTCCGCCTGGTCGCCACGGCGGGGACGCATTTCGACAAATGGGGCGTATTCTACTATACGACGGACATCCGGGACGGGGCCGCGACGATCCGGGTCCGGTCCGACATCGCCAACGAGGAAAGCCGTGCCCGCGACCTGACGGTCCGCCAGAGCGTGCTGGATGCCGCCGGCACGGTCGTGGCCATGTCTGAGCAGCAGATCCATGTCGCGCCCGGTACGGAATCGGTGGACCAGGTCCTCGGGATCCCCGGGGCGCGGCTCTGGGATACGCAGGACCCTTATCTCTATACGCTCCGCTCGCAGCTGTTCGTCGCCGGCAAGGAGATGGACCGCGTCGAGGGGTCGCTGGGCGTGCGCACGATCGAATACGATGTGGACCGGGGCTTCCTGCTGAACGGCAAGCCCGTCAAGATGCAGGGCGTCAACCTCCATCATGACGGCGGAGCCGTGGGGGCGGCCGTCCCCGAGCGCGTGTGGGAGCGGCGTATCGAGATCCTCAAAAGCGGCGGCTGCAACGCCATCCGCACGGCCCACAACCCGCCGGCTCCAGAATTCCTGGACCTGTGCGACCGGCACGGCATGCTGGTGATGGACGAGGCTTTCGACCAGTGGGCCGCCGGGAAGAACGATTTCGACTATCACCTTGTCTTCGGCGAGTGGCACCTGCGGGACCTCTATGCGATGGTCGCCCGCGACCGCAACCATCCTTCGGTGGTCATGTGGAGTATCGGCAACGAGATCCGCGACCAGCACAGCGAGGTGGGCCCCGGCCTCGCCCGGGAAATGATCGCTTTCTGCCACCGGCTGGATCCCACCCGCCTGGTGACCTCCGGCAATGACGAGATCGCGTCCAACACCCCGACCTCCCCGGAGTTCCTGGCCGCTTTCGAAAACGACATCGTCGGCTACAATTACCCTGACCGCTGGCGCACGCGCCGCGAAGTCAACTACGCCATCGACAAGGCCGAATTCCCGGAGCGCCGCGTCGTCGGCACGGAGACCGGCGGCTACGGCGGGACGCGCGGGGTGTACATGCTTCCCGGCATCGTGCCGGAGAACGCCCCCGCCACGGCGGGAAATGCCAACCGTCCCGGCCGCCGGGGCGGCCTGATCAGCAGCTCCCTGATCGATGTCGAGCGGCGCTGGGTCTTCAACAAGGCCTACGATTACGTGATCGGCGATTTTATGTGGACGGGGATCGACTACTATGGCGAGACGCGCTGGCCTTCCCGCGGAGCAGGTTCCGGCTATCTGGACAACTGCGGCTTCAAGAAGGACGGCTGGTGGTTCTTCAAGAGCATCTGGTCCGACGAGCCGGTGCTGCACCTGCTCCCGCACTGGAACTGGCGGGGCAATGAAGGCAAGATTATCCAGGTGGCCTGTTTCACGAACATGGAAGAGGTGGAACTCTTCGTGAACGGCAAGTCATACGGCCGCAAGTCCACGGAGTATCCGCGCCAGGGCGTGGATCTGGGCTGGAACCGCTACGGCCCCGGCAAGCGTTACGCCACGACGGCGGATCTGCACCTGGTCTGGGATGTCGAATACCAGCCCGGGGAGATCCGTGCCGTGGGCGTGCGCGACGGGAAGACTTATGAAGAAGTCATCCGCACCGCCGGCGCCCCTGCCCAGCTGCGAGCCACCGTGGACCGACCTGATTTCCGGGCGGAGCCCGGGGATGTGGCGCATATTACGGTGGAAGTCCTGGACGCGGACGGCAACCTCTGCCCGGGGGCGGACAACCTCATCAATTTCCAGGTGACCGGCGCCCGCCTGATCGGCGTCGAGAGCGGCAACCTGTCCGATCTCGGTTCCGTCAAGGCGTCCTCCCGCAAAGCCTTCTCCGGCATGTGCCTCGGCATCGTGGCTGCGGACAAACCCGGAAAGGTGCAAGTTGAAGTAAGTGCCGACGGACTCCGTCCGTCTCAAATAACCTTTATCGCAAAATGATGAAAAAGTTGCTTTTCATGTCTGCGGCCGGCCTCCTCATCCTGGGGGCCTGCACGCCCAAGGCCGTCGCTCCGGCGGCTTCCCAGTCCCGCGTCGTCGAGGAAGGCGGGACCGGTCCCGTCAAAGTGCTGATGCTGGAAGACCCGTCCCTGCCGGAGCACACCGTTTTCGCTCCGCAGAACCTCGCCCCCTTCGGCAAGAAGAACCGGTTGCCCGTGCTCGTGTGGGGCAACGGGGCATGCACCAACTCTCCCTGGGAGCATTACAAGTTTCTGAATGAGATTGCCTCGCACGGCTTCCTGGTAATCGCCACCGGCCATATCCCGATGACCGACGAGCGTTACATGGGGCCGATGTCCACCTCCGCACAGCAGATCGAGTCCATCGACTGGGCCATCGCGCAGAACGCCGACAAGGAAAGCCCGTACTACGGCCGCATCGACGTGGACGCCATCGCCGCGGCCGGCATGTCCTGCGGCGGCCTGCAGACCCTCGAGAACTCCACGGACCCGCGCCTGAAGACCATCATGATCTGCAACAGCGGCCTGTTCTCCAACCCGGCCGGCGCCGTGCCCGGCATGCCGATGCCGGACAAGGCGAAACTGCAGGAGATCAAGGTCCCCGTCATCTACATCCTGGGCGGAGAGACGGATATCGCTTATGGAAACGGGATGGACGACTTCCACCGGCTGGACAAGGTCCCGGCTTTCGCGGCCAACTACCCGGTCGGCCACGGCGGCACCTACAGCCAGCCGCACGGCGGCGAGTTCAGCGTCCCGGCCCTGGCGTGGCTGCAGTGGCAGCTCAAGGGCGACAAGGAGGCCGCCAAGCTCTTCCAGGGTGACCCTTGCGGCCTTTCGCAGCGCGAAGGCTGGACCACGGAGAAGAACAGCCTGATCGACTGACGCTGATTCTCAGCTAGTTACAAAACGACCTTCGGGAAAAACTCCGAAGGTCGTTTTGTAAATCCCTGACAATCAATATTATTGTCCCGCGCGGAGAATTAGGGATGTGTCCTCAGGGCTTCAGGTCAAAATCGTCCGCGTCCTGCAGGACGGGGAATTTCTGGTGGTAGGAGACGAGGTGACCGAGGTCGATCTCTCCGCTCAGGACGCCTTCCCTGCCGTCTTCGGCCTGGACCAGCGTTTCCCCGTAGGGACCGATCAGCGCGGTGCCGCCGTTGTACTTGCACGCGGGGTCTTCGCCGATGCGGTTCACGGCCGCGACATAGCAGGCGTTCTCGATGGCGCGGGCGCGGGAGAGCGTGTCCCAGGCGAAGCGCCGCACATCCGGCCAGCTGGCTACCAGCAGGATGGCATCATAGTCGTCGCGGTTGCGCAGCCAGACGGGGAAACGCAGGTCGTAGCAGACGGCCAGCAGGAAGCGGACGCCCAGATACTTGACGACGACGCGTTCTCCGCCAGCCCGGAAGCGCTCGCCTTCGCCGCCGTAGCCGAACAGGTGGCGCTTGTCGTACTGGACGTAGCTCCCGTCCGGGCGGACGAAATAGAAGCGGTTCACGCAGGTGGCTCCGTGATTCCCGGCCTGCCCTTCGTCATTCCCGGCTTGACCGGGAATCTCCAGCGCGATGCTCCCTGCGATGGCGGCATGGTGCTGCGCGGCTTTGCGCTGCATCCAGGCCAGGCCGGCCGAAGGTTCGTGCTCCACGACGGCGTCGGGGAGCGTGGCAAATCCGGTGGTGAACATCTCGGGCAGGACATACAGGTCAGCCCCGTCGGCAGCCCCCGCGCCGATCAGGCGGTCGAGGTGCTCGCAGTTCGCCTGCGGGTCTCCCCAGGCGATATCAGGTTGGATCAGGCAAATCTTCATGACTGCAAATATAATAAAAAACCCTGCCGCAAGGACAGGGTTCTAGGAGATTCCCGGTCAAGTCGGGAATGACGGGGAAAAGCCGGGAATGACGGTTAGACCTCGATGGGTTTGTACTTCGGCACCAGGGCCTTCATGATGCTCCAGGCGATGAGGTAGGCGACACCGCAGAAGCAGAACATGATGAAGTAACCGGCCGGCTTGCCTTCGAATCCGAGGAACTGGAAGGCGGCGCCCATCTCCTCCGCGTGGGTGAAGAGGTTGCCGGCAACCTTCTGGATGATCATGGAGCCGACGCCGCCCGCCATGGCACCGATACCGGTGATCGTGGCGATGGTGCTCTTCGGGAACATGTCACCGATGGTGGAGAAGAGGTTGGCGCTCCAGGCCTGGTGTCCCGCACCGGCGAGGCCGATCAGGATGGCCGGCCACCAGGGGGAGTTGAGGTTGACACCCAGCGGCTGGGCGAAGAGGGCTGCGATCGGGAAGAAGGCAAAGATGAGCATGGCGAGCATACGGCCTGCATACGGGTTCATGCCCTTCTTCTCCACGAAGATCTTCGGGAGGTAGCCGCCGCCGATGGAGATGACGGTCACGATGGCGTAGAGCGTGAAGATCAGCGCCTGGCCCAGACCGGAGGTGGCGGGGGCGTTGAACTGGTTGCTGAAGTAGGAAGGAGCCCAGAACAGGAAGAACCACCACACACCGTCCGTGAAGAACTTGCCGGTGATGAAGGCCCAGGTCTGCTTGTACTTGAAGCACTGGATCATCGGGATGGACTTCTGCTCAGCGAGGGCGGCCTTCTCGGCAGCCTCGGCGGCGTCATCCTGGTGGATGTACTCGAGCTCGGCTTCGTTGACCCGCTTGCTCTTCTCCGGCTTCTCATACATGAAAGCCCAGAAGAACATCCAGATGAAGCCCAGTCCGCCGATGATGATGAAAGCCCACTCCCAGCCGAACTTGACGGCCAGCGGCGGGATCACGAGCGGAGCGGCGAGTGCACCGACGGAGGCGCCGGCGTTGAAGATGGAAGTCGCGAAAGCGCGGTCCTTCTTCGGGAAATACTCGGCCGTGACCTTGATGGCGGCCGGGAAGTTGCCGGACTCACCGAGGGCGAGGATGCCGCGGCAGAGCAGGAACAGATAGACGGAAGTCGTCGAGATGGCGAGGGCGGCTTTGCTGCCCGCCTCGACGGCACGCATGGCGGCGACGCTGTCCAGGCCGGTGAGGTGGGCCGTGGCCCAGCCGCAGGCGGCGTGGAGGCAGGCGCCGGCGGACCAGACGCCGATCGAGATCAGGTAGCCCTTCTTGGTGCCCATCCAGTCCACGAACTTGCCCGCGAAGAGGCAGCAGACGGCGTAGAAGATGGAGAAGAAGGAAGTGATGGTGCCGTAGTGGGCATCCGTCCAGTGGAATTCAGGTTTGATGAATTCCTCGTAGGTCAGGGAGAGGACCTGGCGGTCGAGGTAGTTGACGGTCGTTGCCACGAAAAGCAGCGAGCAGAGCCACCAGCGCCAGTTGGTCATCAGTTTTTGTTGAGTGGTTGCCATATTATTTTACTTCTTGTATGATTTGCAGAGCGTTCTTGCAGAGTTCGGTGATCTTGGACCACTCGCCGGCGGCGATCACGTCCTTCGGGAAGAGGTTGGATCCCATGCCGACGCAGGTCACGCCGGCCTTGAACCAGGCTTCGAGGTTGGCCTTCTCCGGCTTCACGCCGCCGGTGACCATCAGCTGGCTCCACGGCATCGGGGCGCGCACGCCCTTGACGAAACCGGGACCGAGCACGTCGCCCGGGAAGATCTTGCAGACATCGCAGCCTGCGGCCTGGGCCGTACTGACCTCGGTTGCGGTGGCACAGCCGGGGCAGTAGGGGATGAGCCGGCGGTTGCAGACCGGGGCGATCTCTGGATTGAACATCGGGCCGACGACGAAATTGGCGCCGAGCTGGATATAAAGGGCAGCCGTGGCGGCATCGACGACGGTGCCGATGCCCATGATCATGCCGGGAAGCTCCTTGTTGGCGAATTTGACAAGTTCGCCGAAGACTTCCTGGGCGAAGTCGCCGCGGTTGGCGAATTCGAAAGCGCGGACGCCGCCTTCATAGCAGGCCTTGACAACCTGCTTCGCGGTTTCGACGTTTCCGTTGTAGAACACCGGCACCATGCCGGTTCCCTTCATGGCCTGGAGGACCTGGAGTTTGCTGTATTTTGCCATAATCGTTGAAAGCTTATCTCTGGACGCGACCGCTTGCATTGCCGCCGGCGAGGCTGAGGACCTCGGCTTCGCTGACAAGGTTGAAGTCGCCGTTGACCGTATGTTTGAGCGCGGATGCCGCGACCGCGAATTCCAGTGCGGAAGCCTGGTCGCCAGGGTATTTGAGCATGCCGTGGATGAGGCCGCCGGAGAAGGAGTCTCCGCCGCCGACGCGGTCGATGATGGGATTGATCTCGTACCGCTTGCTCTGGTAGAATTCCTTGCCGTCGTAGATGAGGGCCTTCCAGCCGTTGTGCGTGGCGCTGAAACTCTCGCGCAGGGTGCTGACGACGTATTTGAAGCCGAATTCCTCCTTCATCTGACGGAAGATGCCTTCGTAGCCGGCGGCATCGGTCTTGCCTCCTTCGACGTCGGCGTCCGGCTTGAAGCCGAGGCAGAGCTCCGCGTCTTCTTCATTGCCGATGCAGACATCGACGTATTGCATGAGCGGCCGCATGATGGAGATGGCCTTCTCGCTGGTCCACAGCTTCTTGCGGAAGTTGAGGTCGACGGACACGGTGACACCGTGGCGCTTGGCGGCCTCGCAGGCGAGTTGGGTCAGGTGTGCAGCCTTGTCGGAGATGGCCGGGGAGATGCCGGACCAGTGGAACCAGGCGGCTCCTTCCATGATGGCATCGAAATCGAAGTCTTCGGGATCGGCTTCGGCGATGGCGGAATGTGCACGGTCGTAGATGACCTTGGAGGGACGCATGGAAGCGCCGGTCTCGGCGTAGTAGAGTCCGACGCGGTCACCTCCACGGGTGATGTAGTCGGTCCGCACGCCATAGCGGCGGAGGGCGTTCACGGCAATCTGGCCGATCTCATGTTTGGGGAGTTTGCTCACGTAGTAGGCTTCGTGGCCATAGTTGGCGAGGCTGACGGCCACATTGGCCTCACCGCCTCCTGGAATGATGCGGAAGGAATCAGTCTGGATGAAACGGTCGTTGCCGGGAGGGCTCAGCCGGAGCATGATTTCTCCGAAAGTGATTACTTTGGGCATATAATTGATAGAATTGGTTTAGTCAGCCTACAAATATAATCATTTTTCGCAACTATCCTAATACGAAAAGAACCCGCACCGGAGCGGTGCGGGTTCCATTTATCGCCGTCCCCCGGCCGGGCCGGAGGATCTGTTCTGATTACTCGTTGGGCAGACCGTAACCGTTGGTGATCTTACCCTTGGACTGCTGGATGGTCGTCAGCGGAAGCGGATGGTAGTGACGGGGCACGGAGCACTTGTCGATACCGGAGAGCATGTTGTAGTCCCACAGCTGGGATTTGCCCTTCACCATGCCGATGGCCCAGTCCACCTTCTTGTAACCGTCAGCCTCGAGGGCGGCAGCCTTGGCACCGGCCGGGTCGATGTACTCGAAGAGGCCCTCGATGGCGAGGTTGTGCTTGGTGCCGTTGACGGCGCTGGCGGAAGAAGTGGTGGTGTAGTCGTAGCTGCCGCGCCAGCCCGGGGTGAGGGCGGGGTTGCCGGCGACTGCATTGTAGGTCAGGCGGGCTTTGCCTTCGCCGGAGAGGTCCACGAGCTTGGTCCAGACGTAGTTGGAGATGGTGCGCCCGTTGGGGAAGGTGTAGTAGCCGTCGGCCTCGAGGCCGGCGATGACGGTCTTCAGTTCGGCGCGCATGGCCTTGCCCAGTTCGCCGAACTTGCCGGCGCGGAGCTCCATGTACTTGATGTCTCCTTCGCCCACGGTCTCGCGCTTCGTTTCAGCAATGACATCGTAGACAGTGACGGTGCCGGTCAGGTTGGGGACACCGGCGCGGCTGCGGAGCTGGTTGAGCAGGCTGAGGGCCTCGCCGTTCTCACCGAGCTGGACGTCGACCATCGCGAGCTTGAGCATCGCGGTCGGGACGCGGTAGAAGCAGAAGTTCATGCCGGAGTTGCGGCATGCGGTCACGTACGGGGTCTTCATCTTGTTGATATCCCACTTGTTGGTCGGGATACCACCGCTCAGACGGGAACCGGAGTTCATGTTGACGAGTGCCTCGGAACCCTTGCCGTCGGAACCGGTCACGACGATGGAGGCGTCCCAGCGGAGGTCGCCGTCCTCATAGAGCTGGTAGTAGGCGGTCGGGATCACGCGGATGCCGGAGAAGACCTTGCAGCAGGCGGCGTTCTTGGTGGCGCCGTCGGACGGGCGGCCCTGGGAATAGGGACGCTCGGACTGGAGCGGGGCCTGGTTGCCGACCTCGAAGAAGGACTCAGGGGAGACCTGCATGTCCATGATGTACTGGAAGCCGCGCTGGAACGGGTTGCCCAGGCCGCGGTCGTCGCTGGTGATCAGGGAGGCGGTACCCTTGGCGCTGCCGGTCAGGATATTGCGGAAGTAGGTCTGGGCCTCTTTGTAGTAGTTCTGCCAGCTGCTGATGCGGGCGGTGGCACACTGATAGGTGCTGTTCTCCTCGAGGATCTCGAAGTCGCTCTTGGCGTATGGGGCGTTGGCATCCAGGCGGATGGTCTGGTAGTCGCCGGCGAGGAGGTTGGCCTCGGCGATCAGGGCGTTGGCGAAGGTGCGGGTCATGCGCTCGGCGTTGAGGCCGCCCTCACCCAGGTAGTACATTTTGCTCTCGACTTCCTTGAGCTTCGCGATGACGTTGTCCAGGATCTCGTAGCGGGATGTGATGGTGTAGCCTTCGGTGTCCACGACGGCGTTCTCGAGCCCGAAGGGCACGTCGCCGAAGTGCTTGACCAGTTCGATGTAGCCGTAGGCCCAGATGGTCCAGGCCTCACCGTAGAGCTGGGTCCAGTCGTTGGTGGAGGTTGCGTTCTTGACCTCGTCCTTTTCGGCGAGGATGTTGGCGACGCGGGAGGCGCGGGCCAGGATCACGTAAAGGTTGCCGTACAGGCCGGAAGCCTGGTCGACCGGGGTGCCTTCGACATCGAGGTAGCCGACACGGCCGTTGCCGGAGTTGTACTCAGGATAGTATTCTACATCGGAGGCGGAGTCGTTCCAGTTGTAGTTGCCGCCGCCGGCCACGGTCAGGATGGTGCGGTAAGCCTGTGCCAGGGGCTTGAAGGTCTCGCTGACGGAAGAGGTGACGAAATCGTCATTCATTTTGTCCGGAGAAGAGACGCTCAGGAAATCCTTGCACTGGGTCAGCGTGACGCAAGCGGCAAGGGCGATGATGGCGTAAAGTATCTTTTTCATATTCTTCTTTCCGTTAGATCATTAGAAGGAGACATTGACACCGAGGACGAAGGACCGTGCACGCGGGTAGGCGCCCCAGTCGACACCCGGAGTCGGATAGGCGGCGCCGTTCATGTTCTGGGCGGTGCTGACTTCCGGATCGAGGCCGGAGTACTTCGTGAGGGTGAAGAGGTTGTAGATCGTAGCGTAGACGCGCAGGTTGCTGATGCTGAGGGCTTTGGCGAAAGCCGAAGAGGTCGGGAGCGTGTAGCCGGCGGTCAGGGTGTTCAGACGCAGGTAGCTGCCGTCCTCGATGCCGAGGGTGGAGACAATACCGTTCTCGTTCGTGGAGAGCGGATACTTGGCGTTGGCGTTGAGGGCCTGCAGGGCGGCGGGCTCATGCACGCGGACGAGCTGGCCGTTCTGGATGTCGTAGATCTTGAAGCTGTCCTTCATGAAGGCCAGGTGGTTTTCGAACACACCGCTCTCCTTGTAACCGTTGAGGGTGGCGAGCTTGGTGATGTTGTAAATCTGGTTGCCGACGCTGAAGTTGAAGTAGGCACCGAAGTCCCAGTTCTTGTAGTTGGCGGAGAGGTTGAAACCACCGGTGAAGAGCGGGTTGGTGTTGCCGATCACGGTGTAGTCAGCCACGTCCACGGTACCGCTCTTGTCGGTATCGATGAACTTCGGCATGCCCGGATAGGCGTTCTGGCCCTTCGGCACGTTGCTCTGGATGCCGTACATAGGACCGGTGATGTTGGTGCTGACGTCAGGCACGCCGGCCTTCAGGGTGTAGATCTGGGAAGCGGCGTCGTAGTCGAAGTCACTGACCTGGTACAGACCGTCATAGGTCAGACCGCGGACGAGGCCGACCGGCTGGCCGACGAACAGGCCGAAGTCATTGCCCGGGTTGCCGGAGTGGAACCAGGAGGATCCGTAGAGCGGAGTGACGTTCTCGGAGAGCTGGTCGATGTTGTTCTTGTTGAAGTTGATATTGCCGCCGAGGGTCAGGCCCCAGTCGCGGGTCTGGACGAGGATGGCGTTCAGGGAGAGCTCGATACCCTTGTTGGAGGTCTGTCCGATGTTGGCATAGGTGCTGCTGAAACCGGTGATGGTCGGCAGGGTCATGTTCATC
>JAFTCB010000036.1 GCA_017454905.1 Bacteroidales bacterium
CCTGGGAGCAGGCTGCGAGAACGTACATATCATCAACGAACTGAACGTGCCCGTGCTGTGCATGGGCCTCAAGGATACGATCGTGGCGGCTTCGCCGGAGGGGATCCTGGTGACGGACCGGGAGAGTTCGGCGCATATCAAACCGTACGTGGACGGGATCGAGCAGCAGCCGATGTTTGCCGAGAAGTCGTGGGGAAGCTATCATGTGCTGGACGTGCAGCCGGAAGGCCTGACTGTGAAGGTGACGCTGAAAGCAGGCGCACAGCTGAACTACCACAGCCACGAGCACAGGAACGAGGTGTGGACGGTGGTATCGGGCGAGGGGGAGACGCTGATCGACGGGATGACGCAGCGCGTGGGGCCCGGCGACGTGATCACGATCCTGTCGGGCTGCAAACACCGGGTGAAGGCGCTGACGGAACTGACCCTGATCGAGGTGCAACTCGGCAAGGACATCACGGTCCACGACAAGAAGAAATACGCGGAATGACGCCTTTCCTGCTCATACCGGCCGGCAAGGACTATATCTGGGGCGGGACGCGTCTGAAAAGCGAGTTCGGCAAGGGTTTCCTGCGGGAAGACCCGCTGGCGGAGACCTGGGAGTGTTCGGTGCATCCGGATGGTCCGTCTCGGGTGGCATCGGGTCCCTTTGCAGGGAAAACGCTGCCGGAAGTGCTGGCCACGCATCCCGGATATCTGGGCGAATCGCCGTCGGTATCGGGTTATGAGGGCCTGCCGGTGCTGGTAAAGCTGATCGATGCGCGGGATAATCTTTCCGTGCAGGTCCATCCCGATAACGAATACGCCCGCCGGGAGGAGCACGGGCAGGCCGGGAAGACGGAGATGTGGTATGTGGTGGATGCTGAGCCGGGCGCACGCCTGGTGTTCGGGCTGAACCGGCAGATATCCGGGGAGGAATTGCGGCGCAGCCTGGCGGCCGGAACGCTGGAACGCTACCTGCGTTATGTGCCGGTGCACCGTGACGACGTATTCTTCATCCCGGCCGGGACGATCCATGCGATCGGTCGGGGCGTGCTGATTGCGGAGATCCAGCAGAGTTCGAACCTGACATACCGCCTGTACGATTATGGCCGCCTGGGAAAGGACGGCCGTCCGCGGGCATTGCATGTGGAGAAGGCGCTGGCGGTGGCGGACCTGTCGGGCTCGCAGAACCCGCGGCAGCCGATGCGCGTGCTGCGTTACCGTCCCGGGTTCGCGCAGGAGTCGCTGAGCCGCTGCGCGTTTTTCGCAGTGGACCGCTGTCTGCTGAATTCGGAGGGAGTCATCCTGCCGGCGCTGCCGGAATCGTTCCGGGTGCTGCTGTGCCTGTCGGGTAGCGGGAAGATTGCGGAAGGATCAGAGGTCCTGTCGTTTACCAAGGGGGAAACGGTGTTTATTCCTGCCACAGCACCGGACCTGGTCCTTTCGGGAGAAACGGAATTTCTCCTGGTACGCTGCTGATCGCTATTTCTCTTTTTTATTTTCCTCGTCGTACATCTCGAAGCGGGAATTCTTGCTGATGAATTCCGGCACGGTCCGTTTCATCAGGCGGACCATTTCGGGAATCTGGACCTGACGGGACAGATTCGTCAACTGCAGGGCCGTACGCTCAGCCTCGGCAAAGTCGTACTCGCGTACCTTGGCAATGCGGATGCGGTCGTGCGAAGTCGGAATGGTGTTCTCCTCGTTGGAAAGGACCTCTTCGTACAGTTTTTCTCCGGGTCGGAGGCCTGTGTATTGGATCTCGATGTCCTCTCCGACCTTGAGCCCGGAAAGTTCGATCATCCGGCGGGCGAGGGTGTCGATCTTGACGGATTCTCCCATATCGAAGACGAAAATCTCGTTGCCCCGGCTCATCGTAGCCGCTTCCATCACCAGCCGGCACGCTTCCGGAATGGTCATGAAAAAGCGGGTGATCTCGGGATGCGTGACCGTGACCGGCCCTCCGTTCTCGATCTGCTTGCGGAAAAGGGGAATGACAGACCCGTTGGATCCCAGGACATTTCCGAAACGGGTAGTCACGAAGCGGGTGCGGCCCTCGTGCTTGCCTTCAGCGATGGCCAGGCCGAGGGACTGCACGTAGATCTCGGCAAGGCGCTTGGAGCACCCCATGATATTGGTCGGGTTGACGGCCTTGTCAGTGGAGATCATCACCATTCTTTCCACATCGTATTCGATGCACTTGAGCGCGACATTGCGGGTGCCGTATACATTGACGAAGACAGCCTCGCAAGGGTTCTCTTCCATCAGCGGGACATGCTTATAGGCTGCAGCATGGAAGACTACCTGCGGCTTCCACGTACGGAACGCGTAGTCGATACGGTCCGGTTGGCGGACGTCGCCGATGACCGGGACGAAATTCAGGTCCGGGAAGCGGCCTTCCAATTCCAGCCGGAGGTTGTGCATCGGAGTCTCCGCATTGTCGAACAGGATGAGTTTCTTGATGCCGAAAGTCGCCAGCTGGCGGCAGAGTTCAGAGCCGATGGATCCGGCCGCACCGGTCACGAGGATGGTCTTGTCCTTGAAGTTGGCGATGATCTCGTCCATGGAGATCTTGATCTCGGGGCGGCCCAGCAGGTCTTCGATCTTGACCTGGCGGACCTTGTGCTTCATGAACTTCCCGCCGACCACTTCGTCGATGGTCGGGGAGATGAGGGCGGTCAGGTGCTGCTTGGCGCAGAATTCGACCAGACCGTGGTTCTCCCGTTGCGCTTCATCCTCGGAGGCGAACAGCAAGGCGCGGAGGGACAGTTTGCTGACCAGGGCCTTGAGTTCATTATCGTCGTGGTAAGTGTATACATCGAGCTGGCCGATCTTGTGCCCCTTCTCCGACAGATGGGGAGAAAGGAAACCGACGACATTGTAATGCGGGGAATTCTGGAGACGCGTGATGGCTGCCACGGATTTGTCGGAAGTGCCCACCACAAGGACACGCTGCCGGCCCGTAACATCCTGGACCTTGCTTTTGTAGATGTCATAGACAAGGGTCATGGCAAGCCGGATGCCGAGCAACAGGAACAGCGTCAGCAGGAAATCAAAGAACAGGGCCAGGAGGATGGCAGGATAGAACTTTCCGGAGATCAGGATCACGAGAGCCATCAGGATGACCTTGGTCAGGATGGTGGCCAGATATCGGGCGAGATCACGCAGCGTAGTGTGCCGTACGATCAGTTCGTAGCTGCGGAAAACAAGCATGGCCACGATGCTGCTGATCAGAGAAGCCCCCAGCCAGTGAAGTGCAAACCTTTCGTGGTAGAAACTGCTGTCCGAGAAGAAATTGATGGTCAGGAGGACAATGACGGATGCGATGAAGGAGAGCGCAAGGTCCAATGCAAAAATCGCCCTGGAGTCCAGGTATTCCGTGATATATCGTGCGAGTCTGCGTCTCATGGATGAGGGATTAATCGTGTGTCCCGGGTGCGCCGGATATGTTTGCCTAATAAGGCAATACAGGCTACAAAATTATAAATAGTTTCTGAATAAAACAAAACGGCCCTCCCGGAAAAGCGGGAGGGCCGGCAAATGGATGCGACAGCAGCCTACAGGACCTGGAAATCCAGCGCCTTGAGGTCTTTGTCGCGGGAAGAACTGCCGTAGAGGATGCGGTACTTGCCCGGCCGGACGGCCAGTCCGTCGACGGCGGCGTCATAATACTCGAAGGCGGAGCCGTCGAGGGTGATGCCGGCCTTCTGCGTGGCGCCCGGGGCAAGGCTCAGCTTGGTGAATCCCTTGAGCGCCTTGATCGGGGCGTCGGGATTGTCGAGAGCCTGCACATAGACCTGGACGATCTCCTCGCCGGCGACCTTGCCGGTATTGGTGACGGGCACGGTGAGGGTGACCTTGCCGTCCTTCTTCATCGAGTTCTTGGAAAGCTTGCCTTCACCATAGCCGAAGCTGGTGTAGCTGAGGCCGTAACCGAAAGCGTAGAGCGGCTCTCCCTTGAAGTAGCGGTAGGTCCGGTTCTCCATGCTGTAATCGAGGAAGTCGGGGAGATCGGCCGTTGAAGCATAGAAGGTGACCGGGAGTTTGCCGGAGGGGTTGTACTCGCCGAGGAGCACGTCGGCGAGTGCCTTGGCGCCGCCCTGGCCGGCGTACCAGGCCTGGAGAAGGGCATCGTACTGGTCCTCGATGCTGGCGAAAGCGATCGCGGAACCGGAGCAGTTGACAAAGATCACCGGCTTGCCGGTCGCATGCATGGCACGTACGAGGCGCTGCTGAACGGCAGGAAGTTCGATGTCGGCCTTGTCGCCGCCTTCGCCTTCCATCTGGGCGGAAATGCCACCGATCACGATGATTGCATCCACCTTGGCGGCCATCTCCTTCTCGGCGGCGAAATCCGCAAACTTGCGCTCGCAGAAGTCGGCGCGCAGCATGGCGAAGGGACCCGCACCGCGGCGGTACTCGATCTCCACGTCGACCGGCTTGCCGGCCTTGACGTCGAAGGTCTTGTATTCAACCCCGCGGCGGCCGAAGCCGAAACCGCGCATGCCGCCCGCGCCGGGCTTGGCATTCTCGACCACGCGGCCGTTGACCTTGAGGATGTAGCCGTTGTCGGAGCTGACGGTGTAGCTCATCGGGCCGGTGAATCCGGGGACGAAGCGGCCCTTGATGCGCACGGAGATCTTGTCGGTAGGCACGCCCTCGGCAAATCCGTATGCGCCGAAAGTGCTGAAGTTGAGCGTGTTGTAGTAACCGCTGGCGGCCGGTTTGCCCTTCAGCTCATTGTTGTCGAAGAACTCGACGAACACGCCCTTGCCGTCATTGAAGTCGGGCAGGTGGTAGATCGTGTTGTAGTCGTCGGCGAGTTCGCAGCCCTTGGAGTAGAGGATCTCCGTTCCGGGCAGGGCGGCCTTGAGACCGTCCAGCAGGGAGTGCGTATGGGCCTCGGTCGGCGTGCCGCCGTAGTTGCCGTTGAGCAGGGCGGCGTCATCGGCATTCGGACCGACGACGAGCAGGCTCTTGATGCTCTTGGACAGCGGCAGGACGCCTTCGTTCTTGAGGAGGACCATCGACTCGCGGGCGGCCTGGGTGGCGAGGGCGTCATGTTCCTCGCTGCTGATCACATCCTCTCCGAGCTTCGCCCAGGGAAGCATGTCGGCCGGGTCGAACATGCCCAGCTCGAAACGGCCGCGCAGGGTGCGGCGCAGGTGCTCGTCCAGGTCGGCCTCGGAAATGAGGCCCTGCTGCAGGGCGTCCACCAGGGACATCATCGTCTTGCCGCACTCCAGGTCCGTGCCGTGCAGGGCAGCGTCGACGGCTGCGTGCAGGGCATCCGGCTGGGTCTCATGCTGGCCGCGGGTGAAGTAGTTGTTGATGGCGTCGCAGTCCGTCAGGATGATGGCCTCGTAGCCCCACTTGTTGCGCAGGATGTCGGTCAGGAGCCGGTCATTGGAGCAGCAGGGGACCCCTTCGTAGCGGTTGTATGCGCACATCACCTCGCGGACGTCGCCGTCCACGACGAGGGTCTTGAACGCCGGGAGATAGGTCTCCCACAGGTCGCGCTGCGAGACGCGGGCGTCATAGGTGTGGCGCAGCGGCTCCGGCCCGCTGTGCACGCCGTAATGCTTGGCGCATGCGTGCGTCTTGTAGTAGCGCGGATCATTGCCCTGCATGCCGAGGACGGTCTGCAGGCCCAGGACGCTGGTGAGATAGGGATCCTCGCCGCAGGTCTCCTGGCCGCGTCCCCAGCGCGGGTCGCGGAAGATGTTGACGTTGGGGCACCAGAAGGTCAGCTCCGGATTGCCCGGGTAGTAGGTGACGCCCATCGGCACGTTGAAAATGTCGTGGTCGGAGCGGTTCCAGTTGGCGCGGGCCTCGTCGGACACCTGGGAGAACACGTCATACATCTGCTGCGGGTTGAACGCCGCGGCCATGCCGATCGGCTGGGGATAGACGGTATAGCCGTCCTGGCGGACGCCGTGGCAGGCCTCGCTCCACCAGTTGTAGGAGGGGATGCCGAGCCGGTCCACGGAGATGGCCTTGTTCATCATCAGACCCACCTTCTCTTCCGGGGTGAGCAGGGAGATGAGGTTCTCCACGCGGTCCTCGATCTTGAGTTTGGGGTTCTGGAAAGGATACTCGTAGGTCTGCTTGGGGCCGCAGGAGGCCAGCAGGACGAGGGAAGACAGGATAATCAGGAATTTTTTCATATGAGTTGGATAGAAATTTCTTTGGCAGGGCGCAGGGGGTCGTTGCTGAAGATCGTCAGGCGCTTTTCTGCCGGGGTGCTGCCGGAACTCTCCGGCGACTGGGAGACGGTCAGTCTCAGGGTCGCGCCGGGAGCGATGCGCATGTCGCGTTTGAAATCACTGCAGCGGACGCCGTCCGGGAGTTCCAGCTGGTGCAGGACCAGGTCGGTGTGCCCGTCGTTGGTGATTTCGAGCAGGCCGCGCGGGGACCGCGAAAGGAGTCCGCGGTGCAGCCGCAGGGCACTTGTCCGCAGGCGGGGAGCATCCGGCGCCTCGGGCGCCTGCGAGAGGCAGAGCCCGGTGAGCGGGAAAGTGCGCAGGGGTTTCCCCCCGCGGGGCGTGATTTCCAGGGTGGCGCGCAACGTGGCGAAATACGCTGGATCGGCAGGCGTGTTGCAGTAAACTTCGATGCGGGCCTCTTCGCCCGGGGCGAGGGATGCGGGCGCCTTGACGCGGAACCGTGTCCCTTCCAGGCCCCTGACTTCCAGGGAAACAGGCTGCTTTCCGGCATTGGCCAGGAAGAACACCTTCCCGCTTTCGCGGCCGCGCTCGAGGTAGCCGAAATGGAGATCCGCCCGGCTGGCATACAGCCCTTCGGCCAGGACGACGGGATACCGCTCCTGGATGCTCCGGTCTGCAGGCAGCACCTCGGCGTCGATGCTGAGGATGCCCAGGCTGCGGTTGCCGTCGGCGTAGATTTCGATGGTCCTGCGGACCAGTCCGGCCGCACCCGCCGGGGTGAACAGGACGCTCACGGAGGCGGATTCGCCCGGGGCGATGGCTTCCCGCGGCAGTTCCGCGGAAATGCAGGAGCAGCCGGGGATGGCGCGTACGATCCTGAGCGGGCGTTCGCTGCGGTTGAAAAGCAGGAATGCGTGGCGCACGACGCCGTCGGCCTCGCGGATGGCACCGAAGTCCCATTCGCGGTGCTCGAAGACCGCCGGTCCTTCCTGTGCGGGAAGGACCGGGGCCAGGAGCAGCAGGCCCGCCAGCAGCAGTACGCCCCTGTTGATCATGCTATTTGAACAGGAGTTGTGCGACGCGGGCGATGTAGTCGCGGCAATTCATCCAGGTGTGGCCGCCGTCGGGGGTGTAGAAGGTATGCTTCACCCCGTTCTCCGTCAGGTAGGCGTCCAGGCTGCGCGAGGCGCCGGCCAGGAAATCGGACGTACCGGTGCCGATCCAGAAGAGGCGGAGGTTCTTGTTGAGCGAGCCCACGGGGGCGTAGGTGCCGTTCTCGAAGTTGGTCTTGTACTCTTCTCCGAAGATGGCGGGAGCGAAGGCGCAGACCCACTGGAACTCCTTCGGGTGGCCCAGGCCGGTGGCGAGCGCCTGCCGTCCGCCGAGCGAGAAGCCGGCCACGGCGCGGTCGGCCGCAGAGGTCTTGACCTTGTAATTGGCTTCGATGAACGGTTTGACGTCATTGATGATCTCGGCGGCCACGCGGTCGGTATCCATGGAGTCGTAGCGGTCGGCCAGGCCCTGGCGCATCATCTCGGGATACGGATTGGCGTAGGGCATCACGATGATCATCCGTTTGGCTTTGCCGGCGGCGATCAGGTTGTCGAGGATGTTGTTGACGTGTCCTACCTTGAACCAGGTCTCGTAGGTGTCGGTCATGCCGTGGATAAGGTAGAGGACCGGCAGTTTCTCCGATCCGGCGGGATCATAGCCGGCCGGCGTGTAGACCGTCATGACGCGGTCGATGCCGCAGGTGTTGGAGTGGTAGTAGCGGTAGGAGACCTTGCCGTGCGGCACGTTCTGGATGTCCTGGACGGACGGTTCCGGACCGCGCACGTCGGCAAGGGAGTACTTGAACCCTTCGTTGGGGAAGATGAACATGTTGTTGGGGTCGGCGATCTTGGTCCCGTCCACCACGAAGGCGTAGGGATAGATGTCCGGCTTGCCCGGGGTCACGGTGATGCTCCACACGCCGTTCTCGCCCTTGGTCATGGGCTGGGCGGAGGGGAACATCTGGCAGTCCAGTTCGACGGTTTTGGCGTTGGCTGCCTGGCAGCGGAAGGTCACGGAACCGTCGGCGTGGTACTCGGGGGACACGACGCCGGCCGGGAACATGCGCGCCATTACCTGCGGGGTGAGGCGCTGGTTCGCACCGGCCTGCGGGGCCTGGGCCTGGACAAAGAACGGGACGAGAAGCAGCAGGGCTGCAAAGAAAGTTCTGTATGTCGTTTTCATATCGCTAGTCTTGGAAAAGGAGGGGAAGGGACTTGTCGAGGAAGTACTTGGCGTTCATCCAGGTATGGCCGAACTTGTCGGTGGTGAACTCCTTGACGTTGCGGATGCCCTTGCTGTCGAGGAAGTCCATGTAGTCCTTGGCGTTGCCGTAGAGGAAGTCGTCCGTGCCGACGCCCAGCCAGAAGAGGTGGATCTTGTCGTTGATGGCGGGATCGTCATAGACGCCGCCCGGCAGGGTGGTGCTGGTGAAGGAACTGTAGGAGCAAAGCCAGGAGAACTTGTCCAGGTTCGTCAGGCCGGCCGCGAGGCCCTGGTTGCCGCCGCGGGAGAAGCCGCCGATGGCACGATGGTCGCGGTCGTTGAGTGTGCGGTAGTTCTTCTCCACGAAGGGCATCAGGTCCTGGATGAGGTCCTGGGTGAAGAGGTCGCCGCGGCGCGGTGCCTGTCCGGCAGGGTAGTACTTGGAAGGGTTGCCGTAGGGGAGGACGATGATCATGTCCTTCGCCTTGCCCGCGGCGATGAGGTTGTCCAGGATGAGGTTCATCCGGCCCACCTTGAAGTACACCTCTTCCGTATCCGTCGTGCCGCTGATCAGGTAGAAGACGGGATATTTCTTATTCTTGTTCTTGTCATACTGCGGCGGAGTGTAGACGATTGCATTGGCGAATACGCCCAGGCTCTCCGACCAGTAGTTGACATAGTCCACGGCTCCGTGCGGAACGTTCTTGAGGGCGTGGATGAGGGGCTCACCCGTGCCGCGCACGTCCAGGATGCTGTTCTTGAAGGTCTCGTTGGGGAACCAGTCCGGATTCTGCGGGTCCATGACCTGCACGCCGTCCACGTCGAAACTGTAGGGATACATGTCCGGGGCCACGGGGCCGAGGGTGACGGTCCAGACGCCGTTCGCGCCCTTCGTCATTTCCTGCGTGCCCGCGAACTGCGTGTTGACCTTGACGGATTTGGCGTTGCGGTCCTGGTAGTTGAAGGTGACGGTGTTGTCCGGATTGACGACCGGGGAGGAGACGCCGCCCATCTGCGGAGCGCCCATGCCGGCTCCGCCGAAGCCCGGCCAGCCGCCGCGGCGCTGCTGGCGGCGGATCTGCAGCACGACTTTCCCGGTCTGGGGACCGCGGACGACCTTCATCCACATCTCTGCGGTGACCTGCGTGCCGGTGCCCATCTCGGTCAGCTTGGCCTCGATGCCCGGCTCGCCCTCGCCGACAAGGTCGGCAGCAGTCAGTTCGCCCGCCCACAGGACGGGACCGTAGCTGTGGTTGATGACCCAGTAGCCCGGGTCGATGCCGTCGAAGACATATTCGTCCACGCCTTCCGTGATCATCACGCGCTTGGTGTCGGCGTTGTCGCGGCCGTAGCCGCCGCCCCGCTGGCCCGGAGTGCGCTTGTTGATCTCCACCTCGCCGCCGGTGCCGTTGACTTCTTCGCTGCGCGGACGGAAGTAGTCCAGCCCGGAGTCAAAGGATTCAACCTCGAAGAAATACTCGGAAGCGGTGTTGAGGCTGTGGAGCTTGAAGTAATTGTCATCGTAAACGATATAGCTGTTGTAGAGCTTGTCCGGCTCGATGCCGTAGCGGATGATGTAGCCGTCCGCACCCGGGACCGGATCCCAGAGGAGCTGCGCCTCGCGGCGGTCTTCGGCGTTGCGCACCACCTTTACGTTCGCCTTGGCGGAGCCTGCGGAAGCCGGATTTCCGAAGACGCGCAGGTCCTTGACGGAAAACTTGGCACCGTCGTGGCACTGCCGGGCGTTGGTGACCTTGACAAAGCGGGCCTGGACGGGCTTGGCGAGTTCGGTGTAGTCGTGGTGGAGATCCAGTTTGTTGGCGCTCTTGTCGATGATTTTCGTCCAGTTGCTGCCGTCCTGGGAGACTTCTACGGTGAAGCACTGGTAGTACTCCGGCAGGGCGGGAGCGGCGGCACCGGGTGCACCGAAGCCTTGGCGGGCCGGCATCTGGGCACCGATGTGGTCGAAGTTGCACTGGATGGCGTAGATGTCCGCGATCTTGCCGAGGTCGACCTGGAAGAATTCACCCGGGTTGCCGGTCTCGGCGGCCCAGTTGGTCAGGAAGTTCTCGTCCACGCCGTTGCCGGCGGGATAGCCCTCGAGGGTGGAGGAGACGGTGACTTTCTTCTTGTGCGAGAGCAGCTTCCAGCCGGTCCAGTTGTGGTCGACGGCATCGACGCGGGTGCCCGGCCAGTACTGCGGCCAGTCGCCGAATTCGACATTGGAATGCATCACGCCGTCTTTGTCCACGGCCGTCGGGAAGATGGCGAGTTCGGACCCGCGGCCCGCATCGCCGTAGCTTGCAGGGATCATGCAGATGGTCCAGAGCTGGCCGTTCTTGTCGTGGAAGGTGCTGCCGTGGCCGGCGCCCACGGCGAAGCCGGTGGTCTTGAAGGTCAGCGGGTTGTGGGGCGAATAGGTGAACGGGCCCATGGGGCTGTCGCTGACGTAGACGCCGTGCGAATAGGAAAGGAGCTCCAGGCCGATTGCGGCGTATTGGAGATAGTATTTGCCGTCATGCTTTGTCATCCACGGACCTTCGATCCAGGGGTATTCCTCCTCGTAGTAGGGGCGGCGTCCGTTGAAGATGGACCAGATGACGTCGGAGGTCGTGCGCTTCTCGAAGCCGTGGTTGCGGTAGTCGCTGAAGAAGAGCACCTGCGGCTCGCTGATCTCCTTGAAGGTCTTGGGGTCGAGCTCGACGACCTTGAAGGGCATCAGCTGCGACCAGCCGTAATAGAGATAGAGGCGTCCGTCGTCATCGACGAACATGTTGGCATCGCCGTAGCGGTCGCTGTCGAAGGTACCGACCTGCTCCCAGGTACCTTTCTTGGGATCGATGGCGCGGAAGACGTTCTTGTTGTTCATCGAACAGCCGTACAGCTGGCCGTCTTTCTCTACGACGGAGACCACGCCGCCCGGATAGTCCGGGGCGTCCACATAGGTCCAGTCCTTGAAGTCGGGAGAGTACCAGTAGCCCTTGCGGTGCGAGACGAACAGGTAGTAGTCGTCCTGGTAGATGAGCACGACGGGCTCGCCGCCGCGGTAGGAACGCTCTCCGGGGACAACCAGGTCGAGCGGGTTGCAGAAAGTGTTCTTCACCTGGGCCGGAGACTCCGGCAGGGAGAGGAACAATGCGGCCGCAGCAGCAGCGGCGCGAAGGAGACATTTGAAATGCATATCGTTTGGAACTTGTTATTTGAGTGCGTCGGGATCTTTGTAACGGATATATACGCCGTAGTCCAGGACAAAGCGGTTGAGCTGGGGATTGCCTTCGTTGACCTGCCCCTTGCGCTTGCCGGAGAGGACTTCGCGGCACATCCTGATCTCGTCCTGCAGACGCTGGACGGTCTCCGGATTGTCCCCGTGGTAGTGCCCGGGATAGAGTTTCGTGATACCGTGCCGCTGCATGTAGTCCAGGGTGCGGGTGTTGGTGGCGATCAGCCCCTTGAGCGTACCGGAGAACAGCAGCAGATTGGTGGAGCCGAAGGCATCCCCGCTGAAGCCGCAGTGCCGGTCGTTGTCGAAGAAGGTGATGGAGCCCGGCGTGTGTCCGGGGGTATGGAGTACCTGGATCTGGCGGCCGCCGAGATCGATGGTCTCTCCGTCCTGCAGGAAATGGATCTTGCCCTTGTAGGCATTGCGGCTCCCGGCGATCAGGACCGTGTCGGCCGGGTGGAGCCAGACTTCCGGGAAGCAGACCGCGCCGCCGGCATGGTCGCCGTGGGCGTGGGTCAGGGCGACCATCACGGGCTTGTCGGTGAGGGCGGCCACGACCTTGTCGAGTTCGTGCATGCGGGTGCCGGTGTCGATCAGCAATGCCTTGTCATTGCCTTCCAGCAGGTAGACGGATTCGTTGTACATGAGGTGCCCGTTGCCTTCCCAGGTATGCTCGTCGATCCGGCGGAATACGATGTCCTGGTCGCGGCAGACGAATGGCTCCGCATAATGCTTGCGGTACTGCTCCGCCTGGGAGGCGTTCCAGACCACGATGGCGTTGCCGTTGCGGAAATAGGAATCGAGCACCGGATGGTCCAGCCCGGAAGGCTCCGGGGCGGCCGTGCCGGATTCCATCC
Organism: Bacteroidales bacterium; assembly: GCA_017454905.1. GTDB lineage: Bacteria > Bacteroidota > Bacteroidia > Bacteroidales > UBA932 > Cryptobacteroides. The sequence goes on from JAFTCB010000036.1 coordinate 12,483, forward strand.
GGTCCAGCAGTTCCTTCATCTGGGTGAGGTATTCCCAGCCGATTTCCCGGCCCTTGGGCAGGGTGAGCCAGTCTTTCTGCCAGTAATGGCCGCCGTAGATCTGCAGCCGGTCCGTGTTTACGCCGTGGGCGGGATCCTCCAGCCAGGCGATCAGGTGCGGCACGGCCGAAACATACTGGTTGAATCCCTCTTCGTTGAAAATCCAGACTCCGTGGCCGGAGCCGATGGCGTCGCCGGTGAAGAGCAGGTCATGCCCGAGCAGGCTGTATACCATCGAACCGGGGGTATGGCCCGGGACGGCAATCGTTTCTACCTGCATGCCGCCGAGGTCGAAGACCTTCCCTTCGCGGATCCACTCGCGGCGGTCTTCGGGGATGCGGTCCGCGTAGCGGGCGAAATCCGTCTGCGGCAGGGCGAAACGCACGCCGGGCATGTCCAGCATGGCCGGGAGCATACCGGTGTGGTCGCCGTGGCTGTGGGTGAAGGCGACGGTCACGGGCTTGCCGCCCGTCCGCTCGCTGATGAGGGTGCGAAGCGACTCTGCGGCGTTGTCGGCCCAGTTGACGGGGTTGGAGAGGTCGATGACCAGCGCTTCCTGCTCGCCGACAAGCAGATAGATGTCGGAGCAGTTGTTGAAGTGGGTCTTGTTGCCCTGGGCGTCGAAGGCTTCTCCGGCAGGATTGCTGCTGTTGAAATCCTGGATGTGGTAGACATTCTGTTCGATGACGGATACGGTGTAGGGGCCGACCTCGACATCCTTGGGACCCGAGCAGGCGGAAAAAGCCAGGATGGCGGCTGCCAGAAGGGGGTTCAGGAAACGAAAAGGATACATATACGGATCAGGTAACAGTTTTCTAAACAAATGTACAAAGCCCCCGCCGCATATCCTTTCGGGTATGGCGCAAAAACTTTCTATTTTGGTTCAGGAGGACAGAGCAGATTCTCCGGCGGGTAAACCTGTCTCAGAACTGGTAGTAGATAAACGGCTGGATGTCTCCGCTGCGGAATTGGATGACCAGCTGGGCGGCGAGCAGGAAGGCCAGGAACAGCAGCGGCCAGGGCAGTTGGATGAAACGGGCCTGCAGCCGGCTGTACGCCCGCGGCGGAATCAGCAGCCCGGCGGACGCCACAAGCAGCATCACGCACCAGAGTTTGCGTGCGGCCCAGAACGGCGGCAGGTACGCCAGGTCGGTGCCGGTCAGGATGCGACCCAGGATCTCTCCGCACTCCTGCAGGCTTCCCGCCCGGAAGAACACCCAGCAAACCATCACGAACAGCATGGTCAGCAGCCAGCTCGCGGCCTTGACCGGCCAGGTGTCCGGAATCTTCTTCAGCCAGGGCCGGCAGAGCTTGTGGACGGCCAGTCCGGCTCCGTGCAGGGCGCCCCAGATGACGAACATCCAGGTCGAACCGTGCCACAGTCCGGCCACCACCATGGTGAGGAAATTGTTGAGCAGGGTGCGCGCCTGTCCCTTGCGGTTGCCGCCCAGTGGGATATAGACATAGTCCCGGAACCAGGTGGACAGCGAGATATGCCAGCGGCGCCAGAATTCCGTCAGGTTCAGCGAGCGGTACGGGAAGAGGAAGTTGTCGTCCAGGCGGAACCCCATCAGCGAAGCGATGCCGATGGAGAGGTCGCTGTAGCCCGAGAAATCGAGATAGATCTGCATCGTATAGCCGAAAACGGCCATCAGCAGCTCGAAGCCGGAATACGACGCCGGCGTGTCGAACGCGAGATTGTTGTAGACGGCCAGGTAGTCGGCGATCACCCCTTTCTTGAGCAGGCCCAGGATCACGAGCCACAGGCCGAGGCGCAGTTCGTGCCGCGTGGCGGGCCGGTTGGCGCGGATCTGCGGCAGGAAGCGTCCGGCACGGGTGATCGGACCGGCCAGCAGCAACGGGAAGAAAGACAGGTAGAACAGGAATTCCAGGAAATCCGGCCGCCCGGTATACTTCCCCCGGTACACGTCCACCGTATAGCTAATGGCCTGGAAGGTGTAGAAGGAAATGCCGATTGGCAGGACGATGTCTCCAACGGAGAAATTGCTGTTTAGCAGCGGATTGAGCATTCCTTCCACGAAAAATCCGCTGTACTTGAAATACACCAGTGCGGACAGGTCGGCCAGGATGGTGAGCGCCAGCAGCGCCTTGGGCCGGCGGCTGCGCCGCATCCATTCCGTCAGGCCCCAGTTGAGGGCGGCGGTGAGCGGGAGCAGCAGCATCAGCAGGCCGTTGGCCTTGTAGAAAAAGAACAGGTCGAAGGCGATGACATACAGCAGCATCGCCGTCCGGTTCCATTTCCGGCAGAAGATATAGAGGCAGAAAAACAGGGTGAACAGCGCCCAGAATCCCATGCTGCAGAACATCAGCCCGCCGGGGGCGGGTTGCGTGAAGAAACTGCCCAGATCCTGCAGGATCCGGCCCCAATCCAGGCTATTCCAAAGGCTTCCCGTCATGCTGCATCAATCTTTGGGCGGAGACAAGAGGGTGACCCCGTGCTTCTTGGGCGTATCCTGGGCGGGAATCTCCCAGCGGATCGGATGGGCGCTCGAGTCCCGCAGCCAGGTGGAGACCGAATCCGCCCACATATTGTAAGACTTCAGCACCGGGTGCGCGCCGTCCTTGGCGCGTTCGTATTTCAGCCGCAGGCTGGGGTAATAGCGGCTCTGGCCGCAGTGGCGCTTCAGGATTTCGTTGATGCCGGTATCCGGCTTCCAGTTGGGCGGGCCGATCCAGATGAAGGGCAGGTCGCCGATTTCGCGGATGATCTCGCCCACGGCGGCGTCCCGCTCGTCGATGTTCCGGACGAAGAGTTCGTTGGCGCCGAGGCAGAGGAAGATGTAGGTGGGATCGAATTTCCGGATGAAGGCGCTCAGGGTATCCGTCCGCGCCCAGTATTTCGACGAAGAACTGTACCAGATCACACACTGCATCGTGTGGCCGTTGGCGGTGGCGTACTGGGAGAGCCGGTAGCGCAGGCCTTCGACCATCGAGTCGCCGACGAAAAGGATGCGGTGCGAGGAAGTGTCGGGTCCGGCCGGTTCCGGCTGGGCCGGGCTGGCGGTCACCAGCGAATCCTGCTCCGTGACGGTCCAGGCGCCAAGGTCCACGCGCCGCAGGCCGTTTTCCCCCTTGGCGGGGCAGAAAACCGCAAAGGCGAGGACGCAGAGCAGCGCGGCGGCGGGGATGGCGGCGATCTTCAGGGAATGCTTCATGGCGTTATCGCAGGACTTTTCCGGTCATCGGCCAGCCGGTGATCGTGGAGATGTAAGGAAGGATGGCGTGCGCCTTCTTGAGCTGCCCCTGGTAATTGGGATGGTAGCTGGCGCCGAGGTCCTCCCGGCGGTCATACACCTTGCCGGTGAGAACCATGTAGCTGACATTCTTCATCTGGCAGGCGAGCATCGCGGCTTTGATGTAATCGAACATCAGGTCGCGGCCCTGGGGGACGATGCACAGCACGGGATGTTCCGCGCCGTAGTTGTCCTTGATGGAGCGGATGAGCCGCAGGTAGTTGCTGACGAAGGCCTCGCGCGAAGGCTGCTTCCGGCCGGACACGTCGTTGGTCGCCAGGTAGATGACGGACATTGCCGGCGCGGGGCGGCCCTTCGCATCCCAAAGCGGCTTTTTCTGCTCGTCGAAGGTCTGGAGGTATCGGTCCGGCATGTACCAGCCGGCGAATTTGTCCCCGTAATTGCGGGCGACGCCCATCCCGGAATGCGCGACCAGCCGGTAGTCGGCGTCGAAGTAGCGGGCGAGGACGGCGGCGTAGGTCAGGTTGCAGTCCTCGGTCTCCGGGGTGAAGGGGTCCGTGGCGGCATGGCTCAGCGTCCCGTAGCCGCAGGTGAAAGAGTCTCCGACGAACTCCAGCAGCCGTTCCTTCGGGGGCCGGGCCTGTCTGAGATCTTCCGCGTAGAAGCGGTGGAACGTGACGCAGCCCTGCTCGCCCTCGGTCCGTTTCTGGATGATCGCGATGTGGGGTACCGGATGGCTGACGTGCGGGGCTTCGCAAACCGTCACGACCGTGTCCCGGCTGCTCAGGCAGAAAGTCCGGTCCGGCTCCGCGGTCATGTCCGGGCGGTCCAGCCAGACGCTGAAATAATCCTTCCCGCTGTCGGAGGCACGGAGCTTCAGTTCGTTGCCGTAGAACTCCACGATGGCATAGACGCCGGACCAGTCGAAAACGACGTCACCGCCCTGCACGAGCGTCCGTCCCACCCAGGTGATCCGTCCGTCGGCGGCGTCGAAATCCTTTTGCGCAGCAAGCGGCAGCAGGCAGACAAAGGCCAGGCATGCCGTCAGCAACAGTCGTTTCCAATCCATAACGGGCACAAAGATAGGAATATTGTCGCGGAAATAATTTATCTTTGTCAAAGAATTCAAATTTACCGCATGATGAAAAAGTCTTATTTCCTTCTGACGCTCGCGGCTGCCGCCGCCCTGCTTCTCAGTTCTTGCACCAGACCCCTGCCTGACCGGATGGACGCCTTCGTGGACAAGGTCGAGCAGAATGCCGACACCTACACCGAAGAGGACTGGGAACTGGCGAACGAAGAGTTCCAGAAGCTGTACGAGGAGTACAAGGCCGACAAGGGCTCGCTGACCGGCGACCAAGTCAAGCAGGTGCGCGAGGCGATGAGCCGCTATGTCGCCAAGGTCGTGGAGTCCGGCGTGAGCAGCGTGACGGGGGCCATCGAGGAGATCGGCAACCAGTTGCCCGGCTTCTTCGAAGACCTCGGCAACATCTTCAAGGGTATCGGGGAAGGACTCTCCGGGGGACGTCCCGCGGAAAATGCGGAGAAACCTGCAAAAGAATAAGCAATGGAAGGACATGTGATTGCCGGCATCCAACAGGTGGGTGTCGGGACGGAGAATTTCCGCAAAAGCTGGAATTGGCTGATTGAAATGTTCGGTGCGGATGTCCGCATCCTGGAAGATGATACCGTGGCGGAACGCATGCTGCCCTATACGGGCGGCGTCCCGCAGAAGCGCCACGCCTGCATCGCCGCGAACCTCCAGGGGGGCGGCGGATTCGAGATCTGGCAGTTCTCCGGCCGGAAGCCGCAGCCCTGCCCCTTCGAGATCGAACTCGGCGACCTGGGCATCCTGGCCGCCAAGGTCAAGTGCCGGGACGTGGCGGCTTTCCACCGGGAGATCTCCGCAAAATGGTCCAAGGTGGGTCCGCTGGAGAAACTTCCTGACGGGACGCCCTGCTTCTATGTCAAGGACCTGTACGGCAACTGGTTCCAGCTTGTGGAGCGCAAGGACATCTATATCGAACAACACAAGCTGACCGGCGGCATCATCGGCGCCGTGATCGGCGTCAGCGACATGCAGGCCGCCCTCCGCTTCTACGGCAGGGTGCTCGGCTACGACAAGGTGCTCAGCGACACGAAGGGCCCTTTCTCTGAGAATGATTTCCTGCCCGGCGGGAAGCGCGGCTGCCGCCGTGTCCTGCTGGGACGCTCCGTCCCGTTCAGCGGCGCCTTCTCCGGCTTGTACGGCGACAGCACCCTCGAACTGGTCGAAGCCCCCGTGGCCGCGCCCCGCAAGGTGTACGAAGGCCGCTTCTGGGGCGATCCCGGCTTCATCCAGCTGTGCTTCGACGTGACCGGGATGAACGAGATGAAGAAATTCTGCGAAGCGGAAGGCCACCCCTTCACCGTAGACAGCTGCCCGGACGGCGAACGTTTCGACATGGGCGAGGCTTCCGGCCGGTTCTGCTATATCGAGGATCCTGACGGCACGCTCATCGAACTCGTGGAGACCGAGAAGGTCCCGATCGTCGGCAAGCTGGGCTGGTACATCGACATGAAGAAGCGGGACGCCGCGAAGCCGCTGCCCAAGTTCCTCTTCCGGATGATGGGCCTGGTCTCCACCGAAAAGGTCCGCGGATAATGCAGACCGTCTGGATCACCGGGGCGTCCTCCGGCATCGGCGCGGCCTGCGCCTGCCGCTATGCGGCCCAGGGCGCGCGGCTTGTCCTGACCTCTTCCTCCCGGGAGCGCCTGGAGCCCGTGGCGGCGCAATGCCGGGCCCAGGGGGCTCCGGACGTGGCCGTGCTTCCGTATGATTTCCGGGACCTGTCCGGGATTGACGCCCTTGCCCGGAGCGCCTGGGAGGCCTTCGGGGGGCTGGATGTCGTCTTCCTCAACGCCGGCGTCAGCCAGCGTACCACCGTTGAGGACACCTCGATGGAGATGGTCCGGGAGATGATGGAGATCAACTATTTCGCGCCGGTCGCGATCGCGAAGGCCCTGCTGGAGCCGATGGTGGCCCGGGGCGGCGGCCACATCGCCGTGACCACCTCCATCGCCGGCCGTTTCGGTTTCCCGCTCCGCTGCGGGTACAGTTCCTCCAAATTCGCGCTGTACGGGTTCTTCGAGACGCTGCAGGCGGAATATTATGACCGGGGGATCCGCGTGACCCTCGTCTGTCCCGGCCGGGTGCGGACCAACATCTCGTTCTACGCCCTGGACAAGGGCGGCCGGCGCCACGGGCAGATGGATCCCGGGCAGGGTGGGGGAATGCCGCCCGAAGATGCCGCACGCATCATCGTGAAGGCCATTTCCCGGAGCCGCCGGGAGGTGCTCGTCGGCCGGAAGGAACTGGTGATGGTGTACATCAAGCGCTTCTTCCCGGGACTCTGCGCCCGGCTCGCCCGCAAGATCAAGCCGATGTAGGGCTAGTTATGGAGATGCAGGACGACGTACTCGGACCGGGTGCCGATCCTGAATTTCCCGCCCCAGATGCCGAGTCCGGAACTCACGTAGTAGCGGGTCGCGCCTCTCCGGTGCGGCCCGTACGCTTTCTCATACATGAGGTCCGTGATCCAGTTGCCGGGCCAGATCTGCCCGTGGTGGGTATGGCCGCTGAACTGGAAGTCGATGCCGGCGGCCTCCGCTTCTTCGAGATGGTAGGGCTGGTGGTCCAGCAGGAGCGTGAAGCAGGAGTCGCGCGGGGCAAGCCGCTCCAGCGGGGCCCGCCGGGCATTGCTCCGGTCGTCCCGGCCGATGATGCGGATGCCGCAGTCCTCCGCGGCGGCATCCTGGAGAAGCCGGATGCCGGCCGCGTTATAGAACGCTTCCGCGTCCAGGGCGCCGGAAATGTATTCATGATTGCCCAGGCAGGCATAGACGGGCGCTTCGATCCGCCGGAACTCCTCGTCATAACGGCCTTCGCGCAGGGGGCGGAAGGACCGGTCGACGATGTCGCCTCCGAACAGGACGAGGTCGGGGTGCTCGGCATTGAACAGATCCACCCAGCGTGCGAGTTCGTCCCGGCGGTTGTGGTAGCCCACGTGTAGGTCGCTGGCCATCACGATCGTGAGCGGCCGCTCCAGCGGCTTCTCTGTCCGGAGGTCGATTTCCTCCCGGTATTTGTGGTGATAATGGAAATAGCCGCAGACCAGCAGCAGGCAGATGATGCCCAGGACGGTGCCGGAGCCGGCAGGGGAGTCCTTCAGGAAAGACGCCGGCACGAGGTGCACCAGCCGTCCGAGCCAGAGCAGGGCGAACAGGAGGAAGGCGTACACGAAGAAGATCAGCCAGGAGGTCCCGATTTCGTATGAGGCGGTCGCCAGCGCCAGGGGCAGCCGGTCCCCGGACTTGAAATTCACGAAAAGCAGGGCGAAAGCAAAGACATACAGGACGGCAAAGATGCCTTTTCCCCACCAGGGGAAGGGCAGGATCCGCCAGAAGCACCAGAGCGTCCAGGCGATGCAGCCAAGTGCAATGACCGGTAAAAATCGAAACATGCACAAAGATAATTGAAATAATTTGTTATCTTTGGGAAAACCAATTAACACCACATTCATGGAAAGAAGAGATTTTCTGAAAAAAGCGGGTTATGCCGCTGCCGGTATCCTGATTGGCGGCCCCAGTCTCAGCGCTGCCAGTTACAGTCGGATCAAGGGTGCGAATGACAGGGTGAATGTTGCTGTCGTCGGCTACTCGGACCGTTTCAAGGGTTCTTTGCTGCCTGCTTTCCAGGCCAACTGCCAGAAGCTGAATTTCGACATCGTCGGTGTGTCCGATCTCTGGAGGCTCCGCCGCGAGGAAGCCAAATCCACGCTGGAGACCCGTTTCGGCCACGCGATCAAGACCTATGTCAACAATGACAAGATGTACGAGGACAAGGACATCGACGCGGTGATCATCTCCACGGCCGACTTCCAGCATGCCCTCCATGCCGCCGAGGCGGCCGAGAACGGCAAGGACGCCTATGTGGAGAAGCCGTTTGCCGAGACCATGGCGGACGCCCGCGTGGCCAAGGCGGCCATCGAGAAGGCCGGGACGATCGTCCAGATCGGCTCCCAGCGCCGGAGCGCCCCCAACTACCATGCTGCGAACGATTACCTGCGTTCCGGGAAATTCGGGGACATCGTCATGGTGGAGATGACCTGGAACGTCAACCAGCCCGGCCGCTGGCGCCGTCCCAATACGGTCCCCCTCCTCAAGGAAGAAGACACCGACTGGAAGCGTTATCTGATGAACCGCCCCTGGCAGGAATTCGACCCCCGCAAGTATCTGGAGTTCCGCCTCTTCTGGCCTTTCTCCTCGGGTATCCCCGGACAGTGGATGGCGCACCAGATCGACACCGTGCACTGGTTCACCGGCTACAACTATCCGCGCAGCGTCGCGGCCAACGGCGGCATTTACCTCTGGAATGACGGCCGTACCAACTACGACACGATGACGGCCGTGCTTGATTACGGTCCGCAGGACAATCCCGCCAAGGGCTTCCAGGTCATCTATTCCTCCCGCTTCACCAACAGCGCCGGCGGCGTGAAGGAGGTCTACTACTCCAACGGCGGCGAGCTCAACCTCGACACCAACATGGTGTCCGCCAACGGCGGCATGGCCGCCCGCGACGCTGCTGCCATGGGCATGCAGGAGAACAAGCTCGACTCCTTCTCCCTGGCATCCAATGTCAAGGTCAGCACCGACGCCAACACCGGCGGCGATCCGATGACGGTGGCGCACATGCTCAACTGGATGGAGTGCGTCCGCAGCCGCAAGCAGCCGAACGCCAACTACATGGCGGGCTACAACCATTCCATTGCCTGCATCATGGTCACGGCGGCTTTGCGTACCCACGAATTCACGGTCTTCGATCCTGCCACGCAGGAGGTGATGGCCGGCGGCAAACCTTTCCAGTATTGATCCCATGAAGAAGTTATTGTATCTGCTGCCGCTCCTGGCACTGATGCTGGGATGCCATCCGGCGAAGGACGCCGGAGTCGTTTTCGTGCGTGACGATGCCGCCCGCAAAGTGGATGTCAGCATCGACGGAACGTATTTCACCTCATACATCTATCCCGAGGATATGGAGAAACAGGTCCTGTGGCCGATCTGCTCCGCGTCCGGAAAGGAGATTACGAGAGGCTTCCCCCGCGCCCCGCGGGCCTTTGAGAGCACGGACCACCCGCATCATGTCGGCCTCTGGTTCAATTTCGGCAGCGTCAACGGGCTCGATTTCTGGAACAATTCCTACGCCATCCCGGCCGAGCGCAAGCCGCAGTACGGATCCGTCGTCTTCGACCGGATCGTCTCGGCGGAAAACGGCAAACTGGTCGTGCTGGCCAACTGGGTGGACAACGACGGCAAGGTCCTGATGAAGGAGGAAACGACCTATGCCTTTGACGGCAAGGGAGATGAACGCTCCGTCGTCCGGACCGCCCTGCTGACCGCCGTCGAGCCGGTCCTGTTCCGGGAGAACAAGGAAGGCATGCTCGGCCTGCGGGTCGACCGCGCTTTCCAGAAACCCTCCGACAAGCCCGAGCGTTATACGGACGCGATGGGGAACGTGACGGAGGTGGCCACGGTCAACAACGAGGGCGTCTGCGGTGAATACGTCAACAGCCTGGGGGACCGGGGGGATGACGTGTGGTCCAAACGGGCCGAGTGGACGATGCTCAACGGCACCAAGGAAGGGGATGACATCTCCATCCTGATCATCGACGCCAGGGGCAATCCCAATTATCCGGCCTGGTCGCATGCGCGCGGTTACGGCCTTTTCGCCGTCAACAGCATGGGCGGACGGGACTTCGACAAGACCCTCCCCGAGCCGGTCGAGTACAAGCTGGAGCCCGGCCAGAGCGTCAGTTTCAGCTACAAGGTCATTGTCAAGAGCAACGGCTTCCTGACCCCGGAAGAGGCGGACGCCCGCGCCAAGGCGTTCAACAAGGCCCAATAGGCCCGCGTGATTCGATTTGCAGAAGCAGCCTGCCGGACCCGGCAGGCTGCGTTATTGTCAAAAATAGCGTATCTTTGCGGCCCGGTCCCCATGGAACGGGCACAAAAAGATATATTCTATGGCTATCTGGATTGTTCTGCCGATACTGACCCTGCTGATGTTCGACCTGGGCCTTTCGCTGAAGTTCGAAGATTTCGGGAAGGTGTTCCGGCGCCCCTGGCCCATCGTCATCGCCCTCTTCGGACAGCTGGTGCTGCTCCCGCTGATCGCGCTGGGACTGGCCTGGGCATTCAAACTGACGCCGGTTTTCTTCATCGGACTGGTGCTCATCGCCTGCTGCCCGGGCGGCAGTTCCTCGAATGTGTTTTCCAAACTGGCCGGGGGAGATGTCGCGCTGTCCGTGACCCTGACGGCGCTGAGCAGCGTCATCACGCTTTTCACCATCCCGGTGATCATGAGCGCCGCTACCCGCCTGGTCGGCGAGAGTGTGGGGATCAGCCTCCCGGTCGGGAACCTGATCAAGCAGAACCTGGTCCTGATGCTCCTTCCGGTGCTCCTGGGCATCGGTCTCCATTATGCCTGGCCGAAGGCCGCGGAGAGGACCGACAGTGTGCTCACCAAACTGGCCTTCCCGCTGCTGCTGGTGCTCATCACGGTCTTCTACATCCAGCACCACAAAACCATCCTGGAGAACATCGGCATCCTGGGCCTGTGCGTCACCGCGCTCATCCTCGTGGCCATCGGCTGCTCCTCGCTGCTCTCCCGCCTCGTGCGGACGGATGACAGGCAACGCCGGACCGTGGTGATCGAAGTGGGCATGCAGAACGCTGCCCAGGCCATCGCGATCGCTTCCAGCCCGATCATCTTCGCGAACGATGCGATGGCCATCCCGGCCATCCTCTATTCCCTCATGATGAATGTCGTGCTGCTGATCTATGTCGGGGTGGTGCGCCGCCGGGACAAGAAACAGTCACTTTAGCGGGAGCGCAGGCGTGCTTTTTCGATAAAAAGCTTAAATTTGTCAGACAGAGCCAGAAAACGGAAGTTCTTCATCGGATCCGGGCCGGAGCTCTGCAACCAACGATAAAAGGAAAGAAGATGCACGAACTGATATGCCCCAACTGCGGAAAGCCGTTCAGCGTAAACGAGGACGATTATGCTTCCATTCTCAATCAGGTAAAAGGCGCCGAATTTGACGCCGAGGTTTCCCGTAGATTGGGAGAATTGCATAAACAATACGAGGCGGAGCAAGCCGTCCGTGATGCAAAGGCCGGGCAGGTACACCAGAAAGAGCTGTCGGCGAAGGAAAAGGTGATCTTCGAGAAGGAGAGCGAGATCTGGCGTCTGAAGCAGCAGATCTCTTCCATGGGAGAAAAACGGGAACTGGAGCTTCGTGCTGCGGTCACGGAAAAAGACCGGGAGATTGCATCTCTCAAGGCAACCATCAGCCAGGGCGCACAGGCCCTGGAAATCGCCGTCCTGAAAGAGCGGCAGCAGGCCAAGGAGGCCGTCCAGGACTATGAAACGCGTCTTCGTCTGGCGAATGAAGAGGTTGAGCGCCTCAAGGACTTCAAGACCCGGCTCTCCACGAAAATGGTCGGAGAGACGCTGGAAGCGCATTGCAGCAATGTTTTCAACGGTGAGATGCGCCCGATGTTCCCCAATGCGTATTTTGAGAAAGACAATGACGCTTCCGGCGGCAGCAAGGGCGATTTTATCTTCCGGGACTCCGTGGATGGGACGGAATACATCTCAATCATGTTTGAAATGAAGAATGAGATGGACGAGACCGCCACGAAGCACAAGAATGAGGATTTCTTCAAAAAACTGGACCAGGACCGGAAGGAAAAGAATTGCGAGTATGCCGTCCTGGTCTCTCTGTTGGAGCCCGACAGCGAATTGTATAATACGGGCATCGTGGATGTCTCCTACCGTTATCCGAAGATGTTTGTCATCCGCCCGCAATTCTTCAAGTCCTTGATCATGCTGCTCGTTAATGCTGCCAAGGGCACTGTGGAATATAAAAAAGAACTCATTCTCGCCCGCAGCCAGAATGTGGATGTGACCAATTTCGAAAACAAACTGCTCGAGTTCCGCACCAAATTCAGTGATCATTACAACCGAGCTTCCGGGAAGTTCAGGGATGCCATCGAACAGATCGATGCCACCATCAAGAAACTTGAAGCGATCAAAAAGAGTTTCGAGCAGTCGGAGAACTACCTGCGTCTTGCCAATCAGGATGCCGAAGAACTCACGATCCGGAAGCTCACCTACAAGAATCCGACGATGAAAGCGAAGTTTGAGGAAGCTTCGTCAAAGACGAAGTAAACGCTGCGGCTATTTCTCTCTGACACGTTTCCCTGACATGTGCTCGATGGAGAATGCGAGCACCAGGGCGTGGCCGGCATTGCGCCGCATGTCAGATTCCATATCGTATCCTTCGGGGAAATACTTCTTTCCCAACTGCCGGAGAAGGCTGTGCCTTTCCTCTTCGTCATCAACGATGTGGATTCGTCCGAAGCAGATGACGCTCCGGACATGATACCACCAGTCTTCCGGCTCTTTCTGCGGTTCGTCGATGACGGTGAAACAGGCTTTGTCGCAGGCCTGGAGTGCGTCCAGTTTATGTCCCTCCCGGGCGCAGTGGAAATACAGTTTCCCTTCTTTGTAGAAGAAATTGATGGGGACGGTATATGGATAGCCTCCGTCTCCGATGACGGACAGGAAGCCGCGATACGCCGTCTCCAGGATTGCCGTGCACTCCTCCTCCGGGAGCTGCTGCTTGAACCGGCGCATCGGCCGGAAAACGCTTTCTTCGCTCATTGAATTGTCTTGATTACCCTGGCCGGATTGCCTGCCGCAATGCAGCCATCCGGGATGTCTTTCGTCACAACGGCTCCGGCACCCACGGTCACATTATTGCCGATATGGACTCCCGGAAGGATGGTCACGCTCCCGCCGATCCAGACATTGTCGCCGATTGAAACGGGCTCCGCCCATTCGCGCCGGCTGTTTCTCTCCTGCGGGTCCGTACTGTGGCAGGCTGTATAAATGCTCACATTGGGGCCAATGAAGCAATCGTCGCCAATCGTAACGGGCGCTTCGTCCAGCACCGTGAGATTGAAATTAGCAAAGAATCGCCTGCCCACGCTGATCTGCTTTCCGTAATCACAGTAGAAAGGCTGATTGATCATGATCTCATCGTCTCCGACTTGACCGAGCAAGCCTTTCAGGATGGACAGCCTTTCCGCTGTTGCGGACGGCAGCAACGCATTATAATGATGAATCACCTCCTTCACTTCGTTAAGTTCCCTTAACAGCTCAGGATCAACAGCCGAATACACTTGGCCGGTGAGCATCTTCTCTTTCTCTGTCATAACCCGATGATAAAGCCTTTGCAAATGTAGCCATTTTCGCCGACATTCCCGCACCTTATCTCATCAGCCCCCCCCCGTCCCTGTCGACGGTCATGTGCTGCTGCGCGTATGCATCATTTCGCTCAACCAGGACCCGGTCATTCCGCTCACGGAAGAAGAAGCCGGCCGCATACTTGCCGATTTCCACCGCCTCCGTGACCGGAAAGAAGACCTCCATCTCAAGTTTTATCAGGAGCTGATGGACCTGCTCGCAACAGGCATCAGCCGCTATTGCACCAAACACCTCGGCAAGTCTCCCAGTGCGTACCGTCGGAGCCTTCAGCCGAGGAAATAAAGTATCGGAAAATGTGTATCTTTACGGACTGTTATAAAGAAGAATGATATGATCAAGATGTTCGTCATGCACACCTGCCCGGATTGTGAATACGTGGAGAAGCAGGTGGAAGGCAATCCTGATTTCGAGATTATCGATATCGGCAAACACGTTCGTAATTTGAAACAGTTCCTGGATTTGAGGGACTCCAACCCGGCTTTCGATGAAGCCAAAGCCATCGGAGATGTAGGCATCCCTTGCTATGTGCGGGAAGACGGTTCAGTCACGCTCTATTCCAAAGATGTGGGCCTGGAGCCGCGCCCGGAAAACATGGGTGCTGCATGCAGCATTGACGGCCGCGGATGCTGACCCTCATCTTCATAGCCACTACCTGCCGTCCCGATATCTTCGGGCATTTCCTGCAACAACCCGGATGAAGCCTTCGCACTCAGCTGCTCCTACACCTTCGGCCCCATGGGAGCCACCAACGTTACCATCCGATAACTACCACCGCTGTGCCTTCCTTCCGGTGGCTTCTTCTCTATACTCCTCCTCGTTAAAACAAACTACGATTTTAGCGATTTTTAGCTCCTGAGACAAACAAATTCGACAAACAAATAGCCTAAAAAGACAGCGAGACAAACAAATTATTTTTGTTCATCTCGCTGTAAATCAGTATGTTAAGAGTATGATTCCCTCTTAATACTCCTCCTCGTTAAACAAGATGTATAGTAGCACTTACCATACCTTGTGTTAATTTATTGGCCATCTTCTGCAACTAATTGAAAATCAATCAATATTCAGCCAACATTCGCTTGAAGAATACTCTAAATTCCAAGGCTTAAACTTTCGGTTTTTAC
>JAFTCB010000037.1 GCA_017454905.1 Bacteroidales bacterium
CACCTTGGCGCAGAAGAAGTAGGCCTTGTAGTTGATGTTCGTCACGAACTCGAAGTTCTCGGGGGTCATCGCCTCCAGGCCGCCTGCGCGGAGCACGCCGGCGTTGGACACGAACACGTCGAGGGCGCCGAAGTTGAGGACGGTCTGGCGGATCAGGTTGTGCAGGCTGTCCATGTCGGCGACATTGGTCTTGACGAAGATGGCGCGGTTGTTCTTGGCGATCCCGTTGAATGCATCGGCGGTCTGCTGACCGACGGCCTCGTTGAGGTCGGCCACCACGATGTTGGCGCCTTCCTTCATGAGGTTGCGGGCGATGCCTTCGCCGAAGCCCTGGGCGGCGCCGGTCACGATGATGGTCTTGCCTTCGACACGGCCCCGGGATCCGGCCCCGGCGACCTTGCGGCGGTAGTTCTCCACCTCCCAGTTGTCGATGAACTCGATCTGGCGCTTGGTCATGGGGTGCTGTCCGCCGAAGCTCTGGGCGTACCAGGCGATCTTCATCGCGTCATAGAAGACGTCGGTGATGATCCGGGCGTTCTTGGCATTGTCGCCCACGGCGACCAGGCCCACGCCCTTGATGAGGAGCACTTTCGGGGTGTGGCCGCGTTTCTCGACATAGGCTTCGATCTTCTTCTCGGCCTGGGCGACGAGTTTGTCGCACGGGGCGTCGATGTAGATGTACTCGCTCTTGCAGTACACGATGCCGTCCGGGGTGAACGGGGACAGGACCGCGTCGGCGGCCGCCTTGCTCTCGATGAAGGAGTTGATCAGCGCGTTGTTGGTGACCTTGAGGGTCTTGAGCCCGCGGCCGCCGCGGCTGAGGATCTGGCGGATGGCCGGGATGGTCTCGCTGATGCAGTCGCACACCGGGGCCTCGCCCTGCGGGACGGGACGGACTTCCTTCTCCAGGGTGGAGAGGATGCCGTCGTAGACCTGCTCGATCTCGGCGGTGGTGCCGGCGCCCACGAAGATGCCGTGGTTCTGCAGGAAGATCACCTGCGGCTCGCAGCCGCGCTCCTTCTTGTAGGCAGCGACCTTGTCATACACTTTCTTGAAGAGGGTGTAGCCGGGGTCGGTGTAGGGGATGTAGAGGGCGTCCGGGAAGAGCTGCGCGCACTTCGCTTCAGCGTCCTTGGCGCACATCAGGCCGCCCACGAGGGTCGGGTGGAGGTGCACGATGTAGGCGGCTTCCAGGCAGTTGTGCATGGAGGTCTCCACGGACGGGCGGCGGCCCTTGGTGATGCAGGCGGCGGCGAGGTCGTTCTTGACCTGCTCTTCGCGCTCGGCGGTGTCGGCGCTGTATTTCTTTTCGCCCATCGGGTTGAGCAGGGCGCGGTCCAGCACGGCGAAGCCGTCCTCGGTGATGGTGGCGAGGGCGTGGCCGCTGGCCTTGACCCAGAGACGGTCGGCCGTCTTGTAGGACGTGTTGCCGCCGCCGGCGATGACGAAGCGGTCGTCAGCGCCGTATTTCTGTGAGATGGCTATGAGAGCCTCGATTTCTTTCATTATGCGGTTATGGTTTTGGTGATGAGGGCTTCGCCCTCTTCGATGGTCTTGAGACCGGCCTGGTGCGCAGCCACGGTGCAGGCGCCGCGCCAGTTGATCTCCTTGAGCTTGGCGGAGAGGTCTGCCGCGTCGCGCGTGCGGAGCTTGATGGGCTCCAGGGCCGGGGTGTTGTGCTCGGATCCGAAGGTGACGGTAAAGCCTTCATCCTCCAGGTAGCCGGCATACTGCTCCAGCACGGCGGTGGTGTTGCGCGTGGTGATGAACTCGACGGAGCGGAAGCCGCGCTTCTTGAGCGTGTCGGCGGCTTTCATGAGGTCTCCCTCGAAGTCGGTGAAATTGCCCTTGGCATCGTCAGCGAGGAACGGGTAGGTGGGGATGCCGCCGGCCGCCTCGATGATGCGCTGGACCGTCTCCATCGGCAGGAATGCCTTGGGATCTTCGGGCACGAACGCCGCGCCGCCCGCCTTGAGGAGGTTGCCGCGGATCTCGTTCTCGACGGCGGCCGCGTTGGACGGGTCGCTCTTGAGGGGCTTGCCGAAGATCTGCTCGTAGAGGGCGCGCTTGCAGGCCTCGCAGCCCGGACGGGCGTCGACCGCCAGGCGCAGGGCCTTGGCGAGATGGCGCTCGCGGATGGAGCCGCGGGTGAGCGTGTCGCGCACCTCGGCAAAGGAGATGTTGAAACCGGCCTTCACGGTATCGAGATGCTCGTTGAGCTTGGCGCACATCCGTTCGACCTGGGCGTTGGACTCGGCCTTGACGGCTGCGAGCTGCTCTGCCTCCTTGCCTTTCAGGATGACGGGGTAGGCGAGACCCTTGCCGCTGAGGTAGGTGCGGCCGGGGTTGTTGGGGTCGTTGACCCGCACGCCGGCGGCCTGGTCCTCTACGTTGAGGGAGATGAACTCGATGTTGAAAAGAGGGAAGAGGTGGCGCTTGCCACACTCTTCACTCCATTCGCGATAGCCGTCCATCGAGTAGAAATCATTGATTCCAACCACCTTCACCCCTTCTTCAGCGGCCATGTCGAGAGCCTGGCAGACTCCGTCGAAAGCGCTGAAGGAGTAGGGGGTGTGGAGATGGGCGTTGACGTCGAAAGTCTTCATACGCTAGACACCTTTCTTGGCGCGGATGATGGCCTGTGCGTCGGTCTGGTTGCTCACGGGGACGTAGTCCTTGAGCGGGACGATCTTCTCGTTGATCGCATCGAGGAACCACTCCGGCTGCGGGAAGAAGGCCTCTTCGAGCTCATGGCAAGGGGTGATCCAGTTGCGGGAGCCCAGCACGACCGGGGCTGCGTCGAGGTAGTCGAAGCAGAGCTCGGTGATGTTGGCGGCGAGGTCGTTCAGGAAGCTGCCGCGGGCGGAAGCGTCACCGGCGATGATGATGCGGCCGGTCTTCTTGACGGACTCGATCACCTTCTCGTAGTTGAACGGCACCAGGGTGCGGGCGTCGATGACCTCGGCCTCCATGCCGTATTTCTCCTTGAGCATGTCAGCGGCCTTGAGGGCGCGGTAGAGCGTGGCGCCGATCGTCAGGAAGGTGACGTCCTTGCCTGCGCGCTTGATGTCCGGCTCTCCGAGCGGAATCTCATAGTACTCGGCCGGCACGCCGCCCTCGTGGAACTGCTCGCCGATGCCGTAGAGGCGCTGGCTCTCGAAGAAGATGACCGGGTCGGTGCCCTGCAGGGCGCTGTTCATCAGACCCTTCGCGTCGTACGGGGTGACCGGGAAGACGACCTTCAGGCCCGGGATGTGGGTGCAGAGGGACGTCCAGTCCTGGGAGTGCTGTGCGCCGTACTTGGAGCCGACGGACACGCGGACGACGACCGGCATCTTGAGGATGTTGCCGGACATGGCCTGCCACTTCGGCAGCTGGTTGAAGATCTCGTCGCCGCAGCAGCCGAGGAAGTCGCAGTACATGATCTCGGGGATCACGCGGCCGCCGCACATGGCGTAACCGATGGCCGTGCCGATGATGGCGGCCTCTGCGATCGGGGAGTTGAACAGGCGGTGGTAAGGCAGGGCCTCGGTGAGTCCGCGGTACACGGCGAAGGCGCCGCCCCACTCACGGTTCTCCTCACCGTAGGCGATCAGGGAAGCATCTTTGTAGAAGCGGTCCACGATGGCCTCGAACACGCCGTCGCGGAAGTTGTACATCTTCATGCTGCTGACCGGCTTGCCGTCCTTGTCCTTGTAGAAGCGCTCCTTGCCGGCAATCTGCTTGACGCGCGGGTTCTCCTCGAGCGGCATCAGCACGTCGGGCTTGGCGTCGCTCAGGGAGTCGATGCTCTGGTTGGAGAACATCATGTCGCCGAGCAGTTCGTTGTCCTTGACGAGATCCATGCGCGGGGACACCTTCTCGTCGATGGCGAGTTTGTAGCAGTCGAAGATGGTCTCCTTGACCTCCTTCTGGATGGCGTCGAGCGCAGCCTGGTCGCACAGGCCGGCCTCGATAAGCTTCTTGCCGTAGGCGACGATGCAGTCTTCAGCCTCCCAGGCGGCGATTTCCTCCTTGGTACGGTAGGAAGACTGGTCGCTCGGGGAGTGTCCGCTGTAGCGGTAGGTCACGACGTCGAGCAGCGCCGGGCCTTCCTTCTTCTCGAGGAGGGCCTTCTTGCGGCGGAAGGCGTCGATGACGGCGAGGGGATCATAGCCGTTGACGCGCTCGGCGTGCCAGGCCTCCGGGTTGAAGCCGGCGCCCAGGCGGGCCGGGAAGTCATAGCCCATGGTCTCGCCGCGGGTCTGGCCGCCCATGGCGTACTGGTTGTCCATCACGTTGATGAGCACCGGCAGGCCGCCCTTCATGTCGCCCTCCCAGAGGGTGTGGAACTGGTCCATGGAAGCGAAGGTCATGCCTTCGAGGACCGGGCCGCGGGCCATGGCGCCGTCGCCGAGGTTGGCCACGACGATACCCTTCTTGCGGTTGACTTTCTTGTAAAGGGCTGCGCCCACGGCGATGGAGCCGGAGCCGCCCACGATGGCGTTGTTGGGATAGATGCCGAACGGGGTGAAGAAGGTATGCATCGATCCGCCGAGGCCCTTGTTGAAGCCGGTGGTGCGGGCGAAGATCTCCGCCATGGCACCGTAGAGGAGGAAGCGGATGCCGAGCTCCTTGGTGCTGCCGCCCTTGAAGCCGGTCTTGGCGACGGCCAGGGTGGCGCCGTCCCAGAACTCGTTCATGATCTTCTCCAGCTCCTCATCGGAGAGGATTTGGATGGAACGGAGGCCCTTGGCGAGGATCTCGCCGTGGGAACGGTGGGAACCGAAGATGAAGTCGTCGGTGTCCAGGTTGTAGGCCATGCCGACCGCAGCGGCCTCCTGGCCGGCGGAGAGGTGGGCGGGACCCGGGTTGTTGTACTCCACGCCGTTGTAGCCGCCGGTGGTCTTGACGAGGTTGAGCATCGTCTCGAATTCGCGGATCACGAACATGTCGTGGTAGATGCGCAGGAGGTCCTCCTTGGTGAAGTTGCCTTCTTTGAGTTCGTCCTTGACGGTCTTCTTGTACTGCATCACGGGGATCTTGGGGATCACGATTTCGTGCTCTTCCGGACGCAGGGTCTTGTTGGGATCAATGTAAAGTGATTTGGGCATATTGTTGTGGATTATTGGTTATTTGAGTGAAAAAGCGGTTTCCTTGATGATCTCGGAGACGGTCGGGTGCGGGAAGACGACTTCCTTGAGCTGCTCGAGGGTCATCTCACCCTCGATAGCGATGCAGGCGGCCGCCAGGATTTCGGAGCAGGGGTTGCCCAGCATGTGGACGCCCAGCACCTCGCGGTATTTCTTGCCGACGATGATCTTGCAGATGCCTTCGCCGCCCTCGTTCTCGGCGACGAAGCGGCCGGAGTAGGCCATCGGGAGCTTCACCACGGTGTAGTCGATACCCTTGGCCTTGGCTTCGCCTTCGGTCAGGCCGACGCCGGCGACCTCCGGGTTGGTATAGACCACGCCGGGGATGGCGTTGTAGCGCATCCGGTCCGCCTTGCCGAGGATGTTGTTCACGGCCACCTCTCCCTCGCGGGAAGCGGTGTGGGCGAGCATCGAGAAGCCCGTCACGTCGCCGGCGGCGTACACGCCCGGGATGTTGGTGCGCATCTTCTCGTCGACCTTGATGCCGACGGGACGGCCGGCCTTGTTGAGGGTCATCTCCACGCCCAGGTTCTCCAGGCCGAGGCCCTGGAGGTTGGCGCGGCGGCCCACGGAGACGAGGATCTTGTCCCCGCTGACGCGGCAGACCTTGCCGTCCGGGTCCTCATAGACCACGGTGTTGCCTTCGATGCCGGTCACCTTGCAACGCAGGCAGAAGTTGATGCCGCGCTTGGCGTAGATGCCCTGGAGCATGGTGCTGATCTCGTCGTCCAGCGGGCCGAGGATCTTCGGCAGCATCTCCACGACGGTCACCTTGGTGCCGAGGGTGCTGTAGAAAGCGGCGAACTCCATGCCGATCACGCCGCCGCCGATCACCACGAGCTCCTTGGGCTGCTCCTTGAGCGCGAGGATCTCCCGGTTGGTGACGATCACGTCGCCGGCTTCCTTGAGACCCGGGAACGGGGGCACGACGGCCTCGGAGCCCGAGCAGATGAGCAGGTTGCGGGCCACGTAGTCCGTGCCGGCGGCGCTGACGGTGATGCCCTCGGCGCTGCGGCCCTGGATGGTGGCGGATTCGTTCACCACCTCGACCTTGAAGCCCTTCATCGCGGCCTTGATGCCGCCGACGAGCTTGCGGACGACCTTGTCCTTGCGGGACACGAATTCTTCATATTTGTAGGCGGGGTCCTTGACATAGACGCCGTAGTGGTCGCCGGTGACGGCGTAGTTGTACACCTTGGCGCTGTAGAGGAGGGTCTTGGTCGGGATGCAGCCTTCGTTGAGGCACACGCCGCCCAGGGATTTCTTCTCGAAAAGGACGACCTTGAGGCCGGCTGCGCCGGCACGCTCTGCGGCCACATAACCACCGGGACCGCCGCCGATAATCGCTAAATCGTACATATTGCTGTTTGGTTATTAGAATTCTACTTCGAGGTTCTCGATCTCCACGGCCACCTGCTTGAGGAAACGCGTCGCTTCGCCGCCGTCGATGGCGCGGTGGTCATAGGTCAGGGACAGGCCCATGTAAGGCACGAAGGCATAGACTCCGCCGCCGAGGTCCTTCGGACGCGCGACGATGGTGCCGACGCCGAGGATGGCGCTCTGCGGGACGTTGATGATCGGGGTGAACCACTCCACGCCGAAGCCGCCGAGGTTGGAGACCGTGAAGGAAGCGGCCTCGCTGGCGAGCAGGTCGGGGTTGATGCTGCCCTTCTTGCAGTCGTCGGCCACCTTCTTGAGGCTCTTGCTGAGCCCGACGATGTTGAGGTTCTCGGCGCCCTTGACGCAGGGGACCATCAGGCCGCGCTCCGTATCGACGGCGCAGCCGAGGTTGACGGTGTTGAAGATGCGCATCGCGTCGCCCAGGCAGTGGGAATTGACGTTCGGGAACTTTTTGAGGGCCTTGATGACGGCGTAGCAGACGAAGTCGTTGATGGTGATGTTGGCATCGATGCGGCCTTCCTCGAGGGCCTTCTTGGCCTTCTTGCGCAGGGCCTGGATCTTCCGGGCATCTGCGCCGAGCATGTGGGTGAGCTGGGCGGAATTCTGCAGGGAGTTGTACATCGACTTGGCGATGAGTTTGCGCATGTTGGACATCTTCTCCACCTTGAACTCCTCGCCTTCGCCGGCGATATCGGTGTGGTTCGGCTGCCAGACCTTGAGGTCGGAACCCTTGACCATGCCGCCGATGCCGGTGCCGTGCTCGGGAGCGGCGAAGCTGCCGTCCTTGGCCATGGCCTTCGCCAGACCGCTCTTCGGGGCGCCTGCCGCGGCGATCACGTCACGCTCGATGATGCGGCCGTGAGGGCCGGAACCGGCCACCTGTGCGGTATCCACGCCTTTCTCTTCGGCGAGTTTGCGGGCACGCGGGGAAACGGGTGCACCTGCGACGACGGGACCGGCTGCGGGAGCTTCCGCAGCTGCGGGTGCGGCGGCTTCGGCCTTCGGGGCCTTCGGGGCCTCGGCGGCTGCGGGGGCTGCCGCAGGGGCTGCGGGGGCGGCGCCGTCCGGTGCGAATTCGGCGAAGGACTCTCCCTCGTTTCCGATCACCATCACGTTGGTGAGCACGGGGATCTCATCGTTGTCCTGGAAGAAGCAAGCCAGGACGGTGCCTTCGAATTTGGACTCCTCGTCGAAGGAGGCCTTGTCGGTCTCATAGCTGAAAAGGATGTCGCCGACGGCTACTTTGTCGCCGACTTTTTTCTTGAATTCAGTGACGATGCAACTCTCCACTGACTGGCCCTGCTTGGGCATGATCACTACATTTGCCATAAGATTGGTTGGTGTTATTAGAAATTAGTTAATTGTTTCCTGTAGTTGTACCCGGCTTGCGTGAGCACCGGGAATTCGTGTTCCTCCAGTACGCGGCGGAAGCGGGCGGGGTTGCGTGCGCCTTCCTGGCACCACTGCACTTCCGAGAGGGCGAGCAGACGGGGCAGGAGCATGTATTCCAAATGATCGGGGGTGCTGATGTATTCCGTCCATAGGTTCGCCTGCACGCCGAGGATGTGGTGCGCCTGCTCGGGCGCGATCCCCTCGAGCGGGTCCAGCGAATAGATCTTTTCCAGGGTGACCACGCCGTTGAATCCGAGCGGCTCGCCGGCGGGATCCTCCGACTGCAGATAGTCGAAATAGCAGTGCGAGGTCGGAGCGAGGATGGCGTCAAAGCCGAGGGCGGCGGCCTGCCTGGCACCGGCGGTGCCGCGCCAGGACATCACGGTCGTTCCGGAGACGGGGTCGCCTTCGAGGATCTCGTCCCAGCCGATGACTTTCTTGCCCTTGGTGGTGAGGAAGTCCTGGATGCGCCGGGTCACGTAGTTCTGCAGGTACTGCTCAGCGGTGAAACGGCCGTCGCCCTTCAGGCCCAGCTCGCGGATCTTCGCCTGGCAGTCCGGGCATTTTTGCCATTCGGTCTTGGGGCATTCGTCCCCGCCGATGTGGATGTATTCGCCCGGGAACAGGTCCGCCACCTCGGAGAGGACCGTCTCCAGGAAACGGTAGGTGCTCTCCTTGCCGGCGCAGAGGACCTGGTCCGAGACGCCCCAGATGGTCCAGGCGGCGTAAGGCCCGCCGGTGCATCCCAGTTCGGGGTAGGCTGCCATCGCGGCCAGCATGTGGCCGGGGAGGTCGATTTCGGGGACGACGGTGATTCCGAGCGAAGCGGCATGATCCACCACCTCGCGGATTTCGTCCTGCGTATAGAAGCCGCCGTAGCGGATGTGGTCGTTGGAAGAGAAGTCCCGGCCGATCATCGTGCCCTCCCGCCAGCAGGAGATCTGGCTGAGCAGGGGGTAGGCCTTGATCTCGATGCGCCAGCCCTGGTCGTCGGTGAGGTGCCAGTGGAAGCGGTTCAGCTTGAACATCGCCATCACGTCCAGGTAGCGCTTGACTTCGTCGACACTCCAGAAATGGCGGGAAGAGTCCAGGTGCATGCCGCGCCAGCGGAAGCGGGGCTGGTCAGCGATCTCGCAGCAGGGGAGGGACCAGTGTTCCTTCTCGGCGATGCTGTCGCCGTAGATGGCGGCGGGGAGCATCTGTCGGAGGGTGGCGAGGGCATAAAGAACGCCGTTCAATCCACGGGCGCGGACGACGGCGTTGGCAGGGGTGACGAGGAGGGTATAGGCCTCCGGATCCAGATTGTTGTCCTGCAGGAAGACAATTCCTTTGAGCTTGCCGCCTGCCAGGGCTTCCGCCAGCCCGATGGGGGACGAATAGATGCATGCCTTGCCGCTGATGTAGCCCAGCTTGGCTGCAAAGGCTCCGACCGCTTCCCGGGTCCGGGCGTCGAAGGCCGGGTCGCACTTGATGGCGATCCCTTTCACCCGGAGGCTCCCCTTCAGCTGCTCCACATGCATGGGCAGCGGGACAATGTCGTCCAGCGCGTTCGCGCGCGCGCATAAAGCGGCCAGGAGAATGGCGAGGGTGGTAAGAAATTGTTTCATCATGTAAATATAATCAATAAATCAACAAACCGAGCACCCCGGCGCCTAAAATAATGGCAATCGGACCTGCTTTTTTGGTAAACCCGAGGCCGAAGGCGGCTGCAAAGATGGCCCAGGCTTTCCAGTCCGGGAAATTTTCCGTCAGCAGCCTCACCTGCAACCTGCCGGATGTCCAGCCGGTCCGGAAGATCAGGACCAGGGCCGCGGCGCCGATCAGGCCGGCCACGGCCGGGCGCAGGGCGCGCATCGTATCGGCGAAGGTGCGGCTTTCGTGGAATTTGTTGAAAACTTTGATTATCAGGAAGAAAACAATGAACGAAGGGAGGACGATCGCCAGGGTGGCGAGGGTGGAGCCAAGCACGCCGGCCCACTGCCCGAATCCGGCATTCGCCATCACCTCATATCCGACGTAGGTGGCGCAGTTGATGCCGATCGGTCCCGGGGTGGACTGGGAGATGGCGACGATGTCCGTGAACTCTGCCTGCGTGATCCACTGGTGGGCGGTGACGACCTGGCCCTGGATGAGCGAGAGCATCGCACCGCCGCCGCCGAAGTTGAACAGCCCGATGAAGAAGAAGGTGAAAAACAATTGTCCCAGCAGTGCGGTCATGGCTTCTTCTGTTTGATCAGGGACACGGAGACGGCCACCGAGATGGTCACGAGGATAATCCAGATCGGGGAGATCTTGAGGAAAGCGACCCCGAGCATGGCACCCAGGGCGATGGCCCAGGTCCACCATTCCCGGCATCCGGCCCGGGCCATCCGTACGGCGGGGACGAGGATGAGGGCCACGGCGGCCGGGCGGACCGCCTGGAAGATGCGCTGCACGATGTCGTTGTCCTTGAATTCGGTGAAGAACATCGCGATCAGCAGGATGATGATCAGGGAGGGCAGTACGGCCCCGATGGCGGAGACCACGCTGCCTTTGAAGCCCTTGATCTTGTGGCCGGTGAAGATGGCCATGTTGACGGCGAGGATCCCGGGGGCGCTTTGGGCCAGCACGATGATGTCCTGGACGTCCTTCTGCGAGATCCAGCCGCGGCGGGTCATCTCATCTTCGATCAGGGGAAGCATCGCATATCCGCCACCGATGGTGAATGCGCCCATCTTGGCGAATACGCAGAACAATTTCCAGAGTGATGCTTTTTCCATGAAGCGCAAAGGTACAAAAAAAAGCTATCTTTGCGGTATGCACAGGAAACTGATCTCCATCGTATTCGTCCTGCTGTCCCTGGGCGCCTGCGGGCCCCGTGTGCAGGAATATCGGCTGGGCGAGGGCTATGCCGCCACTTCCGTCAATGCCGCCGTTTTCCGCGCAGCTTCGGTCACGAGTGACGCCCGCTGCCAGTTCGCCGCCTGGTATGATGCCGGCGGCACCGTGATGGTGGCCCGCCGGGAACTCGATCCCGGGAGCGGGTGGATCGTGCAGGCCACGGACCTGCGGGGCGACTGTACTGACGCGCACAATACCATCAGCCTGGGGCTGGACGGGGCGGGCTATCTGCACATCAGCTGGGCTCAGCACGGCGTGCCGCTGCGCTATGCCCGGAGCCGGACTCCGTATCATGCTGATTTCGAGGTGGTCGGGCAGATGGTCGATGCAGATCTGGAGCGCCATGTGACTTACCCGGAGTTCCGGCGCTTTTCGGACGGGGACCTGCTTTTCGCCTACCGCGACGGCTCCTCCGGCAACGGCGACCTGGTGCTCAACCGCTACGAGACGGCGGCGGGCCGCTGGACCCGCATCCAGTCCAAGCTCATCGACGGGGAAGGACAGCGCAATGCCTACTGGCAGATGTACATGGATGCGCAGGACGTCATCCACCTTTCCTGGGTGTGGCGCGAGACCTGGATGGTCGAGACCAACCACGATCTCTGTTACGCAGCGTCCCGGGACGGCGGGCGGACCTGGCAGCGCTCCGACGGCACCGTTTACGGGCTGCCCATCACCCTGGAGACGGCCGAAGTGGCTTGGAAGATCCCGCAGGGCAGCGAACTCATCAACCAGACTTCGATGACGGCGGATCCGCAGGGCCGCCCCTGCATCGCCAGCTATTGGCGGGAGCCGGGCGACAGCATCCCGCAGTACCGCATTGTCCGCTTCGACGGACTGATCTGGAGCGCCACGCAGGCGGGGGAGCGCACCTCGCCCTTCTCCCTGTCGGGGGGCGGGACAAAATCCATTCCCGTTTCCCGTCCGCAGATTGTGGCGGACGGGAAACGTACCTGGTTGATTTTCAGGGATGTCGAGCGCGGAAGCCGCGTCTCGCTTGCTGAGAGTTCCAACCTTCTGGACTGGCGGGTACGGGACCTCACGAAGGATCCCGTGGATGCGTGGGAGCCCAGCCTGGACTATGAGCGCTGGAAGCGCGATGGCGTGCTGGACCTGTTCGTCCAGCGGGTCGGGCAGGGGGATGGCGAAAAGACCGTCGACCTTCCTCCGCAGCCGGTCCGGATCCTGGAGATCCGCCGGTAAAATAAGGTCCAATAAGGAAATAAAAATAAACCGCAGCAGAAATGATCCTGCTGCGGTTTTGTGGAGGTAGTCGGATTCGAACCGGCGACCCCATGCTTGCAAAGCATGTGCTCTACCAGCTGAGCTATACCCCCGGAAAAGGAAAAAGCGAGACAACTGCGCACGCAGTTGTTCCGCTTTTAAGTAGGCCCGCGCGGAGTTGAACCGCGGACCTCCACATTATCAGTGTGGCGCTCTAACCAACTGAGCTACGAGCCTGTATAAATATTGAAAGATAAGTACAAGGCAACCAGATGACTGATTCGTGCCTTGGACATCGAACCGCGAGCAGAGTGTCAAGGAGTGAACTCCAAAAAGGAGGTGTTCCAGCCACACCTTCCGGTACGGCTACCTTGTTAC
>JAFTCB010000005.1 GCA_017454905.1 Bacteroidales bacterium
CAGTTCGAGAAACCCTGTATCCTCTTCTCGGGCGGCAAGGACTCCATCGTACTGACTTACCTGGCCTGGAAAGCCTTCTATCCCGCACGCCTCCCCTTCCCGCTGGTCCACATTGACACCGGGCACAATTTCCCGGAGACCTTGACCTATCGCGACGCGCTCGTGGAGAAGCTCGGCGCCGACCTGGTGGTCGGCTATGTGCAGCAGTCCATCGACGAAGGCAAGGTGCGCGAGGAGACGGGCTACAACGCCTCCCGCAACAAACTGCAGACCGTCACCCTGCTGGACACCCTCGCTGCGCACAAGTTCGACTGCGCGTGCGGCGGGGCGCGCCGCGACGAGGAGAAGGCACGCGCCAAGGAGCGCATCTTCTCGCACCGCGACGAATTCGGGCAGTGGAACCCCAAGAACCAGCGCCCCGAACTCTGGAACATCTACAACGCCAAGAAGGATATCGGCGAGCACTTCCGCGCCTTCCCGATAAGCAACTGGACCGAAATGGACGTCTGGCAGTACATCTACCAGCAAGGCATCGAACTGCCTTCGCTCTACTATACCCACAGGCGCCGGTGCTTCCAACGGGACGGACAGTGGCTGGCCGCCGATCCCCCTTTCATCCCCCGCAGGCCGGAGGAAGAAGTCGTGGAACTGGAGGTGCGCTGCCGGACCATCGGCGACGTGACCTGCACCGGGCTTACCCGCTCCCACGCCTATGCGCTGGAGGACATCATCGACGAGATTGCGGCGTCCCGCGTGACCGAGCGCGGCGGCCGTGCAGACGACAAGCGCTCCGAGACCGCAATGGAAGACCGCAAGAAACAAGGCTATTTTTAATCTATGCAGAACAAAGGATATCTCGATATGCAGCTGCTCCGCTTCACGACGGCGGGCAGCGTGGACGACGGCAAGAGCACGCTCATCGGGCGGCTGCTCTATGACTCCAAATCCATTTTCGAAGACCAGCTGGAAGCGGTCGAAGAGGCCTCCCGGAGCCGCGGGAACGAAGAGGTCAACCTGGCCCTGCTGACTGACGGTCTGCGGGCCGAACGCGAGCAGGGCATCACCATCGACGTGGCCTACCGCTACTTCGCCACGCCCCGGCGCAAGTTCATCATCGCAGACACCCCCGGCCACATCCAGTACACGCGCAATATGGTCACGGGCGCGAGCACGGCGGACCTGGCCGTGATCCTCGTGGACGCACGCCATGGCCTGATGGAGCAGACTGCCCGCCACAGCTACGTCGCTTCGCTCCTGGCCATCCCGGAAGTCGTCGTCGCCATCAACAAGATGGACCTGGTGGACTTCTCCGAGACCGTCTATAAACAGATCTGCTCGGACTACGGCACCCTGCTCGCCCGCTTCGGCCTGCAGTTCCGCCACGTGACCTTCATCCCCCTCTGCGCCAAGGAAGGAGACAACGTCGTCACTCGTTCGCAGCGGACGCCCTGGTACGACGGGCCGGCGTTGTTGGAGTTCCTGGAGACGGTCGCGCTGCCCGAAGAGGCGGCGGACCGGCTGCGCCTGCCCGTGCAGTACGTCATCCGGCCGATCGCGGATCGGTTCCCGGATTTCCGGGGCTATGCCGGGCTGATCGCGGAGGGAGCCTTGCGGCCCGGGGACCAGGTCAAGGTCTATCCGTCGGAGATGGTATCCACCGTCAAGGATATCTACCTGGGCGACAAGACGCTGGAGAGCGCCGTGGCGGACCAGTCCGTCTGCGTCACGCTCACGGACGACATAGATATCAGCCGGGGTGACGTGATTGTCTCAAAGGAGGGCAATCAGCCCGGCGTGGGACAGGACTTCGCCGTGGATGTGTGCTGGCTGCGCAACAGTCCGCTCGTGTGCGGCAAGCGCTACACCGTCCGCCACGCCACCCAGGAAGTGGTCGGCATTGTCAAGGAAATCGAATACAAAGTCGACATCAACACCCAGGAGCGTCTCTATGACGCTGAGCAGCTGACGATGAACGACATAGCCCGCGTACACCTCAAGACAGCCTCCCCGCTGGTCTGGGATCCCTACCGGGAGAGCCGCACGATGGGTTCGCTCATCTTTATCGACGCGTCCAACGATACCGTTGGCGCAGGTATGATTGCAGGAGAATACTGATATGACCCAAGAAGAAAAGATCGCACTCGCCGCGGCAAAGAACGCGGAGCTGCTCGCGCTCGGGCGCGAGGAAGGCACGCAGGCGGCCATCCGCTGGGCACTCGGCACTTTCGGGCGCCGGGCGGCCCTGTCCTCCAGCCTGAGCCTGGAAGACCAGACCGTCACGCAGCTGATGGTCGCGGCGGACAAGGAGGACACCCGGGTGTTTACCCTGGACACGGGAAGGCAGTTCCCGGAGACTTATGAGTTGATCGACCGTACGGAGATGACCTACGGGATCCGGATCGAAGTCTTCTTTCCTGATTTCCAGAAGGTCCAGGAGATGGTGCGTGAGCACGGCATCAACCTCTTCTATGACAGCATTGAGTTGCGCCACCTGTGCTGCGGTATCCGCAAGATCGAGCCCCTGAAAAGGGCCCTGGATGGCGTAGAAGTGTGGATCACGGGACTGCGCCGCAGCCAAAGCGTCACGCGCGCACATATGCAGATGGTCGAGTACGATGCGGACGACGACGTATTGAAACTCAATCCCCTGTTGCTCTGGTCCGAGCAGGATGTCAAAGACTACGTGCGCGCGAATGCCATCCCCTACAACAAATTGCACGACCAGGGGTTTCCGAGCATCGGCTGCCAACCCTGCACCCGTGCGGTCCGGCCTGGCGAGGACGTCCGGGCAGG
>JAFTCB010000006.1 GCA_017454905.1 Bacteroidales bacterium
ATTCTTCATTGAGACAACCGTCCGCTTCACGGCTGATCATCGCATCATCCGATAGCGGCATTCCGCAGCACTGACAGTAAAGCGTCCGGGGCGAGCCCAAAAGCGTATTGATTGATACTCCGAATTCTCGGGACAATACTTTGAGCAACTCTGGATTGGGCTGCGTCCTGCCTGTCTCCCAACGGCTTACAGCCTGCCTGGTAACACCGATGCGCTCGGCCATCTGTTCCTGTGTCAAGTGGTTCTTTTCACGCAGATTCCGTAAAATTTCTTTTGCTTCCATTGTCTTATCGTCTTGTTTGATGGAGCAAAGTTACGATGTTTGAAAATACGTGTCAAGAAACAAGTTGTTGCTTTTTGCCGATGCTCTGACAACAATAGGGAATACGATGGTTTAAAAGAAAATGCCTTTCCGATACAGCTTCACATCCCGCACCATTCCGCTTTTAATCACTTTTTCTACAATTGTTTCTTCCAGCCGGAAGCCGTTTTTCTCCAGCACCCGTACTGACGCCACGTTCTCTGGGAACACCTGGCCAATAATCCTGTCAAGTTCCAATTCCTGAAATGCGATTCCGCAGACCTGCCTTACTGCCTCTGTACCGATCCCTTGAGCCCAGAACGGAGTCAATGCGAAGCGGGGTGGTTCTGTTGCTATTAGCGAATTGTTGCGACCGATGCAAGCCGTGAGGGGGTCATCTTGACCCCCTCGAACGCGAACCGGTTAACACTTTCGCAGAAAATAAGACGAAAAACTCGTTGCCCGGTGTTGACCTTCCAAGAACGGCAAAGGTGAAATGTTTACACGGATTTTTCCGCGTTTTATTATGAACTGGTTGCGAGATTTTATGCCCTCCGAAAGGAGATGATCAGGGAGCCAATAAAAAGAAGAAATGAGAAACAGCGAAATGAGGATTAGTCCAGTCCAATGTAGTATATATACAGGACTAAACCGACCTCTTTATTCTGAGGCTTTTTACATTGCTTCTTCTTTTTATCGGCAAGACAGATCTTGACTTACTTGGAAAGATTCTAATTAGAATTCACCTTCTTTTGTGAAGATGTATACCGCCACTGTAGGCAGAATGACCAAAAGAATCAGCGTAATCTCCACCAGGGCGTATGACCCGAAACGGTCGACCAGTGTCTGGAATTTCAGGATTCCGTCAACCAGCAGGACCAGGAGCGCAAACCAGCAGACTCCGAATATCGCTGCGAACTTGAGCTTTCGTTTCTTCAGTTTCATCTTATTTCTTCGTTAACTCTGACAGCATTTCACATAGTACATCTTCCCTGATGACCTTGGGCGCCGCCTTCCAGCACCCTTTTCCCGTTCCGGTGATCCGTGGTTTCCGCAGCTTCATCGACTAGGAGGTTTCGTTGAGCTTGCACTCAACCTGGTTGAGGGTATCAAAGAATCGCTGCGTCGCGACAGCGGGTCCCATCAGCAGGATGCCGAAGACATTCCATCCGAACATGTGCCACCAGGAGGTGTAAGGGCCCTCAATGCCCATGTCAATGGCTATTGCCTTCAGCTCCTCCGCGATCCGGGACATCCAGATCAACGGATAGATGAACGCCGTCGGGATGCCCAGCAGGTACGCGACCCAGTATCGCTGGGTCCTCCTGCCGAGAATCTCATCGAGTTCCTCCTGCAGGCCGCCCAGCGGCATGTACAGCAGGAAGAACAACCCGGCCGTGAAGAAATCGATGAAGCCGAGCCAAAAACCGGGTCTGTGTGTATGCTGGAACCTCATGGCCGTTCGGAACTATCGGATGAAATCCAGCCACTGCCGGCGAAGCGCCCCGCCTCGCTGCTCCCACTCCTCCCGGGAGATACCGCGGAGTATTCCGGCATCTTTCCATCTTTCCCACGGACCGAAAAGGAACGGGGTGTAGATGCTCAGGAAATGGCAGTCTTCGTCCTGCGCCGTCGGTTCCGACTCGCCGAAACGGACAGAACGGGCATATCGGATATGGTGGAATACCGGCATGGATTAACTTATCGGCTTATTCATTCACATACAAAGATAAACATTTCCGGAGGGATTCCCAGCTCCCGGTCCGGAGACTGATACAAATAGTTCTCCATACTGACTCGTCTTATCTTTTTCCAGCAAAATAAAGCCGGGACAACGGAAGGCACACGGGGCAAAACAGGAAGTAAAACTCATCCAAGACGCATAGAACCCGATACTTTTCAAATAAAAAACTTATATTTGAAATATTGTATGAAACCGTTAATATTATGGAACTAATAGATGCTGTCAAAGCCCGCCATGCGGTCCGCAAGTACACGGACAAAGCCATCGAACCAGCCAAAATCTCTCTGCTGAAGAATGAAATAGAAAAACTGAATGCCCTGAGCGGACTTCATATCCAGCTTGTCCTTCTTGCCCCGACTGCCATGAACCAGCAGAAATTCAAGTTTACGCTGCTGGAAGGCAACCGGGTCAAGGCGGAATCCACTTTTTCGCTTACGGGAAAAAGCTATCTCAACTATGATCTCGGCATTGTTAAATGCCATTTTGAGATCGGTGCCGGCAGAGAACAATTCACCTGGATCTGAGGTAGTTTCTCTCGCCGATATAGTATATCTGAGCTATGGAATACCTATCAAAACAACGGCACGACGAGATTTCGGCCGAGCTGAAGCATCTGATCGAAGAGGTATACCCCAAAGTGAGGGACGATCTCGCGGAGGCCAGCGCCCAGGGAGACCGAAGCGACAACGCCGGATACCGGGAAGCCCGGCGGCTCCAGGCGAAGACCATCAGCCGGATCCGTTTCCTGCAGAAGGTCCTGGAGCATTCACGCGTGATCGACCCGGAAGCCCTCCCCAAAGACAGGGTTTCCCTGCTGAGCCGGGTCGAATTCACCAACCTTGCGACGAATGCGCGCATGAAATTCGAAATCGTCAGTCCCCACGAGATGGATCTCGAGGCCGGCAAGATCTCGCTGAAATCCCCGATCGGCGCCGCCCTGATGGGCAAGAAGGTCGGCGAAATCGCCGAGGCCCGGGTCCCTTCCGGAATCCTGCGCCTGAGAATCGAAAGCATCACGCTCGACTGAGGGTGATGCTTCCGAAAGGCCAGCGGCACTTTACTTTTCCGAAACTCCGGGCACAGCGCCATCCAGCAACTGGCCTACCAGTTGGACCATGTAAGGATCAGGCGTTCCCTTCCCGCCATTCAACTTGCCGAAATAGGCCACGGTGCGCAGGGCGGCGAACTTGAACAGGCTCCGCTCATACGCTTTCTGCTCCTCCGGACTGCGGAAAGAGAAATAAGTATTGACAAAGATGTTCCAGTGCTCGCGAAGCTGTCCGGGTTCCAGATGATAGAGCCACATACAACTCTTCCGGTCCAGGAAGTAACCTGAGAAATATATGAAAGACAGGTCCCACTCCGGGGCGCCGTAGGCAAACTCGCCCAGGTCGATCCAGTAGTCCTTTTTGCCGTCGGTAATGATATTGCCGATGTGAAGGTCTCCGTGGAGACAAGTCCGGGGGGAAGGGATGCTGTCCAGCGCTTCCAGAAGCCGGGGGCGCAGATCTTCGGGAATGCGTTCCGACTTCTCTACCCAGGGCCGGACCACCTCATTCATGGACGGAAAGACAGCGCTGTCGGCCGGGGTGTTGTGCAGCTGCAAGGCGAGTCCGGCCAATTTGACGGAGAGCGGTTCCATTTTGTCCGGTTCCTCGGAGATGATCCGCGCATAAGAGCGTTTTCCCACAATCAGTTCATACTCACCGCCGAAGCGTTCCCCATCCGTCACCAGCCGGATGGGCCTGGGAGATGGAATACCGGCCTTATAGACGGCATCTGCGATCAGGAACTCCCGCTCTGCCGTTTGGGCCGAATAGCCTTTCTGAAAGAGTTTTGCCAGGGTTTTTCCGTCTTTGCTACTATAGGTGAGGGCTGTTCCTCCTTCACCGCTCTGCACGTAATCGTTGAGGTCCAGGGATTGGTATTTTTCCATATTGATCTGTATGTTTACAGGGCTGTATGCCGATTTTGCATGGACTGTTTCCCTGCAAAAATAATAATAAATATACAGATAGGGAATATTTTGCCGGATAGGAGGAGAATGCTTATCTTTGAAATTATGAAAACGGGAAAAAGTCTTTCTGAGCCGGGGAGAAGGATCGTGCTGCTGATCTGTCTGCTGCTGGCCCTGCCGGGCCCGGCCCGGAGCGCGACCGCCCGCGTCCGGTCCAGGACCCACAGGATCGAGCGTTCGGACGGGAAGCGGATGGGGGTGCTGGTTCTCAGCCCCCGGGACGAAGCCGATACGCTCCGCACCGGCATCCTGTGGATCCACGGCGGAGGCTATATCACCGGCATGAAATCCATGGCCAAATGGGTAGGCCGCCCCAGGCCGCTGGTCGAGAAATACGGCGCTGTGGTCGTTTCTCCCGGCTACCGGCTGTCTATCCAGCACCGCTACCCGGCGGCCATCGAGGACTGCTACGATGCCCTGAGATGGATGGTCTCCCATGCCGCAGAGCTCGGGATCCGGACCGACCAGATCTTCGTGGGCGGAGAAAGCGCCGGGGGTGGTCTGACCGCCGCACTCTGCATCCTCTCCCGTGACCGCGGCGAATTCAGCATCGCCTACCAGATGCCGCTATACCCTATGCTGGACGACCGGGACACCGAATCCTCCCGGGACAACCACAACAAAGTATGGAACACGAAACTCAACCACTTCGGCTGGGAGCAGTACCTGGGCGAATTGTACGGATCGGACGACGTCCCTCCATACGCCGCAGCCGCGCGCGAGACGGACTACCGGGGGCTTCCGCCGGCATACACCTTCGTAAGCACCGGAGAGCCTTTCTACTGTGAGACGCTGGCTTATGTCGCGCACCTGCGGGAAGCCGGCATTCCGGCCGACTGCGATGTGTTCGAGGGTCTCTACCACGCCTTCGACATCTATCAGCCCGGGATTCCGGAATCACGGCTGGCGACGACCTCATTCGAGCAGCACTTCCTCTTTGCGAAGTCCCATTATTTCGCTCCGCAGCCCGAAACGGCCCGGTAAAGGCACCAACTGCAGTTTTCTGCATTCCGACCCACAAAAAATTTGCAGTATTCACACAAAAAGCAGTATTTTTGTAACCCGTATTCACCAACTTTCTGTTCTTATGCGATACGGGTTCGACAACGCAAAATATCTCAAAATCCAGTCTGAGCACATCAAGGAGCGCATTGCCAAATTCGGCAACAAACTCTACATGGAGTTCGGCGGCAAGCTTTTCGACGACTACCACGCCAGCCGCGTGCTGCCGGGATTCGAGCCGGACAGCAAATTCAAGATGCTCTACCAGTTGAAGGACGACCTCGAGATCGTCATCGTGATCAGCGCCGTGGACATTGAGAAAAACAAAGT
Source organism: Bacteroidales bacterium (assembly GCA_017454905.1). Taxonomy (GTDB): domain Bacteria; phylum Bacteroidota; class Bacteroidia; order Bacteroidales; family UBA932; genus Cryptobacteroides. The sequence goes on from JAFTCB010000006.1 coordinate 5,395, forward strand.
CCGCAGCGACCTGGGCATCACCTACGACGTGGACGTGCTGCGCCTGCGAGACGAGTTCCTGGCGCGGGACTTCAGCGTCAACAGCGTTGTCATCACCCACTACAACGGCCAGTCCAGCGCCGACGCCTATCGCAAGCGCCTGGAGCGCATGGGCATCAAGGTCTACTACCACTATACGATCGAAGGCTATCCCCACAATGTGGCCCTGATCGACTCCGAGGAAGGCTTCGGCAAGAACGACTATGTCGAGACGGCCAAACCGCTGGTGGTCGTGACCGCCCCCGGTCCCGGCAGCGGCAAGATGGCCGTCTGCCTGAGCCAGCTCTACCAGGAGAACCGCCGCGGCATCAAGGCGGGTTACGCCAAGTTCGAGACCTTCCCGGTCTGGAGCCTGCCGCTCAACCACCCGGTCAACATCGCCTACGAGGCCGCCACGGCCGACCTGGACGACGTCAACATGATCGACCCCTTCCACCTGGAAGCCTACGGCGAGACCGCAGTCAACTACAACCGCGACATCGAAATCTTCCCGGTGATGAACGCCCTCTTCGAGAACATCTACGGCGAGTCGCCCTACAAGTCACCCACCGACATGGGCGTCAACATGATCGGCTCCTGCATCTGTGACGATGAGGCGTGCCGCGAGGCGTCCAAGCAGGAGATCATCCGCCGCTACTACACGGCACTCTGCAATTTCGCCGACGGGAAGGCCACGGAAGCCGAGGTGAACAAGATTGCCCTCGTGATGAAGAAAGTCGGCATCACCACCGCATACCGCAAGACCACCGTCGCCGCCCGGGAGCGCCTCGAGAAATGCGGGACCGCCACCGCGGCCATCGAACTGGAGGACGGCACCATCCTGACGGCGGAGACCTCTCCCCTGCTGGGCCCGAGCGCAGCCCTGCTGCTCAATGCCCTGAAGCACCTGGCCGGCATCGCGCACAATGTCAAACTCATTCCCCAGACGATGATCGCCCCGATCCAGAAGACGAAGGTAACCTACCTGCACGGCCACAATCCCCGCCTGCACACGGACGAAGTCCTTGTCACCATCTCCATGATGAGCCTGCTGGACGAGAACTGCAAGATGGCCCTGGACCAGCTGCCGAAGCTCAACGGCGCCCAGGTTCACTCGACCGTCATGCTGAGCGAAGTGGACCGCAAGACCTTCCAAAAACTGGGCATCGGCCTGACCTGCGATCCGGTCCGCAAGATCCAGGATCCCAAGACCTGCGTGGAAGAAGAAGTCTAGAGCATTTCCTTCACGCGGGCCAGGAAGTCGCGGACATGCTGCTTGTACTCTTCCGGGTACTTGGCATAGGCATTTGCATGGACGGCTCCCTTGGCCACCCACATCTCCTTGTAGCCGTTGACCTTGGCATCATAGTTCCGCTGCAGGTTGTCGAACGGCACGAAGTCGTCCGCATCGCCGTGGATGAACAGCATCGGGCGGTCGCACTTGGCGAGCTGCTTGACCGATGAAGCCTCCCAGAAGCCCCAGCCGTATCTCTTCTTGGTCACGAGGCTGGCGCTCTGCAGTACATCCGGCGGGATGAAACGGAAGCTCTGCTTGCGGTTGTTGTTGAACTGGACAACCACGGAAGAATAGCCGCAGTCTTCCACGAAGCAGCGTACATAATCCGGCAGCGGATCGCCGCTGGTCATCATGACGGTTGCGGCGCCCATGGACACACCGTGGAGCACCATGAAATCATCCTTGAACACATCGTGCGCCACCTCGATCCATTTCTCGACATCCAGGCGGTCGTTCCAGCCCATCTGGATATGGTCGCCTTCGGAATAGCCGTGGTACTGCAGGTCAGGGAAGAGGACGTTATAGTTGAATTCATCGCGGTACATCCGGACGAGATACAGGAAGACGAAGTGGTTGTCACCGTAGCCGTGGACGACGATGGCCGTGCCCTGTGCTTCCGCAGGACGGGCAGCAGGCACATAGCAGGCATGCACCTTGAAGTCACGGTAGCCCGTGATGGTCGTGTCCTTCAGGACTCCGGCAACCTTCAGGCTGTCGTACCAGCGGGTACTGCCGGGCATCAGGGAATCCGCCTTGTGACGGGTCCGTTCAATGTCTTCGATTCCGTGAACTTTGGGAGTGAGCGCGTAGCTGGCCATGTACTTTCCGGCAGCACAGCCGCTCAATGACAGGACAAGGAGGGCGAGCGCCCCCATTTTCGTAAAGATTTTCATCAATATTTAGTGTTTTCTGTGGTTGTTCCAACCACAAAGATAAGGAGATTTTGTAAATTTGTAGCAAATAACACGACAACTATGACCACCAACGACAACTTCGACGTCATCATCATCGGCGGAGGGATCACGGGAGCGGGGACGCAGCGGGACTGCGCCATGCGCGGACTGCGCACCCTCCTGATCGAGCGGTCCGACATCGCCACCGGGGCCAGCGGCCGCAACCACGGCCTGTTGCATTCCGGAGCGCGCTACGCCGTAAACGACCCGGAATCGGCCGAGGAGTGCATCCGCGAGAACCGGATCTTGCGACAGATCGCCGCCCACTGTGTAGAAGAAACGGAAGGCCTGTTCATCACCCTGCCGGAAGATGACCTGGGATATCAGAAAACCTTCGTCGAAGCCTGCCAGCGCGCAGGCATCGATGCCGAAATCATCGACCCCGAACTGGCCCGGCGCATGGAGCCCTCCGTCAATCCGGAGCTCATCGGCGCCGTCAAGGTACCGGACGGCAGCGTGGACCCGTTCCGGCTCTGCGCCGCCAACATGCTGGATGCCAAGCTCCACGGCGGGCAGGTCCGCCTCCATACGGAAGTGACCGGATTCATCCGGGAAGGCGACACCATCCTGGGCGTACATACCCGCAACCTCCAGACCGGACAGGAAGAGGACTTCCGTGCTCCGGTCACCGTCAATGCGGCCGGCATCTGGGGCCAGCATATCGCGGAACTGGCCGGCGTCGGCATCGGCATGTTCCCGTCCAAGGGAGCGCTGCTCGTCTTTGCGCACCGCGTCAACCAGATGGTGATCAACCGCTGCCGCAAGCCGGCGAATGCCGACATCCTCGTGCCGGGAGACACCGTCTGCATCATCGGCACCACTTCCACCCGCATTCCTTTCGAGGCATGCGACGAGGTGGCCGTGACTCCGGACGAGGTCAACCTGCTCATCAGCGAGGGCTCCAAGCTCTCCCCTTCCCTTTCCTCCACGCGCATCCTGCGCGCCTACGCGGGCGTGCGTCCTCTCGTCAGCGCGGACAACGATCCCTCCGGGCGCAACATCTCCCGCGGCATCGTCTGCCTGGACCATGAGACGCGGGACGGACTCAAGGGATTCATCACCATCACCGGAGGCAAGTTGATGACTTACCGCCTGATGGCGGAAACCGCTACAGACGCGGTCTGCCGCAAACTCGCCGTCACGCGTTCCTGCGAGACGGCGACGACGCCCCTCCCCGGCTCCGAGGAACGCTCCTACGAGGCCGTGGCCCGCAAGATCTGGGAAGCGCCTTCCATGGCGCAGAAAGCTGCCGCCGCCCGCCTGGGCACGCATGCCGAGCGCATCCGGGATGCCGGCCGCGAAGATGCCGCGCTCGTCTGCGAATGCGAGGAAGTCTCCGTCGGCGAAGTCAAGAACGCCATCGAACGGATGGAGGTCTCCACCCTGACGGACCTGCGCCGGCGCACCCGTATCGGCATGGGCACCTGCCAGGGCGAGTTCTGCGCCTGCCGCGCCGCCGGCCTGCTGGCCGCATCCCACGGCTGCATCGAGCGCGAACGGGCCGACCTGCGCGACTTCCTGCAGGAGCGCTGGAAAGGCAATTTCCCCATCGGCTGGGGCGATACGCTCCGCGAAGCCGAATACACCCAATGGATCTATAAACACGTACTGGGCCTATGAGATTCGATACCGTCATTATCGGCGGCGGCCTGGCCGGCCTGACGGCAGGCCTCAGCCTGCAGAAAGCCGGCCGCAGCTGCGCCATCGTCAGCACCGGGCAGAATGCGCTGCATTTCTTCTCCGGCACCTTTGAATCCATCGAAGAAGTCCCCGAACGGATGGCCGGCCTCTTCTCGGAAGCCGGTGTCCGCCTGCATTACCAGAACGGTGTCCGCCTGATGCCGCTGGGCTCCTTCCGCCCGGCCGCGCTCGCCCTGGACGACGTGGATATTTTCCCGCAACCCGCCTTTTCCCGCAAGGCCCTGATCGTGAGCATTGCGGGCTATCAGGATTTCTTCCCCGCTTTCCTGGCCGAAGGCCTGGAAAAACAGGGCACCCAGTGCCGCATCCACCTGCTCCAGCTGCCGGAAATGGCCCAGCTGATGCAGAGCCCGAGCGAAATGCGTTCCGTGCAGATTGCACGGACCATGGACCGCGTCTGGGAAAAGATCGTCCGGGAAATCCGACTCCTGCTCAAGGACGAGGACACGGTGATCCTGCCCCAGGTCTTCGGCCTGCAGGATACGACAGTCCCCGGACGCATCCGGGAGAGCATCCCCGCCCGGGTGGTCTTCTCCGGCACCCTCCCGCCGTCCGTCCCCGGCATCCGCACCCAGCAGCAACTTAAACGGCGCTACGAAGTGCTCGGCGGCAACTATCTGTCCGGCGACGAGGTGATCCAGGCCCATGTCCATGAGGGCATCGTGCACAGTGTCGTCACCCGCAACCTGGACAGCCATTACCTCGAAGCAGACCATTTCATCCTCGCCTCCGGCGCTTATTTCTCGAAGGGTCTCCGGTCCAATCCTACCCGCATTTTCGAGCCCGTCTTCGACCTGGACGTCGAGGCTGCGGAAGACCGCAACGCCTGGTACGATGCGGATTTCGCCGCCGGGCAGCCTTACATGCAGTTCGGCGTGCGGACCGATTCCGCCCTGCGGGCCCTCCGGCAGGGAGAAGCATTCAAGAATCTCTACGCCATCGGCTCTGTCCTGGGCGCCACCCGTCCTGAATTCGGCTCCGGCGCCGGCCTCGCCATCCGCAGCGCCTTCGCCGCCACCGACCAGATCCTCCAATCCTCCCAGAAATGAAAATGCAAGAGAATACATACAGCAAGCACAATTTCGAGGAGTGCATGAAATGCACCGTATGCACGGTCTACTGCCCCGTGCTGCAGGTCAATCCCCTCTATCCCGGCCCCAAGCAGGCCGGGCCGGACGGAGAACGGCTCCGCCTCAAAGATCCGTTCTTCTTCAACTATGCCCTCAAGTATTGCATGAACTGCAAGCGCTGCGAGGTGGCCTGCCCCTCCGGCGTGAATGTCGCCGACCTGATCCAGGCAGCGCGTATCAAATATGATCATTCCGCGCCGAAGCTGCGCGACCGCATCCTCGCATCGACCGACCTGATGGGCTCGCTCGCGCGGCCCTTCGCGCCCATCGTCAACGGCGTCACCCGGCTCGGCGTGACGAAAACCGTCCTGGACGCCACCCTGCAAATCGATGCGCACCGCAGTTTCCCCAAATACAGCGGACGCAGTTTCGAAGCCTGGCTCCGCCGCCACGAGAAGGAGCAGGCTACCTTCCCCGAGCAGGTGGCCTATTTCCACGGCTGCTACGTCAACTACAACTATCCCCAGCTGGGCAAGGACCTCGTGAAGGTGCTCAACGCCCTGGGCGTCGGCGTGCAGTTGCTGGACAAGGAAAAATGCTGCGGCATCGCCATGATCACCAACGGCATGTCCCAGCAGGCCACGCGCCACGCCGAGCACAACACCGCACAGCTCCGCAAGGCGGTCGGGCGCGGACTGCGCATCGTCAGTACCTCTTCTACCTGCACGCTGACCTTGCGGGAAGAGTATCCCAATCTGCTGGGCGTGGACAACGCGGACATCCGCGACTCCCTGACGATGGCCACGCGTTTCATTTACGAGAAGCTCGAAAAAGGCGCTACGCTGCGTTTCCGCCCCGATTTCCACAAGCGGATCGCTTACCACACGCCCTGCCACCTTGAGCGCCTTGGCTGGGGCATCTTCTCCGAGAAGTTGCTCCGCATGATTCCCGGCGTGGAGTTCACCTTGCTGGATTCCGCCTGCTGCGGCATCGCCGGCACCTATGGATTCAAAAAAGAAAACTATACGGCCTCGCAGGCCATCGGAGAGCCGCTGTTCCAGCAGATCCGGAGCGTGAACCCCGATGTCGTCGCCTGCGACTGCGAGACCTGCAAATGGCAGATCGAGATGTCTTCCGGCTATCCCGTCGCCAATCCCGTTTCCATCCTGGCCGAAGCCCTTGAAGTATAACCAATCCGATATGAGAAAACTGATCCTCTCCCTCCTCCTGCTGGCCGGGCTCACCGCCTGCCGGCAGAAGCCTTTCATCGATGTGCAGGCTCATCGCGGCGGTGCGGGCCTGATGCCCGAGAACACCGTGTCCGCCATGCGCAATGCCCTCGACCTGGATGTCAACACCCTGGAATTCGACCTGCAGTTGTCCGCGGACGGCCAGGTCGTCGTCTCCCACGACAATTATTTCCATCCCCGCTATGCCACGCGTCCGGACGGGACGCTGATCCAGGAGAGCGACCCGAAGGAATACCTCTATACGATGCCTTACGACAGCATCGCCCGTTACGATGTGGGCCTGCGGCCCAATACCGTCTGGCCCGGGCAGGCCAAGGTCGCCGAGACCAAGCCGCTGGCTTCCGAGCTGATCGATTTCACGGAAAGCTATGCCAAGAAGCCCGTCCAGTACAATATCGAGATCAAGTCCTGGCCCGGCGAGGGAGAAGGCACCCTCTGGCCGGACTACAAGACCTTCTGCGATACCTGTATCCCGCTGCTGCTTTCCAAGAAGCTCGGCGACCGGCTCATCGTCCAGTGTTTCGACACCCGTGCCCTGGAATACATGCACTCCCGCTGGCCGGAACTCATCCTTTCCTTCCTCACGGAGCCCGAAGAGGGCACGGACGTGGAGGCCATCATGGCCAAGCTAAGCTTCATCCCGCAGTGGTGGAGCCCCGAGTCCAGCGAGGTCACGCCGGAGAACGTGGCCTGGTGCCATTCACACGGCATCGGGGTCGTCCCCTGGACCGTGGATGATCCCGCCGAGATGCAGCGCCTGGTCGACTGCGGCGTGGAAGCCATCATTTCCAATTATCCCGACAAACTGATTGCAACCGTTAGATAATATGCTGAAATTCCTCAAGCAACCGGAGTACCTTCCGGCCCAGACCGGACCGGAAGCTGACGCGAAATACAAACGCCTGCGCCTGCAGGTCTTCATCGGCGCTTTCATCGGCTACGCCGGCTTCTACCTGGTGCGCAAGAACCTTTCCATGGCCATTCCGGCCATGGCGCCGCTCGGATTCGACAAGTCCGAACTCGGTTTCGTCCTGGGTCTCAATGCCGCCGCTTACGCTTTGTCCAAGTTCCTGATGGGCAGTGTCAGCGACCGCTCCAACGCCCGTGCTTTCCTGCCGCTGGGCCTGGTGCTTACCGCCATTTCCATGTGCTTCATGATCGTTCCGATCCAGTGGATCGGTGCGGAGCACAAGGGACTGGCCATCCTGGTGATGGGCGTGCTCAATTGCCTGGTGGGCTGGTTCAACGGCATGGGCTGGCCTCCCTGCGGACGCGTGATGACCCATTGGTTCTCGCCGGGAGAGCGGGGCACGATGATGAGTATCTGGAACTGTGCCCACAATGTCGGCGGCGCCCTGGTCGGCCCGATGGCCACCTACGGTGCAGCCTGGTTCGGCTCCTGGTTCTACGGCTCGCATACGGAGCTCTACTTCCTCATCGGCACCTTTGCGTTCCCGGCTGCCGTGGCCCTGTTCGTCGCCTTGCTCGCCTACATCCTGCTGCGGGACACGCCGCAGTCTTGCGGACTCCCCTCTGTCGAGTCCTGGCGCAATGACTATCCCAAGAACTATTCCGAGAAGCACGAGCAGACCCTCTCTACCCGGGAGATCCTGTTCAACCACGTGCTGAACAACAAGTTCCTCTGGTTCATTGCCTTGTCGAACGCCTTCGTCTACATGGTCCGCTACGGTTGCCTGGACTGGGCGCCGACCATTCTGACGGAGAAAGGCATCGACCTGAAGAGCGCCGGCTGGGCCTATTTCGCCTATGAATTCGCCGCAATCCCGGGCACGCTTCTCTGCGGCTGGCTCTCGGATAAGCTCTTCCACGGCAGGAGGGCCGCCCCGACCATGCTGTTCATGGCCCTGGTGCTGGTTTTCATTGTCCTGTACTGGATGTTTATCGACAACCTCACCGTCGTCATCATCTGCCTGATCGGCATCGGCTTCTTCATCTACGGCCCGGTCATGCTCATCGGCGTACAGGCCCTGGACCTGGCCCCGAAGAATGCTGCCGGTACCGCTGCCGGCCTGACGGGCTTCTTCGGCTACTTCTTCGGTACTTTCCTGCTGGCCAATACCGTGATCGGCCTCGTGGCCCAGAAAGCCGGCTGGAGCTGGACCTTCCTGCTGCTGATTGCCGCCTGCCTGCTGGCCATCTTCTTCATGGGCCTCACCTACAAGCAAGAGCGGAAATAGCCCCGCTGACGTCCCGTGTTTCGCCCGGCTTCTCCCGGTTTCAAGTGATATATCAGTGCTCCTACCGTCCCAAAGTCTTGGACGACAGGCGCAATAACCCTGGTTTTTCGCTCCTACCGTCCCTGACACGGGGACGGTAGGAGCAGTTATCGGGAAAGCCGTTTCATCGGCGGATGCGCAGCAGCAGCGGAGGCGGCAGGCGGCAGTCGCCCCGGGAAGGCGTATCCACCCTCGGATCGTCAGAGGGAGGGGCCCGACGGCTACAAGTTATCGCGCAGCGATGACGCAGGAGACGTTGGGAGGGAAGGAGTGAGCGAAGCGAACAGAACCTTCCGGGGCGAGCTGCCGCTGCCGCTCGAAGCCGCTGCAGAGAAGCAGGTTCCGCTCGAAGCCGCTGTCACTGCCGCGGAGCCGCACCCGGCCGACAATACAAAGGAGGCGGCTGATAATATTATCAGCCGCCTCCTTTATCTTGGATCCGGATCAGGTCCGGAAGCGTTCTGCTAGAAGATGTAGTTCAGACCGATGTTGATACCCAGGCCGGTACCATCGTTGGGATCGAAGCACTTGCCGAACTCGAAGTTGATGTTGAAGTTCTGGTTCATGATCACATGGAGACCGATACCGGCGCTCATGTGGAGCTTCTCAGCCTGCTGGGTGTAGAGGTCGGCAGCCGTGTAGACCTTGTTGTCCACGGTAGCCACCGGGGTGAGATCCTTGGCGAGGCTCTTCATCTGCTCGGCGCGGTACGGGCTCACGATCATACCCATGTCGAAGAACGGGTTCGTGGCGAGGGTCCAGTTCTGGTTGATCCAGCGGAACTTGGCGAAGCTCCAGCGCAGCTCGAAGTTGGCCCATGCATAGCTGTTGCCCTGCAGACGGTTGTTGATGGTACCGCGGAGGGTGCAGGTAGAGCCGAGACCTTCGGTGTTGATCTGCTTCATGTTGATGGACTGGATGCTCTGCAGCATGTAGTACGGAGCGTTGCCGGCGATCAGGCCCTGATAAGCCAGATGTCCGCCGAAGACCAGGCGGTCGGCCAGCGGGAAGAACTGCTTGAAGTGGATGGCGAGCTTGAGGTAGCTATTGTTGTGCTTGGAGATGATGTCCGGGGAACCGAACATGTAGACCTCGAGGTTGGTACCGCGGGTCGGGTTGTTCTCGTGGTCGCGGGTGTCATAGACAACACCGAACTTGGCCTCGAGATGCTGGCCGCCGAGTTTCTCGGCCTCGGGGATGATGCCGTTGCGGACATAGACATCATACAGGGATACGTCCGCCGTGGTGCCGCTCAAGCCTTTGTTCACGGCATGACCGGTGGTGATGTTCCAGTAGGTCAGACCGGCAGCCCAACCCCAGTTGCTGTCGCCGAAGGCGCCCTGGAAGCAGGTCTGGACACGGAAGATGTTGCGCTTCATCAGGTAGAGGCCCTGTCCAGCCTCGGTGATCTTGTCCATCGCGGGAAGATACAGGGAAGAGGCGCCGTTGAAGCCATAGAAGTTGGTCGTCTTGTTGCCGAACCAGGAAATGGCGGCGGAAACGCGCAGGCCGGGGATCAGATATTTGCTGTCGAAAAAGGAGTGGAGCACGGTGTTGCCCTTGGAGTAACGGGAAACTTCCACGTTGGCCTTCCAGACATAGTCGGGATAGGTGGAACCGTCTCCGTACCAATAGATATCGGAAAGGGCGCCGTAGTGCCATCCGAGGTCGGAAGAATAGCCGATAGCGGGAAGGGGTCCGAAGTTAAGGCCGGTCTTGGTAATCTCCTCCTGCGCATGAGCGGACATGAGAGCCGAGGCAAGGAGCACAAAGGTCAAAAGTTTTTTCATTATAATTTAATAACTGTGGTTATATTCCGCCACAAATATAGACAAAAAAAGCAAAATTGCCGTATATTTGCTAAACATTGAAACTAGAACCACTGATATGAGCAAGTACATCTTGGCACTGGACCAGGGCACAAGTTCCTCCCGTGCCATCGTTTTCGACCGCGAAGGCAACATCCGGTCCACTTCCCAGAAAGAGTTTACCCAGCATTTCCCCAGACCCGGCTGGGTCGAGCACGACCCGATGGAGATCTGGTCCTCCGAGGCAGCCGTGATCGCCGAGGCCATCTCCAAGATCGGCATCAACGGCAAGGACATCGCTGCCATCGGCATCACCAACCAGCGTGAGACCACCATCGTCTGGGATGCGGAGACGGGCCAGCCCGTCCACAATGCCATTGTCTGGCAGGACCGCCGCACCTCGGAACTCTGCGATTCGCTCAAGGAGCAGGGCCTCGTGGACAAGATCCGCGAGAAGACGGGCCTGATCATCGACGCCTATTTCTCGGGGACCAAGATCAAGTGGATCCTGGACAATGTACCCGGTGCCCGGCAGCGGGCCGAAGCGGGCAAGCTCCGTTTCGGGACCGTGGACAGCTGGCTGGTGTGGAACCTCACCAAGGGTGAAGTGCATATCACGGACGTTTCCAACGCCTCCCGGACGATGCTCTTCAACATCCACACCCTCCGGTGGGACGAAGAACTGCTGGACCTGCTCGGCATCCCCGCATCGATGATGCCCGAGGTGCGTTCCTCCTCCGAGGTGTACGGACACACGAAGACGACGATCTTCGCACACGAAGTCCCCATTGCCGGCATCGCCGGCGACCAGCAGGCCGCCCTCTTCGGCCAGATGTGTACCACGCCGGGCTCGGTCAAGAACACCTACGGCACCGGCTGCTTCCTGCTGATGAATACGGGCGAACGCCCGATCCTCTCCCGCAACAACCTGCTGACCACCGTGGCCTGGAAGATCGGCGACACGGTCAATTATGCCCTGGAGGGCTCGATCTTCGTCGGCGGCAGCGTCGTGCAGTGGCTGCGTGACGGGCTGGGCATCATCAAGTCCTCTGCCGAAGTGGAATCGCTGGCAGCCAGCGTGCCGGACAACGGCGGCGTGTATTTCGTACCTGCCCTGACGGGCATGGGCGCCCCCTACTGGGACCAGTATGCCCACGGCGTGATCTGCGGCCTGACCCGCGGCGCCACAGCCGGGCACATCGCCCGGGCAGCCCTGGAAGGCATCGCCTTCCAGACGATGGACATCGTCGGCGCCATGGAGAAGGATGCCGGCGTGCGTCTGTCCGAGCTGAAAGTGGACGGCGGCGCCAGCCGCAACAACCTGATGATGCAGTTCCAGGCCGACGTGCTCGGAGCCTCCGTCATCCGTCCCGAAGTCACGGAGACCACGGCCCTCGGCGCCTGCTATCTGGCCGGTCTCGCCGTCGGATACTGGAGCTCGCTCGACGAGGTCAAGAGCCAGTGGCGTGCCGAGCGCACCTTCAATCCTTCCGGCGCTGATGTCACGCCGCTCAAACGCGGCTGGGCGGATGCCATTTCCCGTACTGTTACCCGATAAAACCTAATCTGTACTGCATGGAACAATACCTTTTCGAATTCATCGGCACGCTTGTACTCGTGCTGCTGGGTGACGGCGTATGCGCTGCCTGCTCCCTGAAACATTCCAAGGCGAAAGGCGCCGGCTGGGTGGTCATCACCCTGGGCTGGGGCTTCGCCGTCATGATGGGCGTCCTGATCGCCGGCCCCGTGTCCGGGGCACACCTCAATCCCGCCGTCACGCTGGGACTGGCCATCGCCGGGACCTTCGCCTGGGCATCGGTCCCCGGCTACATCGTGGCGCAGATGCTGGGCGGTTTCCTGGGCGCCGTCCTCGTGTGGCTCTTCTACAAAGATCACTACAAAGCCACCGCAGATGAGCCCGACACCATCCTGGGCACCTTCTGCACCATGCCTGCCATCCCGAACGCCTGGCGCAATTTCCTCTGCGAGGTGATCGCCACCTGCCTGCTGGTCTTCGTCATCCTGGCCATCGGCACCCATGGCAACGCCTTCTCCATCGGAGGCGCAGCCGCCAGCACCGGAGCCCTGGGCTCCCTGCCTGTCACCTGCCTGATCATGTCCCTGGGTATGTCCCTCGGCGGCACGACAGGGTACGCCCTGAATCCCGCCCGCGACCTGAGCCCGCGCTGCGCACACGCCGTGCTGCCCATCGCCGGCAAGCGGGACAGCGGCTGGAGCTACAGCTGGATTCCGGTAGCCGGTCCGATGACGGGCGCCGCCCTGGCCGGCCTGCTTTATCTGCTGGTATTCTGATAACGGATTCCCGACAATAGAAAAAAGGTCTGATGCGCGGATGGCATCAGACCTTTTTGATTTGCAGGCAGAGCATCGTCAGGTCATCGCTCGCCTCGGCATTCCGGACAAAGGCCGCCAGGCTCTCATGGATGCGCTCGATCGTCTCCTCGCAGGAGCGGAACTTCGAGGCGCGCAGCACCTCCAGGATCCTTTCTTCGCCGAACTGCTCGTGTGCGGCGTTCTCCGCCTCGTTGAGCCCGTCGGTATAGAAGAGCACGGGCTGTTCCCGGAAATCGGCGATCTCCTCCCCTTCGAATTCGAACCCGGGAGCGATGCCGAGCGGCACGTTGGGCTTGACCTCCATGAACCGGGTCTTCCCCTTGCCGAACAGCACGGGCGGGTTGTGACCGCAGTTGCAGAACTCCATCCGGCCCGTCTTGAGATCGATCCGGCCGAGGAACATCGTCATGAACATCATCTGCTCATTGTCCTCGGAGACGAAATCGTTGAGCCGGCGGGCAATCTCCGCAGGAGCAAGATCCTGCTGGGAAATGACCCGGAAGAGATTGCGCGCGACCGCCATCAGCAGGCTGCCGGGGATCCCCTTGCCGCTGACGTCCCCGACGCAGAAATACAGGGAATCTTCCTGCAGGAAATAGTCATACAGGTCGCCGCCGACCTCCTTTGCGGGCGTCATCGAGGCATACAGGTCGATTTCTTTCCGCTCCGGGAAAGGCGGGAAGACCCGCGGAACCATCGACATCTGGATATTGCGGGCGATCTGCAGTTCGCGCTCCATCCGCTCTTTGTTGGCCGTGGTCTGCGTGAGTTCGTCGATATACTGGACCAGGGACTGCTGCATGTGTCCGAACGAATCGGTCAGCTGGCCGATCTCGTCCTTCCGGTCCACGGGCGGGAGCGGCTCGTCGAAGTGTCCGGTAGCGATCCTGTCCGTCTGCCGCACCAGCGCGCCCAGCGGGGCGAATTCCCGCGTCACCACCCGGGTGCAGACGAAGAGCATCAGCAGAAGTCCCAGCAGGACGATGGCCATGATGATCCGGCGCAGGCGGTCGAAACCGCTGAAAATCTCGCGTTTCGGGCAGACAATCCCGACGCTCCATCCCGTTGCCTTGAGCGGCTGGAAGAACACATAGTACGTTCCGTCGTCCCGGACCAGTTTCCGGATGCCGCGCTCCCCTTTCAGCATGTCGCGGCCCAGGGCGGTCACGTCCGGATCCGGGACGGCCAGCGTTTCCGTGAAGATGGTCGTATTCAGCAGCTTGGTCGTATCGGGATGGACCAGGAACGAGCCTCCCCGGCCGATCATGATGTTGTAGGAGTTGGGATAAGGCCTCACGGAATTGATCGTCGCGGAGAGCCAGGACAGGGACAGGTCCACGGACAGGGATCCGATGAATTCCCCGTTGTCCCCGACCAGCGGCGTGCAATAGGATGTGAACATCTCATTGGAGGAATCATCCTCATCGACATCCATATACGGCTCGGTCCAGCACGGCTGGTTCAGCAGCTTGGGCAGCTGATACCAGTCCATGAAGAAATACTGATAGGTATCGGACCCTTCCTGGATGCTCACGATCGATCCGTTCTCATAGTACGAGGCGACGGAGTAGTATTTTCCTTTTTCCTTGAAGTAATCCGGTTCGAAGGAAATCGAACATCCTCGGACGGCCGGATTGTTCACCAGCACGCTGCGGGACAGTTCGAACATCTCGTCCGGATTCTTCAGATTCTCGTACACGAGCCAGTCCACGTTGGCGGCCGCGATCTGGGCATCATCCAGGATGTTGTTTACGCGCAGGACGGTGTTGTTCAGGATCTGGCTGGCCCGCTCGACGGCCTCCCGTTCGACCGCCTTGCGGGCGGCGATGAACATGTACCCGAAGGCGGCAATGAAAATCAGCGCCGCGAAGAGCACAACCCAGACGCTCAGGCGGGTCGGGAGCGATGTCCGGAATCTTTCAAGAAGTTTTTTCATCGGGGCAGCAATTCTTGGAACGGGATTTCTTTCTTCAGCATGCCGCACTCCGTCATCAGCGCGGATGCGCGGGTGACCATATCTTCGCGCAGGCGGAATTCACGCAAATGCGAATCGCGGTCCAGCTGCAGCCGGAGGATCTCCTCCAGCATCAGTTTCTGGATGACGCGGTTGGTCGGGATGCGGTATTTCTCCACATACTGCATGACGATTTCCAAGGCCTCTTCCGGATGCGCGGCCACCCATTCCCAGCCGCGCCGGCTGGCCCGGGCGAAGCGCTCCGCGCGGTCTTTGTCGGCACGGTAGCCGGCCAGGGTCATGTAGACGCCGTCCTCCTGGACATTGTATCCATGGTCGGAGAAACGGTAGACACTCGATTCGTCCAGTTCGATGCCCGTCTGCAGCAACTGGAAATACTCATTGTAACCCATGGCCAAGGTCGCATCCACGGCTCCGGAGACGAACAGGTTGACATTGTCCACGAAAGCGATCCATTCATAGTCCAGGTGCTCGATCCGGCTCATGCAGAGGGCCAGCTGGCCGAACCCGGCATTCCAGATACCGACGCGGGCGCCGCGCTGCTCCAGGGGATTCCGGCCGCGCCGGGAGACGATCACCATGCCGTTGTTCATGGAGGTCTGGAGGATATTCACCAGGGGGACGCCGCTGTCCGCGATCTCGAGGGCCTGCGCCAGCTGAAGGGTCGTCGCCTGGCTCCGGTCGGACCGGATCCGGTCCAGGGCGGACTGTGAAGCGGCCGGGTGCACGATCTGAACCTCAATCCCCTCTTCCGCATAGAAGCCCTTCTCCAGCGCCGCATAATAACCGGCAAACTGCGCCTGGGCAGTCCACTGGGGCGTAAAGACAAACGGCTCCCCTGCCTGCAGCCACGCGGCAGACAAGAGCATCAGCGATAACAAAACGGAACAGAGGCGATGCATGGATAGAGCAAAACAATCTGTCTACAAAGTTAGTAATAATTTCCGATACGGAACGGGCCACAGCATTTTCTTGCTGCGGCCCGTCAGGTTCAGATTCGTTTCCGGCTATCTGCCGAGGAGATTCTGCAGGGCGGATCCGAAGATCAGGTAGCCGGTATTGCCGGCGATGGTGCCTTCGTTCTGTCCCCAGAGGAACGGCCAGTCGTCATAGTTCTCGAAATGGTCGGGATGGCGGAACAGCACGCCCGGAGCCACGTTGCCGGGGATGAAGGAGAAGTCCGCGCGGTTGTTGCCGTAGAAGACCTCCTTCGGCCGGGTGGCGCCGACAGCGGCCACCAGCGAGTAGTTGTGGTACGGGTGGCAGCCGAACAGGTAACCGGCAGCCTTGAGTGCATATTCGGGACCGATGATGTCCGGGAAATACTTGCTGGCGAAGCTGGCGGTGGTGCCGAAACTGACCACGCTGCCGCTGGCCGCCCAGTTGCCCAGGCCGATCGGCACGCCGTAAGGATTCTGCACATCCAGGCTGTCCATGTACTCCTTGTACTGCTGTACATACGGGCGGAGGCGCTCCTTGTAGGCCTCGTCCAGATACGGGATGGCGTCAAGGGCCGGCTGCATCGCGAAGCTGGCGCCGCGGTCCAGGGCAGGCCAGATCTGCTCCACGAAATCGTCCAGGTAGTGCTGCTCGCCGGTCGAGACATAGAGCTGCAGGTTCGTGGACATGTTGCCGAAGCCGCCGCGGCCCCGGTTCCGGCCGTTGGCCGGAGTCTTGGCCATCAGTTCGGTCCCCTCCTTCATCAGGCGCTTGGACTGCACCAGGGCCCTGCGGGAAAGGTCGTCGTTGTAGCCCTGGAGGGCACGGCTGGCCGCTGCGAACATCGTGGCCGCCTGCAGGTCCAGGTACGGGTTGCGCGTGGTGAACGCCCACATGTCGTCCGGCGTGCCGCTGGACTTGCCGTCCGCGGATTTCTCATACGGCTTCAGGCGGGGATCGTAATGCAGGCCGTCGGTGATGGCGGCTGCATCGCCCAGGTGGTGATAATTGTCCAGCACGGAGTTCGACAGGGTCTGGGCCATGTGGCCGATGTTCTCGGCCTGGGCCACGAGGTTCAGGGTGCCGTGCTCGATGTACTGCAGTACGTCAGGTACGCCGTCGGGACGATGCAGGTCCACATAGCGCTGCTTCTCGCTGACGAAGGTCTCGTCGCGCATCGGCTTGAAGCGCTCCCAGTCGGAGACGAGGTTCTGGACCACGTTGATGTTGGAACCGGTCTCGATATCGAAGTCGCCGGCATCGAAGAAGCCGCCCACGTTCAGGCCGGGGATCAGTTGGAGCGCCTTGTACTTCGTGTCGATGACACCCTGGCTGTGCAGGTCGAAGTGGTCCGTATTGGCGGGAGCCTGGAGATAGCCCTCCTTGAACGGCTCGCCATGCCAGACGCGATAGCCCTCGTTGACCATCATGTGGTTCATGTGGATCGGGATCCAGACATCGCTGGTTGCATCCGTGATGCGGTCATAGACGCTGTCATCAATGATGAAGTCGTTGGTCCGGACATCACCGTAGCGCAGGAAATACACGCCGGGCTCCTTGACGGAGGAGAAGTCGAATTTCGCGTAACGGTACTTGTAGAAATCGCCCCAGGTCTTGACGGGACCGGAGAACACGCGGGCGGTCGAGCCGTCGGGCTGGACCTTGAACACCTCGGCCGTAGCACGCGGCTTGTCCTGCTTGTCCAGCTCGATCACGGCGACCTTGGGCTGCGAAGGGATGTAGCCCATCTGGGAGAAGCCCACATTGGGTTCGCGGACCCAGCCGGCCACGGCATTCGGCTCCACGGTCCAGCTCAGCACCTTGCCGGTCTTGCCGGCCGGGAGCAGGCTGCGGAGCACGTACCAGCCGTTCTGCGCCAGCAGGCGGCCGTCGAACAGCATGAGTTCGGCATCCTCGGACGAGACCGTGATCATCCGCTCGGGCGTGTCGGGGGCCAGGATCATCGTGTGGCCCTTGACGAGCGGGAGGGGCTCCACGAAGCGGCCCGTGCCCCGGTCATCATAGGTCCGGTAGCCCTTGTACTGACGGACCTTCTCTGCATTGGGACGCGTGGTCGTCAGGCTGGCGGAATAGCGCGGGAAGCGGCCCGGCTTGCCGTCCATCAGGTAGGCTTTGTTCCAGTACTGGGAAGGCAGGAATTCCAGGTTGAATCCGGCTTCACCCTCCAGTTCTTTCGGGAGCGGTTTGTCCAGATAGACATCGATCCGCACGGCCTTGCCGACGGCGGTCGCCACGATCCGGGAATCGAAATCATAATCCGGATAGCGGAGTCCGACCTCGATCGAGCCGGCCGCGGCATCCACGGTGCGGGAGGTGGACTGCGGGACGAGGTCCCACTGTTCCGGTGTGTTGGAGAGACGGACGGCGCCGCCCTGGACGGTCCGCACGCCGTGGTGGATCACCTCGATACCGGAGTTCTTCTCGTCATTGAAGCCGCCGGAAAAGGTATTGCTGTACACCAGCACATTGACTCCCTGGCGTTCGAAATACTCCTGGTCATTCAACTTCAGATCCGGAGCAGCAGGGTGCGCACAAGCGGCCAGTGCAAGCACGGGCAAAATCAGAAAAAGGTTTTTTCTCATAAAACGGTTGTATAAATGATTTTCTATATCCAAAGATACGAACAATCCGGCCAGCATTACTAACCGGAATGTTTCAGGTTTTTGCAACTTTGATTCAAACGGACGCTACAACGGCTTTTCGAAGTGCTGGTAGTCCTTCATCGAACGCCAGGCGCCGCCCCAGTTGAAGCCGTGCTCCCGGAAAAGCCGGTAGCAAAGATCCGTGCGGTCGATCTTGTGCGGAAAGTCCCCGGAACGGTCCGCATACGCCTCCCCTTCCGGCGGACGCACCCGGCCGCTGCGGTCGATGTAGGGATTCTCCAGCGGGTTGATGTCGATGGCCAGCCCGCGGGCATGGTTGGACAGTTTCTTCTGTCCGGGCACCGTCCGGTAATTGAAGCAGGACGTGTTGTCCGCCGCCATCGACGCATCGTCCGAACCGTCGAAATCATCCACGAGCCGGATGCTGCAGATGGGATACCGGGCCTCGTAGAGGACCGAGAAGATGTCCCGGAGGTCTTCTGCAATGGCGGCGTTGCAGACCAGCTCCCCGGTCTGCTGCTCCCCCTCGAAATCATAATACGACAGGCGCAGGTAGCGCAGTTCCGACAGCGGGATTGCGGCCTGCGCGGGATAGGAACGGCCCAGCATCCGTGCTTCGACCTCCGGCGGAATCGCCTGCACGCTGAATTCCGGCACGAAAGGCGCCGGGACGACGGTCTCCACCGTTTCCGCCGCCGGCGGACCGGACGCGGCGGGGACACTCCGTCCCCTGCATCCGGACGCGAGCGCCAGCAGCGCCAGTATCGCCCCGCGGAAACGCATCCTACCAGCCCAGGGAGGCCTCGCAGCGCACCAGCGTCTCCATGATCAGCAGCGTCTGTGCACGCAGGCGCCGCTCGGCTTCACGGTCGCGGGATTCATAGATATCGTGGTAGTCCTCCAGCTGGTGGCAGAGCCGGTGCTCGTAGCGGTTGAGCTCGAAGGACTGCACCGGCTGTCCGGGCAGCATCAGGTCCACTTTCGTGAAGAAATTCGGCAGGCCGTGGACGCGGATGGCGCCCTTCTCCCCCTGGAAGAAGAAGCCGCGCAGGCCGTCGGAGTCCATCGAGGCAGTGCAGACGGCCACCATGCCGTCCCGATAGGTCAGCGTAGCGGCGCCGGAAGTCGCGACGGCGTTGCGCCCGCACGCATTGGCGGCATAATAGACCGCATCCGGCCGGCCATAGAGCGCCAGGACGATGTGCAGGCAGTAGATGTTGATATCCCGCAGGGCGCCGCCTTCGTATTCGTGCGTGAACACGGGGATGCCCGCGCCCGCCAGATACTCGTCGTAACGGCCGAAATGCTCGTCGTAGTCGGCATGCACCATCCGTACGGGACCGATCTGCGGGAGGATTTCCCGCATCTTGCGGAAATTGGGCAGGTGGATGTTGGAGATGGCCTCGAAGATCCACAGGCCGCGCTCCTCCGCCAGCGCGAAGAGTTCTTCCGCCTGTTCCACGGTCGAAGTGAACGGCTTCTCGCAAAGCACGTTCTTGCCTGCGAGCAGGGCCTGCTTCGCCGCCTCGAAGTGCAGGGAATTGGGCAGCGCGACATACACGAAATCAACATCCGGACGCGCCAGCATCTCCGCATAGTCCGTATAGACATGCGGAATGCCGAAACGGCCGGCTTTCTCGCGGCTGCGGCCGCAGATGGCAATGACTTCCCAGCCCGGGACGGTCTGCATGGCCTCGAGCATCTGGGGGACGATCCTACCGGATCCGACAATAGCAACTCTGATCATAACGGTGTCGTGAAAGGTTTTCGTCTCCAAAGATAAGAAAAAATACCCATCCGGAACCGTTCCGGAATTGCAGCGCAATCATTATTTTTGTACTGTGAAGTCCCGCACCTACATCGCCATCGACCTGAAGTCCTTCTACGCCTCCGTGGAGTGCGTGGACCGGGGCCTGGATGCGCTGAACACGCACCTGGTCGTAGCGGACGCCAGCCGCACCGAGAAGACCATCTGCCTGGCGGTCTCCCCTTCCCTCAAGACCTACGGCATCCCGGGCCGCGCCCGGCTGTTCGAGGTGGTGCAGGCCGTCTCCCGGATCAATGCCGAGCGGCGCCGGAAAGCGCCGGGCAGGCGGCTGCGCGGCTCCTCCTCCGACCATGCGGCGCTGCTCGCGGACCCGTCGCTGGAACTCAGCTACATCGTCGCCACGCCCCGGATGGCGCATTACATGGAGGTCAGCAGCCGCATCTACGGTATCTACCTGCGCTACATCGCTCCGGAGGACATCCACGTCTATTCGATCGACGAGGTCTTCATCGACGCCACCGCCTACCTCAGGACCTACAGGCTCACACCGCACGAACTGACGCGCAAACTCGTCCAGGAGGTCCTCAAGGAAACGGGCATCACGGCCACGGCCGGCATCGGTACCAACCTCTACCTCTGCAAGATCGCCATGGACATCGAAGCGAAGCACAGCCCGGCCGACGCGGACGGGGTACGCATCGCCGAGCTGGACGAGGCGGCCTACCGCCGGAAATACTGGACGCACCGCCCCCTGACGGATTTCTGGCGCGTCGGGCACGGCATCGCTGCACGGCTCGAAGCCGCCGGCCTCTACACGATGGGCGACATCGCCCGCTGCTCGATCGGCAAGCCCTGGGAGCGCTACAACGAAGACGTGCTCTACAAGATTTTCGGCGTCAACGCCGAACTACTCATCGACCACGCCTGGGGCTGGGAAAGCTGCACGATGGCGGACATCAAGTCCTACCGTCCCGCCGCCAACAGCCTCTCCGCCGGGCAGGTGCTCGCAGAGCCCTATACTTTCAAAAAAGCGAAACTGGTCGTGCGCGAGATGACCGACCAGCTGGTGCTCGACCTCGTCGACAAGGGGCTCGTCACGGACCAGCTGGTGCTCAGCATCGGCTACGACAACGGCGCGCTCACGGATTCCGCCCGGCCGGGCGGCTATCAGGGCGCCGTCACCAACGACTGGTACGGCCGCCCCGTGCCCAAGCCCGCCCACGGCTCCGTCAACCTCCCCCGCCCTAGTTCTTCGACGCGCCTGATCACGGACGCGATGATGGAGCTCTTCGACCGCGTCGTGGATCCCACGCTGATGGTGCGCAGGATGTATGTCGTGGCCGCGCACGTCATCGACGAGAAGAAGGTGGATGGCGTCCAGCTGAACCTCTTCGAGGAGCCGGTCGAGGACGACGGACGCGAGCGCAGCCGCCAGGAAGCCATCCTCGCCATCCGACGCAAATTCGGCAAGAACGCCATCCTCAAGGGGATGAACTTCGACGAAGGCGCCACCGCGCGCGAACGCAACGAACAGATCGGAGGACACAAGGCATGAGTGATTTCGACCACCGCTACGACGATATCATCGACCTGCCCAGGCCCGAGCCGCAGCGGCATCCGCGGATGCCCCGCCTCGACCGTGCCGCGCAGTTCGCGCCTTTCGCCGCCCTGACGGGCTTCAAGGAGCTGATCGAGGAGACGGCCGAAGAGCACCTCGCCGCGCAGCCGGAGATGTACGGGGAACTCGAGGACCTGCCTTAGGACTTGCGTTCGTAAGCCTGCAGGCGGGCATCTTCTTCCCGCTGCGCGTCATACTTGCGATCCCATTCGCGATAGAATCCGAGTTTCGGATCTTCGAAAAGCGACATCTGCTCGTAGTAATCGTGCGTGAGTTTGCTCACGCCCAGTCCCACCTGCCGCAGCGGCGTGACGCCGTCCCAGGCCTCCGTGAGCAGGCGTCGGGCTTCATTCAGGATGACGGCGGTGATGTCCGTGGGCTGTTCCAGCTGGCACTGCTTCTGCACCACGGAGAAGTCTTTGTATTTGATAAACATCGAGACCGTCGAGGCGCGGAAATGATGGCGCCGGATGCGGTGCGCCACGATACAGGCCACGTTGAAGAGCGCCCGGTCGATGTCGCGCGGGTCGGAAAGGTCCTGGGAAAAGGTCCGCTCCGCACTCACGCTCTTGGCCTCTTCCGTCTCCGTGTGGACCGGACTGTCGTCCCGGCCGTTGGCATTCTCGTGCAGCTGCTCGGCGAACTTCCGCCCGACCATCTGCGTGAGCGAACCCATCCCGAGCCGGGCCAGGTCGCCGATGGTGCGGATGCCGTTCGCCGTAAGGCGCTCCTCCGTCTTCTTGCCCACCCAGAGCAGGTCCCGCACGCCCAGGGGCCACATCTTCGTCTCGACCTCGTCCGACCAGAGCGTGTGCACCTTGTCCGGCTTCTCGAAGTCGGAGGCCATCTTGGCAAGCAGTTTGTTGGAGCCGATACCCACGTTGACGGTGAAGCCCAGCCGGGTCTTGATCTCGTCTTTCAGGCGCGCGGCCACCGCCACGGCAGTCTCGGGGGTGCAGCAATCGCTCATGTCGATGAAGCACTCATCGATGCTGAACTGCTGCAGGACCGGCGAATAATGCCGGCAGATGTCGATGAAGCCTTCCGAACACTGCTTGTACCAGGTCCAGTCGCCCCGCACGATCACGAGCGAGGGACAGGTGCGCAGGGCCATCGACACTGGCTGCGCCGTCTTGATGCCCAGTTTCTTGGCCGGCATCGATGCCGCCGTGATGATGCTCCGCCGGTCGGACGGTTCGCCCGACACCACCGACGGCACCAGCCGGATATCCGCCTCCCCTGCCTGCACCATCTTCACCGCCGACCAGCTCAGGAAGGCGGAGTTCACGTCGATATGGAAGATGATGCGGGGCACGGCCGGCTAGCCCTCCAGGATCTGTCCGGCGGCGTTCTTGGTGTCGACCTTTTCGATGATGCGCTCCAGGACGCCGTCCGCATCGAAGATGAAGGTGCGGCGGAGCGTGCCCATCGTGGTCTTGCCGTACATCTTTTTCTCGCCCCAGGCGCCGAAGTCCTGCAGCATCTGCGTGGTGGTGTCGGCGAGCAGGCGGAACGGCAGCTCATACCTGGCCCGGAAGCCCGTGTGCGACTTGGCGCTGTCCTTGCTCACGCCCACCACGTAATAGCCGGCGGCAGTGAGTTCCGCATAATTGTCCCGGAACGAGCAGGCCTCCGCCGTGCAGCCGGAGGTGTTGTCCTTGGGATAGAAATAGATGATGGTCTTCTTGCCTTTCCCGATGAAGTCCTCCGACTTCACCGTATTCCCGTCCTGGTCCAGCACCTCGAACGCGGGCATCTTGTCTCCGATTTTCAGCATGGTGATTCGTATGATTGGTTGTACACAAAGATACAAACTATCTGCGAGATTTATGAAACAACCGGATTTTGGGATTATCTTTGTCACAAGAAGAATCCGATATGACCGACTTTGCAGCCATAGATTTCGAGACGGCGAACGAGCAGCCGTGCAGCGTGTGCAGCGTGGGGATCGTGATCGTGCGCGGCGGGGAGATCGTGGACCGCTATTACAGCCTGATCCATCCGGAGCCGGAGTATTACCAATGGTTCTGCCAGCGGGTGCACGGGCTGTGCGCCGCGGACACGGAGGATGCCCCCTGCTTCCCGGACGTATGGGCCGAGGCCGCGCCGCGTATCGAGGGGCTGCCGCTGGTGGCGCACAACGCCCGCTTCGACGAGGGCTGCCTCAAGGCGGTCCACCGCGTCTATCAGATGGATTATCCCGATTACGAATTCTACGATACACTGAAGGCCTCCCGGCGGCATTTCGGCCATACGCTCCCCAACCACCAGCTCCAGACCGTCGCGGCCGCCTGCGGCTACGATCTCCGGCAGCATCACCACGCCCTCGCCGATGCCGAGGCCTGTGCCTGCATCGCGCTCCGGCTACTTTGAGCCCTGCTCCAGCTGCGCGCTGACGGCGCGGAGGTAGAAATCGCGGCGCTGCTCCTGCGAGACGGGAATGGCGAGCAGGCGCGCGTCGAACGAGAGGCCGTCGTCGAGGTTGCACACGAAAAAATCGTCGATGTCCGCCAGGTACAGGCGGTTGTAGCGGATCTCCTGCTCCTCCTGCAGGTCCATCATATAGCGGCAGGTCCGGGCGGCATCTTCCTCGTCCAGGTTGTCCTTGCTGAAGACGAACAGGCCCATCTTGTCATACTGCCCGTAGAACCCTTTGCCGGCTTTGGAGACCTTGCTCTTCAGGATGTGGCGCAACGGATGCGCCAGCTGCCAGTAGCCCAGTTCCCGCGCACCGATATACTCCCCGTTGCGCAGACCGTAGGCATAGCCTGTCCGGACGATCTGCTCGAGTTCGCCCCGCTCGGCGGCCGGCACGATGCCGGAAACATCCTTCAGCAACTGCTGCGCGGCCGTCTTGCTCTGCTCCATCGCCCGGGTCACTTCAATCCCCAGGCGGTTCCCTTCCGACGACTGCAGGTCGGGCCGGTCCCGGTCCACCAGGTCCTCGAACTCCCGGCCCAGCAGGGTCGAGAGCTCGATTCTGGCGTATTCCTCGAAGAAGCAGGTGCCGTATTTACGCAACGCCGACATCTCAGATATGCGTCGGCAAGTCCGCTTCGGTCAGGCAGTGCAGTCCGCCCCGGACGATGGCTTCGCGCGCCGCGTCCGCCTGGTCGGTCCGGAAAATCATGATTCCGCGGCCGTTCAGCAGGAAGGCATACATATACGTGATGCCAATGCCGGCTTCGCTGAAGATGCCCACCACATCCGCGGCACCGCCGGGCTGGTTGTCCAGTTCGATCGCGAACACATCGGAGATGGCCACGGCCACGCCGGCCTGTTTGAGCTCGCTGCAGGCCCGGTCGGGCTCGCTGCAGATGATCCGGAAGATGCCGTACTCCGCCGTGTCGGCGATGGTGCAGGCAATGATCTGGATCCGGGACTTCTTCATCAGTTCGAGCACTCTCTGCAAGGTGCCGGACTGGTTCTCGATGAAGATCGAAAGTTGTCTGATGGTCATTCTGTAGCAGTTTTAGGTATCAAAACAGTTTGCGGTTATCGATGACGCGGGTGCTCTTGCCCTGGCTGCGCTCGATGGTGCCGGGCGCCTTGAGCTGCACCTTGACGCCGATGCTGAGCACGCTCTTGAGCTTCGCGGCGAGCCGCTTGGACAGTTCGTCGATGGCTGCCGGCGTATCGAGCGTGGCATTGAAGTAGTCCTGGCGGAGTTCCACCTGGACCTGGAGGGTGTCGAGGTTGTTGATGCGGTCCACGACCAGCAGGTAGCGCGGCGCGAACTCCGGCATCGAGAGCACCACACTCTCCACCTGCGACGGGAAGATGTTGATGCCGCGGATGATGAGCATGTCGTCGCTGCGGCCCTGGATGGCGGACATCCGGACATTGGTGCGTCCGCAGGGGCACTCGCCCGGCAGCAGGGAGCAGAGGTCGCGCGTGCGGTAGCGCAGCACCGGCATCCCCTCTTTGGTCAGGGTCGTGAACACAAGTTCCCCGGTCTGCCCGACGGGCAGCGGCTCCAGCGTGACCGGATCGATGATCTCGGGGAAGAAATGGTCTTCGTTGATGTGTGAGCCATGCTGCTCCGAGCACTCGTAGCTGACGCTCGGGCCCATGATCTCACTCAGGCCGTAAAGATTGTAGCCTTTGAGTCCCAGGCGGTCCTGAATCTCCGTGCGCATGCTCTCGGTCCAGGGCTCCGCCCCGAATGCGCCCACGCGCAGTTTGATCTGGTCCTTGGTGATGCCGAGCCGTTCCATCGTCTCAGCGAGGTACAGGGCGTATGAAGGCGTACAGGCGATGCCCGTGATGCCGAGGTCGCGGATCAGGCGGGCATGCTTCTCGGTATTGCCGGTGGAGGCAGGCACGACAGCCGCGCCCACGGTCTCCACGCCGTTGTGGGCCCCGAGGCCGCCAGTGAACAGGCCATAACCGTAGGAAACGGAAAAGACGTCATTCCGCCCGACGCCGTAGGCGGTCAGGCAGCGGGCCATGCATTCGCTCCACACGCTGATATCCTTGCGGGTGTAGCCCACGATGGTGGGGTTGCCGGTGGTGCCGGAAGAGGCGTGGATGCGGATGATCTCGTCGGCCGGCGCGGCCTGCAGGCCGAAAGGATAGTTGTCCCGCAGGTCTTTCTTGGTCGTGAACGGGAGTTTCACGATGTCGTCGATGGTCCGGATGTCGTCCGGCGACAGGTCCATCTCCTGCAGTTTGTTGCGGTAGAAAGGAACGTGGTGGTAGACATACTCCACGATCTTGTGCAGCCGCTTGCCCTGCAGTTCACGCATCTGCTCGCGGCTCATGCACTCTTTGTTGGGGTTCCAGATCATATTACACTACTTACTAACGGATTGCAAACTGTGGGACAGGCCCAGGCCGAACGCCTGGAGGTTGGCCTGCACGACCGCCTCTCCCTTGCGGGCGAACACGGCGGCGATGGCGGAGCGCAGTTGCTCCGCGGAGAGCAGGCCGACATGCGGCGCCGCCATGCCCAGCAGGACCATGTTGGCGCTCTTGGGCTGGCCGCTTTCGCGCGCCAGCGCATCGATATCCAGCCGCACCACGTGCGGGAGCGCGTCCAGTTCTGCGAGCAGCGCCGCTTCTTCCGGATAATCCGGGATATTGACCAGCGGGCGCGATGCGGTCACGACCACGCCGTCCGGCGCCAGATACGGCAGATAACGCAGCGCTTCCATCGGCTCCATGGAGATGATGAGATCAGCCCCGCCCAGCGGGATCAGGTCGCTCCAGATGGGCTCCGCGCTGAGACGGAGGTCGCTCTGCACGTCCCCGCCCCGCTGGCTCATCCCGTGGACCTCGGCCTGCTTGAGCTGCAGGCCGGCCTGTGTGGCGGCCTCACCCAGGACGGTGGCGATCGAGAGGATGCCCTGTCCGCCCACGCCGCAGAGTTTGATATCTATCTTCTTCATTGCGCTTGCTTTTTTTGACGGAGTTTGCGCCCGAGCGTCTGCATGCACTCGCGCTGCGGGATGATGACGGAAACGCCTTCGTAGGCGATTTCCTCGCGCAGGATCCGGGTGATCTCGTCCATGTTCTTCGGCAGCGGCACCACGACGTGGAGATGTTCGCGCTCGACGCCGAGGGCGAGGCAGATGGCCTCGTACTTGTGCGTCCCGGCAGAATCCTGCCCGCCGGTCATGGCGGTGGTGAGGTTGTCGCTGATGATCACCGTGATGGCAGAGCGGTCGTTCACGGCATCCAGCAGCCCGGTCATCCCGGAATGCGTGAAGGTAGAATCGCCGATCACGGCGATGGCCGGACACAGGCCCGCATCGGCGGCTCCTTTCGCCATCGTGATCGAGGCGCCCATGTCCACGCAGCTGTCGATCGCGCGGAACGGCGGCAGCGCGCCGAGCGTATAACAGCCGATGTCGCCGAAGATGCGCGCGCCGGGGAATTCCGCAGCCACGCGGTTCAGCGCCGCATAGACGTCCCGGTGTCCGCAGCCCTGGCAGAGCTGGGGCGGACGGGGGGCGAGGTGTTCCGCTTTCGCGAAAGGCTGACCGCCGGATACCCCCAGGGCGGCAGCCACGCAGTCGGGTGTCAGTTCGCCCGTACGGGGCAGATCGCCGGTCAGGCGCCCCGAGACGGGATAATCCGCACCGAGGATGCCGCGGACCTGCTCCTCGACGAAGGGCTGGCCGTCTTCGACAATCAGCAGGCGGCTGCACTGCGCCGCCAGTTCCCGCACCTGCGGGGCCGGGATGGGATAATGGGAAAGCTTGAGGACGGGCACGCCGGCGGGGAGGACTTCCCGGACATAATTATATCCGATCCCCGCCGCGATCACGCCGACGCTGTCATGCCCGGCCTGACCGGGCATCTCCAGCCGGTTGAAGCGGGACGCCTCCGCACAGGCGGCAATCTCCAGCTGCTTCGCCACCAGCGACGCATACTGCCGCTTGGCATTGCCCGGCAGCAGCACCCAGCGGGTGCGTTCATCGTCCGGAGAGAGCGGGTTCTGGGGTGCAGCCTCCCCCACTTCCACCGCGGCGCGGGAATGCGCAAGCCGCGTGACCAGGCGCATCAGCACCGGCAGGCGGAAATGCTCCGACAGACGGAACGCCTCCGCAACCATATCGAAAGCCTCCTGCTGCGAGGACGGCTCCAGCACGGGCACCAGGGCGAACTTCCCGTAGAAACGGGAATCCTGCTCGTTCTGCGAAGAATGCATGGAAGGATCGTCGGCGGCAAGCACCACCAGACCGCCTTTCACGCCGGTCACGGCGGCATTGATGAAGGCGTCGGCGCAGACGTTCATCCCCACATGCTTCATGCACACGAGGGCCCGTTTGCCGGCATAGGACATTCCCAGCGCGGCCTCCATCGCCGTCTTCTCGTTGGTGCACCAGCGGCTCCGCACCCCGCGGCTGCGGGCGAGCGGGCTCTGCTGGATGTATTCGGTGATCTCGGTAGAAGGCGTGCCCGGATAGGCATAGACGCCAGAAAGCCCGGCATGCAAGGCACCCAGGGCCACGGCTTCATCGCCCAATAGCAATCTTTTATCTGACATGCAATACGATAACTAACCGCTAACAAAAATAAAAGATTCCGGGCAAGAATACAAGAGTTCCGGACTTATTCTTCTTTGCGGAGGCGTCCCAGCGCGTGCTCCAGGCTCTCGGTCGGCTCGATGATGTTGTAATCCTTCCAGAAATCCGGATCGGCATAGACCTGCGTCTTGTCGGCCAGCGACTCGCTGCTGCGGAAACTCTCCGCCCGGTCGATCGGCACGGCATCCGCGCCGTTGAAACGGTTGGTGACGACCATCTCCGCGATGGCGGTGAATTCCGTATTCCAGATATGCCGGCGGGCATCGCAGTTGAAACGGAAGACCGTGCGGACATAGCTCAGGCGGCTCTTGCCGTCCTCCCGTTTGTAATTGAGCAGCAAGGACATCTCCTTGGGCTTGAACCGGATATCCGCAGGCTTCCGGACCAGCATCACGCGGGTCGCCTTGGCAGGATCGGACATGTCCAGGGACATCTCGATGCGGGTGAAGGACATCGTCTCCTGGTCGATGTACACGATGCCGTGCTGCTGCGCGAATTCGGACACCAGGGTCGGAGTCAGCTTGATCACCAGCTGCCGGCGGTCGTCCAGCATCACCGGCTCCAGCATCTCGAGTCTGTAATCCTCCAGGTCCGAGTCATTCAGGATGACGGACCGGGTCTTGACCAAGTCGAGGTCCACGGCCTGCGTAGGGCCGCCGATTACCTTGATGGCCAGGGTATCCGAGCGGCGCGGGCTCGTCAGCAGCCGGCTCTTCTCGACCGCCGTCCGGTCGCGGCCGAACACGTTGCGGAAGGAGGATTTGTACATCTTGGTGACCGCTTCGGACACATAGATGAAGCGGTTGCGCTTCTGCGCGGTCTCCCGGTAGAAGCATTCGAACAGTTCCGGCTCGGAGGGACAGTTCTCCGGGATTTTGTAGATAGCTTCCCGCAGGATCGTCAGCGGATCGCCGGAGATGATCTGCGCCGGGTCCAGGGTAAACTCTCCGCGGTTCAGGGAGACCCGCATCATCTGCTCCCGGTCGGCCGGCACGGTGAGCGTCTTGTATCCCAGCAGGGAGAACGCGACGAAACGCGGAGGGAGGTCGGACTTGATCACGAAGGATCCGTCCTGGTTGGTCACGGTGGCATAATTCGTCCCCGGCAAAGTCACGGACACATAGGCCAGCGGTTTACCGCCGGCCGCGTCCCGGACGGTTCCACGGACGGAATAGCGCAGCGTATCGGTCTGCCCGTAAGCCAGAAGCGAGACAAACAGGGCACAAAACAAAAGCAGTTTTCTGTAAGTTTTCACGGTAAATCGGTTTAATATCCGAAAGATAATCAAAAAAACGAAAAAGCTTATCTTTGCAGGAGAAAAGAAAAAAAATGTTCTCGTCCTCACCCCATAGAATCCTCGTCGCGCCAGACTCCTTCAAGGGCTCGCTCAGCGCCCGGGAGGCCGCGGACGCCATCTGCGAAGGCCTCCGCCAGGCCTTTCCGGACTGCGTCCCGGAGCACATCGCCGTTTCCGACGGAGGCGAGGGTTTCACGGACGCCATCCTTTCCGCCCGCGGCGGCATCCGGGTAACTGTGCAGGTCAGCGACCCGCAGGGGCGTCCGGTCGAAGCCGCCTACGGCCTCTGCGGTTCGACCGCGGTCATCGAGACGGCGGCCGCAAGCGGACTCCCCCTGCTCCGCCCGGAGGAGCGCAATCCCCTGCTGACGACCTCTTTCGGCACGGGTGAACTGATCCGCGACGCGCTGGACCGCGGCTGCCGCGACCTGCTGGTCGGCCTGGGCGGCAGCGCCACCCACGATGCCGGGACGGGGATGCTCTCCGCCCTGGGCTTCCGCTTCCTGGATGCGTCAGGCCGTGTCCTGCGCGGCTGCGGCGCCTCTCTGGCAAAGATCGCGGCCCTGGACCGGAGCCGGGCACATCCCGCCCTGGCGGAAGCCTCCTTTACCGTCGCCTGCGACGTGCAGACCGTCTTCTGCGGGCCGCAGGGAGCCGCCGCGACCTTCGCTCCGCAAAAGGGTGCGACGCCCGCGATGGTCCGCGAACTGGAGGCGGGCAGCTGCCATTTCGCGGACCTGGTCCTGCAGCAGACGGGGCATGATCTCCGGGAAGAGAAAGGGACCGGCGCCGCCGGCGGACTCGGCGGGGCCTTCACCGCCCTGCTCGGCGCGCAGCTGGCCAGCGGCATCGACCTGGTGCTGGACGCGGCGGACTTCGACGCCCGGCTGGCCGGAGCGGACCTCGTCATCACCGGCGAAGGATGCATCGACGCGCAGAGCGCGCAGGGGAAGGTCCTTTCCGGCATCCTCCGGCATGCGCAGAGCGCCGGCGTCCCCGTCATCGCCATCGGGGGGCGGATCGCTCCCGGCCTCAGCCCGGACGCGCTCCCCTTCGCCCGCTGCTTCGCCTTGTCGGACGAAACGGTTCCCGACCGCCTCGCGATGCAGCCGGACTATACCAGGGCGCGCATCATCGGGACGGTCGGGAAACTGCTTCCTGCAACGTGGCCGCTTATTGGATGAAGGAAGCGAAGTAGCCGTGGAAGAACACGTTCGTGATGAGGTAACCGATCACCGTCGAGACGGTCACGCAAATCAGGCCCGGCATCATGAAACTGTGGTTGAGCAGGTATTTGCCGATCACCGTCGTGCCTGAGCGGTCGAAGTTGACCGTGGCGATGTCGGACGGATAGTTCGGGATGAAGAAGTAGCCGTACACGCTCGGCAGCACCCCCAGCAGGACGGGGCCCGCGATGCCCAGTTCGTAGGCCAGCGGCAGCATCGCCACGACCACGGCGCCCTGGGAGTTGATCAGCACCGACACAAGGAAGAACACGAATGCGATCGACCAGGGATAATTGGTCACGATGTCCGTCAGCATCACTTTCATCTGGTCCATGTAGTTGCCGAAATAGGTATCGGCCAGCCAGGCGATGCCGTAGATGGCGACGACGGCCACCATGCCGGACTGCCAGACGGCACCGGCGACGGCCTTCTTGGGCTGGGACTTGCAGAACATGATGTTGCAGGCAGCGGCCGTCAGCATGATGATCTGGATGATGATGTTCATCTTCGGAAGGTTGATTGCCGTGGCGAGCGTGACGCTCTCGCCGCCCTTCGTGACATGGATCATCTGGCAGAAAGCGAAGAGCACGATCACGAGCAGGGCCCCCAGGAAGATGAAAACAGAAGCCTTGGCTTCCTTGGTGATCACCTTGTCGAGGGTGGTGGCGCTGTTGCCGTACATGTATTTGTACATTTCCGGATCGTTCTTGCGCTTGAGGAATTCAGGATCCTTGTCCAGGTCCTTGCCGCGCTTGTAGGAAGCGGCTGCCGCGCACATCAGGCCGCACAGGCAGGCCGGGATCGTGACCATCAGCACCTGCGGGATGGAGACCATGAACCCGTTCGCATTGGAGATCGTGACGAAAGCCACCACGGCGGCGGCGATCGGCGAGCAGGTGATACCCACCTGGGAAGCGATCGAGGACACGCCGCAGGGACGCTCGGGACGGATGTTCTTTTTCAGCGCAATATCGCAGATGATCGGCATGATCGTATAGACGACGTGGCCCGTGCCCACGAGGACTGTCAGGAAGAAGGTCGTCAGCGGGCCCAGGAACGTGATGTGTTCCGGGTGCTTGCGGAGCATCTTTTCGGCCACCTGGATCATCCAGTCCATACCGCCCGAAGCCTGCAGCGTTCCGGCGCAGGTCACGGCGGCGATGATGATGTAGATGACATCCGTGGGAGGGGTTCCGGGCTTGAGGCCGAATCCGAAGACGAGGATCGCCAGGCCGATGCCCGAGATGGCGCCGAGCGCCAGGCTGCCGTAGCGCGAACCGACATAGAGGGCGGCCAGCACGATCAGCAGTTCAATGATCATTACGAGGGACATAAATGCGTATGGTGTTTTAGTATTATGCGTCTGGAAGACAAATATATCGTTTTTTTTGTAATTTTGGGCCGCCGTTAGCCAGGTGGATATGCAGTATCTCGGAGAAATCATCTCACTCGTCGTGGCCGTCATGTGGACGGCAACCGCACTTTTCGCCGATCAGGCGAGCCACAGGATCGGTGCCATGAGCACCAATTTCTTCCGGATGGTCTTCTCCGCCGTGCTGCTCGCCGGTCTGCTGTGGGTGGCCGTCGGACACCCCTACCCCGCCTTCGCCGACGGCAAGACCTGGCTCTGGATGGGGCTCTCCGCCCTGGTGGGCTATGTATTCGGAGATTTCTGTCTGTTCAACTCCTACATCGTGATCGGCGCCCGCTTCGGGCAGTTGTTCATGACGCTCGCGCCCCCCTTTGCCGCCATCGCCGGCTGGGCGCTGCTCGGCGAGACCCTCTCCTGGAAATCCTGGCTGGCCATGGCCGTGACCCTGACGGGCATTGGCATTTCCATCCTCAGCCGTTCGGAGGAAGGTGGGCACAAGCTCACCCTCAAACTTCCCGTCAAGGGCGTGCTGCTCGGCATCGGCGCCGGCCTCGGCCAGGGCGTGGGCCTCGTGCTCAGCAAGATCGGCATGCAGCACTATGCGGCTGCGCTGCCGGCCGATGCGCCCGCCGCCTTCAGCTGGGCCATGCCCTTCGCTTCCACCATGATCCGTTCGCTGACCGGCATGGTCGGCTTCTTCGTGCTGATGGCCGTTTGCGGCATGCTGCCCCAGCTGCGCGCCGCCGTGCACAACCGCGCAGGCATGAAGTTCACGGCACTCACCACCCTTTTCGGACCCTTCATCGGCGTCTCCCTCTCCCTGATGGCCGTCCAATACGCCCGCGCCGGCATTGCCTCCACCCTGATGGCCCTCACCCCCGTGCTCATCCTCTTCCCCTACGCCCTGATCTACAAACAAAAGATCACGCCGAAGGAAATCCTCGGCGTGATCGTCAGCATGACCGGCGTGGCGCTGTTTTTCCTGCTATAGGACCTCAATCATGACTCGGATGCCGGTAGATGTCTCACGATACTGAATGATCCGGGCACCACTGCGGGCAAAGACATAGACAAGATCCGAAGTGTCCAGGTTGTCTGGTACCTGCACAGAAAAGTAACCCTCTTTATCCGTCGCCGCGACACTCTTGCGGGAGGGGCTGTCCGCATTCATAACCACCATCTTCATCCCCGCAATCGGCTTTCCGTCCTGATCGGAGACATACCCCCGGACGGTCTTGGCATTCACCATCACAGCGCTCATCAGCGCCGCCATCAGAAGAACAAATACGCGTTTCATAACACTGGAAATCATTAAATTGTTAAAAATGCACTGTCGTTTGCCATCTTCCCAAACACCCGTCGTGCCAAACTCACAATGTGCTAACAATCAATAGTTTTGCGATAAACGCAACTGTAAACCCATCTTTACACTTTTACAAAAACTGTAAATAGGGTTTACATCCATAAAGCCGCCCTGGGCAAGATGGAACTGCCGCCACCCCAACCCGAGATAGCGGCAGCTTTACTGTCATACCCGGCCTGACCGGGTATCTGTCATCCTGAGGCGAAGCCGAAGGAAATACATTTGGTCATAAATCCCAACACACTTTCACCAGCACTTCCCGCGGCCGCAAATGCGTCAATGTGTAGGACTGCAAAGTGGAGGACACGCGAATGCGCTCGTAGCAGGAAATTCCTGCGAGGTTGCGGCCTACCAATGACACTTCCCA
>JAFTCB010000038.1 GCA_017454905.1 Bacteroidales bacterium
CGGCACAAAGGCATATGCCAGCAGCAGGCCGATTCCAAAACAGAGTGCTGTAAACAGGATGGATTCGACAATCTGCCGGAGTACGATACTGCGTTTCTCTTCACCCAGCAGACGGCGAGTTGCCATCTCCTTGGCCCGCTTGCCGGTCAGGGCGAAACTCAGGTTGATGTAATTGAAAATAGCCGAAACGAGCAGCAGCAATCCCACCAGCAACAAGATCCTGAGCGTACTGATGTCTCCGTGGCGATAGGCTTGCGGGTTGCCGTCGTACTCCTTGAAGAAAATCTCATCGAGGCGCTCCACGGACAAGGTTTCAAAGAAGGACGTTCCGAACATACCCGGGTATATTTCTTTGCAAAGCGCTTCCGCTTTGGTTTGCAGCATAGCACGGTCCGTTTCAGGAGCCACACGGGCAAAGGTTATCGTGCTGCCATAACGGTCGAAAGGGACTTCCCAGGCCTGGGCGTTCAGCCAGCTGTCCGGATGGGCGATAATATCGACCGAAGGGAAGAGTGTCTGGCGGAAATCCTCCACGATGCCGGCAACACGGAAATCCCTGTCCTGCGTATGCAGGATATCCCCCACATTGAAGTGATGTGCCCGCGCGAAGGTTTCGCTCAGAAGCACATCCTCCTTGGTGGCCAGGCTCTCCGGAGTTCCTTCCATGAATCCATAATACGGAAACAACCGGAAGAATGACGGATCTACGGCAATGACACGTGCTTCTATGTCTGCGTCGTCAACATGAACGTAGGTCAGTATATCCGGACAGTAGCGGGCGGTCTGCACCACTTCCGGGACGGCATCAGCTAGTTTCTCGGCGAACCCGAAAGTCAGTCCCGGCCAGTCCGGCAGATTGAAGGTATAGATGTCCTTCCTGTCCGGATTTTCCCGCGTCACCGCCCACTGTTGCCAGGCATAACTGCCGATGATAATCACGAACGCCAGGCTCACGGCCAGCCCCACCGCCTCGATGGCGGTGTAGAGCTTGTTGCGGGACAGGAATTTCAAGTAACTTTTCATGATATTCGTCATGCCCGACCTGATCGGGCATCTTTTTATTCATTCTTTAAAGACTCTACCGGATTGGCGCGGGCGATGCGGAGGCAGTTGAGGACCACTACGCCCAGCACGATGGTGAGCACCAGGAGGGCACCACCAATGAAGTACAGCGGATGCAAGGACACTTTCTCCGCAAATTGCTCCAGCCACTTGTGGGCCACGAAATAGGCGGCCACGCAGGCGATGACGACCATCACCGCGGAGAGTTTCATGATGTCGGTGGCAAACACGCCCAGGATGTCCCGGGTGGTGGCGCCGTTGATCTTGCGGACGGCCATCTCCTTGCTGCGGCGCAGGCTCTCATCCTTGATGAATCCGAGCAGGCCCAGCAGGGCGATGAGCAGGGAGAAAACGGCTCCCAATGCCATTGTATTGCGCATTTTCTTGCTGTCGTCATAGGCTGCGCGCATCGCTTCTTCGTAGGAGACAATGTCGATGTCCCTGCCTTCGAGGGTCTGTTCCAGCGCAGCGCGTACGGCAGGCAATGACGCCGGATTATTCACCTTGAACAGGATATGCGGCATGTAGTCCGTGCCAATCTCGCCATGGAACATGACGCTCGGGCGCGGATCGACACCTTGAAGGTTCCCGATCAGATAACTCTTATACACGCCGGTGATGGTGAAATAATAAGGGATTTCGTCATCCGTCACGGGTCCGTGCTCGGTGACAAATACCTGTTTGCCCACGGCGCCGTCACTCCAGTCCGTGAAATCCGCCATCCTGGCCACGAACTTCTCGTCCACGGCGATTTCGAGATCACCCTTTGGCGCACGACCATCGATGAAGGGGATGCCCATCAGTTCAAAGAACCCGTCGGAACTGTCATACTGGTCGGCAATGTTGAACAGCTCCCGGCTGTCATCCGGAATATGGACATTGTTTCCGCTGGCACCCCGATAAGGCAGGTTATAGCTGGTGGCCACGCCGGTCACTTCCGGAAGTCCTTCCAGCTTCTGCACCACCCGGGCATGGTCCTGATAGTCTCCGCCGAAGATATCGAAATAGTACAGATTCTTGTAGTCGTAGCCCGGATTGCTGTGGGACACCTCCTGATACTGCCTGCCGATGATGAGCATCATCACCACCAGGAATACATTGATCAGCACCTGGACTCCTAAAAGACCCAGTTTCCAGTAGCGGGAGTTCTCCGTGTAGTTCTTCAGCGCGGCATCGACAGGAATCCGCTGGAACAATTCGGCCGGCACAACAATCGAAATTGCCAGCACAAACAGGATGACGGCGACGATGGCCATCACGCTCTGCGGCACCAACAGCGTCTGGAACGGCACGCCCAGCAGATTCTCCACCAGGCTACGGCCGGCGAAAATAATCAGGGCTGCCAGAACCAGCGACAGCACGATGTGGAGCAGCGCCTCCTTCGACAGCAATCCATAGATGTGCTTTCCTTCTGCGCCATAGCATTTCCGCACACCCACTTCCTTGGAGCGCTTCACCAGGGAAGAGATGACGATCAGGATATAGTTCAGCAGGGAAATCAAGATCAGCAGCGCGGCGACAATCGACAGCAGGATGACCTGTGTCTTCACTTCCGGATGGCTCGTATGCAGCTTGTTGAACGGCTTCAGATAGTACCTCAACTGCAAACCCATTGCTTCAATCTCATCTAGATGCTGGTGCGCATCCTGCATTTTCCGGATGGCATCGGACAACGTGTTCGGGTCCACGCCCGGGAACAGCTTCACATAACCCCTGTACCGGTCGTTGCCCAGCCAGTTGGTGGTGCTCCACTCACTATAGGTTGCCATCGAGAGCAGGATGTCATAATCCAGCGTCCCGTTCTTCGGGAAATCCTCGAAGACGCCTTCGATCGTAAACTTCAGATCGGGCACATCCTTGTTGCAGATCATCTTGCCGATGACACTATTCACGTCATGCCCGGCTTGACCGGGCATCTGATCGGCCAGCTTCTCCGCGAAACTCCGGCTCACCATCACGCTCCCCCACTTTCCAAGCACCTTCACCGGATCGCCGGCCAGAATCGGCCTGTCAAAAACCTTGAAGAAACAGGTATCGGCACAAACGAGCGTAGCTTTCAGCTTGTTCGCATCTTCGTCCAGATAGGTGTCCCCATTGAACACATAGGTCGTGCGGGTGCCGACCTCCACACCCGGGACCTCCTCCATGAAGCCCACAGCCACGGCGCCGCTCACCTGCCAATAATCGTTCTCATCGCCATTCTGCGAGTACCAGGTATAGATGGAATACACCCGGTCGATGTCCTTGTAGAAGCTGTCGTAACTCAATTCAAAAAAAACCTTTGCAAGCAGCACGATGCCTACCGCCAACCCCACGCCAAGGGACAGGACCTTGATGATTATATCGCTTTTTGTTTTCATGACACAGTGTTCTTCTTCAATCATTCACCGCTCCCGCATCAATCATAGTGCCAAATATCATAATCATCTATCTATCAGGACTTTTATAATCATAACAAGGCACATGGACCGTAAAGAACCTTTACAGACTGTAAAGGTTCTTTACGGAACTCCTGCGGCCGCGTCCTCCTCGAATCCGTCCCCGGCCGCCAGGCCATCATCTCCCTCCACGTCAAAGGAATCATCGGCGAATACTACAAGAAAGTGTGGTCAATCTCAGAAATCAGCTTTTATGATTCTTCTTGATTGTATTTTAGCGATGTATCCTTTATATCCATATCATTATATTAGTTTGAACCTGATTCGTTCTTAGATTTGGCTCCAGAATGAATATTTTGATGTTCCTCCAGTTTCTTCTCCAGCTGTTCCAGTTTGGCCAGGACTTCATCATTGTTGTCATGGGCCATGGCATCCACGAAGATGGAGTTGACCAGAGACAGACCCATCACGCCGCCGAAGAAGTACAAGATGGCGTAGCCGGCCCGGGTGAGCCGGGCGACAAGGTCCGGCGTCCGCTTGGAAATGACCAGCGGGAAGGTTGCCCAGTCGTCACCGGACAGGTAGCGGAAGATGGTGAACAGGGAGATGCCGGGATCGCCGAAATACTCCGGCGCAATGTTCCCGTACAGGGTGGTGGAAACGATGGAAACGAGGAAAAGGAGCACGACGAAGGCGATGCAGACGATGAGGGAGGTCCTCATGGCCAGTTTGATGCCTTTCACGAGCCCCTCGATGTTCGGGATGAACTTGAAAAGGCGGAAGGATTTGAATACCCGCAGCGCCCGCAGGGACAGGAGGAAATGGGTGGTCAGGCCCGTATCCGCGAAGAGGTTGCAAAGCGAGGGCACCGCCAGGAGGGTGATGATGAAATCGAACTTGTTCCATCCATCCTTCCAATACGCCTTCCACCCGTAGACGCGCAGTTTCACGAAGATCTCCGTCAGGAAAAGGAGGGTGAAGAACGCATCACACCAGACAAAGAACCGGGAGGAATCAAAGTATCCCCCGACGAAGATAAAGAGTGTATTGATCAGGACCAGGGCCAGCATGATCCTGTCATTCGTGAAGATCTTTTTCATAAGGCAATCTTTAGTCAAGCGAAGTTACAAAATATTTGTATCACGAAAAGAAGCTTAAAATTTGGTTTATAAAATAAACTTGTTTATATTTGCATCGTGATCCGGGCAGACTGCGCAGCTGCGACGGACCGCAAGAACAAATTATTGAAACCATGGAACAGAACAAAGAAATGACGGCTCAGCAGAGCCTTCAACTCATCTCCGAATCCTTCAACAAAAGCAGGAAGGACATCCTCCGGGGCAGCGCAAAATACTTCATGTTCTGGGGAGCATTGCTTACCGTCACCTCCCTCGCCATCTATTTGTTATGGCATTTCACGGGGAAGCCGCAGTGGAACTTCCTGTGGTTTACGATGCCGGCTGTCGGTTATCCCCTCGCCGCCCTCTTGCGGAAAAACAGTGCCGCCGTCCCCCAGAACGAAGTAAGCAAGATGCTCGGAGCCGTATGGACGGTTTTCGGCGCTTTTGCCATCACCCTCAGCGCCATTGCAGTTTTCCTGGTCCCCATGCGCGTGACGCTCATCATCACCATCATCATGGGCCTGGCCGAATGTATGTCCGGCGTCCTGCTGAAGAACTGGCCCATTATCATCGGCGGTTTCCTGCTGGGCGTAGGCGGAGCCGTATTTGCCATGCTGGTGACAAGCGAGGCGCAGCTTCTCATCTTCACGCTGGGCGGCATACTTCTCCTGGTGACAGGATCAATCATGAAACTACAGTACAAGTAGCCTATGTTTCCCAAATTGGACCCCCTGCTCCATTCCGAACTCCGGCTGGCGGTGATGTCCATCCTCGCCGGCGTGGATGAAGCAGATTTCACCTACCTCAAGAAACAGACCGAGGCCACGGCCGGCAATCTCAGCGTGCAGATCGACAAGCTCACGACGGCCGGATACATCATGGTGGAGAAAGGCTTCAAGGGCAAGATGCCCCGCACCACCTGCAGGATCACTCCGGCCGGCCAGGAGGCCTTCAGCAAGTATGTGGAAGCGCTGAAAGAATACCTTTCGGCAAGCAAATGACAAAAGAAGCATGAAAAAGATCCTCAAAATCGTTGTATGGAGCCTGCTCGCCCTGATCCTCATCCTCGGCATCGGCGCTTGGAGCAAGTTCGGTCCGTTGGTCAAAGGGGCCATGTCCGTCCAGAAACTGGACGAAGGCCTCTATTACATGGAATATAAGGGAGATGACGGATTCTCAGGGCTCATTGAAAGCGGCGGCGGCCGCAGTGCCGGCGAACTGTCCGCCTACGTCATGCAATTCCTCTCCCGCGGCTTCTTTCACCCGGAAGCCGGAAATCCCGGGCCGGCGCAGTTCGGCTGTTCGACCCTGACGGCGCGCACCCCGGAAGGCGGCATCCTGATGGGACGCAATTTCGACTTCCCGTCCGCGACGGGAATGATCCTGCACACGGTTCCCGCGCAGGGGTATGAGACCTACACCACCTTCAACCTGGAATTCCTCGGTTTCGGGGAAGGATGGCTTCCGGAAGGCTTCAAAAACCGGTACATGGCGCTCGCCACGTTGTTTTTCGCCCTGGACGGCATCAATGAGAAAGGACTGGCCGTGGCGGACCTGATGGCGGGCGACGACGCCCAGACGCACCAGGACAGCGGGAAGCCGGCCCTGACCACGACTTCCGCCATCAGCTACCTGCTGAAGCATGCCGCCACCGTGGACGAGGCACTGGACCTGCTCCGGGAGATCGACATGCACTCCGACATCGGAGCCGCCCACCACTATGCGATGTCCGACGCCTCCGGTCGGAGCGTCGTGGTCGAGTATGTGGACAACCGGATCGAAGTGGTGGAATCCCCTGCCGCGGCCAATCACTACCTGTGCGCCTCCAAACTAAATGTCGGCCTGGTCGAAGGAGACCGCCGCTACGAATTCCTGTGCCGGCAGCTCGATGCGGCCGGAGGCATCATGGATAAAGGGCGACTCATAGAAACAATCGCCTCCGTGTCCCAGCCGCAGCAGGAAGGCAGGTACCTGGGCACCGCCTGGACGCTGGTGATGGACCTGACGGATCCTTCCGCCACGTGGTACTCCCGCCGCCACTTCGACAAGCCCTTCCGCTTCGGATTTGACCGGGAACATTGAAAACAAAGCGGTGATTGCGTCTTTTTTGGCCGGGGCCCGCTGAAATAATGCTACAATTTCATTAAATTT
Organism: Bacteroidales bacterium; assembly: GCA_017454905.1. Taxonomy (GTDB): domain Bacteria; phylum Bacteroidota; class Bacteroidia; order Bacteroidales; family UBA932; genus Cryptobacteroides. The sequence continues at coordinate 6,713 of JAFTCB010000038.1, forward strand.
GCGGACAGTACCAATCCTACCTGGGACAGATGCTTCTACAAATCCTCACGCTGCTCGGCGCAGTCACCCTTTTCCTCTTCGGCCTCAGCCTCCTCAGCGGCGGCCTCCAGAAAGTAGCCGGCGACGGACTCCGGTCCTTCCTCGCCTCGATGACCTCCAATCCGTTCAAGCAGATCCTGACGGGTATCGGAGTCACGGCAGCCATCCAGTCATCTACGGCCACGACCATCCTGGTCGTCAGTTTCGTCAATGCCGGCCTGCTTGTGCTCGGCCAGGCCATCGGCGTGATCATGGGTGCCAACATCGGCACGACGGTCACCTCCTGGATCATGGCCGTCTTCGGCTTCTCCTTCAACATGGCCGATTTTGCTTTCCCGCTTTTCCTGGTAGGATTCTTCCTGCGCAACAACAAGAAACAGAGATACAAGGATATCGGTGAGATCATCATCGGTTTCTGCCTCTTCTTCATCGGTTTCGCGCAGCTTCGCACCACGGCTGCGGTATTGATCACTCCGGAGCGTCTGGGCTTCGTACAGGCCTGGACCGAACTCGGCGGCTGGTCCGTGATCATTTTCCTGCTGATCAGTATCGTATTGACCGTCTGCTTCCAGTCTTCGGCCGCCACGATGGCCATCATCATGATCCTCGTGACCACAGGTATCATCCCGTTCCGCCTGGCCGCCGCCATGATCCTCGGCGAGAACATCGGCACCACCATCGCCGCCAACATCGCCGCTTCGGTCGGCAACCTGGCCGCCAAACGGACCGCCCTGTCCCATACGGTGTTCAACCTCTTCGGCGTGTGCTGGGTGCTGGCCATCTTCCCGCTCTTCCTCAAGCTCGTCGGCCACATCGTCACCCTGTTCGGACTCCCCGACCCCAATACGGCCGACCTGACGGACGCCTCCAATGCCGAAGCCATCAGCACCTCCCTGCTGTACAGCGTCTGTACGATGCACACGCTGTTCAACGTCACCAATGTCCTTGTCCTCGTCTGGTTCATCCCGCAGATCGAGAAACTCGTCACGGCGATCTTCCCGAACAAGGAGGGAGAAGAGGATGTATTCCGCCTGCGCTACATCTCCGGCGGTCCGCTCTCTACGGCTGAATTGTCGCTGGAAGAGGCAAACAAGGAGATCATGAACTTCGGCCGGATCTGCTACAAGGGCTTCGGATACATCCGCGATGCCATCAACGAGAAAGATCCCGACCGCTTCGAAGAGGCTCGTGCCAAGCTGGTCAAATATGAGGAGATCACCGACAATATCGAGCGCGAGATCGCTTCCTACCTCAACGAAGTGTCACGTGACGACCTGTCCGAACGCTCCTCCATGCGCATCAAGGGCATGTACAAGATCATCGGGGAGATGGAGAGCCTGGGAGACTCCGGTGAAAGCATTTCCCGGATGCTGCAGCGCGCCCACGCCCACGGCAAATTCTTTGACAGCGAGCTGATCTCCCGGCTGAACCGGATGCTGGGCACGGTGGACGAAGCCTATCAGGCCATGATCGAGAACCTGAATGCCCCGTACGGCACCCTGAAGGACATCTCCAACGCAGAGCACGCAGAAGACCACATCAACCAGTGCCGCAACACCCTGCGCGAGGAGCACATCGTCAACATCGAGGAGAATCCCGACTACAACTACCAGACGGGCGTCTTCTACATCGACATCGTCTCCGAACTCGAGAAGATCGGCGACTTCATCATCAACATCTCCCAAGCCAAGATCAAGGAATAACGGGACTCACCGCAGCCCCAGCATGGCCTCGCAGGCGGACAGGATGTCCTGGAAGGTCTGCTCGAAATCCCCGGTGTACCAGGGATCGGCTACGTCGCGCGACAGGCCGCGGTAAGACATCATCATGTGGATCTTCCCTTCCGGATCCCCGGGGAGGATATCCCTGATCCAGCGCAGGTTGGAACGGTCCATCACGATGATGCGGTCGAAACGGCCGTAATCGGCGGCCGTGACCTGCCGGGCCCGTTTCTGCGGGTCGAAAGGCACGCCGTGCTGCGTCAGACAGCGCTTTGCAGGCGGATAGATGGGATTGCCGATCTCTTCGGTGGAGACGGCGGCGGATTCGATATAATACTCCTCCTCCACCCCATAGGCGCGGACCATCGCCTTGAGGATGAATTCGGCCATCGGGGAGCGGCAGATATTGCCGTGGCAGACAAACAAGATGCGCTTCATCCCCTATCCTGCCAGGAGGGCGTCTGCGAGCGCCTCGAGAGCCGGGACATCTGCGGCGTGCATGCGGCTGCGCAGGGTGATCTTTTCACCGACGAGCTGCACGTCCTTCATCGCGGAGAGCATCTCGGTCATCACGCGGCCCGCGGAGGGAGCCCAGCTGCCGTTCTCGATGACGGCGGCGCGGCGCTTCTGCCAGCCCTTGATCTGCAGGTGCCAGAGGAAATCATGCATCGGCGGGAAGAGGCCGGCGTCGTAGGAGGACGCGGCGACCACCAGGGTCCCGTAGCGGAAAGCATCCTCGACCGCCTCGGCGATGTCGCAGCGGCAGAGGTCGGTGGTGACGACCTTCGGGCAGCCCTTTTCGCGGAGCATCTCCGCCAGTCTCTCCGCAGCGGCAGCCGTGCCTCCGTGGATGGAGGCGTAAGCAACGAAGATACCCGGCGTCTCCACGCCGTAGCTGCTCCAGATGCCGTAGAGGTGCAGGGCCTCGGCAAGCGTGTCGCGGAGCATCGGGCCGTGCAGCGGGCAGATCGTCTGCACGCCGAGCGGGGCCACCTTGGCGAGCACACGCTGGACCTGGGCACCGTATTTCCCGCAGATATTGAAATAATAGCGGCGCGCCTCGCAAGCCCAGTCCATTTCGGGCGTGCACCACAGGCCGCCGGTCTGCTCCAGGGCGCCGAACTTGCCGAACGCATCGGCGCTGAAGAGCACCTTGTCCGTCTGGTCAAAACTCATCATCACCTCCGGCCAGTGGACCATCGGCGCCAGCAGGAACTGGAGCGTGTGCTTGCCCAGCGGCAGGGTATCGCCTTCGCCGACGGCGCGCGTGCGGCCTTCCAGCGCAGCCTGCTCGAAGAACTGCGGCAGCATCTTGATGGCCGGGGCCGTGGCGACGAGCGTCAGGCCGGGGTATCTCTCCAGCAGCGTGGCGGCACAGGCGGAGTGGTCCGGCTCCATGTGATGGACGATCAGGTAGTCCGGCTGGCGGCCGTCCAGGGCACCTTCCAGGTTCCGGAGCCATTCGTCTGCCGTACGGTCGTCGCTGGTGTCGAGCACGGCCGTCTTTTCATCCAGGATCAGATAGGAGTTGTAGGACATCCCTTCGGGGACATCATACTGGTTCTCGAACAAGTCCAGGGTGGCGTCGTCTACGCCGATATAGCGGATATCATCACTGATGGGGCGGATCATAATCTGTCTTGTTTAGCGGTTTGTCCTGCAAATTTACAACGATTTTCCCGCATCAGGAAATTTATGCTACGTTGTTTTTCGTATCTTTGGTACCGTATGGTCCTTCTGCTCGGTGCATCCGGCCTCCTCGGCCACAACGTCCTCCGCCTCCTGCTGGAGCGCGGGACAGACGTCCGCGTCCTGCTGCGCCCCGGATCCTCCCTGGACCCGTCCTGCCTGGCATCCGGCGTCCTCCCGCAGCCGCAAATCCTGCGCGGCAGCCTGCTGGACTTCGATACGCTGCTGGCAGCCTCCGCCGGCTGCGAGGCCATCATCAACTGCGCCGGGACCACCGACATGCGCCTGCCGCGCCCGGAAGACTTTTTCCCGGTCAACCGGGACCTCCCGGAAATGCTGACCCGGGTGCTGGAGGCGGGCGGCATCCGCACCCTGGTACATACCAGCACCGCCAACACGCTCGCAGGCGGCACGCGGGAGCATCCCGCCGACGAGTCCTCCCCTTTCGGCGCGCCCTTCGACCGTTCCCCCTACGCCATCAGCAAAAAAGCCGGCGAGGAGCTGCTGCGCAGCTGGGCAGCCGCGCATCCGGAAAGGCGCGTCATCATCGTCAACCCGGGATTCATGATCGGGCCGTATGATACCAAGCCTTCATCGGGTACGCTGCTGCTGACCGGCTGGCGGAAGCCGCTGATGGCCGGTCCCCGGGGCGGGAAAAGTTTCATCCCCGTGCGGGATGCCGCCACCGCCATCGTCAACGCACTGGCACGCGGGGAGAACGGCCGCTATCTCCTGACGGGAGAAGCCATGACGCTCCGGGAATTCTATGCCCTCCAGGCACGCACATGCGGCTATCGGCAGCGGTTTTTCACCTTGCCTGCCGCCCTCACGCGCCTCGCCGGACGCCTCGGAGACAGACTCCAGCGCCTGGGGATCCGCACCCTGCTCTGCACGCACAACACGGACCAGCTGCTTATCGAAGAATGGTATGACTGCAGCAAGGCGGAGCGCGAACTCGGCCTCCCGCATACACCCGTAGCCGACGCGATCCGCGACTACTTCACCTGGCGCGCATCCGCCTGCAAGGTCAGGCTGTGATCGATACAGGCCGGATACTCCTCCGGGAAATGCGTGACCATCAGCAGCGTCTTGCCGGGAGCGCCGCAGAAGCGGTCCAGCAAGCCCTTGACATGACGGCGCCGGTCCTCGTCCAGGCCGTGCAGCGGCTCATCGAGGATGTATAACGGCGGATCCTTGACGAAGGCACGCGCCACGAGACAAAGCCGCTGCTGTCCGCTGGAGAGGCGCAGGAAGGGCCTTTCGGTCAAGTCGCCGATGCCGAATTCCTCCATCCACCGCCGCGCCGTAGCGCGCTGCCCTTCCGTCGGATGGCGGTACAGGCCTTCGGTATCGAAAAGCCCGCTGGTCACGATGTCCAGGGCAGGCGCATCCACCTGGAAGGCCCGGTGCAGTTCCGGGCTGACGAATCCGATGTTCCGCTTGATGTCCCAGATGGTCTCCCCCGTCCCCCGGGGACGGCCGAACAACTCGATGTCGCAGGCGTATGCCTGGGGATTGTCGGCACAGATCAGACTCAGGAGCGTGCTCTTGCCACTGCCGTTGGCCCCGGTCAGCGCCCAATGCTCCCCCCGCCGCACCGTCCAGTTCAGGCGGTCCAGGACCACGCGCTCCCCGAACCGGATGGTCACATCCCGCATCCGGATCACCGCCGGCGGGCAGACCTGCTCCAGATAGGTCTCCAGCGGGACTTTTTCCTCTGCTGTGCCTTCCCGGACAGGGATCACATGCGTGATGAATGACGGGATCTCCGCTGCGCGCGACAGCACCAGCACAAGGGTGGTCGTGGGGGTCAGGGACGCCAGCAAGTCTGTCAGCAGGCGGCGCGCCCCGGGATCCAGTCCGATATAGGGATTGTCGATCACCAGGACCGAAGGGCCGCCCAGCAGCGCCCGCGTAAGCTGGAATTTGCGCAGTTCGCCGGAAGACAGGGTCACGAGGTGTTTGTCCAGGACCGGTGCCAGCCCGAACAGGGCCGTCAGTGCATCCAGCCGGCGGAGGGCAGCCTCGGGATCAGCGCTGCGGGCAGCTTCCTTTCGCAGCTGCTCCCCGGCCGAGGGCGGATCGTCCTCCAGGGTGAACAGGTTCCAGCGCTGCTGCATGAAGAAATTGCGGTCGCCGTACCCGCCGTACGAATCCCGGAAGGTGATGTATTTGGCGCCGGCCTGCCCGGCAAACGCGGCGGCAAGACGGCTTTTGCCGGAGGCATTGCCGCCCACCAGGGCGACCTGCTCCCCTTTCCGGATATCCAGGGTCTCCATCAGGCGGTCATTTTTTGATAGACATCTTCGATCACCAGTCCGGCCAGTGTCATCCCGAAAATGGCGGTGATGTGCGCCAGCGAGCCGTTGATCTGCGCTTTGTTGAACAGGTCCGTCTCCGCCTCGGCGCGCCCGCCCCGGTTGGGCAGGACCTCCTCATCATAGACGCAGCGGAACTTGTGGCCGGGCCAGGTGTGGTTCTGCTTGAATTTCTTGCGGAGAGCGGCCCCGAGCGGACAGCCGCGGACGTTCCAGAACTCCGTCACGCGCACCTGGGTAGGATCGATTTTGAGGGCGGCGCCCATCGAGCTGAAGAAGACGGCCGGTGTGCGTGTCCCGCGCAGGATCAGTTCGCCCTTGTCCTTGAGCGAATCGATGGCATCCAGGATGTAATCGTATCCGTCGAGGTCGAAGGTCTCCGCGGTTTCCGCGCTGAAAATGCGTTGTACGGTTACGATGTCTGCCTCCGGATCGATCTCCAGCAGGCGTTCGCGGAGCGCTTCCACCTTCACCTGGCCGACAGTGCGGCGCGTGGCCATCAATTGCCGGTTCACATTGCTCTCGCTGATCCGGTCGGCATCCACGAGCGTGAGGTGGCGCACCCCGGAGCGGACCAGGCCCTCGGCGCACCAGCTCCCGACGCCGCCGGTGCCGAACAGGATGACGCGGACCTCATGCAGGCGTCCGAGCACGTCGGCGCCCAGCAGCAGTTCGGTCCGGTTCGAAAAGGCATTCTCCATGGGAGTAAAGGTAACAATTTCTGCGGGAATTCCCTACTCCACACCCAATGCGGCCAGCAGACGCGCCGTGGCGTCCAGTTTGGCCGCCTGCGCATCTGCCGTTGACAGGGCCACGTCATTGAACGTCCGGATCGCTTTCAGCAATTCCAGCAGCGAAGCATCTCCGTGCGAATAAGAGCACTCGACGCCTTCCAGAATGGAGCGGGCATTTCCGACGATTTCATCCGAATAATGTGTGGCGACTTCGCAGGCGGCTTCCCAGGCATTCCAGGCCTTGGCAACTTCGGTCCGGACCATCTGCCGCGCGGCATGCAGGTAATGCTCCGCCTGCTGGACGGATGCCTCCGCCGCGGCACGCTCTCCCCGGTTGAGCGAAGAAAACTTCAGGGGGATGGTCACACCGACCGAGATGCCGTTGAACTCAGGTGCCGGGGCGATCTCGTTGCGCACCTCGGAACTGTGAGCATAGGCAAGCGCAAGTCCCAGCTCCATCGCCCGGGACGCACGGACCAGGGCGAGGTTCTTCTGCGACAGCTTGTGGGAAAGCTCGGCCGCCTTGAGATCAGCGCGGTTGGCTTCCGCCACCTCCATCAATTCTGCAGCACCGTAGGGAATCAGGAATTCGGGCAGTTCTTCGTCCGCCAGGTCCCCGACCGGCTGGCCTCCGGCAAGCAAGGAAAGATCCGCCAGCGCATTGAGGTATTCCGCATGGGCTTCCAGCCATGCTCCTTTCTGTGCGATGGCTTCCAGGGCCGACTCCCGGGCATCCGAAGGACGGATATCCCCCAGGGCGGCACGCACGCTGTCCGCAGCGGCCACCCGCTGCATCGTCTCAGAAGCCGTACGCAGGATGCGTTCCCGCTCACGGGCCTCCCAGGCCGTTCCCCACGCTAGGGTAGCCTGTTCCCGCAGGATGCGGAAATAATCCGCCAGGGCTGCCTCGGAGAGTTCTTTTTCGGTCGCAGCGACGCCGATCCGCGCCTTGCGGACCCCGCCGAGCGAGAACGTGTAGGCCAGTTCCGCCCCGAAGACGCGGCCCATCATCAGGCGCCGGTCGTCGTTGTCCTCATAGGAGACGGTCAACTCCGGGTCATTGAATACCCGGGCAGCCTGGAGATTCGCTTCCGCGATCTCTACGTTATATTTCTCCGCGAGGTACGATGCATTCTCCCGCGCGACCGTTTGCAGGAAAAGGTCGTAGCTGAACGGCTGCGCCCCCAGCGCAAAGGGCAGCAGTATCAGGAGGAGGCTAAGGGTCTTCTTCATGCTCGGGAAGGGATTTCTGTTCATGGCAGCGTTCCATCAGGTAATAGAGCGCCGGGAAGATTTACAGGGTGATAACGGTTGAGAAGGGCACGAGTCCCGGGATCCGGACGCCTTCCGGCAGGAGTGCCAGCACACCGTGGAATTGATGTAGCCAAGAGACAGCAGCACGGTCAGTACTGCCACCAGCAAGGTGTGGATACGTCCTGTCTTTTTCATCAGAGAATTGCAAAGATAATTATTTTCAATAGCTTTTCAGTCCTGTCAGGGACAATTCACGAAAAAAGCCGGTCGCTTCCGCAACCGGCTCCTGGGATTCGTTGAATTCAAATTAGAACAGGAAGGCGACGCCGACGCGCATCTGGTTGCGGCGGACCGTCACATCCGACACGGAAGTGCGGTTGAGCATGCCCCAGTCATAACCGAAGGTGACGCGGAATTTCTCCATCATCTCAATGCCGGCACCGGCGCCGAGCATCACGTCGAAGCGCTTGAGGTTGTCGTCGCTGTCGTAGCGGTTGTAGGAGGAGTTCTGGGTCTGGTACACGGAGGCGATGCCGAAGGAAAGGGTCGGGCCGCCATAGACGAAGACGCGGAAATCGGAGCTCAGGTCCATACCGAGGTTGAGCATCAACGGAGCGTTGATCATGTGATCGGTCTGGCGTGCACCCTCGATCTTGAGGCCCCAGATGGAAGCGACGTTCTTCTTCGAAGTCATGGCATAGTAGATGCCCGGCATGAAACTGAGGTTTTCGGTGATCGGCATGGTCACGTCGATACCCGCGTAGAAGCCGTCGGTCGGCTGGGTGGAGGACAGGGATCCTACCTTGGTGTTTTCAATGGAACGGAGATAGCCGGCGCTGACAGCAGGCTGTGCGATGGCGTCAATGCCCAAGAGCATCATGGACGCTGCAAGAATGGTAACAATCTTTTTCATTTCGAATAATTGTTGGTTGATTTTGGGCTACAAAACTACAAAAAAAGCGCCAAAAGCAAAAAAATCGGCCGGGTTATTGACCATCAGGAAACATTTTGGTACCTTTGGAAAACATTTAAACTGGTTATTATGAAAAACTTCATCTCTTCCTTTGCGGCAGCCGCCGCGCTCTTGTTCCCGCTGACACTGTCTCTATCATCCTGCTCCGGCAGGGCTTCCATGGACGCTCCCAACACCCACAATCCGCCGGAACGCGCCCTCAACGGCACCGGCTTCGGGCTTGTCGCCCTGGATGGCGAGCGGGGCTTCAGCAAGGACTCCAACTATGTTTTCGAGGGAGAATGGCGGGACGGCCATTTCTGGTTCGGACGCGAGAAACTGGACACCATGCAACTCAACATCACCCCCACCAACTCGATTGTACTGAAGATCTCTTCCGAAGATCCGGCCTTCGAAGGCGTCAACGCAGCCAGTTCCTCCCGCTGCATCGACATCGTCCCGGACGCCGGCGACCGCAGCAGTTTCCACCTGGAGTGGGTCGAAGAAGGCCAATCCCGCATCACCCTCTGGTGCGGCGAAGGACCTGCCCGGCACGAGATCAGCTTTATCGCAACCTCCAGAAAAGAAATCCCCATGACCGGCATCAAAGTCCGCATCGACGGCGTGGAGGGAGAAATGGCGGTTACACACCCAAACGAAGTGAACGATAATGGCGAGAGTATTCATTATATCTTCTATGGCAAACCAGCCATCGCTAAACTAGGTCTCAAATTGTACAGCACGCTTGTACAAGAATACAACTCCGGATATGACCGGAACGATATATCCCGGCATGTCATATTCGAGATAGCCGGTCCCATTCCTCTGAATGCCACACCTACAGAGAAGATTTATACAGCTTTTGATGCGATCGGAATCATTGAAAATGGAGTTTTCGGAGATCCTGGCAAACTTAGTCCTTCTACGGCCTATTGGATTTATGGCTTGTATTTGGAAAACCTTAAACACAACCCGGATTTCAGATGGTTCAACCCAGTTTCATTGGAATCGGATGACATCGGATTGTCTCTGTTAAGGCATTATAAAGAAACAGACCTTTATACTTTGTATCCTGCGGATTTAAGAGAAAGATGCTGTTGGGTGTGGCCACAGACAAATAGTCTCCCAAATGCCGGGGATGCTATATCCGTCGCTTTCTATCAAGGTGACTATACCGTCATTGAGGATTCTGGCGGATATTATATTCGAATGGATGCAGTATTGTTCCAGAAACTATTCGTTTTCAATAATCTCAAAAACTGGTGGTATTACGGTGAATAGCGAGAACAAAAACCGACCGATGCCGGCAGGCAGCAGCCGCTGGCGGGCGTGTCCACCCCCGGACACGGGTAGGGGGCGGGGCCCGCAAGATACGAGTTCCGCGTCAGCGGGACGAAGGAGATTGTGGGAGGGGCCGGAGTGCAGCCGCGTGCAACGCGGCGAACGAAGTTCCGCCAGCGGCTGACTGCCCGACGGCTCGGCAACTTGAGTTCGAAAAAAAGGGCGACTTTCAGGCTTTCAACCTGTCAGCCACCCTCTTAATCTTTTTAGAGATATTCTCCATTAAAAATAATACCTTGGTTATATGATCCTGTAAACCCAGATATAGACACAGATGTTGTATTTGCGATTGTTTTTAATTCCACACCTGACTTAATCTGAGTATAAGGGCATGTTTTCAAAACTTCCATCATACTGGTGGTCCAGGTTGTATAAGAAGAGTTCCCATATTTATACCGGGAAAGATAACTTGCACTAAAATTTGACAAAGGGAAAGAGGACGAATAACCTGTCACAGAGTAATCAGATGAATATGAACTAGTTCTGTATAAATCCACATTTTGCAACATTGGCCAGTATCCCGTTCCCTGATCAAAGAGCTTGATCATTTCCTGACGCTGAGAGCGGGTCAGGGAGGAGCCCATCGCATACAGGTACTTGATGACCTTTCTCGGAAGAGGATACACCTTGGCCGTTGCCGCTCCGGATCTGGCAGTCACGAAATACGAACAGCTGATGACCTCGTAGGTCGGACGGAAAACCGAAGACACCGAACAACTCCGGCCGTCATGCTTGTTGCGGACCGTCGCCGTCACCGTCTGGTCCCCATACGGAACCAGCAACCCCCCGGGGACGGGTTCGCCGCGGGAATCCGCCACCACCTGGTCCACTTCCTTATACTCCCACACAATGCAGCCGCCGCTCCCGGAATCCGCCTCATCCACCCGGCAGGAAATCACCGGGCCGAAAGACTCTCCATGCGAACTCGTCCAAGTCTTCGCATTGCCGGCCCGGCTCCAGGAGATATTGCCCGCATCCGCATTCGGATATGCATACGGAATCGAAACCCCGAAAGCAAAAGAATCCGTCAACTGGTCGTGCGGTTGATCGCCGGACCAGCCGCTAGGTTCATAATAATACCCCACGCCGAAGGTCCCGTCTGAACGCAGCGTAGAGCCATGCCATCCGGACAGGCTCCTTACATCCCCCAGCGCGGGTCTGGTCAACTTCCCGGAAATGCGGCAACCGGCAGAATTTTCCGGATACAGCGAAGGCAAGGCCGGATTGTAAACATAAATGTATCCCAGAGAGAAACCGCTCTCCCGGATTGTCGGGCGCCCGCTGCCGGGCCCTCCTACGATGCCATAATCCAGGTCCTCGACATTCCCGCCGGACCAGGTCGTTTTGGCCAACCACATCCGCCCGGAGGAATAATCCACACCGATGCAATCCCTCAACTCCGGTTTCCCCTGGCAACTGATCGCCGGACGCATGAAGTTGTTCCAGCAGTCTCCGTCAAACCAGTCCGGAGGCATCAGCGTCGCTCCGTCCGCCGTATAATACCCGACCCCGACATCCTGCTCATCACCGTCGAACGGAAGCCAGACAGAGGAGCGCGTGGCCTTCAGAACCGGCTTATAGACAGCAAACTGCAACGTGACAGGATCATTATTGAAAGCATCTGTCGAGGCAAAAGTCACCGCAGCACTGCCCTCCCCGGTACCATACAGATTCACGGTACTGCCGCTGCGCCAGCCGCCATCCACGGCTCCCAGAGTGGGGGTATTGTTCCAATTCGCCCCGTTTCCGTAATAATAAACATCTCCGGTCATACCCGTCACATTTGCAGACATTTTCTGGCCCAGATACATCGCCCCGCCAGAGATGGAGGCGACAATGTCATCCGCCAGGCGGATGACGAAATAACGCCATTCCCCACCGGGAAGCAGTCGGACGCTGAACGTCCCCTCTTCTCCGATATGGGCATTGAAACTGGCGGCATCCGTCACGGTGAATGTCAAACGGCCGCTCCGGCTGTCATAGTCCGGGCTGATTCCCCGGGTGGCCAGCCATGCGGATTCATCCGTCCCGGATGCATAGAACGCTCCCGTAAAAGCATATTCCATGATACCGGCCGGAGAGAAAGCATCCTGGGCATCCGGCGAGACAAACGGGCACCCAGCCAAGGCATTATCCGCCCCCATTTCTCCCGAGGGATTGGCATAAAGGTAGAAAGCCCCGGCCCGGTTTTTCCGGACAACAACCTGCTGATTGTCTGGCAACAGCGTCTGGTAAGCAGCATCCGCTGTCAGACAGAACAGGCGCTGGTCCGTCCAGCCCTCCACCCCGATGCTCCAGTCAGGATGGAAAAGCGAACCGGCCCGGAAGGTCAAGTGGATCTGGTACTCCCGGCCCCGTTCCAGATCGAAATTGGTACAATTGTCCGCCCCCAGGTAGAAGCGATAGGTCACATCTCCGCCATAACCGCCCTGCGCCGGATCCAGCCGGCCCGCGAATTCCACATAGGTCAGATATGGAACCGCTGCTGCATGGCCGCTGCCAACCAGCATCTCCGGTATCTTTTCCCGGTTGTCCGTATTGGTAGGGAGCAGAGTACCCTGCAGGTTTTCGGGGACATAGAAACTGTACACGGCCACAGAGGCATTGGATGCCGCCATGTCCGGATCGAAATCGCTTTCCGTCAGGATATCCTGCGCTTCTTGTGCCTTCTGGCCGGCATCGGAGAAGGGCTGGAGCCGCCCGTTCGCCTGCCGGAGATAGAGCTTCCGGTTAACGAACGCCTGCGGATTCGATCCGCTCCCGTCCAGCCGGGAATGGTCGATCCGGACCGTCACCTTGCTGAACAGCCTCTTGCAGTTCTCCGCCCCAGGGATACCTTCTCCGGCTTCCGCCTGCCGCACCACATCCACACCCTTGCTGATGTGCGCATAAGGGATGCCGTAGCGTGCAACTTCCGAGAATGTCTCGCGGCGATAGCCTGCATGCAGGTCTCCCCCGTCCAACCGGTACAGGAAGTCCTCCAATTGCCCTTCATCCGCCGGGAAAGCATCGCCCAGAGCATCCAGCAGGTGCACGGGATCGCCGCTGCTTTTGCCGATGGCGTTCAAATTGCCCAGGATGTAAAAATCGCACTCCGTCAGCGGCGCCTGGATCCTGAGCGGAGAGGAATCCTGGGCATCCAGTTCCTCCTGCGTGAAAAAGCGGTACGAATCCAACTGCCCCGAGGCTGTCCGGTACACCAGCACCAGCGCCCCGGAACCGACCGCCTCCACGCCGTCCAGCACGGACGCCTTCGTTCCTTCCGGCGCAGCACCGATCCTGAGGGGGAGTTCAATCCGACCTGGCAATGCAGCCCTTTCTTGCAAGTCAATCCGTTCCTCCAGCACATCGGGGTTGCAGGACCAGACCGAGACAGAAAGCAGCAGCGCGAAACAGGCTTTCCACAAATCATTTCTTGCCTTCATATACTTCTGATTAAATATCAATATGGTTATAATCATCTTCCCGCTCCCATTCCTCCACGGTTACGGTCAGTTTAGCATTGACGAATCCGACCTTGACCTCAATGTCCTTCAGGTCCTCCGCCGTCCAGTCGTAGCCTTGCTGTTCAAAGGCTTTACCCAGGTCGATCACGTATTCCGCCGGCACGTCAGCGCCTCCGTCGCCGTCCGGGCGGAAGACCTCCAGCTGCATGTTGTTGCTGCGCTGACGGGGCAAAATGCATTTCCATTCCCCTACCGCATCCGGTCCAACGACCGGACAGTAAGGCCCGGGAACAGGCTCCAGCGTATAGATGTTCATGCCCGCGCACTCCGCCAGCAGGCGGAAACGCCAGGGGTATCCATCCGGTGCTGTCGGGCTGCCGTCAAAAAGGAATTTCACCAGACAATACTGCTTGTGCGGGACAGCATCCACGACATACTCGTCCTGTTCTGCAGAGAAACTGGTACCGAATGCCCAGACGGGACCGGCCTGGCAGCCCTTCCGTACGGACAGGATCTCATCCTCAACCTGGCTGTTCTCTACACCGGCCAAGACGGCCGCCCGGGCATACTTCCGGGGACACGCCTGTTCGTATCCGCCCCGGACATAGGAGAGGAAACTGATGGTCTCCCGGCGGATCAGGGCGTCTGCCGCAAAGGAAACCATCCCTTCGGTCATGCCCTGCTGCATGAAACGGTCCGTCAAGACGGTGACATAGACCGGGCATTCCGCCCGGTCTTCCTTGATAGTACACGACCACGGACCGGAGAGGAGGATGAGCGGCAGGACAGCCTTCGCAAATCCGATTCTCCTGTTATCCATAGGCCGCATCAGATATCTTGATCATAACTGCCCCCGTCCTCCCAGGAATGTACGGTGATGACCGGCGTCACGTCGCTGAACTTCACCGGCTTATTCGGGTCGAGGGAGCCCGGGCGGCGGATCGTCAGGTTCACCTTGTACTGCTTGTTGGATTCCAGTCCGCCTTCGATGGGCACGGGATAATAGTACTTGACCCATTCGTGTCCGTTGTTCAGCGAGGCTTCCAGCACCAGCAGGGTCGCACGCGGGCACCAGGTGGCGTCTTCATTGACGGCACAGTCGTTCGGATAGGCATAGAAAGTGTGCGCCGTGCGGTCTGCCTCATCATAGAGGACGACCTTGGGCGTCACCTTGTCATAGATCAGGTCTCCCTTCGGGGAAGCGGTCTCCTCCCCCATCCGGGCATACCAGAGTTCCTGGGGCAGGTCGGCAGGAACCGGCGTCTCGCCGAAATTGATCTGCGCCGGGACATTGATCAGATAGCAGTCTTCAACCCGGAATGCTCCGCTCTTGCGATATGCCGGCGCATAGAAACCGTTGGTCACGGATTCCAAGACGACGGATGCAGCCAGCCTGTGGACATCAATCTGGATATCCGTTTCTCCCTCGCGCAAGGTCTGGGCACCGGTCGTTCCGATCATCAGCAGTTTGTCCTTGCGGGCATCTTTCAGCTCGTGCTTCAACGCAAGGAATTCAGCCTTTGTCGCCACGGCATCCGCACCGGACGTCCGGTCGGCAGCGTCATTGACGACGGCCCAGATTTCCCGTTCTCCCGTGGAGCACTTGACCTGAAGCCCATCAAAAGTGCCATCCGTCTCATTCAACTCCGTCGGAAATCCTGCTGAAACGGCCACCTCCAGGTTGCCGGCATCCGCACCGCTTCCCGCCCGGAACACAAAGATCTGCACATTACGGATCGTCTGTTCACTGGTCGCACTTTGGGCCGCTACCTTCGTACCGGGACGACCGAGGTGCACATTGAGCAAGACCTCCCCCTCGCCGGGTCGGGCTTGGTCATCAGAACGGCCGATTTTGTTGCAGGAGCCGGCCAGAAGCACTCCGCCTGCAGCGCAGAGCGCTGCAATAATCATTTTTGTTTTCATTGTAAAGTAAAGATTGAGTTTGTTTTCAGTACACCTCATCCGGCTCTTTATGAAGATCGTATTTCCGGATCAAGGCGGAGATTTCCGGATCCAGGTTGCCCCGGCTCACGTAGGATCTATCCTGCCCGCATGCGTCCAGATAGTGCTGGACGGCATTCTGTTCATCCCCTGCCCGGGCATGGAGCAGGGCCAGCATATAGTTGACCGGGGCCGTCCGGGGCTGGCTGTCCAGGATGGCCATCGCGGAGGCATTCCGGTCCAGGGCCACATACGCGACGGCGGTATTGTAATCCTGATACGGCGCCAGCCAGGTCAGGGCCTGCTCGTAATCATGGTCCCGGATGGCCTCGACGCCACGCATATAGGCGCTGTCCAGTTCCGTCGTATGCACCGTATCCTTGATCATCCCGCGCCGGCTCAGGGCGAAATTGAAGCGAACGGTCCGCAAGCGGGGATAATAGCGTTCCGTGAGGTACTTGTACCAGGACTCGCTCCGCATCCGCTTTTCCCGCTCGTCGGCATCCGGCAGCTGCGCCATCCGGAAATAGTCCGCTTTCTGCGATTCGGTCAGCAGGCTGTCCGTCCGGACGAAATCGTCCAGGGCCAGCCAGTTTTCCCCGCCGCTGCGGGACAGGAAGCGGATGTCCGCCGAAGCCCTCCCGGAACCGTGGATACTCTCCCGGCCGTCCACACCGACGGAGATGAAGGCACCGTCTTCCCGCCGCACGGAATCCCGGACATACTGGATGTACCGGTTGAAATAGTCCGCAGCCGCGCGGGAACGCTTGAAAGTCAAAGCATTGTTGGAAGAGACCGTCCCTTCGGGAGAAGCGAAGGCTGCGATGGTAATGCTATCCAGTTCGTAGGTCTCGTTGAGCAGCAGGTTGCGCAGATTCTCCTTGATGAAACGGATCTCGCGGGCATTCGAGCCCAGGCGTTCCTCGATGTCGGCGCGCCCGGTGCGGAAGTCGATGTTGCCGGTGGCGGTCGTCTCCAGGTTGCGCGAGAGGATGACCGTCCTGTAGCGGGGCGTCCCGTCCACGAAGGCGGCAACGGAAGAGATATAGAAGGTCAGGGCGTCCGATTGCGGGATCGTGTAGAGGCGGCGGTCCTGCTCGTAGATTTCCCCGCAGAGCTTGATATCCGCCCGGCGGAGCCTGGGGCGGGTGGTGATCGTCTGCACATAGTTGTAGATCAGTTCTCCCCCCTGCCCGACGATCACGGTATCCAGGCGGATGCCGTCCGTCAGGAGCGGCGCCTTGATGTATTTGCGGAACATCCGCTCACGGTTTGCCTTCCGCCACTCGTTCCTGTGGCGCAGGAATTTGTTGGTATAGTGCTCGACCGCTTCCTGCTCCGAAACCCCGAAATAACTGGCGAAAACCTCGTCGGAGACAAAGGTCGTATCCGTTTTGAGGGCATAGACCTGCGGAATGTTCCGCTCCAGGAAGATCTCCAGGTTACGCAGGTCCACGAATGCCAGCGTATCCGTGACGATCTTGCCCAGGAACTTGGCATACTGCTCATAGCCGCGCAACTGCGCCTTCCGGTATTCCGCTCCCGTAATGACCACATCCTCCAGGCGGAGGCTGTCCTCCAGCACGAACAGGTCCGGGTGCAGGCGGAGCTGCCAGCGGGAATCCTGCATCTGGCCGGGCACGACGACCTGGAACTCCAGGTCGATCCGGCCGTGGCGTTCCGCGACGTTGCGGAAGCGCGCCGTGACCATGGCTGCATCGAGCAGTTCGGTCGCCACCATCTCCCCCGTCTGCTCGTCCCGGACCGCCTGCATGATGATCATTTCCCGGCCGTCGAGGTCGGTCACCCGCAGCGTGTCCCGCCGGGGCGCCGTGCCGAC
Source organism: Bacteroidales bacterium (assembly GCA_017454905.1). Taxonomy (GTDB): domain Bacteria; phylum Bacteroidota; class Bacteroidia; order Bacteroidales; family UBA932; genus Cryptobacteroides. The sequence goes on from JAFTCB010000038.1 coordinate 23,988, forward strand.
CCGGACGGCGGGAGGAGCCTCCATCCGGGCAGGAAGGCGCAAGGCTGCGGCCGTATGCTCGCGCTGCACGGTCTGGAGTTTCCGCCGGCTCGCGCAGGAGCCGGAAAGGACCAGGATGCCCAGCAGCAGGAGCACCGCCAATCTGTTCAACGTTCTTCCCATGATTCAGAATACCAGTTCCAAGGCCACCCGGAGTTCGTCCGGCAGGAAAAAAGCTTTGGTGCCTTCGCCGGTCCGCTTGCCGCAATACGGGCAGGCGTAGGTGACATAGCGGGTCATGCCGCCCCAGAATCCGAGCCCGAAATCCACATTGAGCCAACGGTTTACATGTACGCTGTAGCCGCCGGATGCACCGATGCCATACGCATTCCCCTCCTCCGTCTCCGGCGAGAAGATCCCGCCCCGGTTGTACTCCTGGAATTGCATCCGCGAGCCCAGCCACCAGCCGGAATAAGTATACCAGGGCCACCAGCGCACGCCCAGATAATAGGTTTGCTGGCGCGCCTCGAACTGCGATTCCTGCCGGTGCAGCCAGGTCCAGTTGTTATACCGGGCCCCGCCCAGCAGGGTCCAGGACCGGTGGATGGAATACTGCAGCTCGGCATTGAGGGTGCCAAGGAAAAGATAATCCGCCAGATTCTGCGAGAAAGCGAAACGCGCCTGCCGCTCCAGGGACTCCGGGTCGAAACGGGCATCCGGGCGTTCCTGCGCCAGGCCGGACAGCGATGCCAGGCAAAGCAAGGCGCAAAGCAGGAATAAAAGAGGCTCGGGCGAAGCCGCAGGAGTGAGGCCGTGGCCGGCTCCGCCCGTTCCTCTCCCGAAGCAGGATCTACATCTCATACTGCATCGGATCAGGGTCATCGATAATCTGGATACGGGAGGCCAGGATGTCCGTTCCGACTCTGTCCACACCGTCGGTGCCGGTATATTTCTGGTAACGGATCCGGCCCGTCACATAGAGTTTGGTGCCCTTGGTGATCTGCTGGAGTCCCTGGATGTGCCTGCCTTCCCAAGCTACGACATTGTGCCAGCTTGTGTCGATCACGGCCGTCCCGTCCCGGTCTTTGTATGCGTAATTGGTCGCCAGGCCGATCCTGGCCATCCGGCTGTCGTCAAAAGTCTGCATCCTGATGCTTCCGACAACGCCGCGAAGTTCGATTCTGTTGAGTTGTTCCATGATTAAGTTATCTGTTAATATGTTCCGGGCCTCCGGCCGCGGCCCGGATCCCGATGCAAAGGAACGGGGTTTTGCGGACTCCGCGAGGGCCGGACGGCCGGCAGCGCGCAGAAAGATATGTTTTTTATCCTCCTGAGATCTTTCTTTGTGCGGACACAAAAAAAACGTCGCCGGATTGCGACGGTTTCTGATCCCTTCATTTTTATTTTTGTGCAGAAATTTTTAATTGAAGGAATAAGGATCTTGAAAAGTTGCAGATGTTTTTTTGCATTCCTTGGCGGAACGGGAGCGAATGCCCATCTTGCAAGAAAAAAACGATTATGTCCTACAAGATCGCTCCCGAAGGGGGAAATGAGTGCCTGGAATGCGGGAAAGAATTCTATGGCAGGAAAGACAAGCAGTTCTGCAGTCTCGGCTGTAAAAACAAATGGCACAACCGGGTGATCCAGGAGCGCCGGCACATGCGGATGGAGATCGTCGCGGTCCTTACCAAGAACTACGAGGTCCTCGACGCGCTCCTGAAAGACCAGCGGATGTCGGCGGAACTCCCGGAATTGGAAAAAGCCGGATTCAATCCGGCTTTTGTCACAGGTCATCGCAAGGGGTGGTACCGGCACGACGAATATGCGTGCTTCGATATCTGGTACTACCGCTCGGCTACGAGGATTTTCAACGTGCGGAGGAAGGTTTCCGATTGACGAGGATCTCGCCCATCTCCACACCCCAGCATCCGTCCGTGATGATGGGGACCTTCTTGCCGCGGGCATTGTCCACGTAAAGGAGGTCTTCCACGAAGGTGTGCGTATGGCCGCCGACCACCAGGTCCACCCAGCGGGTCGCCGGGACGATGATCTGGTCCTGGTCGTAGCCGGCGTGGGACAGGAGGATGATCATGTCGCACTTCTCCTGTTCGTGGAGATAATCCGCCCACTTGTTGGTCACCTCGATATTGTCCAGCTGCTGGAGCCGGGAAGCGATGGTCTTGGTCACGCTGGTGGAGATGTCAGATTCCAGGCCGATGATGCCGATCTTCATGCCGCCCCGCTCGAGGATGGCGTAAGGCTTCACAACATCGCCGAGCTCATAGGGAGAGAGGTCGAGGTTGGCGCAGACGAAGAGCGTCCCCGATTTGACAGACTTGATCCGGGCCGTGAGGGCCTCGATGCCGTTGTCGAATTCGTGGTTGCCCAGCGTCACGCAGTCATAACCCAGGTCATCGATGATCATGGGCTCCATGCGGCCTTCCAGCTCGGAGAAGTAGGAAGTTCCCTGGCTGAAATCGCCGGCATGCAGGAGCAGGACGCGGTCCTTGCCGTAGACGGCGCGGACAGAATCCACGAAAGCCGCACGCTCGGTCACGCCGCCCAGTCCGTCATACTGGCCGCCGCGGACAGGTTCGAAGTGGCTGTGGGTATCGTTGGTATGCAGGATCACCAGCTTGGGCTGCTGGCAGGCGCAGACGGCCAGTGCGGCCGCCGCGAGAATGATCAGGACTCTTCTCATTGCTGTTCCTCCCGGTTTTTGATAACTACGCGCCCGTCGGTCTGATAGGCGATGGGCTTGCCGGACGCCGTCAGGCTGCGGACATAAGGCAGCATCGCGTCGATGATGGTCTGGTCCGTGACAATCAGTTCCTTGGCATTCTTGCCGATGGTCAGGCCGTCGCCGCCGTCCAGCAGGAAGTCGTTGGTGGCCACGCCGTAGGTCTTCTTCGGATCGAGCCGCTTGCCGCCGATCAGCACGGATTCGACCTTGTCGCCGTCCACGACGAGCTTCACCCCGCCCAGGACCTGGACGCGGGTCTTGGCCATGTAGTCGAAGATCGCCTGCAGGTCGCTGCCCTTCAGGGCCACATAGCACAGATAGTTCTTGAACGGGAACATGGACAGCAGGTCGTCCAGGATCACGTCGCCCTCGGGCATGTCGATGCGGATGCCGCCGAAGTTGGTGATGCCCACGTCCACTTTGCGCTTGGTGAGCCGCGCCACGTCGACCATCATCTCATCCACGAGCCAGTTGGAGATTTCGCTTTCCGGATCGTGCCGGACCATGGCGACGGGTGCATGGCCGATGACCTCCTTGACGCGGGCCATCTCTCCCTGCACCCCGATCATGTCGGCCGCAGCAGCGTAGGTCGCACTTCCCTTCGGGAACGCTTTCCCGTTGGGAGCGGTATAGGTATCGCCCTCCACCGTGCCCAGGGCCTGGGCAACGTTGGTGGCATTGGGGACGGTTACACCGGTCCGGCGCCCGTCCATGCGGTGTCTCTCCCACGAATACTCATATTCGTATTGGCAGGAGCAGGCCAGCAGCGCCGTCGCCGCCAGCAGGATCAGCTTTGTCTGAACCATTTCCACAGATCTTTCCAGGTTGATTTCTTGCCGAACATCAGGATGCCGACCTTGTAGATCTTGGCCGATGCCCAGGCGAATATGACAAATGTAATGATCAGCAGCACGACGGAGAGGATGATCTCCCAGGCCGGCACGCCGAAAGGCAGGCGCGAGATCATCACGATCGGCGAGGTGAAGGGGATGATGGATCCCCAGAATGCGATCGAACTGTCCGGCGCGCGGAAGGCATACAGGGCGATGATGTAAGCCAGCATCAGCGGGATGGTCAGCGGCAGCTGCAGCTGCTGCGTATCGCCCTCATTCTCCACGGCGGAGCCGATGGCGGCGAACATCGATGCGTACAGCAGGTAGCCGAAGATGAAGTAGATCAGGAACAGGCCGATCAACTGGCCGTAAGGCAGGTTGCGCAGGGTGCTGAGCACGACGGAGAGTTCGCTTTCGTCGCTCAGCTGGGCCGTCATGGCATCCAGCTGCTCCGCATCCACGCCGCTCATCGAAGTGACCATCTCCGAGGGGTTCTGGCCGCCAAGCTTGTCGAAACCGATGGCTGCGCCGCCGATGCCGATGATGGCGGCAGAGAGCACCAGCCACAGCAGGAACTGCGTCAGAGCCACCAGGGCGATGCCGATGATCTTGCCGAACATCAGCTCGGTCGCCTTGACGGAACTGACCAGCACCTCGACCACGCGGCTGGCCTTCTCCTCGATCACCGCGCTCATGACCATGCCGCCGAAGAGGGTGATGAACAGGAAAAGGAAGATGCCGAGGATCATCGACAGGATCGAATAGACCCCGGCCTCGGAAATCTTCTCCTCACCGTCCTCGCCCAGCGTGTAGGAACGCATGTGGACATTGGCCTTGACATCCTTGAGGATCTGGTCCAGGCCCTCGATATGATAGGAAGCGATGCGGTAATCCTCCACGGCCCGGTTGATGCGGCTGTTGACGTTGTCGGTCAGCTCCATCCCGAAAGGTTTCGGGGAATAGAGGTCGGCCGATACGGTCTTCTCCAGCGAATCCAGCGGACCGATGGAGAGTACGCCGTCGAGACTCATTACCGATAGGTTGTTCTTGACGCTGTCCAGCGGCATGGCGCTGAAATCCTGGAAGGAAATCGTCTCGGAATCCGTCAGATACGGGAGGACGATGCCGGAGCGGTCCACCACGGCGATGGCCTTGGTCTTCTCCTTGGTGTTCATCACGGCGACCATGATGCCGATGGTCAGGCCGGCCACCAGGATGGGGACGAGAAGCGTCGTCCAGATAAAACTCTTTTTCTTGACCTTGTTGAGGTACTCGCGGCTGATGATGATGCCGATTGTTTTCCAATTCATAGCCTATTCCTCCCCTTCCGTTACAAGTTTGATGAAAATGTCGTTCATGCGCGGCATCAGCTCCTTGTAGGAGTTGATCTGCACGCCCTCCTTCTCCAGGAAGGTGCGCAAGGTCGAGGTGCCGTCGGTCTCGCGCGGGAGCACCTCCGTATGGCGCCCTTCCGCATCGGTCCAGACCAGTTCGACATTATTGTTGCCATAGTCGCGGCGGATCTGCTCCACGCCGCCGGTGATGACCAGCCGGGACTTGTTGATCAGGGCGATGTCGTCACACAGTTCCTCCACGGATTCCATGTTGTGGGTGGAGAGGATGATGGTGGCGCCTTCTTCCTTGAGCCGCAGGATCTCCTGGCGGATCAGTTCGGCGTTGACCGGGTCGAAGCCGGAGAAAGGCTCGTCGAGGATCATCAGCGAGGGCTTGTGGACCACCGTAGTGATGAACTGGAGCTTCTGGGCCATGCCCTTGGAGAGCTCCTCCACCTTCTTGTCCCACCAGGACTGGATGCCGAAACGGACAAACCACTCTTTGAGGGCCTGCTGGGCGTCGCGGGTGGACATGCCCTTGAGGCGGGCGAGGTACATCGCCTGCTCGCCGACCTTCATCTTGCGGTACAGGCCGCGCTCCTCGGGCATGTATCCGATCTTCTCGACATCCGCCTGCGTGATCGGGCGGCCGTTGAACCACACCTCGCCGTCCGTGGGGATGGTGATGCGGTTGATGATGCGGATCAGGGTCGTCTTGCCGGCGCCGTTCGGACCGAGCAGACCGAAGATCCGTCCCTCCGGAATCTCGAGGCTGACGTGGTCGAGAGCCACTTTCTCCCCGAAATTCTTGCAAACGTTCTTACATTCTATGATTGCCATAATTAAAGCGTTAGGCGTAATACACTAAAATCGCGTAAAGGTACAAAAAAATCGCCTCATGCGAGGCGATTTTATATCAGAAAATGTCAATTCCGTATCATTTGGCGGCGATGGCCACGACGCAGCACGGAGGCAGGGTCACTTCCAGGCCCGCCTTGGTAATCTTGTAGTCCTTGAAGGCGACCGGCTTCACAAGGTCGGCCTTGCCGAAATCGTTGTAGTCATGGACGTCCCCGGAGGTCAACACGCGGGCGGAGAGGATGTTCTTCACGCCGGCCTCGTCGAAGGTCACAAGGACCTTCTTGGCCTTCTTGAGGTCCGTGTTGACCAGCGAGATATGCATCTGCCCGTCCTTGCGGGAGACGGTCGCATCCACTTCGGGCACCGCGCACTTGCGTTCGGTCTTGACATGGGCGGTCATCACCTCGGAGTCGAGGAATTCGGCGTTCTGGTGGACATTGTACATCTCGAAGACGTGGTAGGTCGGCGTGAGGACCATCTGGGTCTCGTTGGTCAGGATCATGGACTGCAGGACGTTGACCACCTGGGCGATGTTCGCCATCTTGAGCCGGCGGGTGTACTTGTGGAAGATATCGAAGTTGAGCGCGGCGATGATGGCGTCACGCATGGTATTCTGCTGATAGAGGTGGCCCGGATTGGTGCCCGGCTCCACGTCGAACCAGGTGCCCCACTCGTCGAGCAGGAGCGCCACGCGGCCGGACGGATCCAGTTCGTCCATGATCTCGATGTGCTTCTGGAGCACGTCCTCGATCTCGATGGTCTTGGAGAGGAGCCACCAGTAGTCCTTGTCCGTGAACTTGGTGGCGGAGCCCTTGCTGCCCTGCCATCCGGTGACGGTATAGTAATGCAGCGAAATGCCGTTCATCCCCTTGCCGACCAGGTTCTTCATCAGCACGCGGGTCCAGTTGTAGTCGTAATCGGATGCGCCGCTGGCGATCTTGTAGAGGCGGTTGCCCGGCTGGTTGCGCAGGTAGGTGCCGTAACGGCGGAACAGGTCGCTGTAGTACTCCGGCGTCATGTTGCCGCCGCAGCCCCAGGCCTCGTTGCCGATGCCGAAATATGTGACCTTCCAGGGTTTCTCGCGCCCGTTTGCGCGGCGCAGGTCGGCCATCGGGGTCTTGGCGTCGGAGGTCATGTACTCGACCCACTTGGCCATCTCCTCGACGCTGCCGCTGCCCACGTTGCCGCTGATATAAGGCTCGATGCCCAGCATTTCGCAGAGGTTGAGGAATTCGTGGGTGCCGAAGCTGTTGTCCTCGAGGGTGCCGCCCCAGTTGTTGTTGGTCAGGTAGCCGCGCTTCTCCTGCGGGCCGATGCCGTCCATCCAGTGGTAGTCGTCGGCGAAGCAGCCGCCCGGCCAGCGCATCACGGGCACCTTGAGCGCCTTGAGCGCATCGAAGACGTCCTTGCGGTAGCCCTCCACGTTGGGCACGGAGGAGTCCTTGCCCACCCAGAGGCCGCCGTAGATGCAGCGTCCGAGGTGTTCGGAGAACTGGCCGTAGATCTCGGCCGGAATGGTAACACCGGTGCCGGCGTCGTGGACGCGGACCGTAGCATCCTGGGCAAACGCGGATGCCGTGGCGAGCAGGCAGCAGCCTGCCAGCAGGGAAAGGAATTTCTTCATTCTATGCTTGGATTTGTGGTTGCATTTGTACAAATGTAAGAATTATTTTGCGTAATTTTGTGGAGATATGGCCAAGAGTTCTGTCAATATCGACGCACAATGTGCGAAAATCCTTTCAGACGTGCAGGCGGGGCGTTTCAGTCCCGTGTACCTGCTGATGGGCGATGAGCCGTATTACCCCGAGAAAGTATGCGACGCCATCCTGGAGCACTGCATCCCCGAGGAGGAGAAGGACTTCAACGAGACCGTCTGCTACGGGTCCGAGGTCACGGCTGCGCAGGTGGTCACGGCCGCCCGCCGCTTCCCGATGATGGCGGAGCGCCAGCTGGTCGTGGTCAAGGAGGCCCAGCAGATGAAGGGCATCGAGGAACTCGCCTTCTATTGCAACGAACCCCTGGACAGCACGGTGCTCGTGATCCTGATGCACAAGGCCTCCGCCGACAAGCGCAAGGCCTTCTACAAGGCGGCCCAGAAGGTCGGCACGGTCGTCGATTCCCCCGCCCTGCGGGACTACCAGATTCCCGACTGGATCCACGCCTACTACGCCTCCCGCGGCCTGCAGATCGATCCGCAGGCGGCCGTGCTGCTGGGCGAATCGGCGGGCACGGACCTCTCCACCCTGGTCGTCGAGACGGACAAGCTGACCAAGAACCTCCCGGAAGGGACCACCCGCGTCAGCGTGGCGGACATCGAGCGCAACGTGGGTATCTCGCGGCAGTTCAGCATCTTCGAGCTCACCAAGGAGCTCTCCTACAAGCATGGCGCGCAAGCGCTGAAAATCGCGGCGCACCTGGGCAACGGGGCCAAGTTCGCAATGCCGATGGCCGTCAGCGCCCTCTTCACGCATTTCAGCCGCATCCTCAAGTACGGTGCCCTGCTCGCGCGCGGCGGCTACCCTTCGCCGGAGGACAAGGCGCGCGCCCTCGCCGGGGTCAATCCCTACTTCTACAAGGAATACGATGCGGCCGTCCGCAACTACCCGGTGCGCAAGGCGATGGCGGCCGTCTCCCTGCTCTGCGAATATGACTATCTGGGCAAAGGCGGCGACGGGGCCCTGGTCACCGACGGCGAACTCCTGGTCGAACTGACAGCAAAAATCCTGAATCTCTGATGAGATTCAGGATTTTTTAAGATTCCCGGTCAAACCGGGAATGACACGGAACTGGCCGGAAAGCCTATTCCAATCCGGGCCAGGTGCCGCGGATATTCTTGCACTGGGTGTAGCAGGAGGGGCAGTTTGACACTTTATAATACTCTGTATCAAAAGGCTGGAACACCTCGACGCCACGCTGGAAAGAATCCCATCCATGGGCCAGGATATACATATAGGTCACTTCCCCGCCCATCAGTTCAGCCTCTTTCACGCCGTTCGGGGACATCGTCATCTCCACGGTGTAAGGCTTGTCCGGGGTGTAGGCATTGGTGTTGACGGCGCCCTTGAGCAGGGCGGCGGCCATGTAGCGCTGGATGTAGGAGTCATTCTCGGGGGCGAACTCCGAAGAGACCAGCTTGGTCTTCAGGATGCGGGTGATGCCGTCGACCGTCGCAGAGCCGTTGCACAGCAGTTGCAGGCAGCGGGTACCCATGTCCGCATTGCGGGCATACATCTCGATGGCCATCGGGATCATCGCCGCCGTGCCGGCGCGGCTCTTGCCCAGCAGGGCATTGTAAACCGCCTCGAATTCCGCATAGTTGGACGGGACATTGGTGAAGGTGACGCTGGCCGTGGGCTGCTTGAATTCCCGCGTGGCAGGGTCAATCTCGGAAACGACCGTATAGACATGGGAGCCATAGGTCACGGAGTTGCCATTGACCACGGCGTCCTGCCGGTCCACTGCATCCGTGATATCGTTGACCAAACCGTTGATAATCTCCTCTCCGTCTTCACCGGACAGGATATCGCTGATGAATTTGCATCCGGACAGGCTGAATGCCATGCAGGCAGCCGTCGCGGCAAGGGCCAGGGTCTTGAATCCTTTCATAGGTGGCTGAAATTAATTAACATCTGTAAATATACAACAGAATTCCCTAAAAGCAAAACCTTGGGTCCGGCAAACCGCAAAAGAGGCCGTCCCGGAGGACGGCCTGGCTAAAATGCTACCCGATAGCTGAAGTTCGGCAGGATGGGCAGCAGGGCAAGTTCTTGCCGGAACTCTGCACGGAGAATCTCAGACTAAATATAATAGTCGTAAAGTTTAGAATACTTTCCATCATAATAAATGGTGAAGTTTTGCTGGTTGACAACACCTTCCACCCATATCCTTATACGGGAGGCATCTTGTCGAAAGGTCTTTACCTTGAAAGAGTGAATAAACAACGATTCTGCCACCCACTCACACATCAACGCCCAGTCTTCCTTCTGTCCGGCATTCTCCTTAAATTGGAACTCCGCATCCTTTGGAAGAGGGATATCGTTCATGTATTCAGGGAGTTCCTCATCATAAAGTGTGATGAAAACCTTTTCAGAACTGCGGTAAACGAATCCGCCCCGCAACGGACATACCAGAGTAGCATCCTTATATATCCCATTCTCCAAAGATGCCATTTTCCCACACGAAACAAGGGAAGACAAGGCAAACAACAGTAAAAAAAACGTTTCATTAAGAAGCAAGATTTTTTCTCCAAAATAATAATCAAATATGTCCGATTCACTCAATCCTTTCGTCGCTATTGCTAATTCCCCCGAAGGACAGTCCGGCGTCTCATTAACGAAATCTTTCAAAAAAACTGCCTCTCTTTTCTGCTGAATCCAGTCGCTCCAGGAGTTGCCGGGGTCCTTTCGGAGTCCTTGGACGCCGTCAGCTGCAGGGGCTTGAAACTGAAGATCGACATAAGGAAACCGCTGACCCCTGAACACAAATCCGCCCCCAGTCTCCGCCAGACAAGACATGGAGATTGTGCTTGGTGAGAATCTATCTTTATAGTCTTACACCGAAGCGCAAGGACAGGGACAGTGGGATTTCTTGGCCGTAACCTGTCTTTTCACGTACATTTTTAAACGGAATCCAGAGACCTGTGGCCAGATACGTACGTTTTCCCAAATTCAGTCCGACTTGGGGAGAAGCAAACCACGCCCGGAAAGCGAGTATTTCCGCATTCATCAACCTACTCCCATTGTAAGCCCATCCAAAAACGCCGAATTGATACCCTAAATCCAGCAGGGCAAATCCGTATATGTTCCCCAAAGGGAAGTCGTATTCCCCGCGAAGAAATACCGGAATATAGCATCCTTTGCGCAAATTGGCTTGGTGCAGGAATTCGTATCGTTCTCCCGAAAACGTGAAACCGATTCCCGGCCCCAATTTAAAATGGGGCCTGTCCAGCAAATAAAAGGATGCTTCCACTCCTACCGAAAAGCGAGGCGCATAGGCTGACAGCCCGACAGCGCCATCGGCCCCTACCATCCACGGCCCCTGCGCTCTGGCGGTATGCGTTATGCAAAAAACAAGTAACAAAACAAAAAATAAAGATCTTCTCATAGTAACGATTATGAATTCATAATATAAATATACAGCCGACGTCTAGATGCGTTTGGAACGGTTGAATTGGGTAAACTCCGAACATAAAAATCACCATATCCAAAATAAAACGACTCAAAATTTGTTGGCGTGGAATTGTCAATCTCAACAGCTATTCTCAAATTGTCAGGACAAGCGCTGCAACTAGCATAAAACTCTAAAGAGATATTGGAGATGGTAGCCCCAGGTGTAGCGTAGAGTTCAGCCCCCACTGATCTGCGTAATAAGCATCTGTGGAGCATAGTTCCGCCTGCACAAAGAAATCCGGTGAGGAAAACTCAAACATCCCCGTCTCAAAGAACAGATTCGACAAGGTAATCGCGTCCCATTCAGAACCCTTGGAGAGGCTGAGATAATATACATTCTCCCCGGTCCATTCGTACCGCCAGACCTCACAGCCGTACTGAGCAGCCAAATCTTCCAAAACCCTAAGGTCCGACGTGCTCTTGAGTTTGGCAGCAAACACATTGTTCCTTGCCATGAACCGCCCCTGATATTCCAGAATACGAGAAGCCAGAACAACATCCTCCCGATTACTTAATTCAGCGAGGTAATCGTCCGTAATAGCTCCGGCACCCGACTCCAAAATGAGTATGTCTGATGAATCTGGTGATTCAAATTGCAATTCTCCGCTTGGATTATAAACTTTTAATAAAGAGATGCCGTTCAAGATTTCCTTCAGAAAAAGTTCACGGGATTCATTATCCACGAATTTGAGAAAAAGCATGTCTTCCCGCTCCTGCAAGATTATTTTTTCTCCAAAATAATAATAAAATATGTCCGATGCATTCGATCCTTTCGTCGCCGTCGCTAATTCCTCCGAATAACAGTCCGGTGTCTCATTAACGAAATCAAGTGGAGAACATGCTTCTATACAAAGAAGCACAAACATGATACTTGAAAACCCAAAAAACATGTGACTTTATAATCGTGTTAAATCGCTATTTACATTAACGAAAACTTTCAAAAAAACTGCCTCTCTTTTCTGTCGCATCCAGCCGCTCCAGGAGTTGCTCCTTAACCTGCAGCGGGGTCTCCTCGGAGTCCTTGGACACCGTCAGCTGCAGGGTGCTCTGCGGCATGAAGGTGGCCGCCAGCAAAACTCCCGTAATCTGATTACGAGACAGTTATATTACCTTGTATTAAGCTAAAATGCTACCCGATAGCTGAAGTTCGGCAGGATGGGCAGCAGGGCAAGTTCCCTCCAGGACTCCGACCGGGTGTCGAAATAGAGCAGGAAAGGGTTGAAATGGTTCGTCACGTTGCATACCCCAAGGTTGACCGTGTGCTCCACCCGACCGGTACGGAAACTCTTCTGCCAGCCCAGGTCGAGCCGGAAGATAGTGGGCATCTGGAAATTATTCAACCCGAAATAATACTCCGCCTGCCAGGAATCAGCCAAAAACGGCAATTCATACATCTCCGCAGCACCGTTCTCCCAATGGCCGCTCTGCAGGATCACCGTAGCGGTGAAACCCCGCCATTGCGCCGTAGCATTCAGGACATGGCGCCGGTCGAAGCGTGCATGGAAGGGCTGCCCGTCTGCCAGCGTCGGGAAATCCTCCCGCGTCGTCTTCGAGAGCGTATAAGAAAGGCGCGCGTACCACTCCCCCTTTTGCAGTTCGGAGAGGACTTCCAGGCCGTAGGAACGTCCGTTGCCGAGTTCGACATACCGTTCCCAGGCTCCCAAAGCGCCGCTGAACAGCGCCTGCGAATACTTGTAATAGACCAGATTCTCCATCTGCTTGTAGAAGCCGCCCAGCGAGAAACTGAGCGCTCCGAAACGGCCGGACAGACCGGCGCCGGCCTGACGGGACCGTTCCGGCCGTACACGCTCTCCGGTCGGGACCAACATATCCAGCGACCAGCCTACCGGCAGGCCCTCCAGCGCGTGATAATACTGCACCAGACGGTCGTAAGTGGCCTCCAGGGCCAAATGGCGGGTGAAGTTCCACTTTCCGGAGAAGCTCAGCTCTGGATCTGCGTGCGAACCGACGGCACCTCCATACAACCGGGCATTATCGTCCCCTGGCAGGAGATCGAACATCTGATAGTAGTTGGCCCGCACAGCCACTTTCAGCATCAGATGGTCCGGGATCCGGTAATCCGCCTGCACCCAGCCTGTCATAAAAAGCGACCGCTCCACGCGGGACGTTTCACCGACCTGGTCGGGTGTGAACCAGGCGCTGCGGAGGTGAATCCCCTCCGCCAGCCGGAAGTGCTCCCCGAGCAGGTGATGCATTCCGGCATCCAGCGTAGCTTCCGTCAGATTGGACCGCAAGGACAGGGTGTTCGGGGCCCCACGGTATATCTTTTCCTGCTTCTGGAAGTTTCCGTAACCATTTAACGACACAGTCGCGTCCATGCCTGTCCGCTCCCCTTCCCTGTGCCACTTGACCATCCCCACAAGGTTATGCCATCCCATCTGCTCGTGCGAGGCATCCGGCATGTTGAAGCCGTACAGGTCCTGACTGCCAAGAAAAGAAGCCGTCAGCGTGCTCTGTCCATCCATACGGAAAAGCAGCTTCGCATAGAGATCACCCACGGTAGCCTTGAACCGGTCAAGTCCGCCGAGCAGATCCGGAAGCATCCCTTTCACGGCACTGTACTCCCATGTCAGCGGAGAGATCCGAGCAGAGACGATGTATGACAGATTCCGGCCGAGAGGCCCCTCCGCTCCGGCACTCAGCAGAAAGTTGTTCAAGGAGATACTGGTTTTCTGCTTCCCGGCAGGATCTTTCGTGACGATCCGGAGGTGGGCGGCAGTGAAATTGGATTCCGCCCCGTCAAATCCGCCCTTGCCCAGTTCCGCACTTTCAATCACGCCGGTCGGGACAACGGTTGTCAGACCCAGGATATGGGAATACCCATAGACCGGCACGCCGTCAAGGGAAAAGAGGTTGTTGCCCGTTCCGCCGCCGCGTATGTACATCGAGGTCGTACCATCCGCGCCTGTCGTCACGCCCGGCAGTCCCTGCACCCAGCGGATCGGATCACCCTCGCCCAAGGGCGAGACCACGTTCCGAATCCCCTCAAGCCCCGTCTTCAGACGGCCCAGACTCATTTCCACGCGGCGCACATCCGTCTTCACCGCCGCCTGCAGCGTATCACTCCAGGCCGTATCCTGGGCAAAGGACATGAAAGGCAGAAGGACTCCCAGACATCCGAGAAGCACCCGAATGCCACTACCACATTGCCCACCACCACCACTCATCTTCTTTAAAAATCTTATAAGGCAAACCATCATCGATATAATCATATTCCCCGGACCATTGCAACTTCCGGATGATCGCAGCGCCGAAGAGGCCCAGCGCGCCAGACAGATTAGTAAACACGTTGTCCCGCAGATAGATCGTTGAGAGGTCAGTGGATTCCTGGATCTCCTGTTTTGCATAGGCGTCCAGCAGATATTTATCATAATCTTCTGACACGGATGTGAATAGCAAGTAACCCTCATCCGGCTGCAAACCGGTGACCAGACCCCTGTCCCCGTAATACCATCGATAGAAGTCCGTACAGTTGTATTTGCCCTGCATGCTGCCCGAGATCACGAAAGTGTAAGACCGATTTTCTTCGTACGGTATCTCAGGGAACCGGAGATACTTCCTGTGGAGTTCCGCACCTTCAAGCTGGGGATACAACTTGGCGATATGGGACCCTTCCACATACTCGTTGGGAATGTCGTCGCGCATCGGAGGGTCATATCCTCGGCCCAGCAGGTTAAAATCACTCGTCTGTGAGAAGGTAGTACAAATCTCATCGGCGACACGATGCCGATTCGCATGCGGGTCATAATCCACGGCACAAATCCATAGCGGATCCTTTAATTCACGAAAGCCGTAACAACGCTGTCCGAGCGGGAGTTGCCCGAACTCTTCCGCATTCGGGACAAAGACGTCTTCAGAAAAAAGAGAAGGATAATTCAAACCCGGAATACGCATTTTGAAAACAGCACTGGAGACCACTCCGGGATCGACGGGCATCGTCTGCTCCGCAGAGATCGGCGCGTATCCCGGGACCCGGACGTCCAGGCGATATCGATGACCCGGAATTGCCGCATTGGCCAGGATCCAGTCGTCATCTTCCTTCCTCCGGAAAGAACCGGCATCCGTCCCGGCAGTCAAGTCCGTCAGAGTCACTTCCGCATCCGTCACGGGTGCGGATTGTTTCGAGTCCGGGCCTATCGTAAAGAACAACTTCAGTTCCTGCACCGGATCATCCGTCAGGATACACCATACAACCACCATTCGAGGTTTATCCTCTGCATCCAAGGTGATATCCTTCACGCATGACATCAGACCGAGAAGGGCCGCCAGCCCGATTGCAGTCCGTCCTGATAATCTCAGAGGCATCTTCTTCATGTTGACAAAGTTAGGAAAAAACCTGATCCTCAACAACCATTGATACTTTTCTGCGAGAGTCAAAAATCCGGGAGGACATACAACGAATATTTAGCAGTATTAATATATGTTGACCCGTTGTATATTTTGCAATACACGCTTAACGTAGAATTACTAGCCGGCCGCGGGAGAGTCATCTCCACTCCTGAATCATTTCCAACATAACTGAATAATGGCTTCCAATAAGGGTCCCCCGATGTTCTAAAAGACCAATAATAGGTATATGACGAACTACACCACGAAGGGTCAAGCGAAAAATAGCCCGTAGTATTCTGGAAATCACCCATGATAAGAGTATCTCCGGACAACGCAGCATAACCCATTGGGAGGTATGCGCTCATTCCTTGATTTCCAGAAGGAAGAGCAAGGTTTAAATCCCTAGCGACAGACACAGCAGCTGCTGCATCAACAAGACCATAACCTACCTCCGCATTCCTAGTCCCGTTGAACCGATTTGGGTAAGTGTAATATGAATATAGCCCGCCAGGGCTTATCTTCTTTGTTGTCATTTCAATGATTCGTACGACTTCCTCTCTTGTAATATTTGGGTTGGCAGCAATCATCAGGGCAGCGATGCCAGATACATGAGGTGCCGCTGCAGAAGTCCCACTGAAATTTGTTTTTATGCCATTGTCGGGTTCTGTGGTTATATTGTTCTCTCCAGGAGCAACTACATCAAGAGCGTTACCATAATTTGAAGTGAACAATCGCGTTCCAGTAGATGTCATAGCACCAACGACCAAAATCCTATCATCAGCATTAGCCGGATAGGCAACACCGCTTGCTTCTTTTCCCGAAGAATAAACAACGACACAGCCCTTTCCAGATCGGCCTTGAACTAAAGCATCAGAAATCGCGTTTTCCAGAATAGTAGAATTAAAAGTCTCTCCCACCTCCGGGGCGCCCCAGCAACAGTTAATCACATCCGCCCCGTTTGCCGTGGCCCAAGCGAAACCACTTGCCAAGTCTGCACCAAGATCGTTAAAGGAATCGAAACTAGTACTGATTCGCAATATTTTAGCGTCATATGCCACACCGGCCATTTTATTATTGTTATTTCCGACAGCGGCCGCGATTCCAGCAACATATGTTCCATGAGGATTTCCTGACATAACACAATAGCCTACATGATATTGAGTATCATAACACTCTATTGCAAGATTAGGGAACAAATCATCATTATTCGGGTATATTGCAGAATCAATGATGGCAATCTTAGTTCCAGAACCCGTTGATATTTCCCATGCTCCTTCAACATTAATATCATATCCCGTGGATGTATTCTTTAATCCCCATTGTTGACTAAACAACGGATCATTAACAGAATGCTGTTGAACTGGAAGAAGAAATGCTGGGTCAATTCCTTGAAATAAACCGGTTTCAAAGAAAGCATTCGACGCTTCGATAGATGTCGAAAAACGGGAGCCTACAATTGACATCTTGTACCAACCGGGCATATATGGCACTTCTTGTACGATCTCCACACCATTTTCTTCTGCCATTTGTTGTAGAGCATCCAGGTCTCCATCGTTTCTAAGTTGGACAAAAAAGAATTGAGTAGTCCCTATTGGTTGTCCATTATCACAATCGAAATAAGGCAGTATTTTTTCTATTCTCCAATCTGCGCGCATTGCAGACAGTAGTTTTTCATACAAATCCGATGACTGCATCACTACCGGAATACGAACTTTGATCAATCCCTTATCCGACGATTGATCTACGAATACAAGATTGTATTCCTGGCAAAGCGCTTTTATTTCTTCCGTATTCTCGAAAACAGACTCGATAAGCAAAAGATTAACAACCTTAAAACTGAGTATTATCTCCTTCTTCTCTCCACGATACCAATAATATTGGGCTGTATCGTGACTTTTTGTTTCACTTACAAGGTCCTCTTCCGCCCTGATTCCCAAGTCCATGATTCCGGTACATGCTGCTTGCAAGATAATAGAAAAACCCGCAAGCATCACCATTATTATTTGTTTGCACATAAATAGTCTATTTTTGAATAGATAATGCTCTCCGTTATTTTTCGATAAAGCAGATCCTGAATAAGGAACATCTAAATAATAAATTCACCATAGTAAACCACCCCAGAGGGAAGAGTAAAAGTGATGGTCCATTGACCGGCCGTCCCTGAAATGGGCAGAAGCATCGGACCGGCAAGAGCGTTTACCAAAGATTGACTATACTCTCCGGTTGTCTGGTTTTCAATTTCAATGACAATCGTGCCAAGATCATACAGGTAGTTTATCAGAACTGAAGATTTTACCGCGGAATAAATGCCCAATATTGGTACAAACGCGGGAGCATGATAAGTAGGACCTCCTTCCATAGATCCCCCATCTCCTATGATGATCTCGATAGGATCATCACCATCAGCGTAAATGACATTAAAAGGAATTGTCAGCAATAATGCCGTCGCGAATAGTAAGATTTTTTTCATGATATGAGCTTCTAAACAATCGCAAAGTTAATAACAACCATCCTCATCGTCACAAATAACGTCCCATAAAAATCTTACAATTCGTTTTTTAATAGCTTAAAAATCAAGTATTTATATAAAATAAGGAGAATAGAATCTTACATATTAATAACGGCGCAGAATCAAGCGCCATTAATTCGCTGCAATTCAACATATTGCGCCTGCACAACCTCCGAAAGGGGGAATCAGTTTTCAGGAGTTTTGACAGTTTTTCCCTTTACCAGGGGCAGGTAATCCGGATCATCAAGTTGCCGAATCCGTTCCTCCAGGCGATGCGTCTTGACATAAACATTGTTCGTGGTGATGCCCATCAATTCGGCTATCATATCTGCCCGTAACCCAGTTAGCCAGAAGCATAGAAAGCGTTCTTCCTGAGTCTTGCCATTTAACCCGAGATCTTCCTTTAAACGTGAAAACAATCCGTCCAGTTCTCGATCCAGACGACGTTCCAAGGCCCGATAATCTTGTTCTATTGCACAGATCTCCTGCAGGTCTTTCCGAAGCGCCCTCACAACTTCTTTGTCGGAAAAACGGCTGTTCTGCTCCATCCAAAGCCAATAACCATAACGGCCGCTATTGCGCAGTCTATCCAGCCGCTCCTGCTGCATTTGTTTCCGCAAGAGTTCAATTCGTGAAGACAGTTCTGACGAATAAATTTCCGTTCGATTCTCCTGTTCGCGCAGATCCTGCTCCAAAGCAGCGCGAATAGAGATGAGCCTGTCCCGCTCAAGACGCAGGCGCCGCTCCCGAAGAAGGAGAGCTATTGCCAAAAGAAGCAATAAAACAATGGTACTCAAGCCCAGAACACCCTGCTGAAGTTTTCTCTCTCGCTCCTGCTGGGCTTTTTGAAAATAATAATCCTGTAAGGCTTGTGAAACAGAGTCGCTCAGCGTCTCTACTACTTCTTCATATTCAACATCCAGCATTGCCCGAAGATAGGTAAGGGCCCGCGTCTGGTCACCTCGGGACAAAGAGATACGATAAAGCCACGAAACGACCTCGCTTCGGGAGGCATCCGGGAGAGCCTGCAATCTATCTATCAGAGCATCAGCTGTCTTCCTGTTACCCAATAAATCCAAAGCATAGGCATATGCGCCGACTTCTTTGGGGGATAGAACCCCACTCGAGATTTCTCGTTTCCGATTCAGCAGATCAATAGCCCCTTGTGGATCTTTCTCGGAATGAAGCAACTTCATTCGAGCATAATTTGAGAGATAAATGGCTAACGCATGAGGATATGCATCTGAATGAGAAATGGCTTCTTGATACAGAGAATCCGCCAACGCCCAGTCTTTTCTTGTGTGGTATACCATTGCAAGATTTCCGAGAGCGGAATAATACATCGGGTCGCCGGATTCTTTCATGACAGACAGTTCCTTCTCAACATATTCCAACTCTTTTTGTGTATTGTGTACTGCATCATAGATGCTGGCGAACGCATTGTACAATAACGCTACGGCATGGGTATCTGTTGCCTCTTCGGCATAGTACTCTGCTTGAGAGAAAGCAATTGCCGCGGCACTCAGATTTCCATTGTCCTGCTGAATTCGACCTTGATAATAACAGGTTTTCATCCTGTCATCCGGACTGCCGTGGCGAGAGAACCAGGCGGTGGCGTCTTCCAGCAGGCCCGGGACGGTAATGTCCTCATAGCACTTATCCAGCGCCATCGTGTGCAGGAGGGAATACCGTGCCCGGAGGCCGCGGCCGCGGACGGCCGTGCTGTCCAGAGCCCGGAGTACCGCCAGCGCGCTGTCGGGGCGGTCGTTGATGTAGGTCTCCACGTCATCCATCACCCTGGTTATACGGTATCCGGGCAGGGATTTGCAGCCGGGGAACAGTACAAGTGCAACAGCGATCAGAACGACAGAAACAGTTTTCATTGCAGCCTTTTCTTAATTGTATAAATATACACGAAAATTCATTGATTTGCAACACTTTTCCCCAAGAACAGCCGCCAGGAAAAACAAAAGAGGCCGTCCCGGAGGACGGCCTGGCAAAGGAGAGATTAGTTCTCGAATTTCTTTTCTTTGACGCGGGTGAGCTTCTCCTTCATGGCGTCCACCGCTTCGGTGATTGCGTTCTCGAAGGTGTCGGCTTCGCGCTCGATGATGAGCTCCTCGCCCGGGATGTGGATCTGGATCTTGGCCAGCTTTCCTTGTTTGAGATGGTCTTCGAGCGCCACCTCAACCTCCTCGGTCAGGCCTTCGCAGAAGCGGGCCAGACGGGAGACTTTCTTCTCGACGAAGGCGGCGAGCTGCTCGCCGGCTTCGAACTTCAGGGCCTTGAGTTTAATCTCCATGGTTACCATCGTTTTTTGCCCGTGGATGGGCGGATTTATACACATTTTGCAGCCGCTCGATGGAATTGTGCGTGTAGACCTGGGTCGCCGCCAGGGAGCTGTGGCCGAGCAATTCCTTGATGGAATTGAGGTCTGTGCCCCCGTCCAGCAGTTCTGTCGCCAGGGTGTGGCGCAGGACGTGCGGTGACTTCCTGCCGCTGATCCCGCCGACGTGTCCGAGTGCCGCCTTGACGGCACGGTCTACGTAGACCGGATAGAGGCGCGCCCCTCGCGGGGTCTGCAGGAGCGGGGCTTCCGGGGCCTTGTCCGCGCATTTCAAAGAGTCAACCGATTGTAAATATAACAAAATTTCGTCACAAAGTGATGCCGTCAGCGGAATTTCGCGAATTTTGTCTCCTTTTCCGCGGACGCGCAGTACGCGGCGCGAGAGGTCCACGGAGTTCCGGTTCAGGGAAATCAGCTCCGCGCGGCGCAGGCCGGTGCCGTAGAGCATGCCGAGGATCATCCGCTGGAGCTGGTCTTCGTATTTGCCGTATTCGAGTACGCCTTTGGTCTGCTCGAAGTAGCTTTGCATGGCGTCTTCGCGGTAGAAGACGGGCAGGCGCTTCTCTTGTTTGGGGCGCGGGACCAGCCGGACGGGGTTGCTCTCCAGCAGGCCTTCTTTCATCAGGTATTTGCAGAAGCCGCTCAGCACGCTCAGATGCAGCCCGACCGTCTTCGCACTCTCCCCTTTCTCATCCAGGAGATGGACTTCGTACGACCGGACCATCTGAATGGACATCATTTCTGAAACGGCCGCTCCGTCCAGCGACCAACTGCCCCTGGAAACGTCTCGCTGCGCTCGACCCCACCGCTGCGCTTCGCTTGCGGTCCCCCCTCTTACGGTGCCGAGGGTGGCACGGTTTCCCGGGGCAGTTGTCGCCTTCCCTACACTGGCCGTTTCAGTCTCTTTCGCTACCATGGATTCCTTATTAGCCGCATTCTCGGGCGAGGCAAAGGCCAGGTATTCTTCCAGCACCCCGCGATAGATCTCGCAGGTCCGGGGAGAATAGCGCCGGATGGCGGAAAGATAGTTCAGGTAACGCTCGATCATACCTCATGCAGGCCGAGCTCCGGGGCCCGCTGCCGCATATAGGCATCCGCCTCTTCGAAATTATTGCCGATCACCCCGTCCAGGATGGCCTCCTTGACCATCTCCTTGAGCTGCCCGATCTCCGAGCAGGGCGGAATGCCATAGACCTGCATCACATACTCCCCGTTGATGGGGTTCTTGAAATTGCGGATCGCATCCTTCTCCTCCACCTCCACCAGCTTGCGCTTCACCAGCTCGAAATTGGCGCGGATCCGCGCCACCTTCGCCTCATTCTTGGACGTGATGTCCGCATTGCAGAGCAGCATCAGGTCGTCGATGTCGTCGCCGGCATCGAACAGCAGCCGCCGCACGGCGGAATCGGTCACCTCCTCGTCCACCAGCGCGATGGGCCGCAGATGCAGCCGGACGAGCTTCTGGACGTATTTCATCTCATCCAGCGGCAGGCGCAGACGATTGAAAATCTTCGGGACCATCCGGGCGCCGATCACCTCGTGGCCGTGGAAGGTCCAGCCCTGCGCGGGGTCGTAGCGTTTGCTGGCCGGCTTGCCGATGTCATGCAGGAGCGCGGCCCAGCGAAGCCAAAGATTATCAGACACCTCCGCCACATTGGTCAGCACCGCCAAGGAATGGGCGAAATTGTCCTTGTGGCCGCGGCCGTCCACCGTCTCCACGCCCTTGAGGGCCAGCAGTTCCGGCAGGACGTATTTCAGCAGGCCCGCCTCGTCCATCAGGGAGAAGGCCATCGCGGGCTGCGCGGTCGCGAGCATCTTGTTAAGCTCCTCCGCAATCCGCTCGCAGGAGAGGATCCTGAGCCGCTCGGCCATCCGGCGCATCGAGTCCATGGACTCGGGAACGATCGTGAAAGGATGCTCCGGCGTGGAAAGCCGGGTCGCGAAGCGCACGGCGCGCAGCATCCGGAGCGGGTCGTCGGAATAGGTCGTATCGGGATCCAGGGGCGTGCGGATGATGCCGGCATCCAGGTCGCGGATGCCGCCGAACGGGTCCACCAGGGCGCCGAAATCCTCCTTCTGCAGGGAGAAAGCCATCGCATTGATGGTGAAGTCGCGCCGCTGCTGGTCGTCCTCGAGGGTGCCGTTCTCCACGATGGGGTTGCGGGACTCGCGGCGGTAGGACTCCTTGCGCGCCCCGACAAACTCGACCTCATCGCCCCGGTAGTGGAGCATCGCCGTCCCGAAATTCTTGAAATAGGACACGTGCTGCTTCGTCCGCTCCCCGACCGCCAGCGCGAAGTCGATCCCGCTGCCCTCCACGACGATGTCGATGTCGTTGCCGGCGCGGCCGAGGAAGCAGTCGCGCACATAGCCGCCGATCACGAAGGCGCGTACGCCCCGCGCGGCAGCGATTTCACTGACGATACGGAAGATAGGACGGTCGAGAAACTGGTCGGTTATAGTGGGCATAGCATTTCTTCATAGCTGGGGATGTGATCGCACGGGACGAACGTCTCCCCTTCCAGCCTGTAAAGATACGTCTTTTTTCCGTTTGTCACGACCAGAAAGCGCACGCCCAGCACGGAATTGTAGCGCATCGCCTGCTCCAGGACGGCCGGAGTCAGTGCCACTTCCGGGCGCTTGCACTCCACCACGGCGAGCGGCGCGGCGTCGCGCCCGTACACCACGATGTCGGCCCTGTAGGGCTTGCGGCCGAACTTGAACCCCACCTCGCTCATCATCATGTGCTCCGGGACGCCGAACGTGTCCCGGAGCTGCATGATAAACCACTGCCGCACCTGTTCCTCAGGTGTGGCAGTGACTTCTTTCTTGCGGAGAGGGTCCCAGATCAGCGCCATCCCCTATCTTTTGCAGTGTACGGCCGCTTCTTCGACAGGGAGCGTCTCCCGGTAGCGGGCGATCCAGTCGTTGAAACCGGCCACGTCCTCGGGATCCGGCTGCACCTCCGTGCCGGCGTTGCCGACGAAGACGCAGCGCTCCAGCCAGTCCGCGAGCGGCAGGGCATCCGGATTGGCGACGCAGTATTCCGCCAGCAGGGCGATACCCCAGGCACCGCCTTCCCCGGCCGTCTCCATCACGGAGATCGGGGAATTCAGCGCAGCCGCAAGGAAACGCTGGCCCACACCCTTCGTCTTGAAGAGTCCACCGTGGCCCGTGATGCGGTCCACGCCCACGTGCTCCTCGCCGAAGAGGATGTCATTGCCGACCTTGAGCACGCCGATAGAAGCATACAGATGCGCACGCATCAGGTTCGCCAGGTTGAAGCGGTCTTCCGCCTTGCGGACGAGGAGCGGACGGCCTTCGGCCAGGCCCATCACCGGCTCGCCGGAGATGTAGTTGTAGGAGATCAGCCCGCCGCAGTCCCGGTCTCCCCGGAGAGCGACCGTGAACAGGCGGTCGTAGATCGCTCCCATATCCACAGGAACGCCGAGCAGTTCCTGGTATTCCTTGAAGAGGTTGACCCAGGCGTTGATGTCGGAAGTGCAGTTGTTGCAGTGCACCATCGCCACCGGACTGCCGTCCGGGGTCGTGACGATGTCGATCACCTCGTACGGGCGCGACAGGTCCTTCTCCAGGACGATCATCGAGAAGGAGGAGGTCCCGGCAGACACGTTGCCGGTGCGCGGCTTGACCGCGTTGGTCGCCACCATGCCGGTCCCGGCATCACCTTCCGGCGGACAGAGCGGGATACCGGCCTGCAGGCGGCCGGAGGGATCCAGCAAGCGGGCGCCTTCCCCGGTCAGCAGGCCGGCGGGAGCGCCGGCAGGCAGGACCTCAGGCAGGATGTCCGCCAGCTTCCAGGGATAGCCTGCAGGAGCCACCAGGGCGTCGAAAGCAGCGATGCGCTGCGTATCGAAGTCTTTGGTCGCAGCATCCACCGGCATCATGCCGGAAGCGTCCCCCACGCCGAGCACCTTGCGGCCCGTGAGCTGCCAATGCACGTATCCGGCCAGGGTCGTCAGGAAACGGACATCTTTCACATGCGGTTCGCCGTCCAGGATGCACTGGTACAGATGGGAAAGGCTCCAGCGGAGCGGCATGTTGAAGTTGAACAGTTCGGAGAGCTTCGCGGCGGCGGGGCCGGTGTTGGTATTGCGCCAGGTACGGAACGGGACCAGGAGGCGGTCGGAGGCATCGAAGGCCATGTAGCCGTGCATCATGGCGCTGACACCGATGGCGGCCAGCCGCTCGATCTCTACGCCGTACTGCCCGCGCACATCCTGGCAGAGGTCGGCATAGCAGTCCTGCAAGCCGTTCCAGATGGCATCCAGGCTGTAAGTCCACAATCCAGCCTCCAGCTGGTTCTCCCAGGAATGGCTGCCCTGGGCGATGGGCCGGTGCTCCGGATCGATGAGCACCGCCTTGATGCGGGTGGAGCCGAACTCGATGCCGAGAACGGCTTTCCCCGCGACGATGACTTGTTTTGCGTCCATATTCCTACTTGAGCGCCTTGTTCAGCAGATAGTAGACCTCGTTCATCCGCAGTTCGCGCTTGAACTGGTGGATGGTGGTATCCTTGCCGATGTGCAGGAACTCGATGCCGGTGATCTCGGCGAAGTCGCCCCAGTACTCGGCCGTGATGTCATAGCTGAAGGCAGAATGGTGCGTGCCTCCGGCGAGGATCCAGGCGCAGGCGCCGATCTCGAAGCTGGGGCGCGGGACCCAGAGGGCCGAGGCCACGGGGAGCTTGGGCATGGGCTTGGGCTCGATGCAGTCCACATCCTGCACGATGACGCGGAAGCGGTTGCCGAGGTCCACGACAGTAGCCTTGGAGCCGGGGCCGGTCTTGGAAGTGAACACCAGGCGGGCGGTCGGCTGTTTGCGGATGCCGATGCCGAGGAAGTGCACTTCCAGTTTCGGGCGGTCGCTGGCAATCATCGGGCATACCTCCAGCATGTGGCTCTGCAGGCAGGAAGACTGCTCTCCGGCGAAATTGAGCGTGTAGTCCTCCAGGAAGGAGCAGCCGCCGGGAAGGCCCTGGGACATGACCCAGAGCGTACGCTGCAGGCAGGCGGTCTTCCAGTCGCCCTCGGCGCCGAAGCCATAGCCTTCGGCCATGAGCCGCTGGGTGGCCAGACCGGGGATCTGGTCGAAGCCGCAGAAATCCGGTGCATCGACGTCCGCGTCGCCGAGGTCGTCGAAATTCGTGGTGAAGGCCGTAGCGCCCTCGTCCTTGAGGACGCGGCGGATGGCAATCTCAGCCCGGGCAGCGTTGCGCACCTTCTCCCAATAAACTTCGGGGCCGGTCTCGTCGATCTTGATGGTATAGAGTTTCTTATACTCCTCCACCAGGGCGTCGGTCTCTTCCGGCGTGACCTTCTTCCAATAGTCCATCAGGTTGGACACCGGATAGTAATCGACATGGTAGCCGAGTCGCTGCTCGAACTCCACGCGGTCGCCGTCCGTGACAGCCACGTTGTTCATGTTCATGCCGAACATGAGGCAGCGTACCTTGCGGGCGTCGGCCAGGGCGGCACTCACGCGCGCCCAGATGGCGATGCGGCGCTGGGCTTCGGGGCTCTTCCAGTAGCCGACCACGACTTTGCGCGGGACGCGCATGCGGGCGCAGATGTGCCCGAACTCGATGTCGCCGTGGGCGCTCTGGTTGAGGTTCATGAAGTCCATGTCGATATCATTCCAGGGGATCTCGGCGTTGTACTGGGTGTGGAAGTGGAGAAGCGGCTTCTTCAGGTCCTGCAGGCCCTTGATCCACATCTTGGCCGGAGAGAAGGTATGCATCCAGGTGATGACGCCGACGCACTCGGGGGCGTTGTTGGCGGCATTCATCACGTCCTCGACCTCACGGCTGCTGTTGGCCGTCCCTTTGTAAACGATTTTGACGGGGATGTTGCCGGAGGCGTTGAGGCCCTCCACCATCTCCTTGGAATGTCCGTCCACGGCGACCACCGCATCCCCTCCGTAGAGGAGCTGCGCACCGGTCACCCACCATAATTCACAATTTTCAAATGCCATATCGGTATGCGTTTTAATGTTATTGTTTTTTCTTTTTCTGTCCGTAGTAGGCGTCCGGGCCGTGCTTGCGGCTGTAGTGCTTCTCGATCAGGAGCTTGTTCATCTTCGGACCGCGGCCGAAGGATCCCCAGTAGAGATCCAGCTGGTGCGCCGAGACGACGGAGCAGGAGATGAAGGCCATCCGGGCCACTTCCTCGAGCACCACGGCGTTGTGGACGGCATTGTCCGCGTCCATGCCCCAGGTGAAGGGGCCGTGGTTGCGCACGAGGACGCCGGGCGTGTCGTCGGGGTTCATCCCGCGGAAGCGCTCCACGATGACGTTGCCGGTCTCCTTCTCATATTCGCCGAAGACCTCGGCGCGGCTCATGTTGCGCGTGCAGGGGATGTCATCGTGGAAATAGTCGGCATGGGTGGTGCCGATGTTGGGGATGTCCCGGCCAGCCTGGGCCCAGGCCGTGGCATGGGTGGAGTGGGTGTGCACCACGCCGCCGATGTTCGGGAAAGCCTTGTAGAGCACGATGTGGGTCGGGGTGTCGGAAGAAGGGTTCAGGTCCCCCTCCACCACCTTGCCGTCCAGGTCGACGACGACCATGTCCTCCGGCTTCATGTTGTCATAGCTCACGCCCGAGGGCTTGATGACCACCAGCCCGCTCGCGCGGTCGATGGCGGAGACATTGCCCCAGGTGAAGAGAACCAGCCCGTGCTTGACGAGGTCCAGGTTGGCCTTGCAGACTTTTTCTTTGAGTTCTTCTAACATAGACTACCAGAAATAGACATAGAACGCGACCGTGAAGGCCAGGATGATACAGGTGTGGATGATATCCCAGGTGCCCCAGGAGGCGCGGGTCACTGCCTTCTGCTCAGGCGTAGCCGTGCCGAAGCACAGGCCCTGCACCTGCTCCTCGGCAGGCTTCGGGGTCAGCAGGGTGACCACGATGGCCAGCACGATGCAGAAGAGGAACATCCAGACGCAGAATGCGTAGACGTTCAGGTCGTTGAAGATGAAGGTGAACACATTGTGGGACTCCGGGTTGATGATCATCGTGATCAGGCGGGTAAAGCCCAGGACCAGGCCCACGATGAGGGTCCACATACCGGCTTTCGGCGAGGTCTTCTTCCAGCAGATACCCAGCAGGAACACCGCGGCGATGGCCGGGGCGAGCAGGCTCTGGACGCTCTGGATATAGTTGTACAGGCTCTTGCCCATGCGCTGGATGACGAAGATCCACAGCACGCCGAGCACGACCACCACCACGGTGGCGATACGGCCGATGCGCACGAGCTTCTTCTCATCGGTATCCGGGTGCTTGCGCTTGTAGATATCGATGGTGTAGAGCATGGCGGAGGAGTTGTAAAGGGAGGCCAGGGAGCTCATCAGGGCGGCGAGGATACCGCAGATCACGACACCCTTCAGGCCCACCGGCAGGAGGGTGTTGACCAGCATCGGGAAAGCGATGTCCGGGTTGGCGACGGTCCCGTCGGCATTCGTGCCGAGGGCGGCGGCAAGCGTCCGGCCGATCTCGGAATCCGGGGTCTTGGTGAGGGCAAAGGCAATCATGCCCGGGATGAGGAACAGGAACACCGGGAGGAGCTTGAGGTAAGCGCCGAAGATCGTACCGCGGCGGGCTTCCTTCTGGTCCTTGCCGGAGAGCACGCGCTGGACGATGAACTGGTCGGTACACCAATACCAGAAGCCGATGATGGCGGAACCGAAGAGGGCGCCGTACCAGGGGAATTCAGGATCCTTTCCGCTGCGCATCAGCGAGGTCATCGAATCGCCGTAGTCGTTGACGGGCTGGGCGGCGCAGATGTCCATCATGGTATTCCAGCCGCCGAGTTCGCGGAGGCCGAGCCAGAGAATGACCAGGGAACCGACCAGCAGGATCGGGGTCTGCAGGACCGAGGTCTTGAGCACGGACTCCATGCCGCCGATGACGGTATAGATGGCGGTGATAATCACGAGGGCCAGGGCGGCTACCCAGAAGTTGATGCCCAGCAGGGTGTTCAGCGCGAGGCCGCCGGCGAGGACGGTCACGGACACCTTGGTGAGGACGTAGCTGGCCAGGGACAGCCAGGTCAGGATGCCGCGGCTTTCCTTGTTGTAGCGTTTCTCGAGGAATTCCGGCATCGTGTAAACCATGCTGCGCTCATAGAACGGGACGAAGACCCAGCCCAGGATGAGGATCATCCAGCCCTGGATCTCCCAGTGGGCCTGGGCCATGCCGGCGGAGGCGCCGGTGCCGGCCAGGCCGATGAGGTGCTCGGAACCGATGTTGGAAGCGAAGATGGATGCGCCGATGGCGATCCACGTGGCACTGCGGCCGCTCAGGAAATAATCACCGGATGTCTCTTTCTTTTTGCGGGCGACATCCCAGCAGATCCACACCATCGCCAGGAAGAACAGGGCGATGACGATCCAGTCCCACGATGCGAGGGAGATGCGGTTCAGGTCAGCAGCCTGAAGAGGCAGGAAAGTATGCATATACACGTATGTTTTGGTTTATTTCACGCTGAAGGCAAAGATGCAGTGGCTGTGGTAGGTCTCGCCGGGACGCAGCACGACGGAGGGCCACTGGGGCTTGTTGGGGCTGTCCGGATAGTGCTGGGTCTCCAGGCAGATGCCGGTGCGCTGCTTGTAGACCACCCCGCCCTTGCCGGTCACGGTGCCGTCCAGGAAGTTGCCGGAATATACCTGGATACCGGGTTCGTCGGTATAGACCCGCAGGTTGATGCCCGTCTGCTCGCAATAGAGCTCGGCGGCCACCTCGTCAATGCTTCCGTTGGTGTCCAGGACCCAGTTGTGGTCGTATCCGTTACCGTTCTTGAGCTGCTCGAAATCGAACTCCGCGATGTGGTCCCCGACCTTGTGGGCCACGGTGAAGTCCATCGGAGTCCCTTCCACCGGCAGGATCTCGCCCGTGGTCATGTAGGTGTCGTCCACCGGGGTGTAGCCCGAGGCGTTGACGTACAGGATGTCGTCGCAGATGCTGTGGTTCGCCGGGTCACCGGAGAGGTTGAAGTAGGAG
Source organism: Bacteroidales bacterium (assembly GCA_017454905.1). Taxonomy (GTDB): domain Bacteria; phylum Bacteroidota; class Bacteroidia; order Bacteroidales; family UBA932; genus Cryptobacteroides. The sequence goes on from JAFTCB010000038.1 coordinate 53,132, forward strand.
TGGTTGGTCATGTTGATAATCGTCGGGGCCGTGGTAACGGCCTCGTAGGCGATATCGATTGCATTGTCATCCGTCAGGGTGTAGGTCACGCAGGCCGTAACGGCGCCCGGGAAGTTGTTGTCTCCGTCCGGGGAGTCGATGCGGAGCTTGATGTGGCGGGCATCCGCCTCCACGACCGTGTAAGGCTGGTACTGCCAGCCGGTTGGGCCGCCGTGCAGGCAATGGCCGAAATTGTTCTTCGGCAAGTCATACTCCACGCCGTCCAGGGTGAAGCGGCCCTGCGCGATCCGGTTGGCGTAGCGGCCGATGGAGGCGCCGAAGTCGGTCTGGTTGTTCTCGGGATAATAGTCCTCCACCTTGTCGAAACCGAGGACCACGTCACGCTTGACGCCGTCCCTGTCCGGCAGGACGATGGAGGTAATGCGGCCGCCGAAGTTCGTGACGGTCACTTCCATCCCCGCATTATTGGTCAATTTGTAGAAACGGTTGCCCTGTTCCTTCGCGCAGGAGCAGGCAGCAACGGCGCAGAGCGCCAGGAATAAGATTTTGACAGGTTTGTTCATATCTTGTAAAAATAATCATTTCTTCCGAAAACGCCAATTTTCCGTCACGGGCGCTTCAGCAGCCGGACGCCGTAGATGCCGCCGGTCTGCTTGTCCGGATGGGCCTGGAAACGGATGCGCACCTGGTCCTTGCCGCGCAGCAGGTCCGCGGGAAGCGGGTATTCCTCGGTGATGAAGCTGGAGCTGTTCCACTTGCCGGTATTGTTGACCTGCCGGAGCAGTACGTCGTCCACGAAGATATCGAATTCCCGGGTCTTCCACTCCCCGACGCCCCAATAGGTCAGGGCCAGGTTCAGGTCCTCCCGGCCGCCGGTCTGCATCAGGTAGCTGAAAGAGCGGCCGTTGCGGCAGTCACGGTAGAAGACGTCATTGTCGTTGCCGGTCACGGAGCCGTCCGTTTCCATCCGGTGGTCGGTCTCGGGCTGCTGTTCGCCGGGCTGCACGCTGTCCACCGTGCGGGCGTCCAGCGCAGCGCGTTCCCGCTCGGCAGCGGCCATCTCGTCCACATAGCGGCGGTAGCCGTCCGGCGTCAGGGCCAGCCAGTACATCATATAGCGGGCATCGTGGATCTCGAAGAAAGGCTGGAGTTCCCCTTCGATGCGGTTCTCCATCCGGGCGATGATCCGGAAATGCAGCGGCTTCCCTTCGACCGGAACGAGCGCGTCCGCCAGGGCGTCGATGTCGTCCGCGACGAAATACGGGGCTGCGTCGATCGGGAGTTTCCGGCCGCTGGCGTACTGGCCGAAGCGGCTGTCATCCGCGATCAGGTGCGCCAGATCCTCCGTACCCGTCTTCATGCCGAGCAGGATGGGACCGTGCATCAGGGCGATGTACTGCGGCACATTGGGCAGGTGCTCGACGCGGTTCACCATCGGGAAAACCACTTCCACCACATCCCCCTTGCGCCAGCGGCGCTCCAGGCAGACATAGGAAGAAGGCGCGGCGGAGAACCGGGCGGGACGTCCGTTGACGCGGACCTGGAAAGCCCCCTCCCGTACCCACGCCGGGCAGCGGAGCATCAGGGCGAAGCGGCCCTTGCCGGCGGTCACCGTAAAGCGGGCCGTCTCCCCGTAAGGGAAGGCCGTCTCCTGGCGGAGCGTGATCCCCCTGGCACGCCAGTTGAGTTCGGAAGCGGCATAGAGGTTGACGAACAGCGCATCCTGCCGGTGGGTATAGATGAACTGGCCGTATTTGCCGTGATTCTCCATACCCGTGCCCACGCAGCACCACATCGCTTCGCCGGGGGCGGAATAGTTGCGGTAGTGGCGCGGACGGGCGGAGGTGAAGTACACGTAGCCGCCGTGCTCCGGATGCTGGGTGGAGAGGATATGGTTGAAGAGCGCCCGCTCGTAGAAGTCCGCATAGCGCGCCTCAGGCGAGAGCCGGTGCAGGTCCTCCGTGAGCTTGAGCATGTTGTAGGTGTTGCAGCTCTCGGGGCCGTCGATGTCCCGGATGAAGTCCATGTAGGCATCCCGGCTGGGGAAATGCTCCCGGCGGCTGTTGCCGCCGAAAGCCAGGCTGCGGCTGCCGGTCACGTTTTCCCAGAACCAGCGGCCCGCCTCCAGGTAGCCGGCGTCGCCGTCCAGCTCCGCGATGCGCGTGAAGCCGACGGCCTTGGGGACCTGCGTGTTGGCGTGCATGTTGTCGAGGATGTCCCGGTGTTCGCGCATCGCGTCCAGCAGGAGCTTGTGCGAAAAGCGGCGGGCGCAATCGAGGTATTTCCGCTCACCGGTGAGGGCATAGGCGTCCGCGAGGACCTCGTTCATGCCGCCGTGCTCGTTGCGCAGCATTTCCTCCATCTGCGCATCCGTGAGCCCGGAAGTGATGGCGACGGCCCAGTCGCAGAAGCGCAGGAACAGGGTCCGCGCTTCTTCGCTGCCGCAATAGACCCAGGCATCCCGCAGGCCGGCGAACATCTTGTGGAGGTTGTAGAACGGCGCCCAGGCGCCGAAATAAATCTTGAAGTCCCCTTGCTTGAAGGTACTCCAGAGCCGGTCGCTCCCGGGGAAGCCGCCGACGTAGTCCTTTCCCCAATCCGGGTGGTTGCGGCCGCAGGCGTCCGCGCATTCCTTCAGCTCAGAGAGCATGTATTCCATCCGGGCACGGCAGGCGGCATCGCCCGTCGCGGCATTGATGGCCATCGCCGTCAGGTAATGGCCGGCGATGTGCCCGTCCAGGCCGTCCCAGTTGGGATAGGCCGGCGCCTTCGGCGTGAGGCCGGACTCCTTGCGGTACGGAGCCAGCAGCCGGTCGCAGTCATACTGCATGAGCGTGGCGATGTTGAGATCGCGGGCGTGCTTCAGCGGGCCGTCCAGCAGGGTGACGTCCCCGAGGGGGAATTCGTCCGCATAGAGCCGGTCCTGGGCGCTTGCACCCAGACTGCCCGCCAGGGTCAGCAGGCAGAGAAAGAGGAACTTTTTCATAACTTGATGGTACGAGCTGAGCCATCATAGGTGATTTCCGTCTGTTTGCCGTCCGGGGTCACGATGCGGAAGCGGCGCTGCCCCGGCATGCCCGGGAAGCTCCCCTTGCGCGCACCGACCGTCAGGCTGCCGCCCCGGAGGGTGAATTCGATCTCGCTGCGGGCACCCAGCTCATAGGCATAACCGTCGCCTTCGTCCTCATACAGGACGAAACGGCCGTCCGCACCCGGGAACACCCGGATTTCGAGCTCGTCCCAGGGCTTTTCGCCGTCATACTGCACGTCCGGGCCCAGCGGCACGATGCCGCCTGCACGCACATACACCGGCACCAGGTCCAGCTGCGTGGCGCGCCGGACGGTCTGTCCGCCTTTCAGGCGCTCGCCCGTCCAGAAGTCATACCAGTCCGTCCCGGCCGGCAGGTAGAGGCTGCGCATCCCGGCAGCGGAGAAATCGGCTTTCTCCTCCGTGAATCCAATCTGTTCGGAGGTGTACTGCGCCTGCAGCACCGGCGCCACCAGGATCGAACGGCCGAAGAGGAATTCGTCGCCCAGTTCCCAGGTCTTGCGGTCCTGCGGGAAGTCCATCACCAGCGCCCGCTGGAAGGTCCCGTCCGCAGACGACACTTCCCACTCCGTGGAATAGATATACGGCAGCAGCCGGTAGCGCAGCTTCACCGCGCCGACCAGCGCATCGTAGACCGGGTCGCCGGGCAGGCCGTAGAGATAGATCTCGCGCGGCACTTCCGTGCCGTGGGAACGCATCATCGGCATGAAGACGCCGTACTGCACCCAGCGGACATAGAGTTCGCGGAAGCGGTCGTTGTGGACCGCGCTGCCGTCCGCGTTCCGGCGGTTGTAGGAATTGGCGAAGAAGCCGCCCAGGTCCGTGTTGAAATGCGGATTGCCCGTCAGGGCGAATCCCAGTCCGGCAGGCACCTGATGGCGCAGGGACTCCCAGTTGGAAGGCACGTCGCCGCTCCAGACCTGGGCGCCCGTGCGCTGCTGGCCGGCATAGGCGGACCGGGTCAGGATGGTGACACGGCGGTCCGGGGCGGCAGCCCGCTGGTGGTCATACACACCCTCGACCGCTGCAATCGGATAGGCGTTGCGGACGCGGCGCAGGGAGCCCTTCGCGGTCATCAGTTCGAAGTCCTCGTCGCGGTTCTTCTTCAGCGTATGGTGGTCGGGCTCGGTGGAATCCATCCACCAGGCATCGATGCCCATGTCCCACATCTTGGTCAGGTAGCGCCAGTAGAGGTCGCGCGCCTCGGCGCTGAACGGGTCGTAGGGACGCACGCCGGAGGGGTACTCCATCCGCGGCGGCCAGTCCCCCAGCCCGCTGCGGGGCCAGGTACCCATGTCCAGGAGGTGCCCCTGCGCTTCCAGTTCGCGGTACTGGAGCGTCATCGGCCCGAAGGAGGACCAGATGGAGATCATCAGATGCGCCTGCTGCGCGTGCACCTCGTCGATCATCTTCTGCGCATCGCGGAAATCCTCGTTGAGGAAATCCATCGCATTCCAGAGGTAGTTGTTGCCCCAGTACTGCCAGTCCTGGACCATGCCGTCGAGGGGAATCCCCCGCCGGCGGTACTCGCCCAGCACCTCCAGCAGTTCGCGGGAACTCTTGTAGCGTTCGCGGCTCTGGTGGAAGCCGAAGGTCCAGCGCGGCAGCATCGGCACCCGCCCGGTCAGGGCGCGGATCCCGGCGATCACGCCGTCGGCATTGCCGCCCCAGATAAACCAATAATCCACGACCTCCCCCACTTCGGACTCGAAGAGCATGCCGGAGGCGTCATCGCGGAAGGTGGTCGGGGACGGGTTGTCCCAGAAGATACCGTATCCCTTGACGGACTGCACGATGGGGACGAAGTCCTCGGTGTTGTCCTGGACCATGTAGCGGGTCTTGCCCCGCAGCGACAGGGCTCCGTCCTGCAGGATTCCCAGCCCGTAGAAGGGTTCGTCCGGCTCGGGCAGGAAGGTCTGGCGGACGATCCTGGCCCCCTTGTCCACACCGGCCAGGCGCTCTTCAAAACCCCAGGCGCCCTCTTTAAGCAGGAGCTTGCCTTTTTTGGAGAAGAAACGGACGGTGCCGTCGTTCGCTACGGCCACCTTCAGGGAGGAACTCTCGTACATCGTGCCGCCCCGGGTGACGGAGGTGCTGACCTCCACCGCCTGGGGGACGGCGGTCACGGCGAAACTCTCCGCCGGAGCCGGACCGCCCTTGGTGATCCGGACGGTCGAAGGAGTGTAGAACTGGACGGTGATGGCTTCCCGGGCGGCCGCGGAAAGACTCACGGCGGCCAGGAGCAGCAGGGACAGGATGGATTTGTGCATACAGGATGGTTATATTTTTTCTAAATATACAAATATAACGTTAATTTCCTGCATGCGCAGGACAGAATCGTACCTTTTCCTTGCAATAATCCGCCAAAAAAGTACGAATCCGCCCCGGATCCTGCTGCCGGACGGGAAAAGCGTTACTCCTGCCGGAACCAGTCGAAGTCAGCGTGGCCGCCGAGTTCGCGGGTGGCGTAGCAGTACAGGGCCGAGCGGTAGCCGGTGAAATAGTCCAGCGTATAGCGCATCTGGAGGGCGTCCTCGAGCTCCGTCCAGGCGCTGCCATCCCAGCTGTAGGCAAACCAGGCACGGTCCTCGTCGAAGTCATAACGGATGCGCAGATATACCTTTGCCGCCTCGGCGGGCAGGCAGAGCAGTTCGCGCGTCCGGCGTACCATGCGGCGGTCTTCGCCGCGCTGCGGCGTCTCGTGGATGGCGTACAGTTCGAGACCGGTGTCGGTACGGCGCAGGCCGATGTCGCCCCGGCAGCTCTGGAAGGCGCTCAGCCCGGCGAAATCGCCCGGTTTGAGGCCCGAGCCGTCCAGCAGCACCTCGCTGGTGCACTTCGGTCCGAAGGTGCGCTGCGTCAGGGTATTGCGTGCATCCGGCAGGCCGGTGGCAAGCTGTCCCGTCGTCAGGCGCAGCCAGCCCGGCCGCTCGGTGAGCGACCAGCAGCCGTCCAGGGGCTTGTGGTTCCACTGCCAGACCAGCGCCAGCTTGTCGGAGCTGAATTCGTCGCTGGCCCAGACATAGTCTTTCCCGTCCGGCGGGAGGTTGACCAGGAACTCCTTGACCGGCACGCCTTCCGCACCGAGCACGGGCCAGCCGTCCGTCCAGGTGACCGGCTGCAGGGTCGGGATGCGTCCCACGGCCCCGTGGTCCTGGAACATCACGGCATACCAGTCTCCGTGCTGCGTCTGGACGATGGCTCCCTGGGCCACGCCGTCCCGGCGGCCGTCGAATTCGCCCTGCAGGACGGTACGGGGCTCGTAGGTACCGAGGAGTTCGCGACTGCGCCAGCAGGTCTCCGTGCGCGGACCGCCCGACGGCCAGTCGATCACCAGGACATAGTACCAGTCACCGATATGGTAGACATGGGCGCCTTCCGCCCGCAGGCCGTAGCCCTCGCGCGGACAGGTAAACAGGACCTGGTCCACACCGCCCTCCCTGACCCCGGTCAGGTCCGGCTCCAGTTCGGTGATGCGGATCTCCCCGTTGCCCCAGACCACGTAGACACGGCCGTCCTCAAAGAGCAGCGAGGCGTCGTGGAAAGGTCGGTCGATGACCGTCCGCGTCCATTTCTCCCCGATCCGGGGCGTGGAATAGACATAGGTCTTGCGCTGGTCGTTGGCGATGAACAGGGCCCAGAAACGCCCGTTCTCGTAGCGCAGCGTCGTGGCCCACTGTCCCTTGCCGTAGGCGTTTGCGCCGTCCCGGAGGTTATAGATGTCGTCATCCTCCAGATAATCATAGATATAGTCCACGATACGCCAGTGGACCAGGTCGCGGGACTGCATGACCGGCGCGCCGGGACAGAAGTACATCGTCGTGCTGACCATGTAGTAGTCCTCCCCGACCCGGATCACGTCATTGTCCGGAATATCGGTGTAAGTCAGCGGGTTGACACATTGTGTCTGCGGACGGACACAGCCCGCCAGCAGGACCGCGAGAAGCGGCAAAAACCATTTACGCATATCCGTTGCTTTTTCGGCAAATTTACTGCATTTTCCACCAATCCCATTCGAACCCGCCGCCGGTGAAGACGAAATACAGGTCGTGCACCCCCTTGGGGGCGTTCAGTTTGCAGCCCTGGCTGGTCCAGTCCTTGCCGGGCCGGATGTCCAGGGTCCCGCAGAGCGGTCCGTCCGGGGCGTCGAGATGCACCTCGATCCCGGCCGCGGCCGGCGCGTTCACGCAGGCAGTGAACTGCCGGGCGCCCCGGGCGCCGAAATCCACCCCTTTCACGAGCAGGTGTTCCCCCTTGTCGATGTTCGTCACCACGATGCCGCGTCCCGGCTCCGTGCGGGTCTTGAGCCCGTATCCCCAGGCCATCGTCTCCGCCTCGACACGGCGGAAGGGCCGGAAGGGCTCGATCTGTTCGAGTACGTTGTCCAGCCAGTACGGGACCTTGCGGATGGAGCCGTCGGGCTCATAGTACATCGGCGCGGCGGATACGCTCCGCTGCTCGGCATGCCGGAAGGTCTCCAGATGCATCAGGTCGTAGTTGAGGCCGAAAACGTAAGACTGCCCCTTGTACTCGATGATACCCGGATGGTTGCCCCGGGTGCGCCAGGTGCGGTCCATGATGTGTCCCATCGACTTCCACGGCCCAGTGGGGCTGTCGGACATCGCATAGCCGATGCCTTCCGGGCAACAGGTGGATGCGAAAGCGAGATAGTAGTGCCCGTCATGCTTGTAGAACCAGGGGCCCTCCTGGTAGTGCTCGATCTTGTAGTCCAGTTTGTGGATGGGGCCGCTGGTGGAGATCATGTCCTCGTTCAGCTTGACCCAATAGACATTCGGGTTGCCCCAGTACATGTAGGCCTGGCCGTCGTCATCGATGAACACCGAAGGATCGATGTCCTCCCAGTGCTCTTTCTGCCAGACCAGCGGCTCGCCCAGCGGGTCCCGGAAGGGGCCGTAGGGCGTATCCGCCACCAGCACGCCGATGCCGTGGCCGTGGATCGGGCAGTACATGTAGAACTTGCCGCCGCGCTCGACCACGCACTCCGCCCAGGCGCCGTTCTTGCCGTCATACCAGGCGAAGTCATCCAGCGAGGCCACGGCGCCGTGGTCCGTCCAGTTCACCATGTCGGTACTGGTATACAGGAGCCAGTCGAACATCTCGAAGCCTTTTGCGCCGTCCTCGTCGTGGGTCGTATACAGGTAGATGGTGCCGTTCCAGACCATCGGCGCCGGATCAGCGGTGTACTTGGTCTGGATCAGGGGCATGTTCAAGTGGTTGTTGAACACCCACCAGTCCAGGTCGAAGAGTTCCCCGTCACCGCCGCGGAAGAGCAGATACAGATCGTGCACACCATGCGCGCGGTCGGAGACAGGAGCCTTTACCAGCATGTTCTCCCCGTTCACCGGCACGGATGCAATGGCACGTCCGCCCATGTCATCCAAGAAGAAGTCGACGGTCCCGGGGTTCTGGAAATTCAGCATCTCCAGCGAGACGAGCACGGCTGGCGTTTCGCCGAAATCGACGTTGCGCACGCAGATCCAGTCGCCGTTGTGGACCGAGGTGACCCAGTGGCGCTTGCCCGCTTCGCGGTCCGTCTTGACACCCCAGCTCGAAGCCATCGTCTCCGCCTGCGTCATCTGGTAGGGATCGAGGGTCCTGAGCGGCTGTACGCCCTCTTTCGTGAACGGGATGAAGGGGATGGAGCCATCGGGGCCGAAGGAGAATTCCTCCACGCAGGTGGAACGGTGGAAGCCGCCTCCGTTGGGCAGGGCGCCGTTGTGGTAGAACATGTAATGGTGCCCCAGAAAGTCGATATTGCCCCCGTGGATGGTGAAACTGTTCTCCGCTTCGTCCATGATGCGGCCCCGGTAGGTCCAGGGACCATGGATCGACGGTGCGGTCGAATACGCCATGTGTTCGGGCACGCCGCCGGCCGGGTAGGACAGGTAGTAGAGGTTGTCGCGCTTGTAGAGCCAGGGGCCCTCTTCATAGCCGACCATCATTTTCTCCTTGCCGCCGTCGGACCAGTCGGGTTTGAGCGACTCCGGTCCGAAGCAGGCCGGATCACCCCAGCCGGGGACCTCTTTCCAACCCTCCGGGAAGGAGATCATGTCCTCGCCCAGGCGGCCGTACCAGCAGCCTTTATTGCCCCAGAAGAGCCAGGGTGTCCCGTCGTCATCGATGAAAACCGTGGGATCGATGAAAGCGAAGCCGGTGGCCAGCGGGCCTCCGATCGCATCCGTGTAGGGTCCCTGCGGGTCATCCGCCACGGCGACGGCCAGCGCATCCGCGCGCGTGGCCGCTTCGGTCAGGCAGACATACCAGTACCATTTCCCGTTCCGTTCGACGGCCTGGGAAGCCCAGGCGCGGTCACCCTGGAACGCCCAGGAGAACGTGGCCGTGGACACGGGCGTCCCCAGATAGGTCCAGTTGACCATGTCCGCGGTCTCGTAGAGCTGCCAGTCTTTCATCTTGAAGTAGGTGGCGTCGTCCTCGTCGTGGTCCACGAAGAGGTAGACCTTGTCCCCGTGGACATACGGAGCGGGATCCGGGGTGTAGGAAGTCCGGATGACCGGATTCTGCGCCTGGAGCGCTGCGCAGCAGAGCAGTGCCAGGCAAGGGAGAAACTGTCTTTTCATAAGATCCAGGCGGGAAATGCGGCTATTCCTGGCTGCGGCGCCAGGCGAAATACTCGTCCAGAACCTTCATCGCAGCCTCCGAGGGCACGGGAGCGGCATGGCAGCCGTCGCCGGTAAGCACCATCGTCTGCGGGTCGTCCCCCCGGAAACGCGGCCAGGCGGGCAGGCCTTCGCCGTTGGGATCGCCGGTCTTGGCGAAATTCGTCCAATAGGACATCATCCAGCCGGAGAGCGCCTTGTCCGTGGACTGCACCTCCTCCGGATTGCCGAACACGTAGGCCACGTCCTGTCCGTGCGGGGAACCCTGGCCGAAGCGCTCGGAATCTGCCGGATACTCCGGATGCTGGTCGAAATAGTACAGCCACACGCGGCCCTTGCCGGTCTGCTCCTGCAGGCGCGCCCAGGTCCAGGTCTGCCAGCCGAAGGCGGCATCCCGCGTGAGGTCGCGGGCGGTCTTGCCCACCTTACCGCCGGCCTCGACCGGATAGGCTTTCAGCAGCGCGTCGGCATATTTCTCGTAACGGGCGCGGACCTGGTCCTGATGGCTCCCTCCGCCGAAAGCGAAGCCGAAGCTGAGGCCTTCGTCGGAATTGTATCCGACCAGGATGTCCACATCGTTGTACTTCCCTGCCTCATAGAGTTTGTACTGGTCGTCCGGGATCACGTAGCCGTCCGTCACCGGCCAGCCGCCGGAGCCGCCGAAACCGCCCATGACGGCTTTGGCGTCCGCCGCACGGAGTTGCTCCAGCGTATAACCTTCGCCGAAAACGCCCTTCGCCCAATCTGCATTGGCTTTCTGGGCGACCGCGAGGGTCTGCATGTTCTCTCCCGGATAGGACTGGGGGTTGGTCGGGCCGAAGGAGCCGCCGCTCTGGGAAATGGCCCGGCGGAAAAGCCCCTTGGCGAGGGGCGAGGCGCACAGCATGCTCACGGAGATGCCGCCGGCGGACTCGCCGAAGATGGTCACGTTGTCCGGGTCGCCGCCGAAGCGCGCGATGTTCTCCTGCACCCATTTCAGGCCGGCGATCTGGTCCAGCAGGCCATAGTTGCCGCTGACCCCGTGCGGATCCTCCGCGGAGAGTTCCGGCAGGGACAGGAAGCCGAGTTTGCCCACGCGGTAGGCGACGCTCACCAGGATCACGCCCTTGCGGGCCAGATCGGAACCGTCATAGTAGGACGTGGCTCCGCCGGCGAAACCGCCGCCGTAGATCCACACCATTACCGGGAGTTTCTCCTTCGGGCTCCGGGCAGGCGTCCAGACATTCAGGTACAGGCAGTCCTCGCTGCATCCCTGTCCGTCACCCTGCATCGGGTTGGGCGCGAAGTCCTTGCATTCCCGGACCCCCTCCCACGCAACCACGGGCTGCGGCGCCTTCCAGCGAAATCCGTCCACGGGCGGAGCCGCGAAAGGGATTCCCTTGTATACCGTCATGTCCTCCAGGACCGTGCCCTGGACCGTGCCTCCGGTCACCTTGACCTGGCCGGGTACCACGCTGGCGCAGGCGCACAGGCAGAGCGCGCCGGCCGCAAACAACAACAATCTCTTCATCATCAAGCTATTTGAAAATCAACTGCAGGAATTCATGCAGGGACTTGCGCCAGGGCTGCCACTCGTGGCCGCCCGGCCAGGCCTTGAACTGCACGTTGGCCCCCTTCTCCAGCAGGGCGTCGGCCGCCTTGCGGGTGTATTCGATGCGCGGATCACCCTCCCCGCAGGAGATGTAGAACACCGGATGCGCGGCATTGAAGGCCGCCGCGTCCGCCGTCAGTTCGGGCAGGGAGGCTTCCAGGTCGAAGGGAGCATAGCTCACGCCGCCGAACATGCCGGAGGAAAAGATGCCGATGGAGGAGAATACTTCGGGATGCTTGAGTCCGATGGACCAGGACTGTCCGCCGCCGAAAGAAAGGCCCGCCATCGCCCGATGGGCGGCATCCGGCTGCGTCCGGTACAGCTTGTCGATCATCGGGATGGTCTCCTCGAGCAGGATCTTGGAGAAATCCCCCGCCTGTCCGTAGTCCATCACGATCAGCATCGGGGTGGCCTTCTTCTCGGCCAGCAGGTTGTCCAGGATGATGTCGGCATGTCCCTGGCGGGACCAGCCGGTCTCATCCTCGCCGCCGCCATGCTGCAGATACAGCACGGGATAGCGCTTGCCGGGGTTCTGCTCATACTCTGCGGGCACATACACATAGCAGGTCCGCCAGGTGTTCAGGCTCGGGGACCAGTAGCGCTGCATGCGCACCTCTCCCCGGGGGACGTCACGGTCCAGGTAGAAATCCACGCCCGCTTCCGGGATTTCGATGGCGCTGGCCATCAGCCCGCAGCCGAAGAAGAGCGTGCTGGACGGGTCCGCGATCCGGACATTGTCCACCACCAGGAAATAATAATGGAAACCAGGCTCGAGCACCTGCGTGAAGCCGCACCAGCGGCCTTCTTCGTCCTTCTCCAGCGGACAGACCTGTCCGCAGATATCCACGGCCACGGACTGGGCTTCGGGTGCATCCACCCGGAACTCGACGCGCAGGTCGGGATGGATTTTCGGGAATTCGCGCCCGGCGATGTTGGTCGATGCGCTGAAAGGTCCGGTGATGGTTTCCACCGGGACCGGCTGCCGGCAGGAGGCCAGGACGGCAAGTCCGGCCAGGAGCAATATCAGGTTCTTTTTCATAGCAGTTACCATTGGAAGAGTCTCGGGGCGAATTCATACAGGCTCCGGCGCCAGCTCAGCCATTCGTGGGCCGTCTTGGGGGAAGCATAATAGACATTGTCGATGCCCCGCTCCTTCAGGAGCCCGGACATCTGCGAGAGCAGGCTGCCCTCCGCTTCACCGGTACTGATGAAGAGGAGGTGATAATGCTCGTTGAACCACTTCGGATCGCGGAATACGCCGTCATAGGCGGCGGCGAACTGCTCCGGATCCCGGAAGCCCGGATTGCGGACATTGAAATCACCGATCACGATGATGCCGCTGAAGCCGCCCACGGCGGAGAATAAGTCGCGGTGGCCCAGTCCCAGGTCATAAGCCTGCTTGGCCCCCCAGGAGAGGCCGGCGACGGCCCGGTGGTCCCGGTCGGCCAGGGTCCGGAAACGCTTATCCACCAGCGGGATGACATCTTCTGTCATCATGGCGTCGAAAGCATCTTCTTCCGGATTTTCCGCCCGGTGTGCCACGCCGCTGTTCATCACGATAATCATCGGCACGGCATTGCCGTCCGCAATCAGATTGTCCAGGATCACGTCCGCAAAGCCCTGGTAGATCCAGCCGGTCTCGTCCTCGCCGCCGCCGTGCTGCAGGTACAGCACCGGATAGCGTTTGCCGGGGTTCTGCTCATACTCTGAAGGCGTGTAGACATACATCCTGCGGTACTCCCCGCAGACTTTCGAATAGAAACGGAGGGAGCGGACGGCGCCCTGCGGGACGCCTGCACGCGGGGTGTAGAAGGCCGCCGCGGCCGGTTTCTCCGGGACTTCCACCGCACTGCACCAGCGCCCGGTCCCGTAGTATGTATGGACGGCAGGATCGGTGAAAGACAGTCCGCCCACTTTCAGGGAATAATAATGGAATCCTTCCACCTGCGGATCGGTAGTGGCTGACCATACGCCTTCGGCATCCCGGGACATCACGTAGTCCTTGCCGAGCGAGACGGTCACACCGGAAGCCTCCGGCGCCTTCAACTGGAAAGTGACGCGCCCGTCCTTCCCGATGGCCGGGAAAGCCTGGCGGCCGAGGGCGGTCGGGGATACCGTCTGGGCCGCTGCCGGGATCACCGAAAGCAACAGGCAAGCAATCAATACGATACGTTTAAACATATAGGTAACAATTATTGGAATCAGGGTTCAGTGGAACAGAAACCGCCGCTGCCCAGCAGGACGGCGGTCCAGCCGGAAGCGACCCGGGCATACAGCGTATCCGCAGGATAGCGGGTCAGCCGGTTGCAGTGCGAGCAGCCCGGCATCTCGAAGAGCGTTCCGCGTGTGCCGCAAAGAAAGAAGCTGTCCCGCAGGGGATCGTAGCTGAGCGAACAGGGCAGGACATCCAGCACCTGCCGCTCCCCAGCCTCGGAATACTCCAGGTTGCGGGGGCTCCAGACCGTGCCGCGGCTCGAAGTATAGACGGCCAGGTGCCCGTCGGCATCCAGGCCGGCCACCATGACGGAGCCGCCGCCGGCCGCTACCGCCCGGAAATCCATCCTGGGGTAGTAGCCCGCGTATTTTTCGTTGAAATCCAGGACGGTCCAGCCGGCGCCGTCCGCCGACCGGAGGATCTCTCCTGCATCCGTGACGGCCCAGCGGAAGCCCTCGGGATCTGCACTTTCAGCCAGCAGTTTCCCCCGGGGCACCGCACTTCCCTGCCCGTACGCCGCCGCGAAGCAGCACACGAGCAAAAGAAGCGTCAGGATGCAGGGTGAGCGTTTCATTACTTCTGTCCGCGATTGACAATTCCGAAGTTCTCGAAGGCAACCTTGAGCGGAGCAGCCTGCGGCAACTGCATGCCGCCGCGCCCGCCGAATCCGCGCATCATCGCAGGCATCGCGCCTTCGCACGCCAGCACGCCGACCCGGATATCCTTCAGGACCGCGGCAGCGCTGCCGGCCTTCTCATATTTCTTCCCGTCCAGGGAATACCAGGCCGTGTAATTATCTCCCTGCTTGACCAGGCGGAGCCAGAGATCGCCCGTCTCCGGGGTGATGATCCCGTCGAGGCTCAGGCTGACCTGGCTCTTCTGCTGGCCGTTCTCTTCCACCAGCAACTGCAGCTGTCCCGCAGCGGGGCCGGCATCCGGCTGGCGGCGGAAATTGAAGGTCGCGGCGTAGACGAATTTCACGAAATTGTCGTCGGATTCGTAAGCCACCAGGCCCGCGTTCTGTGCCGGGGCGGCCGGTGCGGAGAAGCAATGCATCCGGGTATCCACCGTCCAGTCGGTATTGGCCTCCTGAAGCAGGATGTTGGGCACGTCATTGCCCGCCTGGGCGATGTCGCCCTTGCCGGCGGTCAGCACCAGCGCGCCGCCGTCGAGCGACCACAGCGCCGGATCCTCACGCACCCACTGCCAGCGGCCGCCGGGAGCGGGTTTCTGGAATTTGCCGGAGAGGCCCTTCGTGCCGAAATTGACGGTCACGGTGCGGCTGTCGCCCGTGGCATCGTCGAACAGCGTTACCACGGCGGTGCCCGGCACGGCGGCGGCCTGCTTCACTTCCACCCGGATGGCCGGGTCGGCAGCGGCGGCTTCCACCTGCGGGGCCTTGCCCGCCTTCATCACATAGCTGATCTGCGAGGCATTTCCCAGCTTGACGGCCTTGCCGCCGACCTTCAGGGAAGCGATCCCCAGTTCGGGCATCACCTTCACGGCGAAGGAATCCTCCTTGGTCACGCCGCCGGCAGTCACCCGACAGATGATCGTGGCGACACCCATCGACACGGCAGTCACCGTGCCGTCCGCGGCGACCGTCGCCACGGCGGGATTGTTGCTCCGCCATTCGCCCTTGGCACCGGACTCGAAGCTGTCATCGTTCATGCAGGCGGAGAAAGCGGCCTTCGCCGTCTGGCCGATACGCAGCACGGATGCGTCGCACTCGGCCCAGACCGTCTTGAGCTTGCGGTCCAGCCGCCCGGACATCGTCGCGCTCACGCGGCCGCGGATGTCCTGCGAAGAGGAGCCGATCTCGAAGACATAGCGGCCCGGGTCATAGGTCATCCGGTCTGCCTCCATATCCCAGAACCAGAGGTCGGAGCACGGGATGTCGATGTCCACCGTGCGGGTCTGCCCGCGCGGAATCGTCACGCGGCGGAATCCCTTGAGCCGCTTGGCAGGACGCTCCAGGGCGGCCGGGCTGTCCGGGGTGGCCACATAGACCTGCACCACCTCGTCGCCGGCGCAGTCGCCGGTATTGGTCACGTCCACGCTCACGCGCACCACGTCATTCGGCGTGATCGCGCTCTTGCTGATACGGAAGTTGCTGTATTGGAAAGTCGTATAGCTCAGGCCGTAGCCGAACGGATAGGAGACTTCCCTGTTGAAGTACCACAGGGTGCGGCCGACGGAGCCGGAACTGCGGCGGAGGTTGTAGTCCGTGATGGCGGGCAGGTCTTTCACGCTCTTGAACCAGGTGGCGTTGAGCTTGCCGCCGGGCGACACCTCGCCGAACAGCAGGCGCGGGATCGCCTCGCCCTGGGCCTGGCCGTTGTAGCCCGTCCACAGGATGCCGGGGATGCTCGCCAGATGGCGGAATTCTTCCACCTCCACGCAACCGAGGGTCTGCATGACCACGATCGTGAGCGGATTCACGGCCGCGACGGCCTTGATCAGGGAAAGCTGGTTGCCCGGCAGGAGCAGGGTCAGGCGGTCGGCCTCTTCTGTCGCGGTGTTCTCGTCGGTGCCGACAAACACGACGGCCACGTCGGCATCACGCGCCACCTTGAGGGTCGCCTCATCGATCGGGGCGTCCTGCGGGGCCTTGTAGACCAGGTACACGGTCTGAGGACCGTTGAAACCGAGCTTGAGCGCGCTCGTCTTCATGGGCATGCTGGCGCCGTAGACGCCGCCCACGCGGGCGCCGGAAGCCCTCGTGGCTTCGATGCGGCCGATCAGGTTGCCGTCCGGGCCGCCCACGCGGATCTCCACGATGCCGCCTTCGGTGGGGATGTTCAGGCCGACGGTCAGGTTCTCGATGTTGGTGATGTCGACATTGTCGTATGCCGTCCAGGTGCCGTCGTCGATGGAGCGCACCTGCTCTTCGTCACCCATGCCGGAGCCGACGGTGATGCCCTCGGCCGCTGCGGTATACTTGGTAGCGTCGTAGCGCGTCACGGATCCGTCCGTCTTCTCCACTTCGAAGTAGGCGATATAGAGGAGGTTGCTCTTGCTCTTGATGTTGCCGCCTGCGGCCAGGCGCACGTCGACATCATAGCCCCGACGGGCAAGCCAGTCCTTGATGCCGGCATACGGGGAAATCATCGCCGACTGCTCCGGGCGTCCGGAATACGGGCCCAGCTCCACGTCGTCCGCCTGCGGGCCGATCAGCGCGATGCTGTGCAGCGACTTGGGATCGAGCGGAAGCACGTGTCCCTCGTTCTTGAGCAGGACGGCGGTGCGGACCGCCAGTTCGGCGGCCAGGGCGCGGTTCGCGGCGGAAGCCACGCGGGAAGGTTCGTATTTCGTGTACGGGACCATCTGCTCGGGATCAAATTCACCCGTGCGCATCCGGATGGTGAACATGTGCACCAGGGCGCGGTCGATGTCCGCCATCGGCAGGATCCCCTGCTCGTAGGCGCTGATCGCGAAACGCTGGTAGATGCTGCCGCAGTCGGAGTCGACGCCGGCGCGCAGGCCCTCGGCCGTGGCGATCTCCCGCGTCTCGGCGTAATAGTGCCCGTTCCAGATGTCCTCGATGGCGGCGCAGTCACCGGTCACATAGCCCTTCATGCCGTAGGTCCGGCGGGCCAGGGTGTCCAGGTAGAAGGTGCTGGCGGAGGTCGGCACGTGGTTGACGGCATTGTAGGACGACATGATGGACGGCAGGTGCTCGTCTTCGATCAGGCGCTTGTAGGGATAGAGATAGAATTCGCGCATGTCGCGGCTGTCCATGTTGGAGCTGCTGACATGCCGGTCGAACTCACTGTTGTTGGCAAAATAATGCTTGGCGGTCGGCACGGCCTTGAGGTACTTGGGATCGGCGCCCATCAGGCCACGCACGAAGCCGCGCGCCATCTCGGCGGCCAGGAAGGGATCTTCGCCGTAGGACTCGCCCGTGCGTCCCCAGCGGGGATCGCGCACCGGCTCCACCACCGGAGACCAGAAAGTCAGGCCCTTCGTGCCGGTCTGGTAGATGGCCCGGGCCTCATCCGCGATCGCGGAAGCCATCCATTCCGTCAGCGCGGGATCCCAGGACGAACCCGTGGCGACGCTGTTGGGGAACGAAGTCGGGCCGGCGATCCCGGCGGCGGGATTGGCGCCGGAGAGCACGCCATGGAGCGCCTCGCTCCAGACATTGTAGCCCTTGATGCCGAGCCGGGGCACGGCAGCCATATTGTTGCCCAGCAGGCTCTGTTTCTCTTCGAGGGTCAGCCGGGAGACCAGGTCGGTCGCACGCTCCTCGAACGAGTATGCCGTATTGAGATAGATGGGCTGCGGATCCTGGGCGGATAGGATGGCGCTGGCGGCCAGGGCCAGGGTTGCAGCGGAAAGAAGTTTACGGATACAATTCATAACGGTTTATGCTTTCAGTGTCTTATCAAAGATAAAAAAGACATGAAAAAAAACCTACACGCGCGCAGGAGCACACGTGCAGGTTGAACGATTCTTGATGTATTTTGCGACGATTTTGATGATTCGCCGCACACGGGAAGGCTAACGGAAGGAGATCCAGTCCACTTCTGCGGCCCCGGAGACCAGCTCGACGCCGACGTCCTGCATTCCCGTAACCTTCAATTTGGCAGGGACCTCCACCAGCGTCCAGCCGGCCGCCGAAGGGATCTTCACCTGGGCGGAAACCGTTCCGGCCGTGACGAGCAGGGTCGCGCCCGCTTCGCTGCAGGCCCGGAAGACGATCTTGGAAGGAGCCTTGGCCCCGAAGTCCACCTCATTGAAGCGTACACGGTCGTACGGCTGGGTGAAGCGGGTCTTCCATCCGGCGAACAGGTTGTACTCGTCGAGATAGTCGATCTTGGCGCCCACACACTCGCTGTAACGGTCGATGTGGACCTCGTCGGAGGCCAGGATATGGCCGGTACCGCGCCAGGTCGGCGTCACGGGGATGATGGTGCCGTCCTCACGGAAGGACACCTTGTCGATGCGCACGGAGCGGTTCTTGTCGAAGGTCGGCGAGAAGTCGTTGTGGTGGTAGAACAGATACCACTGGCCCTTGAACTCCACGAAAGAGTGGTGGTTGGTCCAGCAGCCGACCGGGGATTCCTCCATGAACACGCCCTTGAACTCGTACGGGCCGAGCGGATGGTCGGACATCGCATAGGCCAGGGTCTCGGTGCCGCCTTCCAGACGCACCCAGGGATAGGTCAGATAGTATTTTCCGTTCCGCTTGAACAGGAAGGGGCCTTCGGTCTGTCCTTTCGGGAAGGTCTCGTCCAGGCGGACGGACGCACCGTCGATCTCCATCATGTTGTCCTTGAGCTTGCCGCCGCGCAGGCCCATGCCGGACCAGATCAGGTAGATCGTGCCGTCGTCATCCTTGAACGCGCAAGGGTCGATGCCGCCGGTGCCCTGCACCGTATTCTCCTGGATCGTGAAGGGGCCGTAAGGCATGTCAGAGACCGCCACGCCGATGCCGAAGCCGAAACCGCGGCCCCGTGCCGGGGCATTCGGGAAATAGAAATAATACTTGCCGCCCTTCTCCACACAATCGGGAGCCCACATGGAATTGGCCGTCGGATTGCCCCAGGGGACGTCCTTCTGGTCCACAATGTTGCCGTGGTCGGTCCAGTGGGTCATGTCGTCCGTCGAGAAGACATGATAGTCGGACATGCAGAACCAGGGCTGGTCTCCCTGATACTTGACGGTCGGGATGTCATGCGAAGGATAGAGGTAGAGCCTGTCGCCGAAGACATGGGCGGACGGATCCGCAGAGAACTGCCCGGTGATCACCGGATTGGTGCCGGTCACGAAGGTACCGCCCTTCTCGGTGCGGACCTTGTCGAGGAAGTTGGTCATCGAACGGAGGGTGTACTCCGTGTACATGTTGAAGCCGTGTCCCCCGCCGTCGACCATGTAGAGTTCCGTGCGGATACCGGCCTTGTCCAGCAGTTCATAGAAATGCGGTCCCTGGCAGGACGGGACGACATTGTCGGCCGTGCCGTGGAAGATCACCACCGGGGGGTCTTCGGGATCGATGTAATTCGTGGCATTCAATGCCTTGAAGCGCTCTTCATTCCCCTTGAAAGGGAAGCCCATCACGGCCTCCTCGGGGGCATGGTTCCAGGTATCTTCTCCGCCGCAGCTCATGTAGTTGAGATCCACGGGACCGGACCAGTCGCAGGCGGCATTCACCCGGCTGCTGTACTGCAGGTTACCGCCGACGGTGCCCTCCAGTTCCTTGATCCCGCCGCTGGTGGCGGCCAGCGATGATAGGTGTCCGCCGGAAGAGAAGCCCGAGGTGGCGATGAAGGAAGGATCCAGCCGGTATTTCTCCGCATTGGCGCGGACGAAGCGGATCACGCCCTTGATGTCCTCGATCTGCGCCGGGAACTTGGCGTCCGCCGAGGAGCGGTGGTTGGGCGTCACGACGGCGTAGCCGGCATCCAGCAGGGCGTTGACAATGGTGCCGAGATCGGCCATGCCCTTGGAACTGTTGGAGTACCAGGCGCTGCCGTAGATATGGACCACGACAGGATAGGAAGCTTTCTGCATCCGCGGCAGATAGATGTCCAGCTGGTGGTACACCTGGCCGTCGCCGGCATAGTCGATATCCGCGAATTTCTCGGAGCAGTGCACGTCGATTTTCGGCATTTGGAATCCGCCGAATCCTCCGGCGGGCTGCGCCTGCAGGGAGAATGCACCCAGCAGGACCATCATTACAGACAATACTTTTCTCATACTTTCCGTCTTTCCGGGCCCGGCCCGGAATTGCTGTTATTTGAAGAATTTTCTAAGCGTTTCGGCCAGGTAGGTCCGGGCGTTCATCCAGGTGTGTCCCCCGTCCGTGAACATCTTCTCGTAGCGGATGCCCCGGGCATCGAAATAGGCCTGGTGGTCCAGCACGTTCCGGTAGAGGAAGTCAGAGGTCCCCACGCCGAACCACATCAGTTTCAGCTGCGGGACGATCCGGTCGATCTGCGGGAAGCAGGTGTCCAGCATCTCCGGGGTCAGGTAGGCGCTGTAGGAGCCCAGCCAGGCGAACTTCTCCGGGTTGCTGTAGGCCGTGAAGAGCGACTGTCCGCCGCCGCGCGAGAAGCCGGCGATGGCGCGGTGTTCCCGGCTGTTCAGCGTGCGGAAATTCGCCTCCACGAACGGCATCACGCAGCGGGTGAGCTCGTCGGAGAAGGTCTTGTACATCTCCACGGCGGCCATCGTCGTCGGACTCGGCGTGCCGTTCATCATGTAGCCGTAAGGCATCACCACGATCATCGGGACGGCTTCGCCGCGGGCGATGAGGTTGTCCAGGATCACGTTGACCTTGCCGACCTTGAACCAGGTCTCCTCCGTGTCGGTCGTTCCGCTCACCAGGTAGAAGACCGGGTATTTCTTGCTGTTCCGCTCGTATCCCGGCGGGGTGTAGACCACCAGCGGACGGTCCAGGCCCAGCACGGAAGACTTGTAGGACAGATACTGCACGCGGCCGTGCGGGACGTCGTTCACGGTATAGAGGGCGTCCTTGTCCGGCATCTCCAGCAGGCTGGCCTTGAACTGCTCATTCGGGAAGATCTCCATGTTGTTGGGATCCTGCACGCGGACACCGTCGACGACGAAATTGTACGGGTAGATGTCAGCCTTTGGCGGCTTGACGGTAGCGCTCCAGACGCCTTCGGCATTGCGCGTCATCGGCACGTCCCGGTCCTGGAACTGGCCGGAGAGCAACACCCGGGAAGCATCGGGAGCCAGGTAGTTGAAAGTCACGCGGCCGTCGGGATGCACGATGTGCGAATCCATCGACGCGTTCCACATCCGGGGCCCTTCGGGAGCGGGATAGCCCAGCAGCTGCAGCATGGTGGCCGCATAGCGGCGGCCCAGTTCGCGGTAGCCTGCGGAATTGAAGTGCAGCAGGTCGAAGTTGACATCGCAGCCGCTGGAACTGATCACATGCGCCTGCGGGATGGTCTGCGGCACGGCATCGATGATCGGGTTCATCGCAGCACACACGCCGCCGCGGTCGCTGTTGACCACTTCGCCCACGAGCAGGGGGACGACCTCGCCCTGCAGGTCCAGGTCGCGCAGGATGTTGTCATAGACGCGCTTGAGCTGCGCCGGCCAGCTGCGTTCGCCGGTATTCGACTCGCCCTGGTGCACCAGGATGCCCTTGATCACGCCGTCTTTCTGCGCTTTCTTCGCCAGCGAGATCAGGCGTCCGTAGGGATCGTTGTCGTAGGCCGCCAGCATCCCCTTCATCCAGACGGGAGCACGGTTCTTGACATAGTTGTCGATACTGTCGGGCAGGAAGGTCTCGATATGGCAGCCGCCGATGGCGACGTGGATGATGCCCACCTTGACATTCTCCGGGAGATTCTCGACCATGGTGCGGCCGAACCAGTCCGCCGGGGTGAGTCCGGTACCGGGACGGCAGAGCGGCGGGACAGCCGTGTACCATTCGCCCTGCTTGCGGCCCATCTCGGGGAAATCGACGGCCGCCATCATCCGGAAGCGGTCGCTTACGCCTTCGAGGTCCTGCGGCTGGAGACGGGCGTTGCCCTCCATGTTGGACTGCCCGAAACAAAGGTAGATGTGGAAATCGGGATCCTGCGCCCGTCCGGCAAGGGCCGCGAGCAGCAGGAGGCAAGAAATCAGCAATCTTTTCATACGATTTGGCATTACTGCTCAAATTTACGGCTTTTCGGCGGGAACGCCACCATGGCCGGCAGGGCATTTCTTGCAGGAATCATCCAAATTCTTGCACATTTGTTTCATGCCGCCGCCCGTCCTCCGTTTCACCTTTCCGCAGAATTGGTTACATTTGTAGACTTGATAAACTATTTGACATGAACAACGCTTTATCCCGCAAGATCTGCCTCGCCGTCACCGGCGCAGCACTCATCGCTCTTGGTATTTTCTGCATCTGCCGCCCCGGCGCCACCATCGTCTCCATCGCCACGATCATGGGCGTGCTCGTGCTGATCTCCGGCATCGCCACGCTCTTCTACTGGGCCGGCGTGCGCGCGTTCTTCCCGCAGAGCGGCGCCACCTTCCTGTCCGGCGTGCTGCAGGTCGTGCTCGGCATCCTCTTCCTGAACAACAAGTTCATCGTGGCGGAGGCCCTGCCCATCATCTTCGCTTTCTGGATGCTGATGGAAGGCATCAACCTGGCGGTCCGCGCCCTGGATTACAAGAAAGTCGGATTCGGGCTCTGGTGGCTCCAGCTGGCCTTCGGCATCGCCGCCGCCGTGCTTGGCTTCGCATCCCTGCGCGCTCCCCTCTCCACGGGCGGCAGCACGCTCAGCGCCCTGATCGGCATCGGCCTTATCCTGATGGGGATGACATATCTGGTCGGCCTGGCCGGCGTCAGCCGTTTCCAGCGCCGCCTTTCCAGCAATCCCTGGATTGACGAACAGTAGTGACCGCACAAGAGATCCTGAAGCAGTATTGGGGCCATGATGCCTTCCGTCCGATGCAGGAGGAGATCATCTCCTCGGCACTGGACGGCAAGGACGTGCTCGCCATCCTCCCCACGGGAGGAGGCAAATCCGTCTGCTTCCAGATCCCTGCCCTGATGCGCGAAGGCATCGCCCTCGTGGTGACCCCGCTCATCGCCCTGATGAAGGACCAGGTGCAGAACCTCGAAGCCCGGGGCATCAAGGCCCTGGCCATCCATGCCGGCATGGAGCGCCGGGAGGTGGAGATCCTGCTGGGCAACGCCGCCTACGGGGATTTCAAGTTCCTGTATGTCTCACCGGAACGGCTGGGTACCGCCCTCTTCCGCTCCTGGCTGCCCGTCCTGCCCGTCAGCTACATCGTCGTGGACGAAGCCCACTGCATCTCGCAATGGGGCTACGATTTCCGTCCGGACTACCTGGAGATCAGTGCCCTGCGCAAGGTCGTGGACGCCCCCGTAATCGCCCTGACCGCCACCGCGACGCCCCGGGTGGCGCAGGACATCATGGACAAACTGGAGTTCCGGGAACCGCTCCTGCTCAAGGGCGGGTTCGAACGCCCCAACCTCTCTTATATCGTGCGCAAGTGCGAGGACAAGACGGGGCAGCTCCTGGACATCTGCCGCGGCGTGGAAGGCTCCGGCATCGTCTACATGCGCCACCGCAGCCGCTGCGAGGAGACCGCCGCCTTCCTGTCGGCGAACGGCATCAGCGCTTCCTGGTACCACGCCGGGCTGGGCAGCGCCGCGCGCTCGGAGCGGCAGGAAGCCTGGAAACGCGGGGAGATCCGCGTCATGGTGTGCACCAACGCCTTCGGCATGGGCATCGACAAGCCCGATGTCCGCTTCGTCGTCCACATGGGCCTGCCCGAGAGCCCGGAGTCCTATTTCCAGGAGGCGGGCCGCGCCGGACGGGACGGCCTCCGTTCCTATGCCGTCCTGCTCTGGAACGGCACGGACGTGCGCCGGCTCCGGCAGCTCCAGGAGGTGTCTTTCCCTTCGCTGGAGTACATCGCCGACATCTACCAGAAACTGCATATCTTCTTCCAGATTCCCTACGAGACGGGCGCCGGGCGGCAGTTGAAGTTCGACCTGGCCGGGTTCGCGGGGCATTTCGCGCTCAAGCAGCCCTCCGTCCACTATGCCCTCAAGTACCTGGAACGGGCGGAGCACCTGACTTTCTCCGAGGACGTGGAGATCGCCACGCAGGTGGGCATCCTGGCGGACCGGGCGGCGCTCTACGACATCGACCTGCCGGATCCGGCCATGGTCACGCTGCTGGAAGTGCTGATGCGGCGCTACAGCGGGATCTTTTCTTATCCGGTCCCCATCCGGGAGGAGCCGGTGGCGGCCGCCTGCGGATGCACGGTCCCCCAGCTGCGCCAGTTGCTGTACCGCACTTCGCTGGAGCATGTGATCAAGTACATCCCCGGGGACCGCTGCAGCGTGGTTTTCCTGCATCACAACCGGCTGGTGCCGGGGAATGTGGATCTCCAGAAGGAGAAGTATGCTTTCCTGCGGGATGCCGCCCGGGGCCGGGCGGATGCCATGATCGACTACGCCTCGGAGGAGGCGGAATGCCGCTCCCGCTGGCTCCTGCGCTATTTCGGGCAGGAGGAGACGTCCGACTGCGGCACCTGCGACGTGTGCCGGGGACGGAAAGTCCCGCAGAGCGCTGCAAAGACCGGCGGGCCTGCCAATGCCCCGGCGGGGCGGAAAAACGTCCTCGCTACGCTGCGGAAAGCCCCGCCGGTGGCATTGCAGGCCCGGCCGGAGACCGGGGATGCGGTGCTGAGCTGGTGGCAGGAGCATCCGGAAGCGGGGCTGGAGGAGTTCCGCGCCGCCTGCGCCGACCCGTCCTCCGGGCTGCCGCCGGACGCGATGGCCCGCTACCGGAAACTGCTTGACGAAGGCAAGCTTTGACTGAAACGAATGCAAAACCAATTATAATCAAATGAAAACCAAGTATTTATTCGAGACATTGGCTGTCCTGGCGGCGATCCTCTCTGCAGGTTCGTGCGGGCAGCAGACCGATGTCCGCACCATGCACTATTTCCCCGACGGCAGGGACATCGTCTGCCTGAACGGGGACAACCGTTACACCCGCGCTCTGTACGGCACGCACACGCGCTTCCGCATGGAGACCAGCGACCGTCCGGTATTCGCCTCCTTCGACGGGGACAACAGCTGGAATTTCCGCTTCTATCTCACCGTTGACGGGGTGAAGAAGCAGCTGGATTCCACCTCCTGGTGCGAAGCCCGCTACCAGGGCGGCAAACGGAGCTACAAGGTCCGCGACAAAGCATGGGGCCGCGGCGAACTGGAGATCACCCTGCTCGCCTCCCAATTCGAAGAAGGGGCTGTCTGGCAAGTCAAGGCGGAAGGTTTCCGGGGGACGCCCCTGCTGCAGGTCCGGCAATGCCGCATCGCCGTCACCAAGATGAGCCGCAACGGCGACCTCGGTGTGGATCCGCGGGAGAATTTCGAGGCTTCCCCGGACGAAAAGGACCTGGCCGTCGTGGAATGGGAAGCCGCCCCGACATCCTACCTGATCTTCAGCGGCGATGCCCTGAGCGTACCCGAAACAGCTGCCGGGGAAGCGTATTATGCCCACGAAGAGGCAGCCTGGCAGGAGCTGGCGTCGATGGTGGAGATCAACACCCCGGACCCTTTCTTCAATACGCTGGGGGCCAATATGGTCCACGCCGGAGACGGCATCTGGGACGGTGTCAGCTACCTGCACGGAGCCGTGGGCTGGAGAAACCACTACCTGGGTTGGAGAGGTGCCTACACGGGGGACGTGATGGGCTGGAACGACCGCGCCAGGACCCATTTCGCCTCTTATACCACCGCCATGGTGACGGACGTCCCGCCCGTCTATGAGCATCCCCAGCAGGGCCCCGAGAACAATCTCGCCCGCGCCAAGCGCGAATGGGGCACGCCCATGTATTCCAACGGCTACATCTGCAACACCCCGGGCCGGACGGACCAGATCAGCCATTACGACATGAACCTCAACTATATCGATGAGATGATGCGGCACTTCGGCTATGACGCAGATCCGGAATTCATGCGCCGGATGTGGCCGTACATCGTGCTGCACCACCAGTGGGAAAAGCGCAACTTCGATCCCGACGGAGACCATCTCTATGATGCCTACTGCTGCATCTGGGCCAGCGATGCCCTGTATTACAACGGCGGCGCCGTCACGCACTCCTCCGCCTACAACTATTTCTCGAACCTCAAGACGGCCCGCATCGCCGAGATCATCGGCGAAGATCCCGCGCCGTACCGCGCAGAAGCCGAAGCCATCCTGAAGGCCATGAACGGGAGACTCTGGCTGGACGACCTGGGACACTGGGCGGAATTCCAGGATCTCATGGGCCTGAAGCGCATACACCCCGATGCCGCCATCTGGTCCATCTATACCCCGATCGACTGCGAAGCATGCACGCCCGAACAAGCATACCGGGCCACCGTCTACGTGGACAAGGAGATCCCGCACATCCCGGTCAGCTACGATTATGACGCCCGGGCCCTCAAGGCCCTGGGGCTCAAGCTTCCCAAGCCCGAGAAAGACCTCTTCACCGTCTCCACTTCCGACTGGATGCCTTATGTCTGGAGCACCAACAATGTCGCCCACGCCGAAGTGGCCAACATGGCGCTCGCCTATCTGCAGGCCGGCCGCAATGATTCCGGCTTCCGGCTCCTGAAAGCGGACCTGCTGGATGAGATGTACCTGGGGCTCTGCCCCGGCAATTTCGGCCAGATCAGCTACTACGACAAGGCCAAGAACGAAGCTTACCGTGATTTTGCCGACAACGTCGGCATCACTTCCCGGGCGATCATCAACGGCCTGTTCGGCATTCTCCCCGACGCGCTCGAAGGCAGGTGCATCCTCAAGCCGGCCTTCCCCGACGGATGGAAAGAAGCCTCCATCAAGACTCCCTATCTGAGCTATTCCTTCCGCCGCGAAGGCGGCAAGGACATCTATGAGGTGGAACAGCATTTCCCGCAGGCGCTGCAGATCGTCGTCCGGGCCAATGCCGGCGGCGGAGCCTATCTGGAGGTGAAAGGCACTTCAGACGCCGTCCAGACCATCGTCGTGGACAGGTCTGCGCTTCCCGAGGCTCCGGTGTACAAGCCCGTGCCCACCGCCCGGGCCAATGCGGCCGATCCCGCATACATGAGCGCGATGGGGCTGGATGACATCGCGCCCGATGCCATGGAACATGCCTCCATGGTGGACATCAGCGCGGCCTTCAACGCCAATGTAGACGATATCTTCCGCAATGAGTATCTCTCCCCGCGCCCGCCCGTGACCACCCTGCAGATCCCCATCCAGGGCGTCGGCGACTGGTGCACGCCCTTCGTCAAGCCGGAAATCGAGGACGACGGACTGCGCGCCTGCATCTCCGAAGGGGTATTCGACACCGGACTGGGCGTGCGTTTCCTTTCCCCCGCCCAGGGCTGGAACATCGCCTACACGTCCCTCTGGGACAATTACCCCGACAAACTGGAATTCCCGCTCGAAGGCCGTGCCCGTTGCGCCTACCTGCTGATGGCCGGCAGCACCAACAACATGCAGAGCCGGATCGACAACGGCGTCGTCACCGTCAGGTATACCGATGGCAGCACCTCCGAAATGCCGCTGCTCAATCCCATCAACTGGTGCTCCATCGAGCAGGACTATTACCGGGACGCCCTGGCCTTCTGGACCTCGCCCAAGATCCCTTACCGGGTCCTCCTGAGCGACGGGCAGACCGGCCGGGACCTTAGCGTGAACTATCTCAAGGCAGAAGAAAACGGGCAGCTCTATGACTTCATCAAAGTCACGGATCGGGGTATCCCGGGCGGTGCCGCACAGATCCTCCGGATGCCGCTCGACAAGGGTAAAGACCTTGCTTCCCTGGAACTGAAAACCCTGTCCAACGATGTCGTCATCGGATTGATGGCCGTCACATTGGAAAAGTAACGGAAAATCACTATATTTGCCCGATTTAAAAAGGGCAACCCTCGGTTAATTCGAAATAAACTTTTAAAATACAACAAATTATGCCTAAGATTGATTTAAGCAAGTATGGTATCAAGGGTGTCACAGAGATCCTGTACAATCCGACTTACGAAGTCCTCTACAATGAAGAGACCAAGCCCGGCCTCGAAGGGTATGACAAGGGTCAGGTGACCGAACTCGGCGCCATCAACGTGATGACCGGCGTCTATACCGGACGCTCCCCCAAGGACAAGTATATCGTGATGGACAAGAACTCCAAGGACACCGTGTGGTGGAACACCCCGGAGTATCCCAACGACAACCACGAGATGTCCGAGAAGGTCTGGAAAGAGGTCAAGAACCTTGCACTCAAGCAGCTCTCCGGCAAGCGCCTCTTCGTCGTGGACGGCTTCTGCGGTACCCACAAGGACACCCGCATGAAGGTCCGCTTCATCATGGAGGTCGCCTGGCAGGCCCATTTCGTGACCAATATGTTCATCCGCCCGCAGAACCAGGCCGAGTTCGACCAAGAGCCGGACTTCGTGGTGTACTGCGCCGCCAAGGCCCGCGTCGAGAACTATGAGGAGCTGGGTCTCCGTTCCGATACCTGCGTTGCGTTCAACGTCTCCAGCAAGGAGCAGGTCATCCTCAACACCTGGTACGGCGGTGAGATGAAGAAGGGTCTCTTCTCCATGATGAACTACTACCTCCCGCTGAAGGGCATCGCCTCGATGCACTGCTCCGCCAACACCGACATGAACGGCGAGAACACGGCCATCTTCTTCGGCCTGTCCGGCACCGGCAAGACCACCCTCTCCACCGATCCCAAGCGTCTGCTCATCGGCGATGACGAGCACGGCTGGGACGACGAGGGCGTCTTCAACTTCGAAGGCGGCTGCTACGCCAAGGTCATCAAGCTGGACAAGGAGTCCGAGCCCGATATCTACAACGCCATCCGCCGCGACGCGCTCCTCGAAAACGTCACTGTGGATGCCAACGGCAAGATCGACTTCAACGACAAGAGCGTCACTGAGAACACCCGCGTGTCCTACCCGATCTATCACATCAACAAGATCGTCCGCCCGGTGTCCCAGGGTCCTGCCGCCAAGCAGGTCATCTTCCTGTCCGCCGACGCTGTC
>JAFTCB010000039.1 GCA_017454905.1 Bacteroidales bacterium
CGGTGGGTTCGTATAACGGTTAGTACTCGAGATTCTCAATCTCGCAATAGGAGTTCGATTCTCCTACCCACTACAAAAGCTCGCTATTCAGCGGGCTTTTTTGTAGTATTTTCGTATATTTGGATGAACCAATTTAACCATCATTCATTATGCGAAAGTTATCTCTGATCCTCCTGCTGGGCGTTCTCTGCGGTATGCAAGCCCTTGCGGGAGTGCACAATGTGCGTGATTTCGGTGCCAGGGGCGACGGTGTCACCATCGATTCTCCGGCCATCAACGCCGCCATCCAGGCGGCGGCCCGTGAGGGCGGCGGTCTCGTGTATCTGCCGGCCGGACGCTATGCCAGCTACTCCGTGCGCCTGGCCAGCCACATTCACCTCTATCTGGAGAAGGGGGCCGTCCTGCTGGCCGCCTCTCCGACGGCCACGGAAGGCTATGACCTGGCGGAGGACTTCGAATGGGGCCGCGAATACCAGGACTACGGCCATAGCCACTGGAAGAATTCCCTGATCTGGGGCATCGGCCTCGAAGATATCACGATCAGCGGCGAAGGTCTGATTGACGGGTCGGGACTCATCCCGGACTACGGTGATCTGCCCGGCTTCCGCGTGGGCCCGCTCAAGGGCAACAAGGCCATCTCGCTCAAGAACTGCAAGAACGTCGTGCTCAAGGAGTTCACGATGTACAACTGCGGACATTTCGCCCTGCTGGCCACCGGCGTGGACAACCTGATCATCCGGGACCTGGTGGTGGATACCCAGCGGGACGGCCTGGACATCGACTGCTGCCGCAATGTCCAGATCACCGGCTGCCGCATGAACTGCCCGTGGGATGACGCCATCGTGTTGAAGGCATCCTACGGCCTGGGCCATTTCAAGGACACGGAAGATGTGACCATCGCCGACTGCATCATCTCCGGCTACAAGGAGGGCACCATGCTTGCCGACACCAACCTTCCTCCTACCGAAAAGCCCGGCTACTCGGTATCGCCCGACACCCGGACGCCCGCGCCGTTCCCGTATTTCGGCACCGGCCGCATCAAGTTCGGCACCGAGTCCAGCGGCGGTTTCCGCAATATCGCGGTGACCAATTGCGTTTTCCACGACTGCGGCGGCATCCTGCTGGAGACCGTGGACGGCGGTTTCCTCGAGGATGTGGTCTTCAACAACATCACGATGCGCGGCACCAATTCTCCGCTGTTCATGCGCCTGGGCGCGCGGATGCGCAGCCCTGAAAACACGCCGGTGGGCGTGCTGAGGCGTGTGCGGATCAGCGATATCAATGTCAGCAACGCAGATCCACGCTATCCGATCCTGCTCTCCGGTATCCCCGGTTACCGGATCGAGGATGTGACGGTCCGCAATTTCCATATCCGCTTCCAGGGCGGCCTGACCCCCGGGGATGCCCGGGCCATCGGGGATGTCCCCGAGCGCGAGAATGCCTATCCTGAGCACAATATGTTCGGCATTATGCCGGCCAAGGGGATTTACCTGCGCCATGTGAACGGGATCGAGCTGGACGGCATCCATCTCAGCTACGAGAAGCCGGACACGCGTCCGGTCCTGGTGACGGAGGATGTCCAGGGCCTGTATCTTAACCGGATCACCGTCGAGGGAGAGGACGTGACGGCCAACCTGCGCTAGGCGGGGGCTCAGTCCAGCGGATCGACATCCGGGTAACAGCCGTCCGGGAGGCGGGAGAGAATCTCCGCTTTCCGGGCGGCAAGGCTTTTGTCGCGGGGAAGGAAATGGCGTTCGAGCACTTCGCCGCTGCCCTGGCGGCGGACCTCGACGAGCCGGGTATAGGGCGGGAATCCGAACTGTTGCCGTTCGGCCAGCAGGTCCTCCAGGCTCCGCTTGCCGCTGAAACGGGCGGGGACGGCGGTCTGCACGATGATCCGCGGGGCGAAGAGCCCCAGCGTCCCGAGGAGTTGGGCGGCGCGTTCGTCGCCGCGGAAATCATCCCGGGCGATCAGCGCGTCCGCCTGCAGGACGGCGAGCAGTTTCGCGCCCCCCGCGCCTTCGCGCTTGAGTGCATGCAGGGTCTTGATCCGGATGTCCCGTCCCGGAAAAAGGGCACCGGCTTCCTCCTGCAGGAGGTCGGGTTTCTCCCAGCCGCGCAGCAGCACGATCGGACCTGGTGTCTGTCCGATGGCGGCGATGAGCTTGCGGGAAAAGGTCCCGCTCATGCCGTTTTTGCGGCGCTCGGCGGGGATGTCGATGACTTCGGCGGGGGAGAGCGGGGCGGCCGGTTGCGCGAGCCGGTATTTGCCGGTGCGGAGGTTGAGCAGGGTCTCCAGGGAGGGCACGGCCGCTCCCAGCAGGACACGGGCGCCGTGGATGCCGGCCAGCGCCACGGCGGCATCCCGGCCGTGGTAGCGCGGGGCGGGCTCCGTCTGCTTGTAGGACGGGTCCTGCTCTTCGTCGATGACGACCAGCGCCAGCCTCCGGAAGGGGAGGAACAGGGCGGATCGGGTGCCGAGCACGAGGGCGGGGGCGCCACCCCGCAGCTGCTCGGCGATGCGGCGGCGCTGGACGGGCGTCCTGCCTGAATGGAAGCGCTGGAGCTGCGGCCCGAAGGCGGGGCGGAGGAGGGCTTCCATGCTGTCGCAGAAAGCGATCTCGGGCGTCAGCACCAGCACCTGCCCGCCGCCCTCGAGCGCCTCCCGGATGGCCGGAAGGAAAGCCTCCCGGCAGCCGGCGCCCAGGTGGATCAGCGGCTTGGCGTCCTCCCGCATCGTGGCCGCTGCGTCATTTGCCGGCTTGGCCGGCGAATCTCCATACCGCCTCAGCTCGGCGAGCAGCTCCTCCCGCTCGGCCTCCAGGCGCTGGCGGACCCGCTCGCAGTGCCTGCCGGCGAGTGCCTGCCCGTTCTTTTCCAGGCGTGCCTGCAGCCGGGCGAGGATGTCGGCGGCCGTCTGCTCGCTGCGCGTCTTGAGCAGGGGATAGGCGGCTTTGTACACTTCTCCGAGCGTGCAGAGGTAGTATTCGGAAAGGAATTCCCAGAAGCGCAGTTCTTCCGCGGTCACGCGGGGAAGGCTCTCCTGCACGGAAAGGATGGGCTGGATGCGCTCCGGAGGCAGGTCCGGGCGGTCCAGGAGGCGCCAGACCACGCCGTCGTAACGGCGGTGCCCCAGCTCCACGCTGACGCGCTGGCCCGGCTCCGTGCCGGCCGGGGCGGAATAGGTGGGAATCCACCGGAGTTTGACCGGCAGGAGGACCTGGACGTATGTCGGAGCTGCCGTCATCGGGGGATCAGGAGCTTAATCGGTGTCGGAATCGTGCTCGTTGGCCGTGCGGGCATATTCCATCAGGGCCTTGGAGATGTGGCAGTAACCCTGCGGATTCTTGATCAGGTAGTCCTGGTGGTAGTCCTCCGCACGGTAGAAATTCTTGAGCGGCTTGACCTCGACGGCCAGCGGGGCCTTGACTTCTCCAGCGACCCGGTCATAGATGTTGCGGATGGCGGGAAGGTCGGCCGGATCGGAGTAATAGATGCCGGTGCGGTAGCGCGTACCCGTGTCTTCGCCCTGCTTGTTGAGGCTGGTCGGGTCGATGGCCATGAAATAGATCTGCAGCAGGCGCTCCAGGCCGAGCACATCCGGATCATAGACGACGTGGACCGTTTCCGCGTAGCCGGTCGAGTCGGTATAGACCTCCCGGTAGGTGGGATGGGAAATGTTGCCGTTGGCATAGCCCGCTTCGGTCTTGATGACCCCGCGGATCTGCTTCAGATAGTGTTCGGCGCCCCAAAAACAACCGGCAGCCAGGTAGATTTCTTTCGTCATAAGTGTTATTTTGCGTCGGCTTTGGCCTGGAATTTCGCGTTGTCGATGATGAAGCGTTCATGGCGGCCTTCGCCGATGAGCCCCCGCTCGTCGTAGGCGGCGACGCGGAAAACCAGCTTGCGGCGGTCGATTTCGACCAGCTCGGTCTCGGCCCAGACCTTCATCCCCAGCGGCGTGGCGGAGCAGTGGGAGACGTCCACGTGCGTGCCGACGGTGCCCTGCCCGGGCTCGAGGCACGGCTCGACAGAGTAGACGGCCGCTTTCTCGATCAGGGCGATCATCATGGCCGTCGCGTAGACCTTGACCAGTCCGCTGCCCACGTTGCGGGCGAGCATGTCTTCCGTGACTACGGTTTCTTCGCGTCCCCGGATGCCGATTCGCAGTTTCATGATATCCATTACACAAAAATAATCGCAAAGCGAGAAAAATGCAAATTGCGCCGAAAATTTGGCGATATGCCCGGGAATGCGTATCTTGTAAAACTTTTTAGAACCACATAGTTATTGACCTTCCGAGGCCGTATCATGCAATTTGCGATATGGATCCAGTCAAAGTAATCGAGATCAAGAAAAGCGTATTCGCTGATAATGACAAGGATGCCGACGAGCTCCGCCGCGAGCTCAAGAAACGGGGTGTCTTCCTGCTCAACCTGATGTCATCGCCCGGCAGCGGCAAGACCACGACGCTGATCCGGACCATCAACCTGATCAAGGACAAGATCCGGGTGGCCGTGATGGAAGCGGACATCGACAGCGACGTGGATGCCGTCAAGATCCGGGAAGCCACCGGGATCCCTTCCATCCAGCTCCATACCGGCGGCATGTGCCATCTGGACGCGGAGATGACGCGCCAGGGACTGGACAACGTGGACCTCGGCGGAGCCGACCTCGTCATCCTGGAGAACGTCGGCAACCTGGTCTGCCCGGCGGAATTTGACACGGGCGCCGTGCGCAACGCCATGATCCTCTCCGTCCCGGAAGGGGATGACAAGCCGCTGAAATACCCGCTGATGTTCTCGATCTGCGATCTCGTGCTGGTCAACAAGATAGACGTCCTGCCCTGGTTCGACTTCGACCTGGAAAAATGCAAAGAGTATGTGCGGATGCGCAATCCCAAGGCCCGCGTCCTCCCCGTCTGTGCCAAGACCGGCGAGGGACTGGATGCGTTCGCGCAGTGGCTGCTCGACGAAGTTCGCGAATGGAAACGATAACACACTAACAACCGATACCCATGCCTGAAATGTCAAAGAAGTTCGTGCCCAAGCATTTTGGCGACACGAACCCCAATCCCAAACTCATCAAACTCGTACGGCACGTCACGGACCGCATCCCCGGCAAGATCAAGATGACCACCGAGGCCCCGGAGTACTGGGGCCTGGCCTGTATCTTCGAGGACGAGATGGATCCCATCACGCGGGAAGCCGCGCTGGACCTGATGCTGGACATGCTGCCCGGCAATCCCGTGAAGGTGCGCAAGCACTGGACCCGGGACCAGTTGCAGGAGATGAACCGCCAGAAGCACTATGCCTCCACGGAGCAGGCTTTCGACGACCTGCTGGACCTGATGGCCCGCCTGGGCGTGATGGAGTACGATTATGGTGACAAATACACCAAGGACGGCCCCGTGCCCGGCACTACCTACGAACGGAAGGACCGCGTGTACTGGGTACCGATGTTCGTGCCCGGAAGTGCCGAATACACCAACATGAACGAAGCGCTGATGCAGAAGCATCCCGAACTGGGCATGTTCTTCGAGCGCATGACCTTCCTGCCCCTGGAGAAGATCACGCCGAGCGTCCCGATGGGCGGCTCCGGCATCGGCATGCACGTGATTCCCGTGGAGAAGGCCATCTCGATGGAGAACCAGTCCGTGGACATCGAGCACATTTCCTACTGGCTCAAGCGCTACGAAGGCCACCTGGCCGTGGGCATCTGCTCCTGCCGCATCGGGCGCAAGCTCCTGGACGAGGGCTGCGCGGACGACTACCACGACTGGTGCATCGGCGTGGGGGACATGGCCGAGTATCTGGTCGAGACGAACCGCGGCCATTATATCACGTACGACGAGTGCATGGCCATCCTCAAGAAGGCCGAGGACCACGGCTTCGTGCACCAGATCACCAATATCGACGGCGAAGGCAAGATCTTCGCCATCTGCAACTGCAATGTCAAGATCTGCAACGCCCTCCGCACTTCGCAGCTCTTCAATACGCCGAACATGTCGCGCAGCGCGTACGTGGCGGAAGTGGATCCCAAGAACTGCGTGGCCTGCGGCCGCTGCGTGGAGTACTGCCCCGCCGGCGCCGTGAAACTGGGCCAGAAGCTCTGCACCAAGAGCGGCCCTGTCCAGTATCCCAAGCACGAGCTGCCCGACTCCGTCAAATGGGGCCCGGAGAAGTGGACGGAGGACTACCGCGACAAGAACCGCATCAACTGCTACGAGACCGGCACCTCTCCCTGCAAGACCGCCTGCCCGGCCCACATCGCCATCCAGGGCTACCTGAAAAAGGCAGCCGAGGGCAAGTATACCGAGGCCCTGGAGCTCATCAAACGGGAGAATCCTTTCCCGGCCGTGTGCGGCCGCGTCTGCAACCGCCGCTGCGAGGACGCCTGTACGCGCGGCACCATCGACCAGCCCATCGCCATCGACGCCGTCAAGAAGTTCATCGCCGAAAGGGACCTGCACGCCGAGACGCGTTTCGTCCCCGAGGTGAACATTTGCTCCAACGTCAAAGACCACTGGGAGGAGAAAGTCGCCATCATCGGCGGCGGTCCCGCCGGCCTTTCCTGCGCATATTACCTCGCCACCATGGGCTACAAGCCTACGGTGTTCGAGAAGAATGAAGAGCCGGGCGGCATGCTCCGCTACGGCATCCCTTCCTACAAGTTGGGCAAGGATGTCCTCAAGGCCGAGATCGATATCATGCGTGAGATCGGCGTGGAGATCCGCACCGGCGTGGAAGTGGGCAAGGATGTGACCATCCAGCAACTCCGCGACCAGGGTTACAAGGGCTTCTACGTGGCCATCGGCTGCCAGGGCGGCCGACTTCCCGGCGTCCCCGGGGAGACGCTTCCCGGCACCACCACCGCCATCGACTTCCTGCATGACGCGAACTGCGGCAAGATGGCCGTCAGCGGCAAGGTGGTCGTGGTCGGCGGCGGCAATGTCGCCATCGACGCCGCCCGCGTGGCGCTGCGCAGCGGCGCGTCTTCCGTGACGATGCTGTCCCTGGAGACCGAAGACATCATGCCCGCTTCGCTGGAGGAGCGCACCGAGGCCCGCGAGGACGGTGTCGTGCTGAACCCGGGCTGGGGCCCGAAGGAAGTCCTCGGCACGGACAAGGTGGAGGGGATCGTGTTCAAGAAATGCACCTCCGTCTTCAATGCCGAGCACCGTTTCGCACCGGAGTATGATGAGAACGAACTGATCACCCTGGAGGCCGACATGGTCATTTTCGCCATCGGCCAGACGGTGGTGCTCAAGGACCTGCTGAAGGATACGAAGGTCGAGTTCTTCCGCGGCGTGTATCCCGTCGCCGACAAACTGACCTACCAGACCGCCGAACCCGATATCTTCGTGGGCGGGGACGTCTTCACCGGCCCGAAGTTCGCCATCGACGCCATCGCCGCCGGCAAGGAGGCCGCCGAGTCCCTGCACCGCTTCGTGCAGCACGGCCACATGACCATCGGCCGCAACCGCCGCGACTTCATCGAGCTGAACAAGCAGGACATCGTCGTGGAGAGCTACGACAACGGTTCCCGCCAGGATCCGGGCGTCGTCCCGCAGACCAACCGCTTCGCCGAGTACCACGGCACCCTCACCGAGGAGCAGGTCCGCAAGGAGACGGCCCGCTGCCTGGGCTGCGGCGCTTCCGTCGTGGACGAGAACAAGTGTATCGGCTGCGGCGTCTGCACCACCAAGTGTGGCTTCGATGCCATCCACCTGCACCGCGTCCATCCCGAGGCCAGCCACATGGTCACCTCCGAGGACAAGTTCAGCGGCATCCTGCCGTATATGATCAAGCGTACCGGCCGCATCCTGTTCAGCAAGAAGAAATAGCCTCTCCATGCACGAACTGGGTATCGTATTCTACATCATCAAGGATGTCAAGCAGGTCGCCGAGGAGAACCACGTCGGACACGTCTCCGCTGTCGTCATGGACATCGGGGAAGTGTCCACGGTGGTCCCGGAGTACCTGACGGACTGCTGGCGCTGGGCCGCCGACAAGGAAGAGCTCCTGAAGGGGTGCGAACTCAAGGTCAACACCGTCCCGGCCGTCACGTTCTGCGATGATTGCCGGCAGGAATACGAGACGGTCCGTTACGGGAGGAAATGCCCGCATTGCGGCAGCGAACATACCTGGCTGCTGCGCGGGAATGAGGTTGAAATCAAAGAAATAGAAGTATAAATACCATGTGCTGCTTTTTAGTCCCCCTGGTGCAGGCTGCTGTCACCACCGTTTACCGCAAGACGCACGCGGACCGTGTCGCGGATCCGGCGTCGAATTTGTTTGTCCGCCACCTTCCCGCCCTGGAGAAGATGCTTTGGGGCGGCACGGTGATGCTCATCGTGGACCATATCATCAACGGTGAGCTGATCTGGAAGTTCCCGTTCTTCACGGCGTTGACCCTGGAGGGCGGAGCCGGCGTGATGCTCCGGGAGATCCTGACCGTCGGCGTGCCGATGTCCCTGGTACTCACCCTGGTGTGGGGCGCCTGGGCCCTCGTGAAAGAACGCAGGGCCGGCCGGATCCCCGCCGTGAGAGGCTGACGCCGCCATACGGCTTTCAAGAAGAACCTTAAGTTCTCAGACCTAACTGAGTCTACCTTAGCGGAATTCGTGTCTTCGAAGGTCTTTGTCACTACGATGACCTTGTCGCCGGCTTGGAGGATTGTGTCTCCGCGCGGGATATGACGTTCTCCTTTTCTGAGCACCAAGGCCAGAAGGACATTTTTCGGGAGACCGATGTCCATTACTCTTTTGCCGTCCCACTTTTTAGACCGGAGTATGGAGAAAACGGAAGCAGCATCGGTAGAGCTCACTACGGAGCCGAGCAGAAAACTATCTCCCCATCCCCACCGGAGGGCAAAATGACAGAACAACCCCGTCAGGCCTGCTGTGAGGATTACTCCCAACGAAGCCAATAGCGTTGCTTCCCTTACAAACCGGTTTGGCAGAATCCCATCGGGTGCCGAATCCGCCATAAAACATAATGAATATGAGGGCTACGGTACAGGTTTCCTTGGCGAAGACGTGATCTTCGAAATGCAGAGGCACCAGGCCATTATTGCCGAAGATCATTCCTAGC
>JAFTCB010000007.1 GCA_017454905.1 Bacteroidales bacterium
ACGTTGCCCCACTGGGTGATGGCGGTGTGCATCGGGATCTCCTTGGGGAGGATGCTGCGCGCCTCCTTGGTGGAGACCATCAGGTGCGGGTGGATGACGGGGCAGTAGAGGTTGCCCGGGACGGGCAGCTTGATGATGTCCAGCGGATCGTAGCCGCGGATGAGGGTGATGCCGCCCATCACGGCGGGCGCCGCGTTGTCGGCGTGGTAACCGCCGCTGGCAAGGTTCTCGCCTTCCATGGCGCAGATGACCACGTCTTCTTCGCCCAGCGGGCTGCCGAAGAGCTCGTTGATGCCGAAGGCGGCCGCGGCACTGGAGGCGGCGCTGGACCCGATGCCGGAGCCGGGATAGATCTTCTTGAGGACACGCACTTCCACGCGCCCCTTCCGGCCGGTCATCGCGAAGAATTTCCGCAGGACCGGGGTGATGACGTTATCCTCGATGTCCTCCGGGAGGGGGACGTCGGTCTCGTTGGTGATGGCAATCCCGTCACCGTCCTCGTCGAGGGTCATTTCCAGCACGTCCCCGACTTCGTCGAGGGCCATGCCCATGATGTCGAAGCCGCAGCCGAGGTTGGCGATGGATGCCGGGGCGAATACTTTGATCTTCTTCATAGCGTCAGATGTTGGCAATGCTCATGATGTCCGCGAAGACGCCGGCAGCTGTCACGTCGGCGCCCGCCCCGTAACCCTGGATGAGCATCGGGTGGCGGTTGTAGCGCTCCGTGGTCAGGAGGATGATGTTGTTGGACCCGTCCAGGACATAGAAGGAGTGCTGGTTCTCCACGGCGCGCAGCGACACGGAGAGCTTGCCTTCCTCCATCTTGGCGACGAAGCGCCAGCGTTTGCCTTCGGCTTCCAGCTGCTTGCGGCGCGCCTCGAAATCGGCGTCGAGGGAGGGGAGCCTGTCCCAGAACTCCTGCTCGCTGCATGTGAAGAATTCCTTGGGGATGAACAGGTTGGCCTCGACATCCTCCTGGTTTACTTCATATCCCGCTTCGCGAGAAAGGATGACGAGTTTGCGGATGACATCCTTGCCGGAGAGGTCGATGCGCGGATCGGGTTCGGAGAAGCCCTGCTCCTGCGCCATCCGGACGGTCTTGCTGAACGGGATGTCGGCGGAGAGGGTGTTGAAGATGAAGTTGAGCGTGCCGCTCAGGACGGCCTCCATCTTGAGGATGCGGTCGCCGGAGTTGCACAGGTCGTTGATGGTGCCGATGATGGGCAGGCCTGCGCCCACGTTGGTCTCGAAGAGCCACTTCACCCCGCGCTTGCGCGCCAGGTCCTTGAGGTGGCGGTAGTTGGCATAGTCGGAGGATGCCGCGATCTTGTTGGCGGCCACGACGGAGATGCCGTGGTCGAAGAAATCTCCGTACAGGGCCGCGACGTCCGCGCTGGCGGTGCAGTCCACGAATACGGAGTTGAAGATGTTCATGCCGATGATCTCCTCCTTGAGCCGCTGCGGGTCGGTCGGGATGGCGTCCCGGCGGAGGACTTCCTCCCAGCAGGACAGGTCGATTCCGCCGCGGTCGAAGACGGCGCAGGTGCTGCGCGCGATGCCCACGATGTTGATCTTGAGGCCGCGGGAGCGCATCAGCTGCTCGCGCTGCCGGGCGATCTGGGCGATCAGGCGTCCGCCCACCGTGCCGATGCCGCACACGAAGAGGTTGAGTTCCTGGTATTCGGAGAGGAAGAAATTGTCATGGATGACGTTGAGCGACTTGCGCAGCTGGCGTCGCTCCACGATGAAGGAGATGTTGGACTCCGCTGCGCCCTGGGCGAGGGCGATCACGCTGATGCCGTTGCGGCCCAGGGTGGTGAAGAGCTTGCCGGCGATGCCGGCGTGCTGCTTCATGTTTTCGCCGATCACGGCCACGGCAGCCAGTTCGCTGCGGACCTCGACGG
Organism: Bacteroidales bacterium; assembly: GCA_017454905.1. Taxonomy (GTDB): domain Bacteria; phylum Bacteroidota; class Bacteroidia; order Bacteroidales; family UBA932; genus Cryptobacteroides. Next base: position 1,905 of record JAFTCB010000007.1, read on the forward strand.
GATTGATGGCTCCGCTTTCAATTTCGCGCGCGAAGGATTCGGAAAGGACTTCCTGCGCCCGGGCGGCATCCGCGCGGCTGACGCCGATGGAGATACCGGTCTCGGAGGCCGACTGGCTGACGAGGAAGGCGCTGATCTGCTCGCGGGCGAGGGCGGAGAAGATCCGGCTGTCCACGCCGACGATGCCGACCATCGAGGTGCCCGAAAGGGTGATCAGGCTGATGTCGTCGATGGACGAAATACCCTTGATGGAGGTGGCGCCGGGAGCGACGGTTTTCTTCACAATCGTGCCCGGCGCTTTCAAATTGAAAGTATTCTTGATCAGAATCGGAATTCCTTTCGCGCAAACGGGGTAGAGGGTGGGGGGATAGATGACTTTCGCCCCGAAATTGCAGAGCTCCATCGCCTCTTCGTAGGTCATCTCCTCGATGACGTAGGAGGTCTTGATGATGCGCGGATCCGCGGTCATGAAGCCGTCTACGTCCGTCCAGATCTCGAGCTGGGCGGCATCGAGGGCGGCCGCGATCAGGCTGGCCGTGTAGTCGGAGCCGCCGCGGCCCAGGGTGGTGAGCTCGCCGGTGGCGGCGTCGGAGGCGACGAAGCCCGGTACGACGGCCGTGGCGCCGGTAGCCGCCCAGTCGCGGAATGTGCTTTGTATCAGATTGTAAGTGAGGTCCTGATCCACCGTGTCGAGGTGCCCGTGGCGGCGGGTCTTGATGAAGGCCGTCGCGTCGTAGCGGACGGCTCCGGGCAGCACGGCGGCGATGATGCGGGAGGAGAGCTGTTCGCCGAATCCCATCACCTCGTGCGCCGTCTTGGGCGGCAGGACATGCAGCAGGAAAATCCCCTCGCAGATGCGCTCCAGTTGGTCCAGCAGCCCTTCCAGCTCCGCCTCCAGGGCAGTGCGCCGGGCCGAGTCTTCCAGCAGGCCTTCGCAGACCTCGCGGTGGCGGGTCCGCAACTGCTTGATTTCATCGCGGAATGCAGTATCTCCCGTCTCAGCCAGCCGGGACGCACGGATCAGCTGGTCCGTGACGCCGCCCAATGCCGAGACGACCACGATGGAAGGCTCCTGACGGGAACTTACGATTTCTTTGACTTTGCGGATACTCTCCGGGGTTGCCACCGAAGATCCGCCAAATTTGAGGATTTTCATAACTAACTAACACAATAATCCATCCCAAAGTAAAGCATTTTTAAGATTTTTTCAAAATATTTTGCAGCGTTACTTGGATTTTCCGCAAAAAATCCCGAGATTCGTGACCGTTACAGTGGGCTGAAGGCCCTGGTTAGATTATGAATTATCGTAGTAGTGTTACCTTCGAAGGCCGCCGGATGGCCGGGGCTCGTGCGCTATGGACGGCGAACGGCATGAAGCGGGCCCAGTTCGGCAAGCCCGTCATCGCGATTGCCAATTCCTTCACGCAGTTCGTCCCCGGACACACCCACCTCCACGAGGCGGGCCAGATCGTCAAGGCCGAGATCGAGAAGCTCGGCTGCTTCGCCGCGGAATTCAACACCATCGCCGTGGACGACGGTATCGCCATGGGGCATGACGGGATGCTGTATTCGCTCCCGTCCCGCGATATCATTGCAGACAGCGTAGAATATATGGTCAACGCGCACAAGGCGGATGCCCTGGTGTGCATCAGCAACTGCGACAAGATCACGCCCGGCATGATGCTGGCCGCGATGCGGCTCAATATCCCCACCATTTTCGTATCCGGCGGTCCGATGGAGGCCGGTACACTGGGGGAGGCGAAGCTCGACCTGATCGACGCGATGGTCAAGTCCGCCGATCCGTCCGTGAGCGATGCGGACGTGGCGCAGATCGAGGCGAACGCCTGCCCGACCTGCGGCAGCTGCTCGGGCATGTTCACGGCCAATTCGATGAACTGCCTCGCCGAGGCGATCGGCCTGGCCCTGCCCGGCAACGGTACCATCCTCGCCACGCATGCGATGCGCGCGGAACTCTTCCGCAAGGCGGCCCGGCAGATCGTGGAGAATACCTTCAAATACTATGACGGCGGCGACGAGTCCGTTCTGCCCCGCAGCATCGCGTCCCGCGCAGCCCTGCTCAATGCGATGACCCTGGACATCGCGATGGGCGGCTCCACCAATACGGTCCTGCACCTGCTGGCGGTGGCGGCCGAGGCCGGCGCCGATTTCCGGATGGCCGACATCGATGCCCTTTCCCGCAAGGTGCCCTGCATCTGCAAGGTGGCGCCCAACACGGCCCGCTACCATATCCAGGACGTGGGCCGCGCCGGCGGCATCGTCGCGATCCTGGCGGAACTGGCGGCGGCCGGGCTGGTGGATACCTCCCTGAAGCGTGTGGACGGACTGACCCTCGCCGAGGAGATCGACCGGTGGTGCATCCTCTCTCCGCATTGCACCGAGGAGGCGCAGAAGACCTTCCGCGTGGCCCCCTGCGGCCGTTTCAATATCGCGCTCGGCTCGCAGAAAATGTATTATGATTCTTTCGACACGGACCGTGAGAACGGTTGCATCCGCGACGTGGCGCACGCCTATACGCGTGACGGCGGCCTGGCCGTGCTGTTCGGCAACATCGCCCGGGACGGCTGCATCATCAAGACGGCCGGCGTGGACGAGAGCATCTTCCATTTCGAGGGCCCGGCCCGCGTGTTCGACTCCCAGGAGGCGGCGTGCGAGGGGATCCTCGGCGGTGCCGTGGGCAGCGGCGACGTGGTCGTCATCACCTACGAAGGCCCCAAGGGCGGTCCCGGCATGCAGGAGATGCTGTATCCGACTTCCTATATCAAATCGATGCACCTGGGCAAGGAGTGCGCCCTGCTGACGGACGGCCGTTTCAGCGGCGGCACTTCCGGCCTGAGCATCGGACATATCTCTCCGGAGGCGGCTTCGGGCGGCAACATCGCCCTGGTCCGCGACGGAGATATCATCACCATTGACATTCCCTCCCGGCGCATCGACGTGCGCCTGTCGGACGAGGAGCTCGCGCAGCGCCGCCGCGAGGAGGAAGCCCGGGGCAGCCGGGCCTTCACCCCGCCGCACCGCCGGCGCGTCGTCTCCAAGAGCCTCAAGGCTTATGCCGCCATGGTCAGCAGTGCCGACAAGGGAGCCATCAGAATCATAGAGGACTAGCTTATGGGACAGCGGCTGACAGGAGCGGAGATTCTGCTTGAATCCCTTCTCGCCGAGGGCGTGGATACGGTCTTCGGCTATCCGGGCGGTTCGATCATCACCGTCTATGACAAACTGTATGGTTACTCCGACCGCCTGCGGCACATCCTCGTGCGCCATGAGCAGGGGGCCATCCATGCGGCGCAGGGCTATGCCCGTGCCACCTCGCGTCCCGGCGTGGTCATCGTGACCTCCGGCCCGGGCGCCACCAACGTGATCACCGGCGTGGCCGATGCGATGGTGGATTCGACCCCGGTCATTGTGATCACCGGTCAGGTGGGCAACGCGATGCTGGGCACGGACGCCTTCCAGGAAACGGACGTGGTCGGCATGACCGGTCCGATCGACAAGTGGACCTTCCAGATCCGCCGTGCCGAAGACGTGGCGCCGGCGGTGGCGAAAGCCTTCCATATCGCTTCCACGGGCCGTCCCGGCCCCGTGGTGCTGGATTTTACCCGCGATGCGCAGGTGGGTCTGGCGGAATTCGAATACCACCCATGCACCCGCATCCGCAGCTACGCCCTGCCTGCCCCCGCCGACGAGGCGGCCATCGAGGCGGCGGCCAAACTCATCGACGAGGCGGAACGCCCCTTCGTGGTGTTCGGCCAGGGCGTGGTGCTCTCGCATGCCGAGGAGCAGCTCAAGGCCTTCCTCAAGAAGGGGGGCATCCCGGCGGCTTCGACGATGCTGGGCCTGAGTGCCCTGCCTTCCGATTTCCCGTATTATGTGGGCATGGCGGGCATGCACGGCAACATCGCCTCCAACATGATGACCCAGCAGTGCGACGTGCTGGTCGCCGTGGGCATGCGCTTCAGCGACCGTGTGACGGGCAATCCTTCCACCTATGCCCCCAAGGCGAAGGTGATCCACATCGACGTGGACTGCACGGAGATCGGTAAGATCATCCCCGTGGAGGTCGGCATCCTGGGCGACGCCGCCGAGGTGCTGACCCGCCTGACGGAGCGGATCCGTTTCTCCTTCCACGATGAGTGGGCTGCGCTGGCGCGCCGCTACGACCGCGTGGAGGAAGAGCGGGTGGCCGCGCCCGAGACCCATCCCGCGGAGGGACCGGTCAACATGGGCGAAGTTGTCTCCAAGGTGGCGGAGCTGTCCGGCCGGAAGGCGATTATCGTCACGGACGTGGGGCAGAACCAGCTGATGGCCGCGCGCTATTCGCGTTTCGCGCAGTCGCGCAGTTTCATCTCCTCCGGCGGCCTGGGCACGATGGGCTTCGGCCTGCCTGCCGCCATCGGCGCCAAGACCGGCGCGCCGGACCGCCAGGTGTGCGTGTTCGTGGGCGACGGCGGCATCCAGATGACCATGCAGGAGTTCGGCACCATCATGCAGGAAGGGACGGCGGTCAAGATCGTCCTCCTCAACAACAACTGGCTGGGCAACGTCCGCCAGTGGCAAGAACTGTTCTACGGCAAACGCTACTCGCAGACGCAGATGCTCAATCCGGATTATTCGCTGATCGCCCAGGCCTACGGCATCCGCTACAGATGCGTGGAGGAGCGCTCCGAACTGGATGATGCGGTCCGGGAGATGCTCGATGCCGGCGAGGCCTTCCTGCTGGACGTGCATGTGCGTCAGGAGGGCATGGTCTATCCGATGGTCCCCGGCGGGCGCCGGATGGACGAGATCCTGTTGAACAAAGAAGAATGGTATCGCGATGGAGAATAGCAGCATGTATATCATCTCGGTGTATTCCGAGAACCAGGTGGGTCTGTTGAGTTCGATCTCTAACATCTTCACCCGCCGCGGCATCAACATCGAGAGCCTGACGGTCTTCCCGTCGGAGTTCCCCGGCATCCACCATTTCACCTTCCGGGCCATCACCACCGAGCGCGCCGCGCAGCAGGTGGTGGGCTTCATCGAGAAGAAGGTCGAGGTGGTGCGGGCGTTCTGCTTCCCGGACAACGCTACGAGCGCCGCGGAGCACGAGGTGATCGAATCCTATTTGAAGAATAACAAAAACCAATAAAAACAAAAGAGTATGGCAAAGATGAATTTCGGCGGTGTGGTCGAGAATGTCGTCACCCGCGATGAGTTTACGGTTGAAAAGGCCCGCGAAGTCCTCAAGGACGAAGTCGTGGCCATCATCGGCTATGGTATCCAGGGGCCCGGACAGGCTCTGAACCTCAAGGACAACGGCATCAATGTCATCGTCGGCCAGCGTCCCGGCAAGACCTTTGAGAAGGCCGTCGGCGACGGCTGGGTGCCCGGCAAGACCCTCTTCAGCATCGAAGAGGCCTGCGAGAAGGCGACCGTGATCGAATACCTGCTCTCCGACGCCGCGCAGATCGAGCAGTGGCCCGTGGTCAAGAAGCACCTGACCGCCGGCAAGGCCCTGTATTTCTCGCACGGCTTCGGCATCACTTTCAGTGACCGTACCGGCATCGTCCCGCCGAAGGACGTGGACGTGGTCATGGTGGCCCCGAAGGGCTCCGGCACCTCCGTGCGCCGGCTGTTCCTGCAGGGACGCGGCATCAACTCCTCCTTCGCCGTATATCAAGATGCCACCGGCCGTGCGCTCGAGCGCACCCTGGCCCTCGGCATCGCCATCGGCTCCGGCTACCTCTTCGAGACCGACTTCAAGCGCGAGGTCTATTCTGACCTCACCGGTGAGCGCGGCACCCTGATGGGCGCCATCCAGGGCATCCTTTCCGCCCAGTACGAAGTTCTCCGCGAGCACGGGCATTCCCCGTCGGAGGCCTTCAACGAGACCGTCGAGGAGCTGACGCAGTCTCTGATGCCGCTCTTCGCGGAAAAGGGCATGGACTGGATGTATGCCAACTGCTCCACCACAGCGCAGCGCGGCGCCCTCGACTGGATGGGCCCGTTCCATGACGCCACCAAGCCCGTCTTCGAGAAACTCTACAACGAAGTGGCCTGCGGCAACGAGGCGCAGCGTTCCATCGACTCCAACTCCAAGCCCGACTACCGCGAAGGCCTGGAGAAGGAACTGAAGGCCCTGCGCGAGAGCGAACTCTGGCGCACCGGCGCCGCCGTCCGCGAACTCCGTCCCGAGAACAAATAGGTCATGGACAGGATCTACATCTTCGACACCACCCTGCGCGACGGCGAACAGGTACCCGGCTGCCAGCTCAACACCGTGGAAAAGATCCAGGTGGCGAAGGCGCTGGAGGAGCTCGGCGTGGACGTGATCGAGGCCGGTTTCCCGGTCTCGAGTCCCGGCGACTTCAACTCGGTCGTGGAGATCTCCAAGGCCGTGACCTGGCCGGCGATCTGCGCCCTCACGCGGGCGGTCCAGAAAGACATAGACGTGGCCGTCGATGCCCTCAAGTATGCCAAGCACAAGCGTATCCACACCGGCATCGGCACCTCCGACTCGCACATCCGCTACAAGTTCAACTCCACCCGGGAGGAGATCCTGGAGCGGGCCGTGCGGGCGGTCAAATACGCCAAGCAGTACGTCGAGGACATCGAGTTCTACGCCGAAGATGCGGGCCGGACCGACAACGAATACCTCGCCCGCGTGGTCGAGGCCGTGATCAAGGCCGGTGCGACGGTGGTCAACATCCCCGACACGACGGGCTACTGCCTGCCGGAGGAGTATGCCGCCAAGATCCGCTATCTGGTGGAGCACGTCGACGGCATCGACAAGGCCATCATCTCTACGCACTGCCACAACGACCTCGGCATGGCCACGGCCAACACCATCTCCGGCCTGCTGGCCGGGGCGCGCCAGTGCGAGGTCACGATCAACGGCGTAGGGGAGCGTGCGGGCAATACGGCGCTTGAAGAGATCGCGATGATCCTCAAGAGCCACTCCGACATCCCCTTGACTTCCAACATCAACACCACGCGCATCTATCCGGTCAGCCGGATGGTGTCCAGCCTGATGAACATGCCCGTCCAGGCCAACAAGGCCATTGTCGGGCGCAACGCTTTCGCGCATTCGTCCGGCATCCACCAGGACGGCGTGCTTAAGGAGGTCAGCACCTACGAGATCATCAATCCCAAGGACATCGGCCTGGACGACAACAACATCGTCCTGACGGCCCGCAGCGGCCATGCCGCCCTGCGCTTCCGCCTGGAAACCCTGGGCATCAAGCTGACGGATGAGAAACTGGACGCCTTCTACCAGGAGTTCCTCAAGCTGGCGGACAAGAAGAAGCAGGTCAACGACGACGACCTGCTGGTGCTGGCCGGCGCCGAGCGTGCCGAAGTGGCCCACATCAAGCTGGACTACCTCCAGGTCACGAGCGGCAAGGGCCTGCAGCCCGTCGCCAGCATCGGCCTGGACATCGGCGGAGAGAAATTCGAGGCGGCTGCCAAGGGCAACGGCCCGGTGGACGCGGCGATCAATGCCCTCAAGTGCATCGTCAAGCGGACGATGGTGATCAAGGAATTCACCATCCAGAACATCACCAAAGGCTCCGACGACGTGGCGAAGGTCCATATGCAGGTGGAGCACGACGGACATGTGTACTACGGTTTCGGGGCCAATACCGACATCGTGACCGGTTCCGTCGAGGCCTATATCGACTGTATCAACAAATTCAAGAGCTGATGAATACGCTTTTCGACAAAATCTGGGATGCCCATGTCGTCTCGCTCATCGAGGACGGCCCGACCCAGCTCTACATAGACCGGCTCTACTGCCATGAGGTCACCAGCCCGCAGGCCTTCGACGGCCTGCGCGGGCGCGGGATCAAGTGCCTGCGGCCGCAGCAGATTTTCTGCATGCCGGACCACAACACCCCGACCCACGACCAGGACAAGCCGATCGAAGATCCCGTCTCCAAGGCACAGGTAGACGCGCTCGCGCGCAATGCCGCCGAGTTCGGCCTGACGCACTACGGGATGATGAGCCCGGACAACGGCATCATCCACGTGGTCGGCCCGGAGAAGGGCCTCTCGCTGCCCGGAATGACCATCGTCTGCGGCGACTCCCATACCTCCACCCATGGCGCCATGGGCGCCGTCGCCTTCGGCATCGGCACGAGCGAGGTGGAGATGGTGTTGGCCTCGCAGTGCATCCTGCAGCAGAAGCCCAAGTCGATGAGCATCCGTATCGAAGGGACGCCGGGACCCGGCGTGACCGCCAAGGACATCGCGCTCTACCTGATGATGAAGCTCACCACGAGCGGAGCCACGGGCTATTTCGTGGAGTATCGCGGCAGCGCGGTGCGTGCGCTCTCGATGGAGGGCCGCCTGACGCTCTGCAACCTTTCCATCGAGATGGGGGCCCGCGGCGGCTTCGTCGCCCCGGATGAGACCACCTTCGCGTACCTGAAGGGCCGCGAGTATGCCCCGAAAGGGGAGGCCTGGGACAAGGCCGTTGCCTACTGGCGGACGCTGCGCAGCGGCGAGGACGCGGTCTTCGACCGGGAATTGGTCTTCGACGCGGCGGACATCCGGCCGATGATCACCTACGGGACCAACCCCGGCATGGGAATGCCCGTGGACGGGACCATCCCGACAGACGCCGCACCGAAAGCCCTGGCGTACATGGATTTCAAGGCCGGGCAGCAACTGCTCGGCCATCCGGTGGACTACGTCTTCCTCGGTGCCTGCACCAACGGCCGCATCGAGGATTTCCGCGCGTTCGCCTCGCTGGTGAAGGGCCGCCGCAAGGCGGAGAACGTCACGGCCTGGCTGGTGCCCGGCTCCTGGGCGGTGAAGCGCCAGATCGAAGAGGAAGGCCTGGACCGCGTGCTCGCGCAGGCCGGCTTTGAGGTCCGGCAGCCCGGCTGCTCGGCCTGCCTCGCCATGAATGATGACAAGATCCCCGCCGGGAAATATGCCGTCTCGACGAGCAACCGCAATTTCGAGGGCCGTCAGGGCCCGGGTTCCCGTACGCTGCTGGCCAGCCCGCTCACCGCGGCCGCCGCTGCTGTCACGGGTGTCGTAACCGATCCGCGTACATTGTTATGAAACAGAAATTCGACATTATCGAGAGCACCTGCGTGCCCCTCCCGCTGGAGAATGTAGATACGGACCAGATCATCCCGGCCCGCTTCCTGAAGGCGACGACCCGCGACGAGAAGTTTTTCGGCGACAACCTGTTCCGCGACTGGCGCTACGCCGCCGACGGCACGCCGAAGGCGGATTTCGTGCTGAACGACCCGCGCTATGGCGGATGCATCCTCGTGGCCGGCAAGAATTTCGGCTCCGGCTCCAGCCGCGAACATGCGGCCTGGGCCATCGCCGGATACGGATTCCGCGTGGTGATCTCCAGTTTCTTCGCCGACATCCACAAGAACAACGAACTCAACAATTTCGTGCTGCCCGTCGTGGTCTCCGAGGCTTTCCTGCAGGAACTGTTCGAAAGCATCGCCGCCGATCCGGCGATGAAGGTGCGCGTGGATGTGCCCGGGCAGACCGTGACCAACCTGGCCACCGGCCGCAGCGAGCGTTTCGAAATCAACGGCTACAAGAAATATTGTTTAACCCATGCTTTAGATGATATAGACTATCTTCTTGAGCAAAAGGATAAAATTGAAGCATTTGAACGTGCCAGAGCATAATATCCAAATACTGGACACCACCCTTCGCGACGGCGAACAGACCGCCGGTGTCTCGTTCAATGCGGACGAGAAACTGGCGATCGCGCAGCTGCTCCTGGAGGAACTGCGCATCGACCGCGTTGAGGTCGCTTCCGCGCGGGTGTCGGCTGGGGAGAGCGAGGCTTTCCGGCGCATCTGTGCCTGGGCGGCCGCGGCCGGATACCTGGACCGGGTGGAAGCCCTGGGCTTCGTGGACGGCGGCGTGTCCGTGGACTGGATCGCCGAAGCCGGCGGCAAGGTGGTCAACATCCTTGCCAAAGGGTCCCTGCGTCATCTGGAGAAGCAATTGAAAAAGACGCCGGAGCAGCATGCGGAAGAAATCATCCAGGTGATCGGCCATGCCGGCGTGCGCGGCCTCGCGGTCAATCTCTACCTGGAGGACTGGTCCAACGGGATGACGGATTCGCCGGAGTATGTGTTCGGCCTGCTGGAGCGCCTGCGTTTCCAGCCGGTCCGGCGGGTGATGCTGCCCGACACGCTCGGGGTGCTCAATCCCTGGCAGGTAGAAGACTTCATCCGGCAGATGCGCGAGCGCTTCCCGCAGCTGCATTTCGATTTCCATGCACACAATGATTACGGCCTGGCCGTAGCCAACACGCTCTCCGCCGTACGGGCGGGTGTGGAAGGCGTGCATGTGACCGTCAACGGCCTGGGCGAGCGCAGCGGCAATGCGCCCGTGGCGAGCGTCGTGGCCGCCCTGCGCGACCAGCTCGGCTGCACCCTGGCGGCGGACGAGTCCAAGCTGACGCATGTTTGCAAATACGTGGAGAGCATCTCCGGCATCCGCATTCCCGGCAACCAGCCGGTGGTGGGGGAGAACGTCTTCACGCAGAGCAGCGGCGTGCATGCGGACGGGGACAACAAGGCGAACCTCTACGCCAACCGCCTGCTTCCGCAGCGCTTCGGGCGCGAACGCTCGTATGCGCTCGGCAAGATGAGCGGCAAGGCCAATATCGTCAAGAATCTCGACAAACTGGGCTTGAGGCTCACCCCCGAGCAGGTCAAACTGGTTACGCAGCGCGTGGTGGAACTGGGGGACAAGAAAGAATCCCTCGCCGCGGAGGACCTGCCGTTCATCATCGCCGACGTCCTCAAGACGGCGCACGGCGCCACGCAGGACAATATCCACATTGTCAACTATTCCCTCCAGCTGGCCCGCGGGATGAGGCCCGTTGCCATCGTCAAGGTCAGCATCCACGGCGAAGAGTACGAAGCCGCGGCGCCCGGAGACGGCCAGTACGATGCCTTCATGAAGGCGCTCTGGATCATCTACGAGAAGCTCGGAAAGTCCCATCCCGTGCTGACCGACTACCAGGTCACGATCCCGCCGGGCGGCAAGACCGACGCCCTCGTGTCCGCGAGCATCGCTTGGAAGAAAGGCGACTATGAGTTCAAGACGCGCGGCATCGACTCCGACCAGACGGAGGCCGCCATCAAGGCCACGGTCAAGATGCTCAACATCATCGAAAACATGGATCTAAATCAACTCAAATGAAACTGAACATTGCCCTTCTGCCCGGGGACGGCATCGGCCCCGAGGTCGTCAGCCAGGCGGTCAAGTCCGTGGACGCTGTCTGCCGCAAATTCGGACACGAAGTGTCCTATCATTTCGCGTATGCGGGTGCGTGCGCCATCGACCGTTTCGGCGACGCTTTCCCGGAGGTCACCTACCAGACCTGCCTGGAGTGCGATGCGGTGCTGTTCGGTGCGGTCGGAGATCCCAAATACGACAACGACCCGACCGCGAAGGTGCGCCCGGAGCAGGGGCTGCTCGCGATGCGCAAGCAGCTCGGCCTTTTCGCCAACCTGCGCCCGGTGGAGACCTTCAAATCCCTGGTCCACAAATCCCCGCTCAAGGAGGAGCTGGTGGACGGGGCGGACTTCCTGTGCATCCGTGAACTCACCGGCGGCATGTACTTTGGCGAGAAGGGCCGCCTGGACGGTGGGGACACCGCCTATGACACCAACATCTACCACCGCTACGAGATCGAGCGCATCCTCAAGCAGGCTTTCGAGTTCGCGATGCGGCGCCGCAAGCACCTCACGGTGGTGGACAAGGCCAATGTCCTGGAGTCCTCCCGCCTCTGGCGGCAGATCGCCCAGGAGATGGCCCCGCAGTATCCCGAGGTCACGACGGACTACATGTTCGTGGACAATGCCGCGATGAAACTCATCACGGGCCCCAAGTTCTTCGACGTGATCGTGACGGAGAATACCTTCGGCGACATCCTCACCGATGAGGCGAGCGTGGTCTCCGGCTCGATGGGGCTGCTGGCATCCGCCTCCGTCGGCGAGAAGACCGGCGTGTACGAACCGATCCACGGTTCCTACCCGCAGGCGGCCGGAAAAAACATCGCGAACCCCCTCGCGACCATCCTTTCCGCCGCGATGATGTTCGAATATGCCTTCGGTTTGATGGACGAAGGAGCTGCAATTCGTAAAGCTGTGAATGCCAGCATAGAAAACAATATTGTCACCGATGATTTGGCCACTTCCGGGCGGGCATATTCCACCTCTGAGGTGGGTGATTGGGTGGCTGCTCACATCTAAAAAACAGGTAATATAAGCAAATATTATGGCACAGATAGATTGGGATAAAATAGGCTTCGACGCCTACCGTACGCGCACCGTGGTCCTGGCCCATTACCGGGACGGCGCCTGGTCTGACATCCAGACCACCGAGACCTTTTCTTTCACCATCGACCCTTTCACGCAGGGATTGCATTACGCTATTTCCTGTTTTGAGGGCTTGAAGGCTTTCCGCCAGAAGGACGGCAGGATCATTATCTTCCGTCCGGAGAAGAACGCTGCCCGCATGGCCCGTTCAGCCCGCTTCCTGGGCCTTCCTGAGCCCTCTGAGGCGATGTTTATCAAGATGTGCGAGCTCTGCGTCAAGAACAATCTGGAGTTCCTGCCGCCCTACGGCCACCAGGCCTCGCTGTACCTCCGCCCGCTGCTTTTCGCCCCGCATCCGCAGATGCAGCTGGTCCCTTATCCGGAGGTGATCCTGGCCGTCATGTGCGCCCCTGCGGGCTCTTATTACGGCGCCCACCTGCGTTCGGCCGCCGCGGTGATTCCCGGCGACTTCGACCGCGCCGCCCCGAAGGGAACAGGCTCCTACAAGCTCAGCGCGAACTATGCCGGCACCTTCGTGCCCTACCAGATCGCCCACGAACAGGGCTATGCGGAGCTGCTTTACCTCAATTCTGCGACCCGGGAGTACGTGGACGAGTTCGGCTCTTCCAACTTCTTTGGAATCAGAGATGGAAACACTTATGTTACGCCCCTTTCGGACAGTGTTTTGCCCTCCATTACCAACCTGACGCTGCAGGAATGCGCCGCTGATTTCGGGATGAAGGTCGAGAAGCGGCCGATCCCGCTCGACGAGCTCGCCGAGTTCGAGGAAGCCGGCGGTTGCGGCACGGCCGTGGTCATCACGCCCATGTCGCACATCGACATGAAGCCCGTCCTCCGGGAGCCGGCGGTCTCGCGCAGCTTCCGCTACGAGGAAGACGGTGCGGTGGGTCCTTTCTGTACGAAACTTTACAAACGGATTACCGGTATCCAGTTCGGCGAGATCGAAGATGCGCACGGCTGGTGCCATGAGATTTAGAGATGAAGATTTTCAGCGAAGCGCTGGTCGCTGAGGCCTGCCGCGAGAACAGCATCGCCGACCTGTCCACCGCCACGATCGGAGAGATCCTGCTGGCGGCGCAGTACCTCGAGCAGAAGACGGGGATTCCTTTCATCCGCATGGATCAGGGATCCCCGGGCCTGCCCGTCAACCACTTCGGCGTGGAGGCGGAGAAACAGGCCCTGGACCGCGGGGTCGGGTCGCAGTATCCGGCGGCTGCGGGCGTGCCGGCGCTCAAGGAGGCTGCCTCGGAGTTCATCAAGGCATTTATCGACGTGTCGGTGAGCCCGCGCGGCTGCGTGCCTACGACGGGTTCCGTTTCGGCGTCTTTCGGTGCGTTCATCGCCACGACGCAGCGCATTCCGGGCAAGGACAAGGTCCTTTTCATCGATCCCGGCTTCCCGATCCAGAAATCCCAGCTGCGCGTGCTCGGGATCGGCTGGCGGGAGTTCGATGTCTATGCCTGGCGCGGCGCCGCTTCCCTGCGCCGGAAGCTCGAAGAAGAACTGGCGGCGGGGGATATCGCGGCCATCGTGTATTCCAACCCCAACAATCCCGCCTGGATCTGCCTGGAGGAGGAAGAACTGCAGGTGATCGGGGAACTCGCCACGAAATACGACGTGGTGGTGATGGAGGATCTGGCATATTTCTGCATGGACTACCGCCGGGACCTCGGCCATCCTTACCAGGCGCCTTTCGTGCCCACCGTGGCGCGATATACGGACAATTACATCCTGATGCTGTCGGCTTCCAAGATATTCAGCTATGCCGGGCAGCGCATCGCGCTCTGCTGCATCGGGGACAGACTGTACGAGAAGCAGTATCCTGCCCTGGCAGAGCGCTACCAGGATGCCGGCGTGTTCGGCGTCACGCTCACCGCTTCCATCCTCTACATGATCACGAGCGGCTGCACGGCCAGCACGCAGTACGGCTATGCCGAGATGCTGCGCCTGTCCTGCGAGGGAAAGATCGATTTCGTGTCGGATACGCGGGAGTATGAGCGGCGGGCGAAGCGGATGAAGGAGATTTTCGTCCGCCACGGTTTCACGGTGGTCTATGACCGCGACGTGACCCGCGAGGTGGGGGACGGGTTCTTCTTTACCCTGGGCTACGAAGGGCTCAGCGGGGACGAACTCGTCGTCGAGTTGATGTATTACGGTGTCAGCAGCATTTCCCTGTCCACGACCGGCAGCCGGCAGGAAGGGGTGCGCGGCTGCACGAGCCGGATGCGCGAGGAGCTGTATCCGGTGCTGGAGGAAAGGATGGCCGCCTTTGAGAAGGATCATCCGAAGAGATAATTGAGATGAAGCGCAATAAACTTGTCATAGATAAACCGTTCCATTTTGAGTCGGGTGGTTGTATCAACCATCTGGAGCTGGTGTATTATACCTCGGATCGGGACCGGCGTCCCGACGACAAGGTGGTGTGGGTCTGCCACGCCCTGACCGGCAATGCCAATCCCGAGGACTGGTGGCCGCAGCTGGTGGGCCAGGGACGGTTTTTCGATCCGGACAAGTATTTCATCGTGTGCGTCTCGATGCTATGTTCGCCCTACGGGGAGACTGGGCCCGCTTCCGTCAATCCGGCGACCGGCCGTCCGTACATGTTTGATTTCCCGATGACGACGGTACGGGATATCGTGGGTGCCGAAATCCTGGTGCGCAAGCACCTGGGCATCGACCGGATCGACCTGATGCTCGGTCCGTCCATCGGCGGTTTCCAGGCCCTGGAGTGGGTGATCATGGAGCCGGAGGTGGTGCGCAATGTCGTCTTCCTGGCCACGGCCACGCGCGTCACGCCTTTCATGACGGCGTTCAACGAGTCCCAGCGTATGGCCCTGGAGGCCGATCCCAGTTTCCGCGCTGCGAAGGACCTGTCAGGCGGCCGCGCCGGGCTGGCCTGTGCGCGCTCCATTGCCCTGATTTCCTATCGTACCTATGCCGGATATAATCTTACGCAGGAGGAGCAGGGGGAGGATACGCTTTTTGCGGACCGGGCCGCTTCCTATCAGCGCTACCAGGGCGAGAAGCTGCTGCGGCGTGATTTCGATGCCTACAGCTACTGGTACCTGACCTATGCGCTGGACAGCATGAACGTGGGCCGCGGCCGGGGCGGGGTGGAAGCCGCGCTCTCCCGCATCCAGGCCCGCTGCATGATGATCAGCATCGACAGCGATGTGCTTTTCCCGCCCAGCCACGGGCGGGCCACGGTCGCCGCGCTCAAGGATGCCGCCTACCGGGAGATCTCGTCCGCCTTCGGGCACGACGGCTTCCTGGTGGAGAACGACCAGCTGGTG
Organism: Bacteroidales bacterium; assembly: GCA_017454905.1. Lineage (GTDB taxonomy): Bacteria > Bacteroidota > Bacteroidia > Bacteroidales > UBA932 > Cryptobacteroides. The sequence continues at coordinate 17,536 of JAFTCB010000007.1, forward strand.
GATATCCTGCGGCCTTTGTTGGAAAATTGTTAAATCTTTTGTGCAGATAATAAGAAGCAAGTCTATGAAAGTGATGAAATTCGGAGGTACCTCTGTCGGGTCCGCGCAGCGGATCCAGCATGTGGCTGACCTCGTCTCGCGCGGAGGGCGCAACATCGTGGTCCTGTCGGCGATGTCCGGCACGACCAACTCCCTGGTGGAGATTTCGGACTACCTCTACAACCGCAATATCGAAGGGGCCCGCGAGACCATCGACCGGCTGGCGGCCAAGTACCGCGCGACGATCGCTGAACTGTACGGCACCGCCGAGGCCCGCGAGCAGGCCCAGCAGTACGCCGACGGCGTATTCGCCTATATCAAGTCTTTCACCAAGAAGCTTTTCACGCAGGTGGAGTCCAAGATCATCATCGGCCAGGGCGAGCTGCTTTCGACCATGATGATGACCTTGTACCTGCAGGAGAAGGGGATTGCTGCCGAGCTGCTCCCGGCGCTTGATTTCATGAAGATCGATGCCCATGGGGAGCCGGATACCGACTATATCCGCGAGAAGCTTACCGCTCTGCTGGAGAAGCATGCCAAGGCGCCGCTCTACATCACCCAGGGCTTTATCTGCCGCAATACCCACGATGAGATCGACAACCTGCAGCGCGGCGGTTCCGACTACACGGCTTCGCTGGTCGGTGCGGCCATCGGGGCGGAGGAGATCCAGATATGGACCGATATCGACGGCATGCACAACAATGATCCGCGCATCGTGGACCATACCGCCGCCGTGCGCCATCTTCATTTCGAGGAGGCGGCCGAGCTGGGGTATTTCGGGGCCAAGATCCTGCATCCGACCTGCATCCAGCCGGCCAAGTTCGCCGGCATCCCGGTGCTGCTGCTCAATACGATGGATCCGGAAGCGCCCGGGACGCTGATTGACAATGTGCCCGAGTCGGGGACCATCAAGGCCATCGCGGCCAAGGACAACATCACGGCCATCCGGATCAAGTCCTCCCGGATGCTGCTGGCACATGGTTTCCTGCGCAAGGTGTTCGAGATTTTCGAGAGCTGGCAGACTTCGATCGACATGATCTGCACGTCCGAGGTAGGGGTGTCGATGTCCATCGACAATACGCGCCATCTGGGCGAGATCGTGCACGATCTCAAGAAGTACGGCACCGTGGGCGTGGATCTGGACATGTGCATCATCTGCGTGGTGGGGGACATGGACTGGGAGAACGTGGGCTTCGAGTCGCGTGCCCTGGATGCCATGAAGGACATCCCCGTGCGCATGATTTCCTATGGCGGCAGCAACTACAACATTTCTTTCCTCGTCAAGGGGGAGGACAAGGCGCGCGCCTTGCGTTCCCTGAGCAAATGCCTGTTTGAGTAATGCTGAAGGGTGATTTCCCGGTCGAGCGCTTCGCTTCCCTGCGGACGCCGTTCTATTATTACGATCTGCCGCTGCTGCGCCGGACCCTCGATGCGGTGCAGGAGCAGCTGGACCGTAATCCGGCGTTCCGGATGCATTATGCCGTCAAGGCCAATTTCAACCCGCGTATCCTCAAGGAGATCGCTGCGCGCGGTTTCGGTGCGGATTGCGTGAGCGGGGGAGAAATCCGTGCTGCGCTGGAGGCCGGTTTCCCGGCGGAGGGGATCGTTTATGCGGGCGTGGGCAAGAGCGATGAAGAGATCCTCCTGGCGCTGCGTGCGGGGATTTCCCGCTTCAATGTCGAGTCTTCGGCGGAACTGGAGGTCCTCGACGAGCTGGCGGCCCGGGAGGGCTGTGTCGCGCCCGTGAGCCTGCGTATCAACCCGGATATCGGGGCACACACGCATGCCGGCATCACGACCGGCCTGGCGGAGAACAAGTTCGGCATCAACTACGAGCAGTTGGACGAGGTGATGGACCTGGCGCTCAGCCTGCCGCATATCCGTTTTTGCGGCCTGCATTTCCATATCGGTTCGCAGATCCTGGACATGATGGATTTCTCGGCGCTGTGCAACCGCATCAACGAGCTGGTCGTGCGCCTGCAGCGGGGCGGGCGTCCCGTGGGTGATATCAATGTAGGCGGGGGCCTGGGCATCAATTACCAGCATCCCAACCATCTGCCGGTGGCGGATTTCGCGGCGTATTTCGATACGTTCCGCAAGCATCTGCGGCTGCCGATGGGCACGACGGTGCATTTCGAGCTGGGCCGGAGCCTCGTGGCGCCCTGCGGTTCGCTGATTGCGCGCGTGCTCTATGTCAAGCAGGGCACGCACAAGCAGTTCGCCATCATTGACGGAAGCATGACCGAGCTGGTCCGTCCGGCGATGTACCGGGCCTACCACCGGGTCGAAAACCTCACTTCGGATGAGCCGGAGGAGGTCTACGATGTGGTAGGACCGGTCTGTGAGAGTTCGGATGTGTTCGTCAAGGAGATGGCCATCGACAAATGCCGCCGGGGTGACTTCGTCGCCATCCGCTCCGCGGGAGCCTACGGCGAATCCATGGCTTCCCGGTACAACTGCCACTCCCTCCCGGAAGCATACTTCTTCGAAGGCTGAACCCGGATACCTGGCACCGGGCTGATGCCGGGGAAGGGGGTCAGCGGATGAAGTGCATCGGGGCCCAGGGTTCGTCGCCGCGGCCGGGGGCGGGCTGGCCGCCGGTGGCTTTGAGCAGCCACGCCATGTTGCGGGCGAGGGCGCGCATGGTCTGGAGGCCTTCCTGGTCCAGGGCGGCCTGGCCGGCTTCGCGGCCATAGACGATGTTCCAGTATTGCGAGGTCACGAGCGGCATGTTCATCATCTGGAAGGGCATGTTGAGCGTGTCGAAGACGGCGCTGGCGCCACCGCGACGGCACACGGCGACGGCGGCTGCCGGTTTCCCGGCGATGGCGCCTCCGTTGGAGTAGAAGGCACGCTGGATGATGGACAGGAGCGCTCCGTTGGGCTGGCCGTAGTAGACGGGAGAGCCGACGATCAGCGCATCCGCGGAAGCGAATCGGGCGCTGATCCCGTTGCACGCGTCATCATCGAAGACGCAGGCACCCGGCTTGGATTTGCACTGGTTGCAGGCGATGCAGCCGCGGACGGGCTTGTTGCCGATCCAGACGATTTCACTTTCAATGCCTTCCTGCTCCAGCGTTTTGGCGATTTCCGCCAGCGCGATGGAGGTGTTGCCCTTGGGACGGGGGCTGCCGTTGATCATCAATACTTTCATGCGGGGTGAATTTCCACGTAAAGATAACGAATTTTTTTTCCGTTTTTTGCCTATATTTGTATAACATCAACCCTATCAATTAATCATTCTGTCTTATGAAAGTGCTCAAGTATGTCGCAGCAGCAGTAGTTACCCTCTCCCTGCTTTCTTCCTGTTCCGTGATCAAGAATGTCGCCACCAGCGCCCTCTCGATGGGCTCCAATACCGGCTCGGCCATCACTTCCCTTTACAAGGTGCTCAAGACCGCCGGCAACATCGACCTGGGCAGCATCACGAACCTGATCAACCTCGGCCAGATCCTGACCGGCGCCAACGGCGTGTCCAAGGGCAACGCCTCTTTCCTGGAGCAGTTCACTTCCGGCCTGATCAACGGATCTGCCGGCATGATCACGAATTCCAACGCGTCCAGCGTCATCAACGGGCTGAAGGCGCTGGCGGGCATCGATACTTCCGCCATTTCGAAAGCGGCTGCGGCCGCAGCGGCCACCGGAGCGGTGACCCAGCTCAGCTCCTCTACGCCCGGTGTCAGCCAGACCCTTTCGCAGCTGAACAGCATTTTCAATCTGCTGCAGTAAGCCAACGGACTTGGACTCGAAACAGAAAACCCCTTCCGGAATTATCTCGGAAGGGGTTTTCTTGTACAAGGGAGTCTGGCTTATTCCGCCTGGGTGGCCATGATCGCCTCATAGAGCGAAGGGAAGCGCTCGGCAATGACGGCCGGACGGCCGCCGTCGAAGAAGCAGTGCACCGTCTCGCCGGTACAGACGATCTGGCCTTTCACGTACATCGTGTAGGAAAGGATCATCTTGACCGCACTCATCTGCTTGACGCGGATTGAGACTTCGATCAGGTCCTTGAAGGTGGTGGTGTGCTTGTAGTTGCAGCTGACGGCGACGACGGGGGAGACGATGCCTTCCGCTTCCATCCGGTCGAAACCGTAGCCCAGCTGGTCCATCCAGTCGATGCGGGCTTCCTCCATGATGCGGATGTAGTTGGAGTGGTGCGTGACACCCATCCGGTCGGTCTCGTAGTATTTGACCTCGTGCTGGTAGGGACGGATTTCCATGGCTCAGTCCTCCAGGTTCCAGATGGTTTCGAGATCGGAAGGCATGCGCCAGTCGCCGCGCGGCGAGAGCGACACGGAGCCGACCTTGGGGCCGTCCGGCAGGCAGGAACGCTTGAACTGCTGGCGGAAGAAGCGCTTGAGGAAGGTCTCCAGCCATTTGCGGATCGTGGCGTCGTCATAGACGCCGGCGAAGGCCTTGCGGGCCAGGAACAACAGTTTGTCCGGGTCGGCGCCGGAACGGAAGAAGTGGTACAGGAAGAAATCGTGCAGTTCGTAAGGGCCGACGGTGTCTTCGGTCTTCTGGGCGATCTTCCCCTCCTTGTCGGCAGGAAGCAACTCCGGGCTGATGGGCGTGTCCACGATGTCGAGCAGGGTCTTGTGGATGTCGCCCGTGGTGTCGAACCGGTTGTCGGCGGCCCAGCGGACCAGCGTCCGAACGAGCGTCTTGGGTACGCTGCCGTTGACCCCGTACATGGACATATGGTCTCCGTTGTAGGTGCACCAGCCGAGGGCGAGTTCGGAAAGGTCACCGGTGCCGACGACGATGCCGCCTTCCTTGCCGGCGATATCCATGAGGAGTTGCGTGCGTTCGCGCGCCTGGCTGTTCTCGTAGGTGAGGTCGTGGTTGCCCTCGTCCTGCCCGATGTCGGCGAAGTGCTGGCGCACGGCCGGGACGATGGAAATCTCGCGGGAAGTGATGCCGAGTTCGCGCATCAAGTCCACGGAGTTGTCATGGGTGCGGTGCGTGGTGCCGAATCCGGGCATCGTGACGCCGATGATATTTTCGCGCGGAATCCCGAGCGTGTCGAATGCCAGTGCGGTCACGAGCAGCGCTAGGGTGGAATCCAGGCCGCCCGATACGCCGATCACGGCCTTCCGGCAGCGGATATGCTCCAGCCGCGTGACCAGGCCCGCCACCTGGGCGGAGAGAACCTCACGGCAGCGGACGCCGAGCGCCTCGGGGTCGCCCTGCGGGACGAAAGGATGCGGCTCGATGCGGCGCATCAGGCACTCTTCGAAATCCGTCGGAGCGGCTTCGCCCGCGTCCTGGACGCAATAGGACGGGACCGGTCCCTCGAAGCCGAAACTGTGCTCTTTGGCGCGCAGCGTTTCCAGGCGCTGAATGTCCACATCCGCCAGGATGAAGCGGCTGCCGCGCGCAAATCGCTTGCCTTCGGCAAGGAAAGAACCGTTCTCGCAGATCAGCGAAGCTCCGGCCCAGACCAGGTCCGTGGTGGACTCGCCTTCGGCGCAGGAACAATAGACATACGCTGCGTAGAGCCGGGATGCGGTGGCGGAAACGAGGTTCTTGCGGTATTCGTGCTTGAAGAGGTAATCGTTGCTGGCGGAGAGGTTGATCAGCAGCTGCGCCCCTGCGAGGGCGGCCTGCGAGCAGGGCGGGATGGGGACCCAGAGATCCTGGCAGATCTCGATGGCGGCCGTCACGCCGCCGATGCGGAAGAGTTGCCGCACACCGAGCAGGACATCCTCCTGGCCGGCATAGCGGATCCGCACGCCTGCTTCGGGCAGTTCCCGTGCGGAGGCGAACCAGCGCGGCTCGTAGAATTCGTTGTTGCCGGCAAGGTAGGTCTTGGGCACGATACCGAGAATCCTGCCTCCGCGGATCGCGACCGCACAGTTGAACAGGCGGCCTGCGTGACGGACGGGGGCGCCGACGGCGATCATCGGCTCCAGCCGGGCGCTGGCGGCAACGATCTCCTTCACGGCCGCTTCGGCGTCGGAGAGCAGCCGGTTCTGCCCGAACAGGTCGGCGCAGGTGTAGCCGGTGATGCTGAGCTCCGGGAATACGACCACGGAAGGATGCTGTGCGGCGAGTTCCTCGCACAGGTTGAGGATTTCCCGGACGTTCGCCGCCGGGTCGGCCACGTGCACGCGCGGCATGGCGGCCGCTGCGCGGATGAGTCCATATTGCTTCATAACGGTTTCCCTGTTTGGGCAGCCGCTTGGCAGCTGCCGGGTTGTGGAAGCAAATTTAGTAAAAAAATCGGCCTGTCCCTGTGCGGATGGTGTTTTCTTTGCCCTGCCGGGGGCCTTTCCGTCCTGACCGGCCCTTTCTTTCGTCCTGCCCGGTCTGACCTCCCGTCATGCCCGGTCTGACCTCCCGTCATGCCCGGCTTGACCTCCCGTCATGCCCGGCTTGACCTCCCGTCATGCCCGGCTTGACCGGGCATCTCCTTCCCGCCTGCCGCCCGCCCGGCGGAGAGCGGTGCAGCTCCGCTCGGCGACGTCGGGAAACGGCGGGCTGCGCTGTCTGCGGCTAAACGGCTGACTCCTCCCTTTTACGCTGCGCGTAACGGTCGTCAGACAGACGCCGTTTTTCACGCCGCAGCCGGCCGCTTGCCCGCTGACCGTTTCCCTCCTAGGCCTCGCGTCCGCTGCACCCTCCCCGCCGGACGCCGCGGTGTCATTCCCGGGGTTGCTGGGGAAGGTCCCCGGGTGTTTTGGGGAAGGTCTGATTTTAGGGCCGGGACCTTCCCCGTCGAATATAGTTCAGAGTATATCCAGAGGCCATTTGGATGGGGAAGGTCAGCCATCTGTAATTAGACCTTCCCCATTTCGGTCAAGGAGGAAAGTCTTTTCGGCCCGACCCCACGGGCTGGAGCTGTTTAGGCAGGAGGCTGTGAGCGGATTTCCGCTCTTTGAGAAATGACCGGATAGGAATGCCTGCGGCAACACATAATTACGTGATTTGCGAGTGGCCGATGTTCAAGTAGAATCACAAAGGGGGCTGGTTTTAGGCATCCCTTTTCAGGATAATTAACAGATTGTTACTACATTACAGGTCACTGGAAATCAGCGACGGCCTGTGCGGCGGGTGCGCGCAAGGTACTTTCGCTCCCCGCACCGTGTCTGAGGGTCCAAGAGCTGGACCCTTAACAGCAAAAGCGGCCGATTTCGCTGCTGGGGGTACAAGCATTGGACCCTTAGGAGCAGACAAGGGTCGGAGATTCGCCGATCAAGTCGGCGAATGACGGAGGGAAGGGGTCTGGCATGACGAGAAAAACGCCGGGCGCTCTTCCCGCCAGCGCATGTGCGTCAATGCTGCCTGACCTGAATTTTCAAATCACAACGCATTGATTCCTCGCTTCCGGATCCAATATGTAGCTCGGTTTTAAAACGCACAAAGCGGGCCGGTCTTCGGCCGGAATCCCGGATATCACGCTCATTCCTCCGGCAGGTTGCCTTTGCGGATCTGCTCCTGCAGGATGCCGTCCGTGACCTCGAAGAGGGTTTCCGAACCGAGCCGGGTCTTGCACTGCCGGCCATAGACCTGGCGGGCGGTCACGCCGTGTGCTTTCCAGTCGCTGCCGTCATTGCTGTTGTTGAGCAGCAGGGGCTGGAGGTTGTCCAGCGCGTGGGCGAAGCGCGCCTCCGGGCTGCTCCAGTCCTCGAACTCGTCGAAGAGCGCGACGAGCTCCGCCCGCTGGTCCTCCGGCAGCAGGGAGAAGATCCGCTCCTTGGCGGCATCCTCGCGCGCCTGCTGCGTCTTGAGGCCTTCCGCGTCGTAGGCATAGGTGTCGCCGGCGTCGATCTCCACGATGTCGTGGATCAGGCACATCATCATGGTCCGCGCCAGGTCCACGGGATCGTTGGCGTAATCCTTCAGCAGCCAGGCCATTACGGCCATGTGCCAGGCATGTTCGGCGTCGTTTTCCGCCCGTCCGTGGCCGGACAGGTGCGTCTGCCGGAAGATGTCCTTCTCCTTGTCGATTTCCAGGATGAAGTCCAGCTGTCTTTTCAATCTTTCGTCCATGGCGGATTCTTTATCTTCAGCGGATGGTCACGATGGTCGTGCCCATTGGGCCGACGGTGTAGCTGCACGAGAGCGCGAAGGCCTCGTCGAGTTCTTTTCGGACGGCCTGTGCCAGCACGCCGTCCCCGATGCCGTGGACAAAGACGATCCGACGGCCCTTGTGCCGCAGGTTATGGCGGAGCGTCTGCCGGAAATAGTTCATCTGGAAGTCAAGCGCGGCCCATTCGGGGATTCCCTCGCTGCCGGGGATCCGCTCCAGATGCAGATCGACGGTCAGCTCGCCATCCGCGGAAGGGGAGTACGCCGCCGGATCCTCCGTTTTCCGGACTTTCGCCGGGATGGAAGCATAGAGTTTGCGGTCCTGCTCCGGATCGATGAGGATGAATTCGCTGCGCACGGCCCGGATGACGAGGCCGTCCAGGTCCAGTTCGTAGTATCCGTCCCCGAAGCCGACGAGGGTGGCCGTGTCGTTCGTATCCATCATCCGGACCTTCTGGCCCCGGGTGAGACCCTCGTTACGTGCGTGCTCTTCCGCCCGGCTGGGGTGTACGACGGTCTTGCTCCGGCGCTGTCCGGAGAGATCCCGGGGCCTCCCGGCAGCGATCCCGGCCGGATTGTCATCCGGCTGCTCCAGGTCCTTCCTGACGAAACGCAGGTCCTTGAGATCATTCAGTTTCTTCTTGCTCATAATTCCCGTTCCACGGATCCATTTTGCCTTTGGAAAAAGGGGCCGGCTTCCTCCTCCGTGGCCTCCAGCAGGAAGGTCACCGGGCGGAACCCGTCGTTGCAGGTCACCACGGCAATCCCCTCCCGGTTGGTCCAGTCATCACCGTAGAACTTCCTGACGCCGGATGACAGGGCGAAAACGTATTGGTTCATCGTCCGCCAGGCACAGTCACACAGCCCTTTCGGGCAGGTGTTTGTCGCATAGAAAACGTCCCCTTTCTTCAGGATGCCGCAGGGTTTCAGGTCCGGGTTGCCGTACTGCTTGACCAGATCTTCCCGCAGGGACGTATCGAGTACTGTTATCTTTACTACTTTCATATTGCAAAAGGTTCAGACCATGATTCGCTTGATGATGAAGGAACATTCTCCGACCCGCCTGTCACGGGAAGTCCGGCGTTCATGTAGGCCCATAATCCGTCTATTGTCTTCCGTGTCTGTTTTACGAGACGAAATTAGTGATAATCCGCCAGACATAAAAGAGAAAAAACAGCAGAAAAGGCTTGGATTTCCGATTTTTCTTGCTAAATTGCACCGAAAATTTGTTGAAATAAATGGCATACACCGTTTATAACCAGCAGCAGAACCAGCAGTCCCAGGGTAATCAGTCCGGGGTTGTTTCTGCGTGCGTATAACACCAGTCGTATGCGGCACATCATTGACAGAAACAAATAAACGATATTGAAGAGGCTGGCCCGAGCGGACCAGCCTTTTTCGTTAGGAACGGTTAGTTTAACAATATAAAGTGTATCAGTATGGACAGATTTGATCTGGTGAAGGAATCCTTCGAGAGGAAGGATGTCCCGGCAGAGGTCCCGGCAGGCAAGACCTCCGAGTATTTCGGTGAACTGGTGTTCGACCGGAAGAAGATGTGCAAGTATCTTGACGCGGAGAGCCTTCACGCCTTGCTTGACTGTATCGAGGGCGGGCATGCCCTCGACCGCAAGACGGCTGACGGAGTGGCCCGCGGCATGAAGGAATGGGCCATGGAGCATGGCGTGACCCACGTCACCCACTGGTTCCAGCCGCTGACGGAAGGCACCGCCGAGAAGCACGATTCGCTGATCGACTATGACGGCAAGGGCGGTGTGATCGAGACCTTCGACGGCAAGATGCTCGCCCAGCAGGAGCCGGACGCCTCGTCCTTCCCGAGCGGCGGCATCCGCGCCACTTTCGAAGCGCGCGGCTATACGGCCTGGGATCCGACCTCCCCGGTCTTCATCCTGGACGACACCCTGTGTATTCCGACTGTCTTCATCTCCTATACCGGCGAGGCCCTGGACTACAAGACCCCGCTCAAGAAGGCCCTCAAGGCCGTCAGCGACGCGGCTGTGCCCATCTGCAAATACTTTGACGCATCCGTCAGCAAGGTCTATTCCTACCTGGGCTGGGAGCAGGAGTACTTCCTCGTGGACGAGTCGCTCTACGCCGCCCGCACGGACCTGATGATCACCGGCCGCACCCTGTTCGGCCACAACTCTTCGAAGAACCAGCAGCTGGACGACCACTATTTCGGCGCCATTCCCACGCGCGTGGCCGCCTTCATGCGGGACCTCGAAGTGGCCGGCCATCGCCTGGGCATCCCCATTAAGACCCGTCATAACGAGGTGGCGCCCAACCAGTTCGAGCTGGCGCCGATCTACGGCGAGACCAACCTCGCGAACGACCAGAACCAGATCGTGATGAACCTGATGGGCCGCATCGCGCGCAAGCACGGCTTCGTAGTGCTCCTGCACGAGAAGCCCTTCGACGGCGTGAACGGTTCCGGCAAGCACAACAACTGGTCGCTCGGTACCGACAAGGGAGCGCAGCTGCTCGCCCCCGGCAAGGATGCCAAGGGCAACCTGCAGTTCGTCACCTTCTTCGTCAACGTACTGGCGGCCGTACAGAAGCACAACGCCCTGCTGAAGGCCTCCATCGCCAGCGCCACCAACGCCCACCGGCTGGGTGCCAACGAGGCGCCGCCCGCCATCGTGTCCGCCTTCCTCGGACGCACGATGACCGAGGTGCTGCACAAACTGCTCGAGGTCCCCTCCGACACGCCGATCGAGATCGCCGGCAAGAAGGGCAAGAGCGTGGGGCTCGTGGAGATACCGGAGATCTTCGTGGACAACACCGACCGCAACCGCACCTCGCCCTTCGCCTTCACCGGCAACCGCTTTGAGTTCCGCGCCGTCGGTTCCTGCGCCAACTGCGCCGGGGCGATGACCACGCTCAACGCCGCCGTGGCCGAGCAGCTGATCGCCTTCAGGGCGGAAGTGGAGAAGGAACTGGCCCGGGGCAAGAAGACGAACGTGGCCATCATGGACGCCCTCAAACCCATCATCAAGTCGGTGCTCGGCACCGTCTGCTTCGACGGCAACGGCTACACCGAGGAGTGGAAACAGGAAGCGATGCGCCGCGGTCTGGACGTGGAGACCAACGTGCCGAAGATGTTCTGCGAGTTCACCAAGCCGGCCGCCGTGGAGATGTTCACCCGGACGGGCGTGTACTCCGAGAAGGAGCTCGAAGCCCGCAACGAAGTGAAGTGGGAGACCTATGTCAAGAAGGTCCAGATCGAATCCCGCGTGATGGTGCGCATGGCGCTCAACCACATCATCCCCGCCGCGCTGGAATACAAGTCCCGGCTGCTGAAGGAAGTGGCCCTGGCGAAGGAAGTTTACGGCAGCCTCGACAACTGCACCACCGAGATGATGATCTTGGACGATATCAACAAGTATGTGGAAGAGGTGCGGGTCAAGGCGACGGCCATGAAGGCCGCCCGCAAGGCCGCCAATGTCATCGAGGACATCTATGAGCGCGCCCTGGCCTACCACGAGATTGCGGAAAGCCTCTTCGCGCTGCGCCGTCCGATCGACAAGCTCGAAGAAGTGGTCGACAACAAGCTCTGGCCGCTTCCGAAGTACCGCGAACTCCTGTTTATCAGCTAGTAAGCTTATGAAAACAGGTCTCTATGATCTGGCATCGGAACACGATGCCTGTGGGGTAGGTATGGTCGTAAACATCCGTGGAGACAAGACCCACGAGCTGGTGGACAATGCCCTGACGGTGCTCGAAAACATGAGCCACCGCGGTGCCGAGGGCGCCGACGGCAAGTCGGGCGACGGTGCCGGCATCATGGTCCAGATCCCCCACGAATTCATCCTGCTCCAGGGTATTCCGGTCCCCGAAAAAGGCCGCTACGGCACGGGGCTGGTCTTCCTGCCCCGGGAAGCCGCCCGGCGCGGGCGCATCCTGGAATCCATCCGCCGGGAAGTCGAACATGAAGGTTGCGTGCTCAGCCACATCCGCGAGGTGCCGGTCAACGCCGGCTGCCTCGGGGAGGAGGCGGCGAAGGGCGAGCCTTTCACGGTGCAGCTTTTCGTGACCAGCGCGGAGTTTATCGAGGAGGCGGACCTGGAGCGCCGGCTCTATCGCATCCGCAAGCACGTCGAGCGCCTGGATGAGGACTGCTATGTGTGCTCCCTGTCCACCCGCAACATCGTGTACAAGGGCATGCTCACCAGCCGCCAGCTGCGCGAATACTACACGGACCTGACGAGCCAGTGGTTCACGAGCGCCATGGCGATCGTCCATTCCCGCTTCTCCACCAACACCTTCCCGCAGTGGAGCCTGGCCCAGCCTTTCCGCATGCTTTGCCACAATGGCGAGATCAACACCATCCGCGGCAACAGGAGCTGGATGCAGGCCCGCCAGAGCGTCCTCAATTCGGGGGCGCTGGGGGACATCGGCGACCTTACGCCGATCATCCAGCCGGATATGAGCGACTCCGCCAGCCTGGACAATGCCCTGGAATTCCTGACGCAGAGCGGACTCAGCCTCCCGCAGGCCGTCTCCGTGCTGATGCCGGAGAGTTTCGACGGGACCAACCCGATCTCGGAGGACCTGCGGGCATTCTACGAGTATCATTCCATCCTCATGGAGCCCTGGGACGGACCGGCTACGCTGCTCTTCAGTGACGGCCGCTATGCCGGCGGCATCCAGGACCGCAACGGCCTCCGCCCGGGGCGTTATACCATCACCCGGCGCGGACTGTTGGTTGTGGCGAGCGAGGTGGGCGTGCTGGACTTCGATCCTACGGAAATCGAGTGCAAGGGCCGCCTGGAACCCGGCAAGATGCTGCTTGTGGACACGAAGGAGGGCAAGATCTGGCACGACGCCGAGATCAAGGAGCAGCTGGCCGCGGAGCATCCTTACCGCAAGTGGCTCTCCGCCGGCCGTATCCAGCTGGAGGACCTGCATAGCGGACGCAAGGTCGAGCACAACGAGGCCGACCTCCTGCAGAAGGAACTCCTCTTCGGCTGCACGGCCGAAGATGTCGAAAACGCCCTCAAGCCCATGTGTGAGCGCGGCATCGAGCCGACCTCCTCGATGGGCAACGACACGCCGCTGGCCGTGCTGACGGAGCGGCCCCAGAGTTTCTTCAACTATTTCCGGCAGCAGTTCGCCCAGGTGACCAACCCGCCCATCGACTCCATCCGCGAGCAGATGGTGATGTCGCTGTTCGAGTACATCGGACGCGTGGGAACGGGTATCCTCACCCCCGATGAGGACAACTGTAAGATGGTGCGCCTGCCGCATCCGATCCTGACCAATACGCAGCTCGACCTGCTTTGCAACATCCGTTACAAGGGATTCAATACCGTCAAGCTGCCGATGCTCTTCGCGTGTGCGTCCGACCCGGCCACGGCGGCGGACAACCTGCGCCGCTCCCTGTCGCGCCTCTGCCAGAAAGCGGAGAAATGCGTGGACGACGGCGTGAACTACATCATCCTGTCCGACCGCGAAGTGGACGGGACGCATGCGCCCATCCCTTCGCTGCTGGCAGTGAGTGCGGTGCATCATCACCTGATCGCCGCCGGCAAGCGCGTGCAGACGGCGCTGATCGTCGAGAGCGGCGAGATCCGCGAGACGATGCACGCCGCGCTGCTGCTCGGCTACGGCGCTTCCGCCATCAACCCGTACCTCTCCTTCGCCATCATCTCGAGTCTGGCGCACGGCGGCAAGATCCAGCTCAACTATGCCACGGCCCGCACCAACTACATCGAGGCGATGAAGAAGGGCCTGCTGAAGATCATGGCCAAGATGGGCATATCCACCATCCGCTCCTACCGCGGCGCCAAGATCTTCGAGAGCATCGGCCTGGATGAAGGCCTGCTGCGCGAATACTTCGGTACGGAGCGCTCGACCATCGGCGGGGTGGGGCTGGAGACCATTGCGCGCGACGCCATGTGGTTCCATGCTCAGGCGTATGCCGAAGGCCCGAAGCCTGATTTCCTGCCCAACGTCGGCCAGTTCCATTACCGGAAGGGCGGCATCGCCCATGCCTGGAACCCCGAGACCATTTCGACCCTGCAGATCGCCACGCGCCTGGGCAGCTACAGGAAATTCAAGGAATTCACCGCCGCCGTCGATGGCAAGCCGGATTTCCTTTTCCTGCGCGACCTGCTGGATTTCAAGCGGGGTACCGCGATCCCCGTTGAGGAAGTGGAGCCCGTGGAGCGTATCGTCAGGCGCTTTGTCGTGAGCGCCATGAGTTTCGGTGCCCTGAGCATCGAGGCCCATGAGGCCATCGCCCTGGCGATGAACCGCCTCGGGACGCGCTCCAATACGGGCGAGGGCGGCGAGGACAACGAGCGCTACCACAGCGAAGTGGACGGCGTGTCGCTGTCCAGTAAGACCAAGCAGGTGGCCTCCGGACGCTTCGGCGTCACGGCGGAATACCTCGTCAACGCCGAGGAGATCCAGATCAAGGTCGCCCAGGGCGCCAAGCCCGGCGAGGGCGGCCAGCTGCCGGGATTCAAGGTCAACGCCATCATCGCGAAGACGCGCAACTCCATTCCCGGCATCTCGCTGATCTCCCCGCCGCCGCACCACGACATCTACTCCATCGAGGATCTCTCGCAGCTGATTTTCGACCTCAAGAACGTCAACCCGGCCGCCGCCATCAGCGTGAAGCTGGTGTCGGAGAGCGGAGTGGGCACGATCGCCGCCGGTGTGGCCAAGGCCAAGGCGGACCTGATCGTCATCTCCGGGGCCGAGGGCGGCACTGGAGCCTCTCCGGCATCCTCGATGCGTTTCGCGGGCATCAGCCCCGAGATAGGCCTCTCCGAGGCGCAGCAGACGCTGGTGCGCAACGGCCTGCGAAGCCAGGTGCGCCTGCAGGTGGATGGCCAGCTGAAGACCGGCCGCGACGTCATCCTGACCGCGCTGCTCGGCGCGGACGAGTTCGGCTTCGGCACCCTGCCGCTCATCGTGCTCGGTTGCGTGATGATGCGCAAGTGCAGCCTCAATACCTGCCCCACGGGCGTGGCGACGCAGGATCCCGAGCTGCGCAGGCATTTCCTCGGCAAGGCCGACTACCTCGTCAACTACTTCACATACCTCGCACAGGAAGTGCGGGAATATCTTGCGGAGATGGGCTTCCGCAGCCTCTCCGATATCGTGGGCCACACCGAACTGCTGGTCCGCAAGCCCCTGGACCCGGCCTCCAAGGCAGCGCGCGTGGACTTGTCCCGCGTCCTGTTCCGTGAGGAAGGATCGTGCGGCTGGTCGGGCGCCGGATTCCATCCGCTCCCGCCCGTGCGCGATCTCGAGATCATCAAGGCCGCCCAGCCGGCCATCGAGTGGAAGGAGGAAATCAGCCTCGAATATCCCATCGCCAACACCGACCGGGCCGTCTGCACGATGCTCAGCGGGCGGATCGCCGCCAAGTACGGCGCCGGGGGACTGCCGGATTCGACCCTGAACATCAAGTTCAAGGGATCGGCCGGGCAGAGTTTCTGCGCCTTCCTTACCGCCGGTGTCAACGTGCGCCTCGAAGGTGAGGCCAACGACTACGTCGGCAAGGGCCTGAGCGGGGGACGGGTGGCCATCCGGCCGTCCGCACGCGCCACGTTCAGGGCCGAGGACAACATCATCGCCGGCAACACCTGTCTCTACGGCGCCACGGGCGGCGAAATGTATGTCGCCGGCCGCGTCGGACAGCGCTTTGCGGTCCGCAACTCGGGCGCCAGGGCTGTCGTGGAGGGTGCGGGCGACCACTGCTGCGAATACATGACGGGCGGCCGCGTGGTCGTCCTGGGCCCGGTCGGGCGCAACTTCGCCGCGGGTATGTCCGGCGGCGTGGCCTATGTGTACGACCCCACGCATGTCTTCGACTACTACTGCAACCTTGACATGGTGGAGATCTCCCTCGTGGACGACAAGCTCGACCGCAAGGAACTGCACGAACTGATCCGCCAGCACTATCTCTACACCGGGTCGGCCCTGGCGCGGACGCTGCTGGACGACTGGGTCCGCTCCGTGGATGATTTCATCAAGGTCATCCCGATCGAATACAAGCATGTCCTCGAGCAGGAGCGCCTGCGCGGCCTGGCGGAGAAAGTACAGAACCTCCAAATCCAATATTGACGCCTTATGGGAGATTACAAAGCATTTTTGACGATACCCCGCAAGGAAGCCGGCTACCGGCCGGTCCGCGACCGTATCCTGGATTTCGGGGAAGTGGAGCAGACGCTCAACGAGGGCGACCGCCGGCTGCAGGCGTCGCGCTGCATGGACTGCGGCGTCCCGTTCTGCAACTGGGCCTGCCCGCTGGGCAACCGTCCGCCGGAGTGGAACGACGCCGTGTACAAGGGGGATTTCGAGCTGGCCTACCGCCTGCTCAACTCGACCAACGATTTCCCGGAGTTTACCGGACGCGTGTGCCCGGCGCTCTGTGAGAAGGCCTGCGTGCTCAACCTCACGATGCACGAGCCGACGACCAACCGCGAGAACGAGGCGGCCATCACGGAAATCGCCTACCGTGAGAATTATGTGCGCCCGGTCTCTCCGGAGCGCAACGGAGGCAGGGTGGCCGTGATCGGCGCGGGTCCTTCGGGCCTGGCCGCGGCCAACCAGTTGAACCGCAAGGGCTACGCCGTGACGGTCTTCGAGAAGAACGAGAAGGCCGGCGGCCTGCTGCGTTTCGGCATTCCGAATTTCAAGCTGAACAAGACCGTGATCGACCGCCGCATCGCGCTGATGGAGCAGGAGGGGATCACCTTCCGCTACGGCGAGGAAGTGGCGCCGGATGCCCTCCCGAAGGGCTTTGACGCCTATGTCATCGCCACCGGCACCCCGACGGCGCGCGACCTGCCCGTGCCCGGGCGCGAACTGAAAGGCGTGTATTTTGCCCTGGAACTGCTCTCACAGCAGAATCGTGTCCTGTACGGCGCCGAAGTGGACAGCGCGCACCGCGTGAGCTGCAAGGGCAAGGATGTGCTCGTGATCGGCGGCGGCGACACCGGCTCCGACTGCATCGGCACGGCGCACCGCCAGGGCTGCAAGTCCGTGATGCAGATCGAGATCATGCCCAAGCCGCCGGTGGGCCCGGACGACCCGGCGAACCCCTGGCCGAACTGGCCGCGCACGCTCAGGACTTCCTCGTCGCACGAGGAGGGCTGCGTGCGGCGCTGGAACATCAATACGCTCCGTTTCGTGGGCGAAAAAGGCAAGCTGACGGGCGTCGAAATCCAGCCCATCGACTGGAAGCCGAACCCTGAAGGCGGACGCCCGCTGATGGTCCCGGCCGGTGAGCCGGAACTGGTCAGGGCGGACATCGTGCTGCTGGCGATGGGGTTCCTCAAACCCCAGCTGCCCGAGGTGGGGGAAAATGTGTTTTTCGCAGGGGACGTGCAGAGCGGCGCTTCCCTGGTGGTGCGCGCGATGGCTTCCGGCCATGCTGCCGCCGAGGCCGTGGATGCATATCTCCTTAAATCGAAGAAGTGATGGCAACCAAGTACATATTCATCACCGGAGGCGTGGTCTCCTCGCTGGGCAAGGGTATCATCTCTGCCAGTATCGGCAAGCTGCTGCAGGCGCGCGGCTTCAAGGTGACGATCCAGAAGTTCGATCCCTACATCAACATCGATCCGGGCACGCTCAATCCCTATGAGCACGGCGAATGCTATGTCACGGCGGATGGGATGGAAACGGATCTGGACCTCGGTCATTATGAGCGCTTTACGGGCATCCGTACCACGCGGGACAACTCCGTCACCACCGGCCGCATCTACAAGACCGTGATCGACCGGGAGCGGCACGGCGACTACCTCGGCAAGACCATCCAGGTCGTCCCGCACATCACCGACGAGATCAAGCGCCGGATGCTCCGCAAGGACGTGTCGGGGGAGGATCTCGACTTCGTGATCACGGAAGTGGGCGGCACCATCGGCGACATCGAGAGCGCCCCGTTCATGGAGGCCATCCGCCAGTTGCGCTGGGATCTGGGCCGCGATGCCGTGTGCGTGCACCTGACCTACGTGCCGTACCTGAAAGCGGCCGAAGAGCTGAAGACCAAGCCCACGCAGCACTCCGTCAAGGAGCTGCAGGGGATGGGCATCCAGCCGGACATCATCGTCCTGCGTACCGAGCGCCATCTCGACGACGCCCTGCGCATGAAGGTGGCGTCTTTCTGCAACGTGGACCTGGAATGTGTGGTGCAGAGCGAGGACCTGCCGAGCATCTATGAGGTGCCCGTGAACATGCAGCGGCAGGGGCTCGATGCCGCCATCCTGCGCAAGATTGGCATCCCCGTTGGGGAAATGCCCGCCATGAAGTCATGGCATGACTTCCTGGACAGGCAGCGCAGCGCCAGGCGCGAGGTGCATGTGGCCCTCGTGGGCAAATACGACCTGCAGGATGCCTACAAGAGCATCCGGGAGAGCCTGAATCTCGCCGGCATCTACGATGACGTGAAGGTGAAGATCCATTTCGTGGCCAGCCAGGAGATCACGCGGGAGAACGTGGCGGAGCAGCTTGCCGGCATGGCCGGCATCGTGATCTGCCCGGGCTTCGGCCAGCGGGGCATTCCGGGGAAGGTTTTCGCTGCGGAATATGCCCGAACGCATGATATTCCCTGTTTCGGTATCTGCCTGGGCATGCAGATGATGGTGATCGAGTTCGCGCGCGACGTGCTCGGCTATCCCGATGCCGACAGCAGCGAGATGCGTGCCGACACGCCGCACAATGTGATCGACCTGATGGAGGAGCAGAAGGACATCACCCAGATGGGCGGCACCATGCGGCTCGGCGAATATCCGTGCCGGCTCCGCTCCGGGAGCCGCGCGGCGGAGGCATACGGGGGTCAGGAGTTCGTCCGGGAGCGCCACCGCCACCGTTACGAGTTCAACAACCGTTACCGGGAGGAGTACGAGAAGGCCGGCATGCAGTGCGTGGGCGTCAATCCCGATGCGGACCTGGTGGAGATCGTAGAACTTCCTCAGCTGCGCTGGTATATCGGCACGCAGTTCCATCCGGAGTACTCCTCGACGGTCCTGCATCCGCATCCGCTGTTCATGAGTTTCGTCAAAGCCTGCATCGATCATGGAACAGTTGAAGCATGAGTGCGGCGTGGCGATGATCCGGCTGCTCAAGCCGCTTTCTTACTATGAGCAGAAATACGGCACGTCCCAATACGGCCTGGAGAAGCTGTATCTGATGATGGAAAAGCAGCACAACCGCGGGCAGGAAGGCGCCGGACTGGCCTATGTGGACCTGGAGGCGGAAGTCGGGACGGAGTATATGTTCCGCGAGCGCGCGGAAGGGGCTGATGCCATCACGGAAATCTTCAGGCGGGTGGAAAAGCCGGCACGCGCCCAGCTGTACATGGGCCATCTGCGTTATTCCACCACCGGAAAGCGCGGACTGTCCTACGTCCACCCTTATCTGCGCCGCAACAACTGGCGGGCGAAAAACCTTTGCCTGTGCGGGAACTTCAACATGACCAACATCGACGAAGTCTTCCATTTCCTGACCGCACAGGGGCAGTCGCCCCGCCTGTACGGCGATGCGTACATCACCCTCGAGCTGATGGGGCACCGGCTGGACCGGGAGGTGGAGCGACTGTTCGACGAGGCCACGGACAAGGGACTGGAGCGGCTCGACCTGACGCGCTATATCGACGACCATATCTGCATGGCCAACGTGCTGCGCTCCACGATGTCCCACTACGACGGGGGCTATGTGATGTGCGGACTCACCGGCAGCGGCGAAATGTTCGCCGTGCGCGATCCCTGGGGCATCCGTCCTGCGTTTTACTATCGCGACGACGAGATCGTGGTGCTGGCCAGCGAACGGCCCGTGCTCCAGACGACCTTCAACCTGGAAGTCGGGGATATCTGCGAACTCCTGCCCGGACAGGCGTTGATCGTGCGGAAGAAAGGCGGGAGCCTGCTCGAACAGATCCTGCCCGCCCAGAAACTGAGCGCCTGCTCGTTCGAGCGCATCTACTTCAGCCGCGGCTCCGACCGCGACATCTACCGGGAACGCAAACTGCTGGGGGAGCAGTTGACGGAACCCATCCTGGAGGCGGTCGGCGGGGATGTGGCGCATACGGTCTTCTCCTATATCCCCAATACGGCGGAGGTGGCGTTCCACGGCATGACGGACGGGATACGCAGGCTCAACCACGACGTGCGCATCGAGAAGGTGGTATGGAAAGATATCAAGTTGCGCACGTTCATCACCGAGGGTGCGGAGCGGAATGACCTGGCCGCCCACGTCTATGATGTCACGTATGGTTCGCTCGTGCCGTATGAGGACAATCTGGTCATCATCGACGACAGCATCGTGCGCGGAACCACCCTGCGGGAGAGCATCTTCAAGATCCTGGACCGCCTGCATCCCAAGAAGATCGTGATGGTGTCGAGCGCCCCGCAGATCCGCTATCCGGACTACTACGGCATCGACATGTCGCATCTCGAGGAACTCTGCGCCTTCCGTGCAGCCATCGCGCTGATCCGGGATCACGGCATGCAGCAGCGGATCGCCGACGTGTACCGGGCCTGCAAGGCATATCCCGTGGCCGCGAACCACGTGCAGGAGATCTACGCGCCGTTTACCGTTGAACAGATCAATGCCAAGATCGTGGAGATGCTCCGGCCGGAGGGAATGCGGGCGCCTGTCGAACTGATATACCAGAGCGTTGAGGGCCTGCACCGCGCCTGTCCCGGCCACCCGGGCGACTGGTATTTCACCGGGGAGTATCCTACGCCGGGCGGCGTCCGCCTCTGCAACGAGGCTTTCGTGAATTACGTCGAGAATGTCCTGGGATTCCAATTGCAGCTATAACAGATATTAGTTCTATAAATAGTTAATTATAAGCAACTTGCGAAATATGTTGTTTCGCTTGTCAGGGGGATTATATGCCCTTGTGCGTGCAGATCAACCCAAAACAATAGTAGTGTATGAAAAAGATTGAAGCCATCGTCCGCAAGACGAAGTTCGAGGAGGTCAAGGAGGCCTTGCTCGGCGCAGACATCAACTGGTTCGAGTACCATAACGTGCATGGCATCGGCCAGAGCCGGGAGGAACGCATCTACCGTGGTGTCCAGTATTCTACAGACGTGATCGAGCGCGTGGCGCTGACCATCGTCTGCCGCGACCAGTTTGTCGAACCGACCGTGAAGGTCATTCTCGAGACCGCCTCGACGGGCGAGATCGGAGACGGCCGTATTTTCATCAGCGACGTGATCGACACCTGGTCCATCCGCACCGGCGAGCACGGAGACACGGTCCTGCGGGACAAGAAATAAAAAGTTAGTTAGTTGGTCAGAATGTTTAAAATGAATGCCTTATGGAAGAATTAGCCATATCTCTCGATACTGTATGGATGTTGTTGGCCGCGATGCTGGTCTTCTTCATGCAACCGGGTTTCGCGCTGTGCGAGGCCGGATTCACCCGCAGCAAGAACACGGCGAACATCCTGATGAAGAACTTCGTGGATTTCATGTTCGGCTCCCTGCTGTTCTGGCTGGTCGGTTTCGGTTTCATGTTCGGCAGCGACGGTGCCGGTTTCATCGGTGCCCCCAACTGGGGCGACCTGTCGTTCTACAAGAGTGACCTCCCCGTGGAGGGCTTCCTGATTTTCCAGACGGTCTTCTGCGCCACCTCCGCCACGATCGTGAGCGGTGCGATGGCCGAGCGGACCAAGTTCTCGATGTATCTGATGTACAGTGCTTTCATCTCGCTGTTCATCTATCCGATCGAGGGCCACTGGACCTGGGGTGGCGGCTGGCTCAGCGAAATGGGCTTCCACGATTTCGCCGGGTCGGCGATCGTGCACAGCGTGGGCGGCGTGCTGGCGCTGATCGGTGCGATCGCGCTCGGTCCCCGGCTTGGCAAATATGGCCCGGACGGCAAGAGCCGCGCCATTCCCGGCCACAACCTGACGATGGCGGCGCTCGGCGTCTTCATCCTCTGGATGGGCTGGTTCGGCTTCAATCCGGGTTCGCAGCTGGCTGCCTCCGGCGAAGTGAACCGCACGGCGATTTCCCACGTCTTCCTGACCACCAACCTGGCAGCTGCCGCCGGGGGTGTGGCGACGATGTTCCTGACCTGGATCAAGTATGGGAAGCCCTCGCTCTCGTTGACGCTCAACGGTGTCCTCGCCGGTCTGGTCGGCATCACGGCGGGCTGTGACCTGGTCTCTCCGCTGGGCGCAGTCATCATCGGCCTGATCTGCGGCGTCGTTCTGGTATTCTCCATCGAGTTCGTGGACCGCAAACTGCATATCGACGACCCTGTAGGTGCTTCCAGCGTGCACGGAGTCTGCGGTATTCTCGGGACACTCCTGACCGGCCTGCTGGCGACGGACGGCGGCCTCTTCTATGGCGGCGGCTGGCACTTCTTCGGTGTGCAGTGCCTGGGCATCCTCGCGATCGACCTCTGGGCGGCATCGACCGGTTTCCTGCTTTTCTTCGGCATCAAGAAACTCCACGGCCTGCGTGTGGGCAGGCGCGTGGAAGAGGAAGGCCTCGACATTTACGAACACGGCGAAAGCTGTTACAATGATTAATCCGTCATCCCCGGCCTGACCGGGGATCAAAATCAACAAGATTATGTGTGGAATTGTCGGTATTTTCAATGTCCGGGAGCAGTCTGACGCCTTGCGCCGGAAGGCCCTGGAAATGAGCCGCAGGATCCGGCATCGCGGGCCGGACTGGAGCGGCATCTGGTGCGGCGGCAGCGCCGTGCTGTGTCACGAACGCCTGAGTATCGTGGACCCGGAATCCGGGGGACAGCCGCTGGTCTCCCCGGACGGGAAGCAGGTCCTGGCCGTGAACGGCGAAATCTACAATCACCAGGAGATCCGCCGGCGTTATGCCGGGAAGTATGACTTCCGGACGGGCAGCGACTGCGAGGTCATCCTGGCGCTTTACCGAGACAAGGGGCCGGATTTCCTGGAGGAACTCAACGGCATCTTCGCTTTCGCGCTTTACGACGTGGAGAAGGATGCTTTCCTGATCGCCCGCGACCCCATCGGCGTGATTCCGCTGTATATCGGCTTCGACGACGCCGACGGCAAGGTCTATGTGGCCAGTGAACTGAAGGCCCTGGAAGGGCAGTGCGAGCGCTACGAGCCCTTCCTGCCGGGCCATCTCTACTGGAGCTGCGAGCCGGGTATGAAGCGCTGGTACACGCGCGACTGGATGGAGTACGAGGCCGTCAAGGACGGCCCCGCCTCCACCCTCGCCGTGCGTGAGGCGCTGATGGATGCCGTGAAGCGACAGTTGATGTCGGACGTTCCCTACGGGGTGCTGCTCTCCGGCGGCCTGGACTCTTCCGTCATTTCGGCCATTGCCGAGCAGTACAGCGCGATGCGCATTGAAGATGATTCGCGGACGCGGGCCTGGTGGCCGCGTCTGCATTCGTTTGCCGTCGGCCTGAAGGGCGCCCCGGATCTCGAGAAGGCGCGGCGGGTGGCGGAACATATCGGCACGGTCCATCACGAGATCAATTACACCATCCAGGAGGGCCTGGACGCCCTTCGGGACGTGATTTACCACACGGAGACCTATGATGTCACGACCATCCGCGCCTCCACGCCGATGTACCTGCTGGCGCGGGTGATCAAGTCCATGGGCATCAAGATGGTGCTCTCGGGGGAGGGAGCGGACGAAATCTTCGGCGGCTACCTCTATTTCCACAAGGCGCCGGACGCGCGCGCTTTCCACGAGGAGACGGTCCGCAAATTGTCCAAGCTCTATCTCTATGACTGCCTTCGGGCGAACAAGAGCCTTGCCGCGTGGGGCGTGGAAGGCCGTGTGCCTTTCTTGGACAAAGAGTTCCTGGACGTGGCGATGCGCCTGAATCCCGTTTCAAAGATGTGCCCCGGCTCGATCATCGAGAAACGCATCGTCCGCGAAGCGTTTGCGGACATGCTGCCGGAAGAGATCGCCTGGCGGCAGAAGGAACAGTTCAGTGACGGCGTCGGTTATTCGTGGATAGACACTCTGAAACGGATGACCTCCGAGGCGGTTTCCGACGAGCAGATGGCACATGCCGCGGAGCGCTTCCCGGTCCACCCTCCGCAGTGCAAGGAGGAGTATTACTACCGCTCGATCTTTGCGGAACTCTTCCCGAGCGAGAGTGCGGCGCGTTCCGTCCCGAGCGAGGCCAGCGTGGCCTGCTCTACGGCGGCAGCCCTTGCGTGGGACGCGTCGTTCAAAGGCAGGAACGACCCCAGTGGGCGCGCCGTGGCCGGCGTCCACGCGCAGGCATATTGAGCCGTGGCCGGCCTCCAGCTCAAAGACATGCTTTTTCCCATCTGTTTTCGTATATTTGTATGAACCGGAAAAAAAGCTGGTGAGAATTATGGGCAATATTGACGAAATTCTCGCGTTCAATCGCGGGTATGTGGCCTCGAAGGGCTACGAAAAGCATCTGACCGACAAATATCCTGACAAGAAACTTGCGGTCCTGAGCTGTATGGACACGCGCCTGTCCGTGCTTCTCCAGGAAGCCCTGGGGCTGAAGAACGGTGACGCCAAGATCATCAAGAACGCCGGGGCGCTGGTCCCGTCACCCTGGGATTCGGCGATGCGGAGCCTGCTCGTGGCGGTGTATGAACTGGGCGTGAACGAGATCATGGTGGTGGCGCATACGAACTGCGGCGCCTGCCATATGAGTTTCCATCATTTCAGGGAAGAGATGCTGAAACGGGGGATTCCGGAGCAAGTGATGAAGGACTGCCCCGTGGACCTGGATGCCTGGCTGGAGGGTTTCCACGATACGGAGGCGTCCGTGCTCCGGACCGTCGAGGCCATCGTCCGGCACCCGCTGATGCCGTCGGACGTAAGCGTGCGCGGCTTCATCATCGACTCCGCAACGGGGGAACTCGCTGAAGTCAACGGATAAACATACAGGAAGTGAGCGGCATGCCGCTCACTTCCTGCTGAGAATGGGGGTATAAGTAACTACTTGCGTCCGTGGGCCGTGCTGACGGCGGCGTGGATGTTGTCCGTGATGTTCAGCGGGGAGGGGACCGAGCAGTCGGCGCCGATCATCAGGTGGCCTTTCGGTCCGTTCCCGATGATCTCGCGGGTCATGGCTGCGACCTGCTCCGGTGAAGCCTTGCCGATGTCACCCTTGCGGTCGAATCCGCCGAGGACCGGGCGTCCGAACATCTTGTAGGTCTCGGTCAGGGAGATGGGCTTGCCGTCCACGGTCAGCGGGACGTTGACGATCTTGCCGGGATAGTCCAGGAAGCGGGTCAGGTCATCCATCGGGCCTTCCCAGTCGCAGATATGCAGGATGGTGAACTTGGTGTCCTTGGCAGCTTCGTTCATCACCTCCAGGTCATAGGGACGGATCCAGGTCTCATAGAATCCGCCGGGTACGTTGAGTTCGTAGAATTTCTTCTCGCCGCCCTGCGTGGCGGTGAAGAAGCACTCGACGCCGATCTTCTTGCATTCGCGGATGTACCAGAGGATGGCCTTGGTGTAGGAGTCGAGCATGCGCTTGTAGGCCTCGGGACGCTCCACGGACCAGCCGGGCAGACGGTCGTCGCCGAAGCCCTGGCGGGCTACCTGGTGGGTGCTGAGGATGGTCGGCATCACATAGACGTCCTTGCCGACGTAGGAAAGGACTTCCTTGATGACTTCCACGGTCGGGGCGTACCAGTCTTCAGGCACGAGCGGGGTGTCCATCGTCAGGTCCTCGACGCGAGGCATGGGCTGTTCGGTCTGGATCTTGAGGATATCGGCGCCACCTTTCATGAACAGGCTCAGGTGTGCCTGCACGGCACCTTCACCGAGTTTCTGGTCGCCGCCGAAGTGGCCGAAGAACAGGGCGGGGGTGTAAGACGGGTCGAGCGTCCCGGCGAGGAAGCGGTCGATGACTTCTTTCTTGTCGGAGGGGATGGTGACGTCCCTTTGGCCTGCGGTGCAAGAGGACAGGCACAGGGAGGCCGCAAGGACGGCCAGGGGGAGGAATAGTTTAGTTAACTTCATGATGGTGATATAAGGTTTAGTGTATGTGCTACGGGAGTTCCTTGATCTTGATGTTGCGGTAGGAGACGTGGTCGCCGTGGTCCTGCAGCAGGATGTAGCCCTGTTCGGCATTGCCGAAGTTCGGCCAGTCCCGGTATTTGCTGTAAGCCACGAGCGCGTTCCACATCTGGTTGTTCCGCTCGTATTCGAGGAGCTTGTGGCCGTTGAGCCAGTGTTCGACGTGGTTGCCGTTGACGATGACCATCGCGCGCTGCCAGCCGTCGATGGTGTAGCTTTCCCATTCGCCCTTCGGAGCAGGGATCAGGTCGTAGAGCGAGCCCATGGTGCGGTTGCCTCTGACGCCTAGTTTGGCATCCGGATGGCGCTCGTCATCAAGGACTTGGAACTCGCAGCCGATGGAGGAGCCGGCGCCCTGGTTCATGAACGGATCTACGAAATATTTGATACCGCTGTTGGCACCCGGAGTGAGCTTGAAGTCCACCTTGAGGATGAAGTTGCGGTATTGACGGTCGGTGATGATGTCACCGCCGTTGCGGCTCTCGCCGCCGTCACCCTTGTTGACGGACAGGACGCCATCCTCGACCGACCAGCCGTGGTCGGGGAATGTGCCGAGCCTGCGGGCACTCTGCCAGCCTTTGGTGGTCTTTCCGTCGAACAGAAGCTTCCAGCCGTCGGCGATCTCTTCCGGGGTCAGGGTATTGGCGATGCAGTTGACGGCCGGGGCATCGGTGGGCGTGGCGTACCTGGCTACATCCTGCGTGAGGATACGGATGTTTTTCCAGCAGACCTTGGAGCCTTGCATTTCCGGACTGGCGGTGTGGACCTGCAGGGCGATGAAGCCGCTGGCATCCACGTCATCGATGAGGTTGGTGCAGGGGATGCCGTTGACCCAGGTGCGGATGTGCTTGCCGATAACCTCGATGCGGGCACTGTTCCATCCCGTGTGGTAGGCGGCCTTGCCGGCCGGGTTTTCCGTCATGCGGTAGAGCCAGAGGCGGCGGACTTCGTCATAGATGCCGCCTGTCCAGGCGCGTTCAGATGGATCGATCTCGAATTGATAGCCGAAAACGCGGCCTTTCTCCTTGTTGACGTGGCTGCGGAGCTGGACGCCGGAGTTGAGACCTTCGGTCAGGAAGTCGAATTCGAGGATGAAATCGTCATAATCCCGGGTGGTGGCGAGGAAGGAATTGACTTTGCTGTCCGTGGCCGTGCCGATGATCATGCCGTCGCGGGCCTGGAATCTGGCCGTGCCGGTCACCTGTTTCCAGCCTTTGAGATTCTTGCCGTTGAAGAGGCTCTCCCAGGGTTGGGCGGAGAGTACGGCGGAGGAGAAGAGCAGCGCGAGGACTGCCAGCATGCAGAATCTTTTCATGGTTATGAAATTGGTTATTTATGGCAAGATAATTTTTTTGAAGGAAAAACCAAGGGTTTTTCATAACTTTGAAGTATGAAGAGATGTTTTTTGACCATTTTGGTTACCGTCGTTGCGGCCTTCTGTCTGGGGGCGCAGCCGTTGCCCGCGCCGCTGACGGAGCGGACGCTCCGGGTGGATTATGTATTTTCCGGAACGGACAAGACCAGCACCATCGCGCTGGACGGGTTGTCCTGCCTGGACGGCTGGGCCGGACGCCGGGTGCACCTGGATTCGCTGGCCCTGCGCGGCAACGGCCAGATCCGGATGCATGACGCGCAGACGGGCCGGCTGCTGTATTGCAACTCCTTCTCCACGCTTTTCCAGGAGTGGCAGGCTACCGAGGAGGCCACGCGCGTGCAGAAGAGTTTCGAAAACGTCTTCCTGCTGCCGATGCCTTCGGTCCCCGTGGACGTGACGGTCGTGCTGTATGATTTCCACCGGCAGGTGGCGGCGCGGCTTACCCACCGCGTGGACCCTGCCGACATCCTGATCCGCCGGCCGGGTGCGGAGCCTGCGCGTACGCGCGACATCCTGCGCAGCGGTACGCCGCAGGAGTGCATCGACGTGGTGATCCTGCCCGAAGGGTACACCGCTGCGGAGATGGAGACCTTCTACAAGGATGCCGCCATCGCGGTAGAAAGCTTCATGAAGCATCAGTCGTTCAGCGAGTTGCGGGACCGCTTCAACTTCGTGGCGGTGGAGCTGCCTTCGGCGGAAAGCGGCGTGAGCGTGCCGCGCCGCGGCGAATGGAAGGATACGGCGCTGGGCTCGCATTTCGATACTTTCTATTCGGACCGCTACCTGACGACGCTGCACCTGAAGCGGATGCACGACCTGCTCGCGGGGGTGCCTTATGAGCACATCATCATCCTGGCGAATACCGACACCTACGGCGGGGGAGGCATCTACAACTCCTATACGCTGACCACGGCGCATCACAGCGCCTTCCGGCCGGTGGTGGTCCATGAGTTCGGCCACAGTTTTGCCGGGCTCGCGGACGAGTACGCCTACGACGACCAGTATGAGGAACAGTATTTCCCGGGGATCGAGCCCTGGGAGCCGAACATCACGACGCAGGCGGATTTCGCTGCCAAGTGGCAGGGGATGATGGGCCGGGACGGCGTGGGCCTGATCGAGGGCGCCGGCTACCAGTCCAAGGGGGTCTGGCGCGCGACGCCGGACTGCCGGATGCGGACCAACGGTTTCCCGGATTTCTGCCCCGTGTGCACGGAGGCGATCCGCTCGATCGTCAGTTATTATACAGGAAAATGAGACAGGAATTGATCAAGTTGGCGGACGCCTCTCCGAGGAGCACTGGCAGCTGCTGAAGGATTCCGCGATCCTCTTCCAGCCGACCATCCTCTCCATCGCGGCGGCGATCGACGATTATCTGGCGGAGCTGTCCTGAGCGTCCGGCCGACCTTGCCGGAAATGGTCGAAGCCGCGGATGCTTGTTCCGGCTCCGCGCCATGCTGTCGTGCCGTCGCCTTGCGTGCAGCGGCCGATGACGTGGTGCGGGATGTCCAGCACTTTTTCCGTTTCCGGGGTGCAGGTGAAGAGCAGTTCGTAGTCTTCTCCGCCGCCGGCGGCCAGTTGGAACGCGTCCCAGCCGTGGCGTGTGCAGACGCGGCGCAGGGCGGGGGAAAGCGGCAGCGACGGCACGTCGATCACCGCCCCCAGTGAAGAAGCTTCCAGGATATGGCTCAAGTCCGAGCCGATCCCGTCGGAGATGTCCATCATCGCGTGTACGCCCGGGGTGGCGGCCAGCCGCAGTCCTTCCTGCACACGCGGCAGGGGGAGGTAGTGCCGGTCGATGAGCGCCTGCACATCGGCGTCGCGCTCCACGCCTTCCAGGATGGCCTTCAGTCCGCCGGCGGAGTCGCCCAGGAAGCCGGTCACGCAGATCAGGTCGCCCTCGCAAGCCGTACTCCGCAGCCGTGCGCTCCCGGACGGGCATTCGCCGAGTACGGCCACGTTGATGCAGATGCGGTCGGGGGAGGCGGTGGTGTCGCCGCCGAGCAGCGCGGTGCCGAAGCGCTCCGAGAGTTCTGCGTAGCCGCGCAGGAATTCTTCCATCCAGCCGGCTTCCAGGTCGGCGGGAAGGGCGACGGAGAGGAAGGTGGCGGTGGGGGAGCCGCCCATCGCGGCGATGTCGCTGATGTTGACGGCCGCGCTCTTCCAGCCCAGCCGGAACGGGGGGATGTCTGCGCGCAGGAAATGCGTCCCCTCGATGAGCATGTCCGTGCTCACGAGCGTATCGCGTCCGCTCCGCTGGGGGATCACGGCGCAGTCATCCCCGATCCCTGTCACCCCTTCGGGCGCGGAAAAACGTTCGCGGATCCGGCCGATCAGGCCGAATTCCCCGAGCTCGGACAGGTGCTGTGCGCTGCTGGATTTCATGTTGGCAAAAATACGGACAAAAGCGCAGGTTTACAAGCCGGAAAACAGGGATTTCCACCGCCAACCACATAGTTAGGTGGTGTTTTTGTCTTGCCGATAGGACGGTCACTGTTTTCCCCCAGTTTATGGGGTGTTTCTTAATCAGATTGATCCTATTTTTGCAGCAAGTTCTTCATTGGATTGAAGGACAAGAACTTCTGACATTAGTAACTGACACGATGAACAAGATCATTGCGCTTGTTGCCGTCCTGTTGACGGCCCTCACCCTGGCGGCGCAGCCCGTCAGCGAAATCGACCTGCTGGTCGGACAGACCCTCAGCTACACGGCAGCCGGGACGCACCTGACCGGATTTGCCGTCGAAGACGGACAGGAATTCGTCCAGGCGAGCCGGGACGGCCTGAAGCTGACGCTGAAAGGCCTGAAAAAAGGCGACGCTACGCTTTTGCTGTCGCTGCACGGCGGACAGTCCTCCAAACTGCTCGTCCATGTGCTGCCGACCTCTTTCAGCCGTCCTGCCGGCAAGACGGAAAAACCCGAGGACCAGCCCGAGTGGACCGGCCACTACGAGCTGCGCCTGCCCAGGACCAACTACAGCATCATCTACCACTCGTTCCGGGAGGACTGGCGCTGGGACATCATGGAAACGTATTCCTGCATCGGCGAGACCTTTGTCCAATCGGAATGCTTCGAATCCGAGGATGGATACAACGGGATGGAAGACCTGATCAGCATGTTTGATTTCCGGACCAAGCTGGGATACAGCGGCGGCCTGCACCCGGAGGGCTATTATGTGATGTATTACGGTGACGGGAATGAGATCGTGCCGGAAAACAGACACGACGGTATCTCGCATTTCGAGTCCTATGCGCCCCGCTCCCTGGAGATGGCGCTCTACGGCAGCGAACCGGCCGGTTTCGGACGGGATCCCGGCGAGGACGAGACCCTTCAGTCCGGCACCATCATGCAGCGCATCCGGATGATCGGAGGCAGCCAGCATCACCTGAAGAAGTTCTACCGGGGCGACGAGACCGTCTGCGGCCGGACGTGCTGGGTGTTTGACATCCGCGGCACCAACCTCTTCGGCTACGGCGGCTATGTGGTCTGGGTCGATCAGCAGACCGGCCTGGTCCTGCGTCAGGAAGCCGATGGGGGCGGCGGCTTCATCGTCACGCGCTTCGACCTCGACTACCACGACTGGGACATCCAGATCCGTCCGGACCTCTTCAAGTAAGAGGATGAAACGGATTCCTGCACTTTGAAATAGTATGTCCTGACCTTTCGTATTTTCGGGAGAATTGTATATTTTTGTGCTTATGAAAGCACCCCGGAATCTGGAGAAATATATCCCGAATTACGATGTTGAGAAGTTCTGGAAGAAATTGCGCCGCTCGTTGAGGAGGATGGGCGCCAAGGCTGTGTATTACGCGTTGCTGCTGTATTATGCCTTGCAGGACCCCCAGATCTCCCGGAAGGACAAGGGAATGATCCTCGGGGCGCTGGGCTATTTCCTCCTTCCGCTCGATCTTATGCCGGATTTCCTACCCGCCATCGGCTATACCGATGATATCGCCGCCCTGGCCTTTGCGGTCTATAAGGTGATCAACTGCATCACCCCGCTGGTCAAGGGCCAGGCGGAGGCCAAAGTCTATGAATGGTTCGGCGACGTGGACCAGAGCGACCTGATCCTGTAATTATTCCAGCACCAGTCCGTCCCAGGCGGGATGGACGTGCGACGGGAGCATGGCGGCGAATTCTTCGTGCCGCGGCAGCTGGTGGGACAGGTGGGTGATGTAGGATTCGCGCGCGCCAACCTTCTCAAAGAAATCCAGCGTCTCCTGCAGGGAGGGATGGGAGTGGTGGTCGCCGATCTTCACGCAGCCAAGCGTCACGTATTCAACGCCTTTCAGTTTCTCCAACTCGGCTTCGCTGTCCAGCATCTTGATGTCCGTGAGGTAGGCGATGTTGCCGAAGCGGTAGCCCAGCACGGAGAGTTTCTTCTCCCGGTGGTGCCAGCCCTGGATGGGGATGATCTCCGCCGTGGCGTCGGCAGCGGACTGCGGCGGCAGGTGGTGGTAGCCGAACCCCTTCTCCCATGAGAGGATCTCCTCATTGGCATTGGAATGCACCAGGAACGGATGTGCCCCGTCGATGGTGTGCACGCGCCATTCCGGGGCACCGGGATACTTCTCCTCCGCGAAGGCGTAGCCGTATTCGTGTCGCAGGGTGTTCTCCACATAGCTCTCGCAGTAGATGTTGACGGGATGGCGCTCCGCCAGGTTGAAGGCCCGGATGTCGTCCAGGCCGCCCGTGTGGTCCTTGTGGTTGTGTGTCAGCAGGATGGCATCCAGATGATGCACATTCTGGCGCAGCATCTGCTCCCGGAAATCGGGGCCGGCATCCACCAGGATGGTCAGGCCGCAGTACTCCACCAGCACGGAAGCGCGCAGGCGCTTGTCCCACGGGTCCGCCGAGCGGCAGACCTCGCAGTCGCAGGCGATCATCGGGACGCCGGACGAAGTGCCCGTCCCCAGGAAAGTCAGTTTCGCTTTCTTCTCCATATCAATCGATAACTATGTCCACCAGTGTATTTACCAGCGCCGGATCATAAGGTCGCGAGATGCGGATGTAGTTGCCCGTGTAGCCCTCCATCTGTCCGCCGTGCTCCGTAGACTCAAAGAGCACGCGCTCATGCACGCCCCGGTTCGCTTCGCGGAATTCCGCATGCAGGCGGGTGCAAAGCTCCTCCAGCACCGCCACGCGGTGCTTCTTGACGCTCTCCTCCACCTGGTCCGGCATGTCAGCCGCCGGGGTGCCCGGGCGCCGCGAATAGGGGAAGACGTGGATGAACGCCGGGTGTACGCGGTCAATGAAGCGGAAGGTATCCTTGAAGAGGGCGTCCGTCTCGCCGGGCAGGCCGACCATCACATCGATGCCGAAGAAGACCTTCGGCGCCCCGGGGCGCTCCATTTTCCGGCGGATCATTTCAATCCGCTCCGCGAAAAAGGCAGTGTCGTAGTGCCTTCCCATCCGGGAGAGCAACTCGTCGGAGCCGGTCTGGAGCGGGATGTGGAAATGCGGTTGGAATTTGGTCCCGGAGGCGATCCAGTCCACGATCTCCTCCGTCAGCAAGTTGGGTTCGATGCTCGAAATGCGGTAGCGCTCAATGCCTTCCACCGCGTCCAGGGCTTTCAGCAGATCGAGGAAGGATTCCCCCGTCGTCCGGCCGAAATCTCCCGTGTTTACGCCCGTCAGGACGATCTCCTTCACGCCTTCCGCCGCAATCTGCTCCGCGTGCTGCACGCACTCGGCGATGGGGATGTTGCGGCTCTCGCCGCGGGCGTACGGGACCGTGCAGTACTTGCAGTAGTTATTGCAGCCGTCCTGGACTTTCAAGAACGCGCGCGTCCGGTTGTCCGAGGCCGAATATGCGGCGAACACCGGAGAAGCCACAGGCTGCTGCGCCGGAAACGGGATGCCCAGCAGGCCCAGTGTCTCCTTCACCACCAGCCCCTTCTCAGCGGCACCGAACACACGCGAGACGCCCTCGATCTTCTCGATCTCGGCGCGGCGCAGTTCGGCGCTGCAGCCCGTCACGATGATCCGGGCTTCTGGGTTGATCCGGTGCATCTTGCGCACCAGGTTGCGGGACTTGCTGTCGGCCATGGCCGTGACCGAACAGGTATTGACCAGATAGATATCGGCGCGCTCGCTCCAGGGCACGACTTCCAGCCCTGCGGCGCGGAAACCGCGTTCGTAGGTAGCCGTCTCGGCGAAATTGAGCTTGCAGCCCAGGGTGAGCAGCGCAATTTTCATCCTGCAAAAATACTACTTTCCGTCGGTTTTACCGCCAGGGACGACGGCAATGTTGGAAAGGCTCTGCACACCGGCCATGGGCGGCAGGACGGCGCGGATGCGCTTGTCCCGGCCTACGAGCAGGGCATGCGGCTGGGTGATCCCGCGCTGGTGCCCCTGCCAGTTGGTCAGGTACAGGCCCTGGCCTTCGATGTACTGGAAGCCGGAGCAGAAACGCAGGGGCGCTCCCGGCAGGTCTTCATTGGAAAGGGTCCAGACGATGTTCCAATCCTCATCCAGTTCTACGATGCGCGGGTTCTTGTCCCGGTCGGCCAGGGAGACCAGCGTATGGCCGTCCGGGAGCCTTTGCACGGAGTGCGGCCCGCCGGGCAGGCGGAGGCTGCGCACCACGCGGCCGCGGGCGTCATATTCCGTCAGTTTCTGGTCGCCGTAGTGGGCGACCAGGCAGTGCCCGTCGTCCAGTTTCCGCGCATTGCGCATGAAAGCCATGCCGCCGTCCTTGACTCCTTTCGGGAGAATGACGGTCTGCTTCACGATCCGCCCGTGCAGGTCGAGTTCCAGCAGGCGGCCGGACTCGCATTCCCCGACAAAGGTCCGCCCGCCGGGCAGCCGCTGGCAGGCGAAAACATGGCAGGGGGCATCGTAGCGGAGCACTTCATTGCCGTCCGCATCCAGCTCCAGCACGCCGGTGCCGGTGGTGAAGAGCAGATGGCCGTTCTCCAGCAGCTGCAGGTCGTTGCTCAGCGGAGCCTCGTGCTCCCAGCTGATGCGTCCGTCGCGGAAGCGGAACACTTTCCCGCCGGAATAGTCCGTCGCATAGAAATCCGGCACTTCGCGTCCGAACGCGTGTTCGAAGATGCCCGTGCCGAGCAGGAACGAGCCGTAGGCGGCGAAGGTGCTGATCTCGTGCGTCTGGGCGATGTAGTCCGCGTAGCTGCGCTTCAGGCCGATGCTGCTGCAGTCCGTAAGGTTGACGAAGCCGTCGGTGTTGACCACGGCTTTCGTCACGAGGCCCTCGTAGGCGCGCCGGATCGTCCCGCTGTATTCATCTGCGGGCAGGAATCCTTTCTCCACGCCGCGGCTGATCAGGTAGAGGAACATGCCCGTACCGGAAGTCTCGTTCCAGTTGCCGGCCTCCAGCGGCTTGTCCACGACCTGGCACCACATCCCCGTGTGGGGGTCCTGGGAGGTCTTGAGGCCGCGGCACATCTGGCGGAAGCGCTCCAGCAGGGCATCCCGCCCCGGCTGCTCTTCCGGCACGTAGTCGAAGACATCTGCCCACAGCACGGCCAGCCAGCCCATCCCTTCGCTCCAGACCTCCGGGTACGCGCCGCGGGCTTCATCCCATCCGTGCACGAAATGGCCGTCCGCCTTGCCGCAGAGATCCGTGATGCCCTGCATCTGCCGGACCACTTCGGCAAAGTCTTCCGGGTGCCCCATTGTCCGGGCATACCGGGCGAGGAAGATCTGCCCCATGAATACGCCGTCCACCCAGACCTGGCGGATGCGGGCGGAGTGCCAGAACATCCCGTTGTCGAAGCGGGGATAGGTATCGAAACCGCGCCGGATCGTTTCCGCGGCGCGGGCGTAGCGCTCCTCCCCGGTCTGCTCATAGAGCAGCAGGCAGGCATAGCCGGGGATGAAATTGTCGAGTGCATCGGGCTTGAACTGCCGCAGACGGCCTTCGGCGTCCACATTTTGGTCCACATATTTGCGGATGTACTCGAAATACACGGGATCCGCCGTCCAGCGCCACAGGTGCTCCATGGCAAACATGACATAGCCCGCCTGCCAGGTGAAGGAATTGTCCTGCGTCCCCCAGCGGATCTCGTCGGGGTCGGCATAGCGGTGGATGAACTGCTTCGCGGTGGTCTCGGACCAGGCGCGGGACTGTGCGATGGCGGAGCCGCCAAGGGCAAGCACCAGGAAGAGGGCGGTCAGGATTCTTTTCATGGAGGGGAGGGGTTATGCCAGCAGGATGAAGACGCAGGGGCGCTTGCCGATGGTGAGGGGCGTTTTGCGCCATTGGGCGACGGTTTCCGTTTTGATCAGCTGCGTGGGCAGGGTGATGTCGGCGGCCACGCACAGGCGCGTGGCGGGGGAGAGGCCCTGGAGCATGTCCGCGAAGAGGGCATCGTTGCGGTAGGGGGTCTCGATGAGGATCTGGCTCTGGTTCAGGGCGCGGGATTGCTTTTCCAGGTCTTTGAGCGCGGCCCGGCGCTCGTCCGTCTTGGCGGGGATATAGCCGCGGAACGCGAAGGACTGGCCATTGAGCCCGGAGGCCATCAAGGCCAGCATCAGCGAGGACGGACCGACCATCGGGACGACTTCGATGCCGTGCCGGTGGCACAGGGCGACCAGCGCAGCGCCGGGATCGGCGACCGCCGGAAGTCCGGCTTCGGAGAGCAGGCCGACATCCTGCCCGTCAAACAGCGGCAGCATCGCCTCCACTTCTGCCGGGGCGGTATGCTCGTTGAGGACATGGAGATCCAGTTCTTCGATATGGCCTTTCAGCCCGTAGCGGGACAGGAACCGACGGGCGGTCCGCAGTTCTTCTACGACGAAGCACCGCAGCGAACAGGCCCGCTCCAGGACCTGCCGGGGAAGGACTTCCGCCGGATCATTTTCCCCCAGCGGGGTGGGAATCAGATACAGTTTGCCCGGGGTCTTGCTCATTATGCTCTAATACGATAATCTCTTGTTCCAGTTCTTGCTCGATGTATTTCTTTTCCCGCTCCTCCCGTTTGGATCTCGGGACGAAGAGGCTCTGGAAGAAATTGCCGACCGTACGATACTCTTTCTGGTAGCTGACACCGACACCGTTCCGCTGCGAGTAGTCCAGGTAGCTGGAGAACTCGTCTGCGGAGTGGGAGAAGATGTTGAAGCGGAATTTCCCGTCGGGATCCAGCTTGACGGAGAGGTCCAGGTTGCCGGTGAAGTCGCCCCCGGTGTTTCCCGTAGAGTAGCGGCGGTTGCCGAAACTGCCGCTCAGCAAGACCCGGTTGTCGAAGAGCTGGGTGGACAGGGAGATGTCGAACAGGTTGCTGCCGGACTTCATCTCCTGGTAGCCGAACCCCACGTCGATGGGGATTTCCATGCGCTGGAGCACATTGCTGATCTGGCCGGACATGATCTCGGACACATTGGATAGCAGGAGATTGGTCTGATTGAAGACGCCGGAACCTTCATTGGGCAGGAAGGTGCCGAGCAGCAGCAGGGAAACGAATTGCTTCTGGATCTTGTCCTGGGTGTTGAGGGCGCTTTCCATCTGGGAGCGGGTGGCGGGATCGAGGTCCGGGATGTCGATGCTCAGGTCGATTTTCGGGGAGCGCAGGCGGTCGCTGATGTTGAGGCCGCAGACTACCTGGCGCCGGGAGGAGGATTCCGAGCCGATCAGGGCGTCCAGGGAGGTGCGGACGTTGTAGGTCGCGTTGACGTCGAGCACGGTGTTCATGATGTCTCCGCCGAACTTGACGGAACTGCCCTGCTGGATCCTGAAGTCCTTCGACAGGAGGCCGGGCACGACGAACTGGTAGCTGCCTTCGTTGATGCTGTAGTCTCCGTTGAGGTCGAAGATGGCTTTGGAGGGACGGAGATTGAGGGTGACATTGCCGGATCCGTTGAAGGAGGCGACGTTGCCGGCCTGCTTGTCAATCTCCACGAAAGCTTTGACTCCGGGCTGGACATTCAGCCGGCCGCGGATGCGGAGGTCGGAAGTGGCGGTGCTTTTGCTGTCCATGCCTGCCAGCAGGGTCTCATAGGCATCGAGTTCCCGGGCCGGCTCGGTGAAGGTGAGCAGGTTGCTGTTGGTCTTGGAGAGTTTGCCGGATGTGGGGATATGGATGTTGCCGTCCCCGGAAGTGCTGACGTTGGCGTCGATGAGCAGGGCGTTGAACGGACCGGTGACCGAAGCCGATCCGGATGCGCGCAGCAGTCCGTAAAAAGGGGAGCCCGTCTTTTCTGCGGCGTCGACCACCTTGAGGTTCGAGAAGGCGAGGCGGGTGTCGAGCTGGAAGTCGCTGAGGTGCTTGAAACGCAGGGCTCCCTGGACGTCGCCGCTTCCGCCCGTGTCGTCGTGCAGGTCCAGTTTGTCAAAATAGAGGCCGGAGCCGTCGATGTGCAGGGGACCGCTGAGCGTATAGGGCACGCCGGTCACCGCCACCCGGATGAGGGCGTCGTCCAGGCGCAGGTCGCTGGTCGGGGTCAGGTCCGTGGTCGGACCGGATACCCGGATGCTCCCGGAGATCCCGCCGCCCATCTCCGAGAATACCGTTTTCAGAAAGGGGGAGGCGATGTGCAGCGGCAGGTCATCCAGGTCGGCCTGGAGATCCAGGGATTTGCCCGAGACCTGGTAGCTGCCGTGGGCGTAGAGGACTTCGCGGCCGTCCAGCCTGTCCCGCAGGAAAAGGCCGATTTCCTTCCCTTCGTCATTCCATTCGCTGGAGAGCTGGATGGAGCCGGCATCCACTCCGCTGAAGCGGAGGGTGTCGATGTTGAAATCCATCAGCATGCCCTTGGCCAGCGCTTCTTCGGAGGTCACGGTGGCCTGGCCGTTCATCTTGCCTTCGATGCCGAGCGCCTGGGGCAGGAACTCGTCGATGAGGGCGAGGTCGAAACGGTGCATCTGCAGGTTCAGGGTGTCGCTGTGTTGCGGGGAGAGTCCGCCGTCGAGAAGCAGGCGCTGCGGTCCGTTGCTGATCTGGAACCGGTCCAGGAAGAGGTCTTTGCCGTGCAGGATGATGTCCGAGCCGCTCACCGCCCAGCGGTCGTCGCTCGTGGTCAGGTAGGAATCGTACGGGTGTGCCCGGATCACCAGTTCCCCGTCATCGTCCCGATACAGCTTTCCGTCGAGGTTGATTTCGGCATTGCCGCCCGCGCCGGAGAAACTGTCATAATGGATGCCTACCCGGAAGTCGTTGTCGTCGGCCCGGGCCTGGATGGAAGGGCTGTTCATCGCGAAGGTCCCGGCGCGCAGTTCCGAACTGTTCAGTTTCGCCGTCAGGGGACCGTTCCCGTTGTCAAAGTGCAGGTCGATATCCTTGAGGTAGTTCTTCCCGAGGGCGATCCGCTTGGATTGAATGTCTCCGTCGAGCCTGCCGTTTTCAGCGAGTTTCAGGGTGACGGAGGTGTTGTCTTCTACATAGGCGCCCGGCAGAAACAGGCCGAGGAGATCGTAGGTGTCGTGAAAGAGGACGCTGACGGTATAGTCTCCCATGTCCGTCACCGGTTCCAGGTCCGGCTGCAGGGCGGAAAGGGAGCGCCGGACGATGGCATCCTGCAGGTCGCGGATCAGCTGGTTGGCCTGGCGGGTGCCGATGAAACTGCCGTCCAGGAAGGGGGCTTTGAGGGTGAAGGTCTGCTTGCCGCCGGCGGCTTTGGCTCCCAGCAGGACGTCGCCGACCTTGTGCTTGCCGTTCCCGTTGGTGAGAACCAGCCCGGGCATCCGGATGTCGCCGTCGAAGAAATTACCTTTGCGGACCAGGTCCGCCTTGAGGCCGCTCGAGACCCGGGAGATGCGGGTCGTCTCGAGGCCGAGCGTCTGCAGGTCGATGTCCGTCAGGTCCCCGATGATGCGGTAGCGGCTGCCGCCTTCCCGCTCGGTGAGGTCGGCCAGGGCGGTCAGGTCGAAGCGGGCGGCCGGATCGTTGCTGCGCAGATGGGCGTCGACCGTGCCGTCCGTCAGGCTTCCGGCGAGATAGATGTCCTGGAAATCATGTCCGATCGCACGGATCCGGTCGATGTGGAGCGTGTCGATGCTTGCGTCCGGGAGTCCGCTGCCGAGCGTGGCCCTGGCGCGGGTGCTGAGGGTCACGGGACCGAGTGCGCCGATGTTGAGGATGTGGCCCAGGTGCAGTTCGTGGGTGGACAGGGCTGCGCTCAGTTCGACCGGGAGGTGGGGATGGGTCGCATTGCGGACGTCGCCGTCGAAACGCGCGCTGCCTTCGGGCGTCAGCATCTCTCCGTCGAATGCCAGGCGGTCCATCGGACCTTTGGCGTGCAGCTGGAGCGTGACGGGGAGGTCCCGGTCCACCGGGAGCTGCAGCTTGCTGCCGGGGGCGAAGCCTTCGACCAGCCGGGTGACCCCTTCCGGGGTGGCCGTCAGGTCGCTGACCTGGATGTCCAGCATCGTCTTCGTGATGTCGGGAAGCCCGATGCAGCTGCCGCCCAGGGTGGCGGAGATGCCGGAGCCCGTCTCGGTGAACACCAACTTGTCCACGCGGAAGTCGTCGACGAATCCCAGGGCGTGCCCGCGGCGGATGTCCAGGGTGACCGGATTCCCGTCAAAGGCGCCTCCGGCGAAATAGCTGATGGTCTGCAGGGCGAGCTTGCCGGACTTGAAGTCACCTTCCAGCTTGACTTCGCTGAGGAAATTCTTGAAGGCGATGGCCCAGGGATAGGTCATCGAGAAGGAGCGTACCTGCATGTCGGACCAGGGGTCCGTGAAATGGAGGTCTTCGATGAGGGTCTTCCCGAGTCCGACCTCGCAGCTGCCCGTGACGTCCCGGACGATGTAGCCGGATTTTTCGCGGGCATAAAGATGGTCGCAGACGCCGTACATCTTGCCTCCGGTCATCCGGAGATTGTGTCCGGTCACGTCCGCGGTGATGTCGAGATCCTCGAAATCGATGTGCGGCGCGTCGTAGTGCACCGCCTTGATCGGCGGCAGGAAACTGGTGAGCCGGAAACGGAAATTCTTGACGCGCACCTTCTTGATATCGAAGATGTCCGGTCCGGGCTCAAGCGGCCCGGACTGTGGCTGCATGTTGAAAATACGGCTCAGGTTGTTGCCGGGGCTGTCCGGTTCGGTGACCAGGTGGAAGTAGCCGTCTTCGACCGTGACGCGTCCCATATGCAGGCCTTCGCCTTTGAAGAGGCCCGCGATGGTGAAGGTGGCGGTGATGGTCTTGGCGGAGAAGACGGTGTCCGCCGGCTGCCAGCCGCGCTGGTTGACGTCTTCCGTGTAGGGGCTGCCGTCGATCAGCAGCAGGTTGCGGACGACCAGCACGCCGGAGGTCATGACCTTGAGCTCGTCGTACTGGACGCGGCCGTCCATGATGGCGGCCAGCTGGTTGAGGGCGACCTTGGAGAGGCGTGTCTGGACATAGGGCGTCTGGATGGCCACGAGGAAAGCCATGACCAGCACCGCCAGTAATCCTGCGATGCGCGCTGCGATATATCCACCTTTCCGGTACATTTCCCTGGGATTGCTATATAGTCTACAAATATAGGAAATTGTTTGCGCATTTCCATTGGGGGGTGCTTCGAGAATTATTGTTAAATTTGCAGCCGAAAAACGAATCAGACAGATGGCAGACATCATTCTCGGCATAGAGTCTTCTTGCGACGATACTTCTGCGGCCGTCATCCGCGACGGCTGGCTCCTGTCCAATGTCATTGCCAGCCAGGACGTTCACCGCGCCTTCGGCGGGGTGGTCCCCGAACTGGCATCCCGGGCCCACGAACTCAACATCGTGCCCGTGGTCAGCGAGGCGCTCACCCGGGCGGGCGTGAAGGCTTCCGAACTGACGGCGATCGCCTTCACCCGCGGGCCGGGCCTGCTCGGCTCCCTGCTGGTAGGCACTTCTTTCGCGAAGGCGATGGGGCTGGCGCTGGACATTCCGATCGTGATGGTGAACCATCTGCAGGGGCATCTGCTGGCCGATTTTATCCGGCAGCCGGACAAACCCGTCCGGGAGCCCTCTTTCCCTTACCTCTGCCTGCTGGTCAGCGGGGGCAATTCGCAGATCGTCCGCGTGGATGATCCGCTGCATTTCGAGATCCTCGGACAGACGATCGACGATGCGGTGGGGGAGGCCTTTGACAAATGCTCCAAGATGATGGGGCTGGGCTATCCCGGCGGACCCATCATCGACCGGCTGGCCAAGCTGGGCGATCCCGAACGCTTCAAGTTCACCAAACCCCATATCGAAGGGCTGGACTACAGTTTCAGCGGGGTCAAGACCTCGCTCCTGTATTTCGTCCGCGACGAGATGGCTAAGGATCCGGAGTTCCTGGAGAAGAACAAGGAGGACATCTGCGCCTCTTTCCAGAAGACCCTGATCGACATCCTGCTGGACAAGCTGGTCAAGGCTTCGAAGCAGACCGGCATCAAGGAGGTGACGATCGGCGGCGGGGTGTCCGCGAACAGCGGGCTGCGTGCCCGCATCGAGGCCGAGGGCCGCAAGCGCGGCTGGAACACCTATCTGCCCGAGTTCAAGTTCACGACTGACAATGCCGCGATGATCGCCATCGCCGGCTACTATCACTATCTGGCCGGGGAGCGTACGCCGCTGGACGTGGCGCCGGTGTCCCGGATGTCTGATTTCTGACAAGTTGTACGATGAAGGAGTTCGAGATTGTCTGTCCGCTCACGCGGGAGCCGCGCCTCAAGGAGATCGAGGCCAAGGCCGGCGGGATGAAATGGGTGCTCAAGAAGCGTTCGATCGATGCCCGCAAGGAGCCTGTCTGGCGCTATCAGTATGAGGCGTACGGACCCGGCGAGACGTATGTCCCTTATGCGCTCCCGGAGTACCGGGACGTGCATGATGCGGAGCCCGTTATCGTCGTGGGCGCCGGTCCTGCCGGGATGTTCGCTGCGCTGAAATTGCTGACGCTCGGGCTCAGGCCTGTCATCCTCGAGCGGGGCAAGAATGTCCACGAGCGCAAGTTCGACATGGCGAAACTCTCGCGGGACGGCATCGTGGATCCGGATTCGAACTATTGCTACGGCGAAGGGGGCGCGGGCGCCTTCTCGGACGGCAAGCTCTATACGCGTTCCTCCAAGCGGGGCGATCTGCGCGAGGTGCTGCACCAGCTGGTGAAATTCGGTGCGTCCAAGGATATCCTCATCGACGCCCATCCGCATATCGGCTCCGACAAGCTTCCCGTCATCGTCGAAAACATCCGCAACTTCATCGTGGAGCACGGCGGGGAATACCATTTTGGCGCGAAGGTCGTTGCCATTTCCTCAGCTTCATCAGCCGTGTCGGCAGTCGCCCCGGGAAACCGTGCCACCCTCGGCACCGTAAGAGGGGGGACCGCAAGCGAAGCGCAGCGGTGGGGTCGAGCGGAGCGAGACGTTTCCAGGGGCGAGCTGCCGAACGGCGAAGCTGAGGAAATGGCAGTCAAGACTGCTGACGGCAAGGAGTTCAAGGCCCGGCGGGTGATCCTGGCGACCGGCCACTCGGCACGGGATATCTACGAAATGCTGCAGGCGGCAGGCGGCGCCCTGGAGGCCAAAGGCTTCGCCATGGGCGTCCGCGTGGAGCATCCGCAGGAGAAGATCAACTGGTGCCAATACCACGGACAATGGAAACCCGGCGTCCCGGCTGCCGAATACTCCTTCGTCGAGCAGGTCGACGGACGCGGCGTCTTCTCCTTCTGCATGTGCCCCGGCGGCATCCTCGTACC
This sequence comes from Bacteroidales bacterium, assembly GCA_017454905.1. GTDB lineage: Bacteria > Bacteroidota > Bacteroidia > Bacteroidales > UBA932 > Cryptobacteroides. Next base: position 60,608 of record JAFTCB010000007.1, read on the forward strand.
CTCCTCGACCGAAGAACGCACCGTCGTCCTCAACGGCATGTCCAACTCGGGCCGCAGCGGCAAATTCGCCAACGCCGGCGTCGTCGTCCAGATCGAACCGGAAGACGTCCCGGGAGAAGGCCCCTTCAAGCTGATGGACTTCCAGCACGAGGTCGAACGCCGGATGTACGATTACGCACAATCGCAGGGCGCGCAGAACCCGATGGCCGCCCCGGCGCAGCGGATGGAGGACTTCTGCCTCGGCAAGATTTCCAAGACGATGCCGCCGACCTCCTACCACCCGGGCGTGGTCAGCGCCCCGCTGCACGAACTGCTGCCGCCTATCGTGGCACAGCGCCTGCAGAAAGCCTTCCCGCGCGTCAAGATGCGCAACTACTACACCAACGCGGCGCTGCTGCTCGGCGTAGAATCCCGCACCTCCTCGCCGGTGCGCATCCCGCGCGACCCCGAAACGCTGGAATACCTGTCCCTGCCGGGCATCTATCCATGCGGCGAGGGCGCCGGCTATGCAGGAGGCATAGTATCCAGCGCCCTCGACGGGATCAACGTAGCCACGGCCGTGGCCGCTTCCATTACTCGCTTCTGACGAACGGCTTGAGGTCCTTGGCGGCCTCCTCGGCGGTGATGCGCTTGCCGCCGTTGTCCAGGTCGATGAGGATGTACTTGTCATTGCCCATGCCCATCTCCTTCATATAGGAGAGCTGGCGGAGGCCGTGACGGGTCTCGATGCGTTCGATCATGTCGTGGTGTTCCTCGGCGGTCATCGCGTAGATGATGTCGATGCAAGCCTGGTCGACGGCCAGGATGTCGGTGGAGGAGAGGATGCCCACGTCGGGCGTGACGACCGGTTCGGCGGCAACGCCTTCACAGTCGCAGGAAACGGACATGTTGCGCATCACGTTGACGAAGGTCACGTGCTTGCCGAAGTGCCCGAGCGTCGCCTTGGTGGACTCGGTCATGCGCTCCATGAATTCTTCTTCCGCGATGTTCCACTGGTCCGGGGAGCCCGGTGTAGTGTGGATCCAGCCCTTGCCGATGCGTCCGTCGGCACAGCCGATGCCGATGTTCTTGTTGCTGCCGCCGAAACCGCCCTGGGTGTGGCCCTTGAAGTGGGTGAGGGCGACCATAGAATCGTAATTGAGCAGGTGATTGCCCACGGACATGGCCTGGAACCACTTGCCGCCTTCCACGGGGATCGTGGCGACACCTTCCTCGTCCATGATGTCCACGGGGCAGAAGGTCCAGCCGTTGACTTCGAGTGTCTTGCGGTGCTGCTCGGTCGTGTAGCGGTCGCCTTCGTAGTAGGTGTTGGTCTCGATGATGTTGGCTTCGGGCAGGTCCTTCGCCAGCAGGGCCTTGACCCATTCGCGCGGAATGATGTTGGGGCCGTTCTGTTCGCCGGTGTGGAGCTTGACGCCCACGCGGCCGGAGATGTCTCCGTTCACCTGCTCATAGGCCTGGATGAGGCCTTCGGCAGAGAGGTTGCGGGTGAAATAGACGGTGGATTCCTCTCCGGTACGCTGGTCATAGGGAAGGTACTTGCTTCCGTCCGGAGCTTGTGTCTGTGTCTGCGGTGCGCCGCAGGCAGCGAAAAGACAGGGGAGTAGCATAAGGATTCTTTTCATATTGTCTTGTGGGTTATAGATCAAAGGTGAGTCCCGCGGAGATGACGCTGTTCCAGGGTTTCAGGTGGAGGCGCAGGCGGGGAATGCGTCCGCCGAAGCTGTCAGACATGCTGACATGCAGCCGGAATTTGTGGGCCCGGACCGAAGCGGCAAAGCCCCAGCTCATCCCGTAGGTGCCGTAGCCGAAATTGGCATTGAGGTCCAGCCAGTCCAGCGGGTTCACGCTGGTGCCCAGGCGCGTCTCCCAGAAACGGGTGGTCCGGAAAGAAGTCATGTGGCCCGTCAGGCCGACGGAGAGCCGGTCGTAGAAGGGCATGGCATATTTGATCCCCAGGTTGAAACCACTCGGGATCCCGTGCACACGGAAGCGCTTGGCCTTGGGAACGAAAGTCGCAGATTCTTCCATGTCGGACATGAGGCCGGTGATCAGGCCCAGACCGTCTTCTGCGTCCATATCGTCCGCTTCGAAGTCCGTGAACTCGTTCAAGGAGAAGGAAGTGGACACCTGGCCGCCCATGGTGTAGGCCCAGCACAGGAAACCCAGGTCGATGGTCGAAAGGGACAGCGTCAGATAAGGGTTGGGCTGGATGAGAATGCCGAAATCAACGGCCAGGCCGGCGCCGCGGACCAGGGGGAGGCGGAACGGTTGTTTCTCATACTCCGGATACAGGAAGGTGCCGTTGTTCTTGGGCCTGCGCCGGAATGTCAGATCCAGCTCGCTGCTGAAGGACATGCGGATATCATCGTCCATCCCGATCTCCAGCTGCTTGACGACAGCGTCCATGGACGCCAGCCCGACCAGCAATTTGGTCCGGAACCCCACGGAGACGATGTCGCTCATCTTCCGGGTGTATCCGTATGCCAGCTCGGCATACATGTCCGAGTGGATCCGGGTATCGCTGAAATCAAAACTGGTCTGCTGGAGGCCGGTCTTCATGAGCACGAAGAGATCCTTGGGCAGGTTGACTCCGCCTCTGTTCCGGATGTTCAGCTCCACGTTATGACTGGCTTGGCCGCGGTGAAAACCGTAGGAGAAGAGGTTGAACGTGTTGTCGGTCAGGAGGTAATTGTTCTTCTGCAGTTTGTCCAGAAGGGTCTGCGAGGAGACGGAATCGTGGAGGCCGGTCACAGTTTTCTTCCCGTAATCATACAGGAAAGTCGTGGCTCCCACGTTGGCCCGGGAGTTGATGTCGATGCCGCCGATGCCGATGAAGTCGCCGGCGGGTGCGATGGCGGGGTTGTAGCGATATGCTGTCGGAGAACCGGTCAGGAAAAAACTGTCGGTATTCGTGGTCTGGGCATGGATAGACACCAGTCCCAGACAGGCGGCCAGCAGGATCAGGATACTTCTTTTATGCATATTCTCCGGGTCTCTGATCCGTCAACTGATTAAAGGGATTCCGCCCAGGCTTGCAGTTCCGCGGCGGTGGAGGCGTTCCCCAGGACCTTGCCGTCTTTCCAGACGAGGGCGGGGTAGGCTTCCTTGAATTCGGCGTTCGCCTGCGACAGGTCGCTGCCGCCGGAAGTGGCGAAGAGGATGACGGTCTTGCCCGAGAGGTCGTAGCTTTCCAGGAAGGTGTTGATCTCGCGGGGAGCGGTGCCCCACCAGACCGGGAAGCCGACATAGATGGTGCTGTAGGAGGCCGCGTCCTGCAGGTCCTTCACGATGGCCGGACGGCAGGCGGGATCCTTCATCTCCAGGCTGCTGCGCGATTCCTGGTCACGCCAGTCCAGATCGGCGTCGGTGTAGCGCGTTTCAGGCTGGATTTCATACAAAGTGGCACCCGTCGCTTCGGCAAGGGTGGCTGCTACCTTCGCGGTGGTGCCGGTCGCGGAGAAATAGGCGACCAGGACTTTCTCGCTCTTCTGGGCACAGCCCGTCAGGGCGAGTGCGCAGGCGATGATGGTCAGAAGTGTTTTTTTCATGATGGTATATTAAGGTTGATTGGATTCGTTGCGGGGACTAGACCAGCGAGAGCGCGACTTCCATCATCTGCGTGAAAGTGGTGCGTCGCTGTTCGGAAGTGGTGACCTCTCCGGTGAGGATGTGGTCGGAGATGGTGTTGATGACAAGGGCCCGCCTGCCGGCGCGGGCGGCGTTCATGTAGAGGGCGGTTGCCTCCATCTCCACGGCCAGCACGCCCATCTTGCGCCATTTCTCGGTCTGCGGATTGTCGGAGTAGAAGACATCCGAGGACAGGACGTTGCCCACCTTGTAGCGGAAGCCCTGTTTCTCGCAGAAATCGGCAGCCTGTCTCAGCAGGCTGAAATCGGCGATCGGGGCGAAAGTGCCGGGCAGGCCGAACTGCGCGCCGTAGTTGGAATCGGTGCAGGCCCCCATCGCCAGCACGAGGTCGCCCAGGTGGAGGTCCGGATCATAGGCGCCGGCGGAACCGACGCGGATGATGGTCTGGACGCCGTAGAAGTTGAACAGCTCGTAGGTATAGATGCCGATGGAGGGGATGCCCATGCCGTGGCCCATCACGCTGACACGCCGGCCCTTCCAGGTGCCGGTGAATCCGAGCATGCCGCGGACGTTGTTGAACTGTACGGGATCCTTCAGGAAGTTTTCGGCCATGAACTGGGCGCGGAGCGGATCTCCGGCCATGATGACAGTTTCGGCGATCTCGCCGTATTGGGCATTGATGTGCGGGGTAGGGATGTTTGCCATAAATAATATCTTCGTACAAGAATACGAAGATACGAAAAAAAACTGAAATCTGACTATTGCGCAATCACGCCGCTGCCGGGCATCTCCCCGTCAGGGGTGTACCAGACGGCGAACTGGCCGGGGGTGATGCTGCGCTGGGGCTGGTCGAAAAGGATGAAGAGGCCGTTCTCGCGCATCAGCAGCGTGGCATCCTGAAGGGGCTGGCGGTAGCGGATACGCACGCGGTAGCGGCGCTCCTCACCGACCTTCATCGCGAGGTCCGGCCGGATCCAGTGGATCTCGTCCGGGGCGATGCGCAGGCAGCTGCGCAGCAGGCCCGGATGGTTCTCTCCTTCACCGACATAGATGATGTTCCGCCCGATATCCATGGCGAGCACGAAGACCGGGTTGGCGTGGCCGCCGATGCCGAGTCCCTTACGCTGGCCGATGGTGTAGAACTGCGCCCCTTCGTGGCGGCCGATGCGTTTGGCCCAGGGGTTCTCCTTGTCGCGCGTCTTCTTGATATGGTGCTTGCCGGAGCGGTAGGTCTCCGTCTCGAAGCGGATGTCGGAATAATCGATGGGGGTGGACAATTCCTGGAGTTCCCCGTCGGTGAGGGCGGTGCCTTTCGCCGCCAGCTCCTGGTCGCGGCGGTACTTGGCGGAGTCGGCGTAGTAGGGGAGGTAGACTTCCACGACGTCGCCCTCGACGCTCTTGAGCTTCTGCTGGAGGAAGACCGGCAGGTCCACCTTGCCCACGAAGCAGATGCCCTGGGAGTCCTTTTTGTCGGCAGACGGGAGGTCCGCCTCCTTGGCGAGGCGCCGCACCTCCGGCTTGCAAAGGTCTCCGATGGGGAAGAGGGCTTTGGACAGCTGTTCCTGGTTCAGCTGGCAGAGGAAGTAGCTCTGGTCCTTGTTGGGATCGGTCCCCTCCAGGATGCGGCAGGTGCCGTCCGGCAGGGTTTCCTTGCGGCAATAGTGCCCGGTGGCCACGCAGTCCGCACCGAGGCGCTGCGCTGCCTCCAGGAAGGCGGCGAACTTGATCTCCCGGTTGCACAGGACGTCCGGGTTGGGCGTGCGGCCCTTGGCGTATTCGTCGAACATATAGTCCACGACGCGCTGCCGGTACACCTTGCTTAAGTCGATGAAATAGAATGGGATGCCAATCTTGCGGGCGACCATTTCCGCGACGAAGCGCTCTTCCTCCCACTCGCAGTCGCCGTGCAGGGTGCCCTCGGTGTCATGCCAGTTCTGCATGAACATCGCAAATACATCAAAACCCTGCCGCTTGAGCAGCAAGGCGGCCACGCTGGAGTCCACGCCTCCGGAAAGTCCCACGCAAATCTTCATAATTGCTGCAAAGATACGACTTTCGCGGAAAAATTCTTACCTTTGAAAGGATTAACCACACAGCTATGACCGAACACGCAATCCACATCTCCTACCAGGAGTACGAATCGATCGAAGAACTCAATCCGGAGGACCGCGAACTGGCTGCCGAGGCCGTACAGGCGATGCAGAGTGCCTATGCGCCGTATTCGCATTTCCACGTGGGTGCCGCCGTCCGGTTGTCCAACGGGATCATCGTCCGGGGATCCAACCAGGAGAATGCCGCTTTCCCGTCCGGGCTCTGTGCCGAGCGGACGGCGATGTTCGCCGCCAGCGCCCAATATCCCGACGCGGACATGCTCAGCATCGCCATTGCGGGCGGGCCGGAGGGGCTGCTGGACCGTGTGCCCGCCACGCCCTGCGGGGCCTGCCGCCAGGTGATGGCCCAATATCAGGTCAAGTCCGGCAAACCGATGTCCATCCTGATGGTCGCTTCCGGGCAGGTCCTGAAATTTGAGAAAGTGGACGATATTCTCCCGTTAATTTTCAAAAGCATTTGATTTTTTGTTATCTTTGTGGCGGGAAAGTCGTACACGACCAGCTCCCTCTGAATTCCCCCAGGGCCGGAAGGCAGCAAGGGTAGGAGGTCGTAGCGGTGCGATGTGCTAAGCTTTCCCTTTTTTATTTCCTCTTATGAAAAGAATCCTTTCCCTGTTGTTCGCGGCGGCCCTGACGGCGGCCTGCAGCGGACCGGCTCCGCAAGCGGGCTATCCGATCGGGCAGGTGCCCTTCACCGATGTCAAGGTCTCCGATGCATTCTGGGGACGGCGCCTGAAGGCCAGCCGCGAGGTGACCATCCCGCTGGCTTTCAGCAAATGCGAGGAGACGGGGCGTTATGAGAATTTCGTGCGGGCCACGAAGCCGGATTCTACCTATCATGTGGGCGGATTCTCCTTCGACGATACCGATGTCTACAAGACCATCGAAGGGGCCAGCTACCTGCTCCAGACCTATCCGGATGCGAAGCTGGAGGCCTATATCGACAGCGTCCTGGTGCTCGTGGCGGCGGCCCAGGAGCCGGACGGCTACCTGAATACCGCCCGCCAGATGAATCCCTGGCATCCGCACCAGTGGATGGGCCCGGAGCGCTGGTCCCAGGTGGAGGAACTCAGCCACGAGTTCTACAACCTCGGCCACATGGTCGAAGGCGCCGTGGCGCATTGGCAGGCCACGGGCAAACGCAATTTCCTGGATATCGCGATCCGCTATGCAGACTGCGTCTGCGCTGCGATCGGGGACGGGGAGGGACAGGTGGCCCGCGTGCCCGGGCACCAGATCGCCGAGATGGCCCTGTGCAAACTGTACCTGGCGACCGGGGATGCCAAATACCTTGCCCAGGCGAAGTACTTCCTGGACAAGCGGGGCCGCACGGCGCACCGCGATCCCTACAACCAGTCGCACCTGCCTGTCCTGGAGCAGGATGAGGCGGTGGGACATGCCGTCCGCGCCGAGTACATGTATTCGGGCATGGCGGACGTGGCGGCGCTGACGGGCGAGCAGGCTTACATCGATGCGATCGACCGTATCTGGGAGAATATCGTCACCAAGAAACTGTACCTGACGGGCGGCGTCGGTTCGCGCCATGCCGGGGAAGCCTTCGGCGACAACTACGAACTGCCAAACCTCTCCTCCTACTGCGAGACCTGCGCGGCGATCGGCAATGTCTATACCAACTACCGGATGTTCCTGCTGCACGGCGACGCCAAATACATCGACGTGCTGGAGCGGACGCTCTATAACGGCGTGATCTCCGGCGTCTCGCTGGACGGCGGCGCCTTCTTCTACCCGAACCCGCTGGAATCCGACGGCCGCCACCACCGGCAGGCCTGGTTCGGCTGCGCCTGCTGCCCTTCGAACATCTGCCGTTTCATCCCGTCCGTGCCCGGCTACGTCTATGCCGCCAAGGACCGGGACCTCTATGTCAACCTCTATATGGACAATACGGTGACGCACCGCCTCGGCGGGAAAGAGGTCACCGTCTCCCAGCATACGGACTATCCCTGGAGCGGCGCGGTGCGCCTGACGGTGGATGCCAACAAGGCCGGGCGCTTCACCCTGCGTCTGCGCATTCCGGGCTGGGCGCGCGGCGAGGTGGTGCCGGGTGACCTGTACGCATTTGCCGACAGCAAGCCGGCAGACTGGTCGGTCCGCCTGAACGGGGAGACCCTGTCCGGCGAGCTGCAGGACGGCTATTTCTGCATCACGCGGGACTGGAAGGCCGGTGACGAGGTCGCGTTGGCGTTCCCGATGGAGCCACGGTTCGTGCGCGCCAACGAGGCGGTGGAGGCCGACCGCGGCCGCCTGGCCGTCGAGTGCGGTCCGCTGGTGTACTGCGCCGAGTGGCCGGACAATGCCGGCGATGTGCTGGAAGCGCAGGTCTCCGCCGCGGATGAGCTGACGCCGGAGTTCCGCGAGGACCTGCTCTGCGGTGTCCGCGTGATCCGGGACGGCGAGCTGACGCTGATCCCTTATTATGCCTGGAACCACCGGGGTGCCGGGCACATGGAAGTCTGGATGAAGGAGAAATAGATGAAGTCGGAGATCGTTGTCATTGGAGGGGGAGCCTCGGGCTTGATGGCGGCTTATCATGCCGCCAGGACCCTCGTGGATGCCGGACTGGCCGCGCAGGTCACGCTCCTGGAGAAGATGCCGCGTCCGGCCCGCAAGGTGATGATCACCGGGAAGGGACGCTGTAATTTTACGAACGTGAAGGACTGGAACGAGTTCTCCGCGCACGTCCGCTCGAAGGCGAATTTCGTGAAGTCGGCGTTTTACAACCTGCCCTCGCAGGCTGTCGTAGACTGGTTCGAGGGCTTCGGGATGCCGACTGTCGTGGAGCGCGGCGACCGGGCGTTCCCGGCCTCGCACCACGCCTCGGACGTCGTTGATACCCTCGTCGCCGCCTGCCACTCGCTCGGCGTCAAGATCGTCACCGAGGCGGAAGTCGCCTCGATAGAGCCGGGCTTCACCGTGACGCTGACCGATGGCCGGGAATGGAAATGCGCGCGGCTGATCGTGGCGACGGGCGGCCTGAGCTACCCGACGACCGGTTCGACCGGCGACGGCCTGCGCTGGGCGGAGGCCCTCGGCCACCGGATCGTGCCGACCTTCCCTTCGCTGACGGCCCTGGTCCCGAGGGGCTACAAACTGACGGAAGACAAAGACCTGCACATCGACCGCAGCACCCCGCTCTCCGAGCTCGGACAGTCCCTGTGCGGCGTCCAGCTCAAGAACATCCAGCTGTCCCTAAGCATCGAGGGCACCGAAACGGACAGTGAATTCGGCGACATCGACTTCACCGACGGCGGCCTCGAGGGACCGGTGGGCTTCCAGCTCAGCCGCAAGGCTGTCAAGGCCCTCGTGAACGGCTCGCGCGTGTCGCTGGTCCTGGACCTCAAGCCGGGCGTCGATCTGACGGAACTGACCGTCCGCGTCAAAGAACTCTGGGCGGAAATCGAAAAGGACCCGCGTTCCCGACACGTCCGCGAGAAGGAACGCTGCCGCATCCTGCTGGGCAAACTGATGCCCTGGGATCTTATTCCGGGATTCACTGCGACGCATCCCGAAATCATCACCCTGGAGCGGCGGGGGAGAGCGGATACCAAGGTCTGGGTCAATCTGGTCAGCATTGCCAAGGCGCTGAAAGCCTGGCAATTCGAGATAGTCGGATACGTTGGCTACGAACGCGCGGTGGTCACGGCCGGCGGCGTCTCGACCGACGATTTCGTCGCCAAGACGATGGAATCCCGGGTCGTCCCCGGTCTCTATCTCTGCGGAGAGGTGCTGGACATCGACGCAGACACCGGCGGTTACAATCTCCAGCTGGCCTTCTCGACCGGCGCCCTCGCGGGGCTGAATGCCGCCAAATCCCTGCCGTCCGTCGATTGACGCCTGCCGCTTGATATCCCCCGTCCGTTCACCCCGAGCGGACGGGCTTTTTGTTTGGAAAGAGCAGAAAATGTTTATTTTTGTATTTTGATAACACACATCCAATCAGCCATGAAGAGAGAGTGGCGTTTTCTGGTCATAGACGTGGATTACCATCCCTGTGATCCCGGTAGCACCAAATGGTTCTGCGAAAGGGCCCGCTACCGGAAGGCCGACCTGCAGGCAGGCCGCGCCCTCCGGTATGAAGATCCCAGCGGGCTGCTTGCGGGGATCCGCCTGGTGCTGCCTGCTGGGGGCCGATATGAGCGAAGAGGCATTCATCTCCCTCCCGGAAGACAAGTGCAAGCAGCTGCCCCGGGAATTGAAGGACCGGCTGCTCCGGGGTGTAAAGAAGGGCGTCGGACGCTGCGCGTATTATCTGGGTGAGCTGTACGCCTTCGGCTCCCTGGGCTTCCCGGAGGACCGGGAGGAAATCGAAGCATACTGGCTGCCCGCGGAAGACGATGCCCGGGACGACGACGGCCGCTGGGATGCTTATGCCTGAGACAGTATCAACCACTAAATGATTCTTTATATGACAACAACAATTGAAACACTTGCCGGTATCGTTTGTCTATCCAAAACGTTCATGCACATCGATGGTGCGTATACCGAAGAGGAACTCAAGCACATGACCGAGTTTCTCGGCACTTTTGATGGTATGGACCGGGATACCTTGAAACAGATTCTCTCTGCTGCGGATGAGATGGAGCTCGACCATGCCGTAGAGCTCATCGCCGGCTTGGACGACGAAGGCAAGCAGGAAGTCTCCGACCTCTTCGCCCGGATCGTCCTGGCCGACGGGAAACTGGCCGATGAAGAGAAATCCATGTACTGGAAGGTACGGGAACTCTGCGGCCTGCCTGATCCCGGGAATGACGGAAGCGGGGAAGAGACTAAGGCGAAAGCCGAAGAAGAGAAAGACGAGGATGAAATCATCCCGGCGTTCCTGATGGTCAATTACCACGGCATCGCCACCCTGCACCAGAGCGAAAAGGAAGACTGGTCCGCCCTGGGGGACGAGATTGCCTCCTGGATGGGCTGCGACCGGGTGGAGGTGGTCCGCTACACCGCACCGCTCAATGCGCTCACCGAAAAGCTGGATCTCAACGAACGCCACCTGGTCTTCATGGTCGCGCGCAACGGCTACGGCGACAAGACCGTGGGCGACAACATGCCCGCCACGCTCCTCTACGGCCGCGGATATCCCATCTTCGGCAACATGGTCATCGCCCTGGAGACCGACGAAGGCTACACCATCGAAGGCATCCGGACCCAGAGCCTGGTCACCGAGACGCTGAACGCCGTCAACGATGCCGTCGGCGGCCTGATCCGGGTCGGGGAGCAGGAGGAAAAGCCAGCCGCCACCGAAGTGAAAGCGTCGGGCCCCGACACCTTCGAAGGCCTGGCTGCGGTGATTGCGGTCTGCATGGGGATGGCCCGCGTGGACGGCAGTTTCACGGAGAGCGAGTTCAAAGAGATCCTGGCAGGCTTGAAGGATCAATACAAATTCGAGGATCGTGACGAACTGCTGGAGGCTTACATCAAGGCGGCCGACGAGATGGATATCAAGAAGGCCATCGACATCATCAAGGCCTTCGGCCCGTCCGAGAAGCAGTTCGCGTCCGACATGCTATTCCGCACCGTCGTCGCGGACGGCAAGCTGGCGGACGAAGAAAGTGATACCTACCGGGAGATCCTGGAGGTATGCGAACTTCCGATGTTTACGGGCGCTGACAAGGTGAATTGATGGACGAACGGTCGAGAATCCGGGAACGGACCGGGACCTGGGACGCAGCAAGGGCGGACACCCGGGCGGCCGATGCCGCCGGGGTGTGTCCGCATTGCGGCGCGCCCCTGGAGCGGGATGGAATATCTTCCGGCCGGCAACGCTTCCTCGGCCGGCCTCAACGCCGCGAAATCCCTATGAGATCGCGTCCAGACTGGGCGTGAAGTTTTGCTGGATCATGCCGGCGAAGGTGAGCGAAATCTCTTTGGGACTCAGACCCAGCTGCCGGCCGATGTTGTAGATGAAATTGACCTCGTTGTCGGCAATGTCCTTGTCGGCGAGCACGACGCTGATCATGTATTGCAGCAGCGTGTTCTTCAAGCCCGGATTGATCTCCAGAATCTTGTTTACCGAGTCCTCGAATAATTTGTCCACGTCATTCTGGACGACCCTGTCAAGGAAGGCCTTCGGGAAGATGTGGCGGCTGGAGAGGTTCCGGATGATGTGCTCGAACTCCTCCTGCGTCACCTTGCCGTCGAGATTGGCGACAATGATGCCGGCGGTGGCGATGAAGATGGACATGGGCTCGTCCAGCGGGTTGTTGCCTATCTTCAGCAGGATCTGGATCAGTTCGTCCATTCCTTTATCCAGCTCCTCCTGGCTCCCGGCGTTGGCAAACAGGTTGATGGCCTGGACGCGGATGGGGTTGACGGGGTGGTCGTATTGACTCATGCCGCCTCCCTTGAGGAAGTAATCCAGGTGCTTGCTGTTGTCGGTCAGGAGATCTTCGATGCTGACCTGCATCTTTTCGAGATCCAGGCCGGACGCCATCTTGAAGAAAGAGGTGACGCAAGCGTCCAGGTTCCCGCAGGCGAGGTAGCCGTAGCGGTCGGCGACCAGTTCGGCCAGGTTGTCGTGCAGGTGGATCTTGAACTGCAGGGTGACGGGCGGCGTGGTGTTCTGCGGCGGATAGACGAAGTAGATGAGGCGCTTGAGCGCGGTGTCCAGGTTGATCAGATGCCCCAGCTCGTGGCCGATGACGAATCGCAGTTCATCCTCGCTCATCAGGTTGAACAGCTCGGAGTTGACGTTTACGATATGGGGGTGCTCCGCGTCTTCCGATGCGATGGAAAAGGCGTTGATGGTTGAATCCCCAGTCACGTAGAAATCCACCGGTTCGTTGAAACCCAGGCGTTCCTTGACCCCATGGCAGAGGCGGTAGAAATTGCCCAGCAGGTTCTGGTCGGCTTTCATGCAGTGACCTTCCATCCGGCTGCGCCAGTACTCATCCTCCGTGGTCTCGTCGGCATGTTTGAGGATGTACTTCACGACGTCGCCCTGGAGGGCACGGTAGATCTGTGCGGCAAGCTCTTTTTCGAGCTTGATTTCGGGATTCAGGCAGTTCATATCGAAAGGAATTTCGTTCAACTCGGACAAAAATAATAAATATTTTTAACAACTCTCGCTCGGGTTTTACCGATAAATTTTGAATCGGAGGTGTATCCATGCCGATTTTTATTATATTTGCAAGGAAAGGCGTGACCTCCTGAATATATGCGACAATGGACACGATTGATCATTGACGTGGATTATCATCCCTGCGATCCCGGCAACAGCACCTGGTATTGCGAGCGGACTGCTTTTTCGAAATCTGACCTGTGTGCCGGAAAAGTCCTGTCCTACGAGGATCCGGGCGGTCTTTTCGGGGGGATCCGTGTTGATTCCGTGTCGGAGGACGGTTTGGTGCTGAGCTATGGAACCAAGCTGTATTCCATCAATATGAAGCATCCACACCTGCCCCTTGACAAGGGCGGTCGGGATTACACGGAGTTCGAGCTCAACCTGTTCCTGGAGAGTGCCATTGTCGTAGAGGATACGCCGGCTTTCTACCGACAGTTCTATACTCGGGATCAAGTGGCCAGGCTGCGCGGCAGCGATATCCGGGCGCTGGAAGCGTCCGATGCGCCCGCTGCCCGCTTTGCACTGGGTCGCTGGCATTACTTACTTATGCCCGAAGAGGACTCCTGCGCACAGGCGGAAAAACTGTTCCGTGAAGCGGCGGAGGCGGGCGTCGCGGATGCCTTCTCCGCCTTGTCCATGATGTACGTCTATGGCGACACGCGTGAAGACCGCCTTGACCTGGACGAAATGGTTCGCTGGCGCGATGAGGCACTTGCCCGGGGAAGTGAACTCGCGGCGTACCGCTACGCCCGGAACCGTATCGGCGGTGACCTCCTGGCTCCGAAAGAACCGGACGTTGTCCGGGACGAGGTGGAAAAACGGCTTGCCACGGAGACCGATGTCTGGCCGGAATGGTACGCCGTCCTCGGTGATGCCTATGCGGCGCTGGACAAGCCTGAGAAAGCGCGGGAAGTCTATCTGGCCGGCGTGGAGCATGGGAGCCTCCGCTGCTATCCGGAGCTGGCTATGATGGCCCGGGAGCGGGAGGATGACAAGGAATACCGCTCCTGGATGGAGAAGGGTATGGCGGCTGGCTGCGGCTGGTGTTTCATCTTGGACGGCGATTTGGATGAGGAACGCTTCCAAGCGGGAGATTCAAGATTTAAGAACCTGGTGTCCAGACAGTTCCAGGAGCGCTTCGAACAGGGGCTTCGCCGGGGCGAAGGCTTGTGTGCCTATTACCTGGGATTCCATTCCTTTACGGGAACGCTTGGATTTACCATAGACGAAGAGGATGCCTTCCGCTATCTGCGAAAAGGTGTGGCCTTAGGTGATTGCTACTCCTGCTCGTTGCTGGCGGACATCCTGGAGGACCGGGCTGAGACGCCGGCGGCGAAGAAAGAGGTCGCCAGGCTGCGGCTCAAGGCCGTCCGTTACGGGAAGGATGACGATCGGGAACAGCTGGCGCAGGATTACCGGGACGGCCTGCTGGACGAATACAGGGATGAAATCGAAGAATACTGGCTGCCTGATGACGATGATGTGGACGAAGATGACGGTCGTTGGGACGCTTATGCATAATGTTTTCAATTATTGATCTATCCAATTATGACTGTTACTATTAGAACCCTTGCTGCTATTTGGCGAATTACCAAGTATCTCATGCATGCCGACGGATCGGTGACGGACGACGAGATCAAGCCGGTCTATGATTTCTTCAAGACCTTTGGTGAGATGAATGATGAGATTTTCCTCCAAATCATGCGTGAAGCTGAAGATCTGTCGAACGAGGAAACCATTCGCCTCGTTGGCGCGTTGGATGAGGCTGCCAAACAGCAAATTTCCGACCTCTTTGCCAGCATCGTGCTTGCGGACGGTGAGGTTCACGAAAAGGAACGTGAACTGTACCAAACAATTAACGAGGCATGCGGCCTGCCTGATCCCCAGTCTGATGAAGAAGAAGCAACGGATGATGACGCGATCGAACCTGCCTTCTTCATCGTGAAGGACAATGGACATGTCGAACTGCGTCAGAGCGAAAACGAAGATTGGAACACGCTTGGGGCTGAACTTGCATCCTGGGTGGGTACGAGGCGTGTGGAAGTGGTCCGCTTCACAGAGCCCCTCAATGCAATCACGGAGAAACTGGGTCTCGTGAACCATCATTTGATCTTCATGATCGGGGTGGGCGGCAACAGGGATGCCGGTGATAATGCGCCGGCCACCATCCTGTACGGTGGCGGTATTCCGCTCTACGGCGACATTATTATTGCGCTCGAGTCCAACGATGATTACGAGATTGAAGGATTCCGCTTCAAGAACCTGGCCACCCATGCGATTCACTTTGTGAATCTGGCGGTGGATGAACTCCTTATCTATGATTAGCGCATGGATGCAAGGGTTGCTGCCATCATAGCCGCTGTGGACGAGATGCGCCGCAACGGCGAAGATCAGAAGATCCACAAGAACCTGCCCCTGGCGGAAAAGGTCCTTTCCAGTCTGGAAACGCTGGACGATCCGGAGGAAGGCCCGCTTGGAAAGGCCTTGGCTTGCCAGGCCGCCGTGGACCTGCTCCCGGAATATGACGTTCCACGCCTGGTGCTGAAGATGTTGCGCCGAGAACTGGCATGGCTGGAAGAATCCGATGAGGAGAGCGAGAGCCTGACCGTGAAGGATGTCCAGGCACACATCGCGCGGCTCGAGGATTACATTGATGTCGACCAGGTGACGACAGAGGAATTCTGCAGCAAATACGGCCGTCACCTGAAATTCGATCCCGTGGAACGGACGCAGAAATGGGAGGAGATCTACCCTGAGGTGGAAGAAGAGTGCGACCGTCGCCTGGAAGGCGTCCCCCGCGGGATGGGCTTCTGCTTTGGCTATTGGGCGGCCCGGCACGACATCCTGCTCCGGTATGGAATCGATTGGAAATCCCCGCACATGATGAATCCGCGGGTGATGTTTGACTGATATGGGAGAGAAAACCAGAATTCGCGAACGTGTCGCGACGCAAACGGCGGTCGAGACCGAGACCCGGGAAAACGAATCCACCGGAAGGTGCCCGCATTGCGGTGCCGACGTAGGTCCGGATTATGAAATCTGCCCCGTGTGCGGGTGGAAGATGGTGGATTACTGCACCTTCTGCGGGGCGCCGATGCTCCCCGACGATGTGGACTGTCCCGAATGCGGCATGCCGGCAGACGGTGTGCTTTGTCCTACTTGCAACATCCTCAATTTCAGGTGCTTCTGTCGACAGTGCGGACAGCCGCTCTCCCGCGCGGCCCGGCATGCTGTGGAGAAGGCCCGGCAGGATCCGAAGGTGAAGGAGTCGGCGCGGCTGTTGACGCGCATCGCCGAACTGGAAGCGGAACTGGCGGGCGACCTGCCGGGAAATGAGGGAGCGGATGAGCCCGCTGAACCCACGGAAGGGGAGTTGCGACTGCGTGAATTGATGTCCCACATGGGCTTCTCGTTCACCGAACAGCCTAAAGCGACCCGGCGAAGCATGGGACGCAGCCGGGAGGCCGTGATGGAAGAGTACCAGCGGGCGGTCGAAGAAGCGAATCAAGTGCTGGAGAGCATGCTTCCTCCTGCCGGCTCCACGCCGCAGGAGCAGCGCAATTACTACACGGCCCGCAAGGTGGCCGTGACGGAATTGATGGAGGTGACGGGCCTGGTGGGCTGGATTTGCAACTGGTGCCATTGTTTCCATGAGCATCCCTCTCAGTGCTACCGGCCGTGGCTGGGCGGTACTTGGCAATACGGCACGACCCAGAAAGTAGTTACCACGTACAAAAAAGTATAAAACATGGCTGAAAAAGACAACAACTTGACGCCTCAGAAAACGGCTGTAGCCCCTCAGAAAAATGCGACCGCTCCTCAAAAGACCGCTGTCTTTTCCCAAAAAACAGCGGTGTTTCCCCAAAAGACTGCGGCCGCTCCGCAGAAAACGGCTGCGGCGCCGCATATGCCCGGCATGGCCGCGCCCTCCGGTGGCGGCACTTATGCTCCCGGAGAAACAGTAAAAGTCGGCGGCAACAGCTATACCGTTGAGAAACTGATGGGCAGCGGGTCGGAAGGCGACATTTATATCGTTTCCGCTCACAAGCGGAAATATGCGCTCAAGTTGTGTCACCCCGGGTTCCATACCAATGTCAAGGTCATGCCCGCCATGCAGAAGCTGAACGGGCAGGGCTACATCTCGGATATCGTGGATTACGGCGATGATTTTGAACTTCTGGAATACATCCCTGGCGGTAATGCCGCGTCAGCGGGGTTGAAGGGAAATGCCGAAGCCATCCTGATCATTGCGGCCAAGACCGCCATGTCCCTGTCCATGATCCATCAGGCCGGCGTCCTCCACAAGGATGTGAAACCGGCCAATATCCTTATCAAGGACAGCCGGATTTGGGACTGCGTCCTTTGTGATTTCGGCATCGCCGATAAGATCGATGTGGACGGCAGTTGTGTGACCAAGCAGTTCCGAACCCCCATCTATGCGGCCCCGGAAGTCTATACGACGACCGTCACGCTCCCGGATGGGAACTATACGGAGTTGACCCCCAAGGCAGATTTCTTCTCACTGGGCATGACCATCCTGTCCCTGTGGATGGGTGAGGAAGTGTTCGAGGCAAACGAGCCGGCCATGGCGATTGACAAGGTGAAAGGGCGGATTGCCGTCCCGGCGGACATGCCGGATCCGCTCGCCAGGATCTGCCGGGGCCTGCTCATCAAGAACCCCGTCAAGCGCTGGGACTACGATGAGATCCTGCGAACCGTTAAGGGCGAGGACGTCCCGGTGGAAGAAGATGAGATCATCGAGGACCTCGGCATTACCTTCAATGCCTCCCGGCATCTGATGGCCAATACGCCGGAGGAACTGGCTCAATGTATGGTCGAGGACCAGGACCTGGCCGTCAAGTACCTCTATCGCGGACAGGTCGAGAAGTGGCTCAAACCCTATCCGGAACTGGCCCTCGAGATCCAGGAGATTGTGGAAACACGTTATCCCCAGGATCAGCAGATGGGCCTGCATGCCGCCGTCTATCTGTTGGATCCGACCTGGCCGCTCCGGCTGGTCGGCATCAACCGCGAAACAGGGGAAGAAGAGGAGCTTTCTGCCGTTACGATTAAGGATATCAGCAATTTCTGTCATCGGGCCATTCCGGATTCAGTTACGGCCAGTACGTTGTCTTCCGATGTTTTCGTGGAGTGGGTTCGTGCCCGCAACAAGACGCTGGCTGCGTCTTTGCCGGCCGAGAACGGGCAGACATCCTGCTATATGCTGCGTGTGCAGACGATAGATCCGCTCTCGGATATCAACCTGCGAAACGACCCCGACGAGCCCGACTATGCGATGACTCAGGAAGGAATCGGGCGTTTCCTGAACAAGGTGTACACCATTTTCTGGTCCCACTGCGAAGGCGATCCATCCAGGATCGACGGGGTGTGGAATCGCCCGGAACACGCTCCGATGAACCGTATGATTCCCACAGCGGTCGTGGCGAACACTGCGGCTTGTTTCCTCTTTCCGGATCAGTACCACTACTTGACGGATTTTATGGCCACCAAGGGCCAGCGCTTCCAGCAGCAACGCTCCTGGGTCATGTACTGCACCGATTGGAACAGCGACGATAATCGCCGGAAAGCCGGGCCGAAAGACGCGGACTTCCAAGCTCAGGCCAGCTGGATGAAGGTGATCAAGGGTTTCGGCGTCACGCCGGAATACGAATTGGTGGATGTCGCCGAGAAGGTAACGACGCGGGATGAGCTCTTTTCCCACAAAAAGAAGGAGCTGGCCCATGAATTCTACCATCGGGGCCTGGCCGGTTGGCTCGCCGTGCAGCATCAGGAGAATCCCGATGCGGACCTCTCGGAAGAGTACGCCTACGAAGATCTGCTCCTGGATTATTTGGATGACATTGAGGAAATTGACGACAAGGCAATGCCCGTGGAGCGCTTCTACAAGGCGCAGGGCGAAGCGGACGATATTCTTTCCTCCGGCAAGGCCCGCATTCGCGGCCTCAGCGTCCGGAGTATGTTGCAGCATGTGTTGACCATCGTCTTTGCGATCCTGCCCGCCATCGTTCTGCTGGGCGTGCTGATCTTCTCCATTATTGACAACCCGGTCCTGGACACCTCCGGCATGCGGCTGGAACGCTTCTTCTGGCCGGTCGGCCTGATTGTGGCCGCCATCCTGTTCTTCGCTTCTGACAGCGAAGGATGCCTGATTCCATTAATCGGCGGAGCCATCGGTGCGGTCCTCGTCTTCCTGCTGGTCAAGTTCCTGGGTGCTTATATCCTGTATCTCTACGCTTTGATCGTGCTGGGTGCCCTGGTCTTCTTCAGCATCAAGACCATCTTCTTCCACAGCCAGTTCGCCCGGGACGCCCGGCGCTTCAACAAGCCGGGATTCGAAGAAAGGGTCCTGGAGCCGCTTTACTACGCCTTCAGTGACGAGACGAGATTCGACTCCTCCCTCAATGGTACGTTCGACGAATTCAAGATGGGCGCCTGGAAGAGCGATCTGAAGACGCGTCGCATCCACATGCTGATTTTCATCGGCGTCACCTGGGCGCTGGTTGCTTTCAGTCTGCTAATCCCCAAGAGCGAGCGCTTTGAGCGCTTCTCCGCGCCGTTCATTGAGAAGATCATGCCGGCGCGGCAGGCGACTGCGCAGCCGGACCTGCTGGAATTCGAGAGCCTGGAACCGGGCGCCCGGGGAGAAGAGGTGCTGGCTCTGCAGCGCTATCTCAAGGAGGCCGGCTATCTGCGGGGGACCGTGGACGGCGATTATGGCCGCGGAACGCAGGCGGCCGTGTCCGCGTTCCAGAAAGCCAATGGCCTGGAGGCGACGGGGCATGCTGACAAGGAAACGATACAAACTATCAACCGGCTGGCCGCCGAGGCTGCCCGGGAGGCTGAACAACAAAACAAGGAATAGTCATGGTCTGTAAACAATGCGGGAAAGATAACCGTCCGGAAGCGAAATACTGTCGCTTCTGCGGCGAGCGGTTGGAGGTAAAAGCGTCCTCCCAGAAGGGCCTGATCGGCAAGGACAACATCGTCCCTTTGCTGGAGGAACTCGACCGGAAACTCATCGTGGCCCAGCGCTTTGCCAGCAATGGCACGAAGATCGGCATGGACTGCCTCGTCCTGGGAGACAGTGGAACCGGCAAGACTTTCGTCGCGGACATCATCACCCGCAAGATGATGGATGCCGGAATCGTGAAGGTGCCGCCGAAGAAGGTTGACGCCGCTGACTGGGGCGATTTCTGCAAGGAGTTTGACAAGAATGTCGCGGCGCTCAAGGATGGTATCCTGCTGATTACCAACGCACAGAAGCTCCTGCCTACGGACAAGGCTTCGAATGTAAATCAGTTGGACAAGCTCTTCACGCGCATGCGTGGAACGGAAGGCGCTCCAATAGTGGTCCTGTGCGGCCTGCTGAACGAGATGAGCAAATTCCTGGAGAATAACAAGGATGTTGCACGCCTTTTCGAGCTGGAGTTCAACCTGACGGCCTTCGGCACGCCGGAGCTGACGGAGCTCACTTTGTCTATCCTTCAGGAAACATATAAATTGGACGCCTCGGAGGGGCTTCCTGACATCCTTGCGAGCCATTTCCAGTGGTTTATGCGTCAGCCGGATCTGAGTCATCTCAACGGCCACCTGGCCGAGAAGGTCGCGGAGAACCTCTCCGTCAAGGCAGCCCTGCGCGGCAGGAATACCGTGACGGAAGAAGATGTCCCTGCCGGTGAGCGTTTTACGCCCAAGTCAGAAGAGGAAATCCTGGCTGAACTGAACAACTACATCGGCCTGCAAAGCGTCAAGGATAAGATTCTCGAAATTGTCCGGAATGTGAAGACCCGCAAGAAAAATGGTGTGAAGGCCAATAGCCTGCTCACGGACCACTATCTCTTCACCGGCAATCCGGGGACCGGCAAGACCACTTTCGCCCGCAAGCTCGGCGAAGTGCTCGGCACGATCGGCGCCCTGCCCACGGGACAGTTCGTGGAAGTGTCCGCCAAGGATTTCATCGGGCAGGTGGTCGGGGACACGGAGGCGAACGTGAAGCGTTATGTCAACAAGGCCATCGGCGGCGTGCTTTTCATCGATGAGGCCTATGCACTCACCCAGGGTACCTCGGCCGGCGACGGCGGCAGTTTCGGCATGGACGCCATCAATACGCTGCTTACCCTGCTGGAGAACCGGCGTGGCGAATTCGTTTGCATCATGGCGGGTTATACCAAGGAGATGAACGAGTTCGTGCGCAAGAATCCCGGCATCCCGTCCCGCTGCAACGTGACCATCGAATTCCCGGACTACAACGCTCGCGAGCTGGAGCAGGTCTTCCGTATGCAGCTCCTCCGAAACGATGAGAAAGTGGAATATACCTTGGACGCTACGGCGGAAGAGATGCTCCCCAAGGTCTTCGACCGCATGTATGCCAGACGCATTGACACCTTCGGTAACGCCCGCGCGGTGCGAAACCTGTTCTCTGAGGCCGTAGGACGCCACAATGCCCGCGGCTGCGGAGACAATATTCTCAGCTATTCCGATATCGTGGGCGAGGAAATGACCGGCGAGATCTCCGTTGAGGACATCATGAAGGAGCTGGACGGCCTGGTGGGTATGAAGTCCGTCAAGGACGCGATCCGCCGCATCGCCAACGAAATGGCCGTCCAGAAACGACTCATTGAGCTGGGCGAAAGCGCAGAGGGCCTCACCAAGTTCAATTTCGTGCTGACCGGTAATCCCGGCACCGGCAAGACCACGGTGGCTCGCATGATGGGCAAGATCTTTAAGGCGATGGGGATTCTCTCTACCGACCGGGTCACTGAAAAGACCCCCAAGTCCATCCTTTCCCAGTACCAGAACCAGAGTGCGCAGAACATGAACGACGCCATCACGGAAGCCATGGGCGGCGTGCTCTTCCTGGATGAAGCCTACGACATTGATCCGAAGGATGCTGCCGGCCAGAGTGTCAGCAGGGAGGGCAATGAAGCCATCCAGGCCTTGCTGACCCGCATGGAGAACGAGGCTGGCAAGTTTGTTGTGGTTTGTGCCGGTTACCCCAAGGAGATGGAAGACTTCATGAATTCAAACCCCGGCCTGCGAAGCCGTTTCTCGCATTTCATCCACATTGACGACTACTCGGCCGACGAACTGCTGGAAATCTTCGAGCGCGCCGCCAAGGGCAAGAGTTACAACTTTACGCTTGCCAACGATGAAGTGCGCGCACGCGTGCTCCGCATGTTCCAGAACATGGTGGCCATGAAGGACGCGAAATTCGGCAATGCCCGGGAGGCCATGAAAAAGCTGGCGGAGACCAAAACGAATATCTACAACCGTATCAAGGCGCTCCCGCAGGACCAGTGGACGCCGGAGAACATCCATTCGGTGTTCCTGGAGGATGTCCCTTACGAGGAGCCCAAGAAGATCTCCGTGGACGAGTGCCTGGAGGAACTCAACAAACTTATCGGCCTGGAGGGCGTGAAGTCCTCGCTCACCAAGCTGGCGCACACCATCAACAACGAGATCGAGAGCGCCCGGCTGGAGAACCGCCGTCCGGAGATCCCGCTGGGACATTATCTGTTCCTAGGCAATCCCGGCACCGGCAAAACCACCGTGGCGCATCTGATGGGCAAGATCCTGTATTCCATGGGCGCCCTGCCGAGCCCTTATGTCAAGGAAGTGGGGAAGGCCGACCTGGTCGGCCGTTTCGTCGGCGACACGGAGGCAATCACTTCGCATGTGATCGACTCGGCCATGGGCGGCATTCTGTTCATCGACGAGGCCTACCAACTGATGACCGACCAGTTCGGGCAGGCGGCGCTGGAGACGCTCCTGACCCGCTTGGAGAACGACCGGGGCAAGTTCGTCTGCATCGCCGCGGGCTATTCTCACGAGATGCAGGCCTTCATCAACGGCAACAGCGGTATTCCGTCGCGCTTCCCTCAGCGGAACTGGATCACCTTCGAAGATTACGATCCGGAAGAGCTCTTCCAGATTTTCATGATCTATGCCCGCAAGGGCGGATACACCCTCGATCCGATGGCGGAAACCGCCGTGCAGGCCAAATTCACGATGATGTACAAAAATCGCGGCCGGACCTTCGGCAACGGC
Organism: Bacteroidales bacterium; assembly: GCA_017454905.1. Classification (GTDB taxonomy): domain Bacteria; phylum Bacteroidota; class Bacteroidia; order Bacteroidales; family UBA932; genus Cryptobacteroides. The sequence continues at coordinate 83,456 of JAFTCB010000007.1, forward strand.
CGCGAGGCCCGCAACCTCTTTGACGAGGTCAAGAGCAATCTGGCGGCCCGTCTGGCCGACGACGGGCAGACGCATACCCCGGAAGAACGTAAAACCATTATGATGGAGGACGTTACGCTATGATTCAGTGTCCCGAATGCAGAAACATGATTCCCGACGACAGCGCCTTTTGCGACCAGTGCGGGAAAGAATTGAAATGGTGCCCGACCTGCAAGCGGCCCAAGCGCGGCACGGAATGTCCGGTCTGCGGCAGCGACTTGATTCCCGGGCGGAAATACCTGGCCGGGGGAGCCACCGTGGAGCAGAAGCCTGCTGCGGCGTCGTCCACCATCCAGGAGAAGCCGGCCCCGGAGACGCCCGCCGGCCCCAGGTCCCAGGCGACGGCGGTCCAGGCATCCGGCGGACCGACCCGTCTGGTCGGAAACGGCTGGTCGCTCCCGCTCCAGCCCGGCGGCTTCGGCCGGCGGGGCGGCATCTGGCCGGAACTGGCCAGCTGCCAGTATGTATCCGGCAGCCACGGAGAAATCAGCCGCGGCTCGGATGGCTGGATCCTTGTCGACATCGGCTCTACCAACGGCACTTTCGTGAACGGTCAGCGCCTGGAATCCGGCCGAGGATTTCCTCTGAAGAAAGGAGACCGTGTCCGCATTGCAACCCTTGATTTCACTGTAGAATGAAACTCGATATCCAGGCCATCTGCCACAAAGGTCTTGTGCGGGATAACAACGAGGATGCGCTGTCCGTCGGCGGTGTGATCCTGCGCGATGACGCCACCAACCTGGTGGTCACCATATCTCCCGAAGGCTTCTTCTACCTGCTGGTCGCCGATGGCATGGGCGGCCATGAGCACGGGGAAGTGGCCAGCCGCTTCGCCCTGGAGGAGATGGAAGAGCAACTGTCGCTGCACCAGATCCAGCCGGACAGTTTCGAAGACGATGCACGCGAAGCGGCGCACTACATCGCCGTGAAGCTCAACCGTACCGCCGCCGATCAGAGCCAGGCGCTTCCGATGGGCTGCACGCTCACGGGCGTGGTCTGGCACTACGGCCGAACCTGGCTGCTGAACGCGGGCGACAGCCGGACCTACCGCTTCCGGGGCGGCATGCTCCGCCAGCTGACGACCGACGAAACGGAGCGCGGCTACACCGGTGATCCGACGGCGAGCAAACTGCTGCTGAATTGCTTGGGCGGTGGCACTGAAGGCCACCTGGCCGTAAACTCCCTGGACGGGAAACTGCTCGAAGGAGACGTGCTGCTGGTCTGCTCCGACGGACTCTGCGACATGGTTCCGGACGAGACGATCGAAACGGCGCTTGCGGACGGAGCCGGTGCGGAGGATCTTCTCCGGATGGCCTGCGATGCGGGCGGTGTCGACAACATCTCCATTATCTTGGCTAAAATTCTGTAAACGATGAGTACATCAAGTCCCTCTGGCTGGCGCCGATACAACATTTTCATTTCGTCCACGTTCAAGGACATGGACTTCGAGCGGGACATCATCAAGTTCCGCATCATCCCGGCCCTGAACCGTCGTTTCCGCGACCGGCGGGTCGAGCTCCAGGCCATCGATCTCCGCCTGGGCGTGAACACCTCGGACATGACCGAGGCGGAGAGCGAGCGCAAGGTGCTTTCCGTGTGCACCTCCTGTATCGACAGCGCCCGGCCTTTCTTCATCGGACTGATCGGCAAACGCTACGGCTGGATCCCGCCCATGGAGCGCTGGCAGGAGTTTACCGCCAAACTCTCGGACGAGGAGCAGGCGCTGCTGGCCGGTACGGCCGGGTGCAGCGTGACGGAGATGGAAATCGTCTACGGCGCCCTCTCGCAAGAGAGTTTCGATACATCCCACGTCCTGTTCTACCTGCGGGATGACAGTTCCTACGAGGGACTGCCGGAAGATTTGCTGCCGGCCTTCTGCGACAGCGATCCGGACCTCCTCCGGAAGCTGGATGCGCTCAAGGACAAGGTCCGCCGGCTCTTCGGCGCGATGGGCGGCGAGGACGACCGCTGCACGCCGTATAGACTGGCTTGGCGCGACGGCCACTTCGAGGGGGAAGACTTTGAACGGGTTGTGACGGAGCAGCTGGCCCTGCAGATAGAGCTGGAGACCGCCCGGGAGGAGGAAGCCGGTGCTGCAAGCTGGTGGGTGCAGGAGAAGGAGCTGGAAGAATCCACGTTGTTGCGCCTGCTGCCGGGTTCGGTGGAAACCTCCCTGGCTCAGGATCCCGACGAGAAAAAGAGCGAAGAAGAGGATTCCTCCGACCGGGTGGCCTGGTATGTACCGGGCATAGGCGCCAGTACGCACATGGCACAGGAATATGCCAGCTGGGACGAAGATGCGGATGTGGTGCGGCTGCTGGCCGTGTTCGGCCTGTCGGAATACAGCAATGCCATGCGTCCGGTACTGGCTCGCTGGATCCATGAGCTCGCGCTGGTCACGGGTCGGGAGGAGATCCCGGACGACGACCTGTTGCTGGGCAAATTGCCTGAGACGGAGTTAAATGCCCTGTTCGCTTCGCTCGTACAGGAAGTTCGCGACGCAGACAAATATATCTACATTTTCCTCGACGACGTCGAGGCCCTCGAGACAACGGCAGCCAAGGACCTGTACATGCCCTGGCTTGACCGGGTGGCGGATCAGGTGAACATCCTGGTGAACCTGCAGGATGAGAGCGAGGCCCGCACGAAATTCCTCTCGGCGCACGCATACCCGGCCCGGTTGATGGTGCCCGGCATCGTGGATTCGGAGGATGCGGAGGCGCTGATTTCCCGCTATGAGAAGACGTATTTCCTGGAATTGCCCGCAGCCGTCCGGAAGGCCATGCTGGATGCGGCGGAAGGTGATCATGATTGCCTGTTGCCGATCAAGGTACATAGTGTCTTCCGTCTTTTCGAATCCCTCACCCAGGAGGATTTCAAGCGGATCCGCGCCAGCGACGGCAGCCAGATCGACGCCATCAACGGCTATCTCGAAGAGATCTGGGGTGAGATGCCGGATACCCCTTACGACCTGATGACCCATATGGTCAACAATATTCTCTACAACCTCGGGCTGGGGGAGCAGATGCGCCAGGCTTTCTGGTACATTGCTGCGGCCCCGGGAGGTCTCCGGGAGAGCGATATCGCCCATTTTGCCGGGGAGGACTGGGATGTGGTCCAGTTCTACCGGGCGATGAATTTCCTGCAGGATTTCTTCTACGAGGACCGGACCCGCCATCTGTGGCGCGCAAAATACATCACGCAGGCTGAAGACGGCCTGCAGAAGCGCCAGAAGGAGATTTCGTCCTATCTGCTGACGCTGGATCCCGCAGATTCCCTGCGGGAGACGATGGGCCTGTATTACGCGCTCAAGAGCGGCGATCCCGGGCATTTCCCGTCCTATCTGGTCGAAGGAGACTATATTCACGGCCAACAGATAAAAGACTTGCTGCGTTTCTACAGTCCCCAGGTCCGCCAGTTGGCACGGGAGGGCTTTTTCGACAGCCCGGATTTTGAACAATACTGTCGGGCGCTGACGCCTTCCGTCAGGTTGCAATTGTTCTTGGATATCTTGACCGGGATGTCAGACCTGCAGGAAGAGTTGCATCTGCTGACTAAACGGATGGGAGAGTGGCTGGAAGATGTCCGTTTGGATGACCTGTCGGTCATGGATGCGTTTACCTATGCGTCCATCCTGGCTATGCCCCAGGATTCAATACCCCATCTGGAACTGGCGCTGAAGGCGGCGCGACGCTGCGCAGAAGAGGGTTTTGAAACCGCGCAGCAGTTGGTTTCCGGCGTGTCCGCCCCCCTGTTGGCCCTGTACAAGAAGAAAGGACAGCAGTCCAAGGCGAGAATTCTCCGCAAGGAGATGGACGAAGCGGAAGGTGCTCAGACCAGCCTGAAAGCGCGGTATATGGCACTGATTCGCATTATCCACGAAGCCAGGAGCCGCCGCGGGCTGTTCCGCAGAAAGGACGCGGATCTTTCGCTGCTCGACAGTTTCTTTGATAAATACTATGCTATTTGTCAGGATTTAGACACGGGCAAGGAGAGTTTCGAAGCTTTCTTCATGTCCACCCAACTGATGATGATGGCGTTGGATGTGCTGCAGGAGGAGAAGGCATATGATCGTTTTCTGGAAGAGTGGGTCCGCTTCGAACCCTGGATGGAGTCGCTTTATGAGATGGACAGTTTCTTCAGCTACAAGCCTTGTGTGGAACGCTTCTTAGATTACAACTCTGCTTTATTTTTGGTTCTCTCCAATATGAAACCGTCCGGAAACCGGAAAGACCTGTTGGCGCAAATGCTTGATTTCACTTCGCAGGCGTGTTTCAGCGCTGTCGACCGACTGAAGGAACTGGATTCAGACCATCCGCTGATCGCGATGTTCCGGGAGAAAAAGGCCCGCTTGCCGGAGACAGAAATGGACGTGCCGGTTGAGGAGATTGACAAGAAGATTGTAGAACTGTATAAAGAATATTGCGAACAATGATACGCCGTAGAATGGATCGTATCCTCGCCCAAGGCGAGGGAAAACAGCTGGCCTGGCTGGTGGGCATCGTGCTGGTGCTGTATGGCATCTTTTGCCTGGTCGGCCGGATCTGGGGCCTGGATTGGACGGATATCCTGATGTTGTACCTGGACCCGGGCAATTTCCCGATCGACCACCAGGCCAATGATTTCTTCAGCCTGATCGTCACGTTGAGCGGCATCCTGATCCTGTCCGCGCTGATGATTTCGGTGTTCTCCAACGTGTTCTCCAACATCGCCGAGGCCTACCGTAAGGGCGAGCGGCGCTACCGCTTCAGCGGCCATGTGCTGATCCTGGGCGGCGGCCATCCGCTGGTTGACATGCTGAAAGCCCTGCAGAAACATCCTGATTTCGTGGACAAGGACATTGTCGTCATGACTTCCTCTGACGTGGAGGCTCTCCGGGCCACGATGGAGACGGCCCTTGACGATGCTGCCTTCTGCCGCCGGATCACCTGGTACCGGGGCAAGCGGGACAACCGGGAAGACCTCCTCGGCGCCCGGGCGTTCCTGGCACGCTGCATTTATCTGATCGGGGAGGACGATGAAGCGGCGCATGACTCGCTGAATGTCGGGGCCATGGACCTTCTCCGGGACATCTGCGGCGGGGAGGGCTCGGCCATCCCGTGCTACATTACCCTGGAGATGCGCTCCAGCCAGGATGTGTTCCAGTATCTTCCGAAGGAGGGAGATTCCCGCCTGCGCGTCGAGATCGTCAATACCAGTGATTACTTGGCTGAGCAGCTCCTCGTGGATACGCCTTTCCTGCCGGTTCCCGGGGCAGGGCAGCACCTGCACATCGTGATTGCGGGCAACGGCCGGACGGCCCGGTCGTTTGCCGCCGTGGCGGCGCAGGTCTGCCATTTCCCGGATTTCGCGCAGAGCGGGTGCAGGACGCTGATCTCATTTATAGACAGTGACATCCGAAAGGAGATGGATGATTTCGTGGCGAACCGCCAGGGCCTGTTTGACCTCTCGCACTATGCCTATGTGTCCCCGGCAGGGCGCGAAGACCATGCGCCGAAGGAGGCCTTCGGCGATTTCCTGGACCTCGAATGGGAGTTCATTGACAGCCATCTCTCCTCGCCTTTTGTCCGGGAACAACTGGAGACCTGGGCCGCTGACCCGGCGCAGAAGCTCGTGGTGGCAATCTGCCCCGAGGACGCTGCGACGGCGCTATCCGCCGCCCTGCACCTGCCGAAGGCGGTTCTCAAGGCGGATATCCCCGTTGCGGTCTATCAGAAAGACCATGCGGAATTGCTGGATAAGGCCGTCTCCACGGGCATGTTCGGGCAGGTCCGCTGCTATGGCGAGGCGATGCCCGAGACCGATGCGCTGCTCCTGCGCCGCTCCGAGCGCGGCCAGCGGGTCAACTACCTCTATGATTTGGAATATGGCAACCCGCCCGCCGCCTCGGCTGCCGAGGCCTGGGCGGGCCTTTCCTTCGCCCACCAGCTTTCCAGCATCGCGAGTGCCAATTCCATCCCCATGAAGCTACGCGCCTTCGGGCTGGAGCCCACTCGGGCGTCAGTCGATGCGCTGGATGCCGAAGCGCTGGAGGCGCTCTCGGAAGTGGAGCATCGCCGCTGGATGACCACCGTGCTGCTGGCGGGCTATCGGGCGGCTCCCAAGTGCGAACGATCCGACCGTAGCCGCTTCAAAGAGTTGAAAAACAAGGAGTTCATCCATCTGGACATCGCGCCCTATGATGAACTCGCCCACGAAGCCGACAAGGATCGGCTGATCGTTCAGAATATTCCGTATATCATGAATGGAGAGGAGATTGTTCGCATATGATAAGTATCCAGACGCAACCCGCTGAGGAGAATCTCCTTGGCCAGAGCAAGTGGTGGGGCTTCCCGGACCTTCCGGAGGAGCTGGACTGGCCGTCTGTGCCGGTCAATGACGACGGGGACGTGTACGACGACCCGCTGACCTTCATCTGCCAGATCCGTTGCGAGGAGCTGGCGCCGTTCGACCCGGAAGGACTGCTGCCGCATACCGGCATGCTGTGGTTCTTCGCCTCGCTGGATTATTTCCTCGGCAATCCGGACGCCGTCTGCCCGGGGATGGGGGAATGGGAGTACGCGTATTTCCGCGTGCTCTATTCGAACGACCTGGATTCGCTGCACGAGCACACGTTGCTTTACGACGACGGCACGCCCGCCGTCTTGCCGGCCGAGGCCATCCATTTCTCGCGCGTGACGCGCGATGAGGACAGCTATACGCGTTTGCTGGGGCAACCCTTCTTCGAGGAAGTGTCCGGCGAACTGCCCGGCCTGATCTCCCTGCTGCAGCTGGACGAAGACGACCGCTGGGGCCTGCGCTTCTTCGACAGCGGCATGCTCAATTTCATGATTTCACCCGAAGATCTCGCCGCCCGCCGCTTCGGCGCCGTGCGCACCTGGCTCCATTCCGCCTGACGCCAGGATGTTATAAACGCCCTAACCGGTTTTCTATCAGCCGGCAGTAATCCGCCTTCATCTTCTCCGACAGGAAAGACTTGGCAATCAGTTCTTTCCATATAGGGAGGAAACCCTTCATGCGCTCAATGATTCTATCTGCCACGGGGGCAGGGATGCCGCTTTGGGTGAATGCGGTAAGAAAAGTGTTCCGGTCAAAGCCGGTCCTGGCGCCGCCGACGGTAAAACTCAGCGCCATTTCTTCGGAATCGGCAGGATCGGCAAGCAACACGGCCAGCAGATCGTAGGCAGGAGCCAGGACGTATTCTCCATTTCCCTCCTTATCCATCAGGGAGAAATTCTTGCAATGCATGTCGGAGTTGCCGGTAATCCACGAAAACAGGACCACCTCCCAATAGCGTTGCACATCCAGCATGGGGGCGGAGGAGTATCTCTTCACCGTATCGGCCAACTGCTGGTAGGTGCCGTTGTACTTGTGTTCGGTGAGCCGGTTGCTTAGCTGGCACATATCCAGCAGGGATATTTTCTCTCCTTTCCGACCCCTGTCCATCCGAAGGATAAGATATCCCAGCTCTCCATCGGCAAGCCGGATGAGCGTATGGCGGGCCGTCCGGATATGGGCGGCATCAGCCATTTTCATCGTGAGGTCTTCCAGCTCCGGCAAACAAGGGTATTTCCCGCTTTGCGGCTTGAAGATATATTTCCCCCAAAGGCCCACGATCGTGAATATGGCCGGTTCTTTCTTTTTCCCACGGTCCACGTCCAGCGACATTTTTGCTTGTACACCCGTGACGGACGTACTGGTACGGATCACTTTCCGGGCCAGTTCGGACATGTTGTCCCTGGTGTACGGAAGAAGGGGTGCGTTTTCGCTGCCGAAGAAAGTGCGGGCGCAGCCCGGATGGAAATCCACCTGACCTTCCTCCAACTCCTGATAACAATACAAACACTTACTCATGGCTGAGCGGTTTTACGCTGATGTTCCCGATACAGTCTTTGCAGCAGGCGATAAGAAGTGACATCCTGTCCCGTGGGTCAATTTTCCAGGACGAAGAGGCAATATCCAGCAGCCAGCCTTCCGGAATAAGTCCGTCGAAGACAGGGAACATGATTTCCTTTTCATATGCCTGCTCCTGCAGCGGCATGGTTGGGCTCACCGGCACGGCACCGGGCCTTGCCAGATAATCTTTTCCGTAAACAAAGTGAAAGCCCTCTTCATCCTCTGTGAGAATCCCGCAGAAGATGTCATTCACATAGATGCCCGCCTGTTTCATACAATGTCAACTTTAACCGGTCCCAGACATTCCCCAAAAAGGGCAAGGACTTCATTTACCTTGTCCATTCTCAGCGTTTGTTTTCCCTGTTCCAGATCCCGGACAAAGCGGAGTCCTACGCCGGCACGTTCTGCCAATTCGACCTGTGTGAGGCCGGTTTTCTTCCTTTTTTGCTTGATATGATCAGATAAACTCATAATGATTATACCCATTCGGGTGCAAATATAATGTTTTTATCTGTTATTATATCAGTTCGGGGATAGTATTATATCAATTATTTGATTTTATACCCGATGTGGTATAATTCTTACTTCGCCACTTCTGAAGTGAAGGCTGCGTCCGCCTGACCGGGAAGCCCCGTGCTCCTGCGGGAATGGAATTCGCACCAAAACAATAACGGAATGGCCGAATCGACCATTCCGTTATTGTTTCCGCCCGTTTTTCGGAACGGACACCGACTCTACAGCTGGTTGTAGTTCATGGAGAAGGTGTCTCCCTGGCTGAGGTCACCGGTGCGGTAGCCTTTGAGGAGCCAGCGCTTGCGCTGCTCGGAGGTGCCGTGGTTGAAGGACTCGGGCTGGACATAACCGCGGGCTTTCTTCTGCAGGTAGTCGTCGCCGATCTTGGCGGCGAGGTCGATGCCTTCTTCGAGGTCGCCCTCTTCCAGGGAACGGAACAACTCGTTCTCATAGCGGGCCCAGACGCCGGCCAGGAAGTCGGCCTGGAGCTCGATCTTCACGCTCATCCGGTTGCTCTCCGTCTCGCTCATCCGCGCCATCTGCTGGTGGGCCTGCTGAAGCGTGCCCAGCAGGTACTGCACGTGGTGGCCGATCTCGTGTGCGATCACATAAGCATACGCGAAATCACCGTCAGCACCGATCTGCTGCCGCATCGTGGAGAAGAAGGACAGGTCGATATAGACGCACTGGTCGCCGCTGTTGTAGAACGGGCCCATCTGGGCGGACGCCGTGCCGCTGGCCGTCTGCACATAGTCATTGTAAAGGACGAGCTGCGGCGGGGTATATTTCCGGCCGTATTGGGCCAGGACCTTGGTCCAGACGTCCTCGGTGCTGGCAAGGATCTGCTTGGTGAATACGGCGAGTTCCTCTTCCTCCGCAGTCGGGGTACGGCCGCTCTGGGAAACGATCTCAGACCCGCCCATCTGGGTCACCGTCTCAATGACGTCTCCGGGATTGCCGCCCATCAGGAGCGTGATCAGACCGATGATGATCAGGCCTCCGAGGCCCACGCCGCCGGCGACTTTGCCGCCGGACATACCACGCCGGTCATCGACGTTGGTACTCTGTCTTCTTCCGTCAAGTTGCATAAAATCGTGGTTGTAATTGGCACAAAGATAGTAAAAATCCGAAAAAGCCCGGCAATTGCCGGGCTTTTTCGAGCCACTTAACAGACTTGAACTGTTGACCTGCGCGTTACGAATGCGCTGCTCTACCGACTGAGCTAAAGTGGCAATGGGATTACAAAGGTAGTAAAAATATTGAAATCTCCTAAATCTTTGCGTTATTTTTCTTGCGCCACTTCCGCGTACATCCACTTAAAAAAGGGACGACCGGACGAGAATAGCGAATTTATTACTATATTTGTCCTTGATAACCACATTTGTAAGCATTCATGAAAGCAATCCATCTCTTTTTCGGCACCCTTGTCCTTCTGGCGATGACCGCTTGCGGCGTCTCCCGTCACACCGCCGCCGACGTCAACCTGTCTTCTATCCGTGAATTCGCATTCATCCAACCCCACGCGTACATCGTTTGCTACGGCGATGACGGAAAAGGATATCTGGATCCGGCAGATGGCCGCAAGGCGGTCGATATCATCACGACCATCATCAATGCCGAACGTTTCCCCTTCTCCGATATGATCCCGGTAGACTACGATGAAGATTCTTCCCTTCGGAAATGGGTGGAGAATTTCACGGATGTCGATCCGGCCAAGATCGACCGGCTCCGCGTTCCCAGGTCCCTGTGCAAACGCATTGAGGAAAGCGGCCATCGCTACGGCATCGTCCTCTTCTCCTACGGATATGTCCAGACCGTCAAAGGCTACCAGCGGGAGAAAGTGACGAAGGCTGCCCAGAAAGCCATTGACGGTGTCATCAAGAGCATCACCGGCATCTCCGGCCTGACCAATCCTTCCCAGAACTACTATGTAAGCTCTCCCTATGGGAATGTGCTCTACTGCGCAATCATCGATTCCGAAACGGACCGGGTCGTGCATTTCGTCGAGGAAGTCCCCACCCTGGCATCGCACCCGAAGGAAACGAGAGATGTCAACGAACTGTTGCATAAGCTCTTGAAGGAATTCATCCGCTAGGCCTGTACAAGCTCGCATCATTGTTTTTTCAAAAATAGTATTCCATGAGAGTACCAACGTCGATGACCGGCGTGGCATGTCCACCGGCAAGGTAGCCGGCGGCTATACCGTGCCCGAATCATTCAACCACGGCACTTCCGCCCAGCGCCAGCGCTGGTTGAAGAAAGGTGCCACCACCGGCGATATCCGCCAGGGTGACACCTTCTCCCCCGCCTACAACCAGTTGTAGCGGCGCTTATTTCTTGTGGGTCATGATGTCGAGGACCATCTTGTCGGTCTCCTGCATACCCACGGACCCCAGGCGGGTCAGATTGTGGATGCAACGGTCGACGTCATCCTCGATCAGTCCTTCGTAGCTACTTACCGTGTGATTCTGCACGGCCAGCATCGCGCTCAGGACAGCAGTTGACACACCGCTGCTGACCTTGAGCGCGCAACTGGGTTTGGCGCCGTCACAGACCATGCCCGCGAGGTTCGCGATCATGTTCTTGACGCTGTAGGAGACCTGCTCATAGCCGCCCCCCATCAGGTAGGTAATCCCGCAACTGCTGCCGGTAGAAGCCACCACGCAGCCGCACAGGCAGCTCAGCCGCCCCAGGCTCTGCTTGATGTAGATGGCCGTCAGGTGGCTCAGAACCAGGGCTCGGGTCAATTCTTCTTCCGTATTGTGATTCTCCCGGGCAAATACGACCACGGGCAGCGTGGCGGCGATGCCCTGGTTACCGCTGCCGGAATTGCTCATCACCGGGATCTTCGCACCCGCCATCCTCGCATCGCAGGCGCAGGAAGTGGCGCTGATGATGTGGCTGAAGATCGAATCGCCCATGATGCCCTTGCCGAGCGGGCGGGAAAGAGTCTTGCCAAGTTCGTGCCCGTAATTGCCCTTCAGGGCCTCCTCCGCAGCCGCCTCATTGAGCCTGCGGGACTCGTTGATGAATTCGATATCCTCCAGGGGCGCCGTGGTGGCGAAATCGTAAACCCGGCGCAGGGTAAGCTCTTCGTCCGCTGCCTCCTCAGCCTGTGCACCCAGGCTGCCGCGCAGGTCGACAGGCTCCACACAAGGGCCCTCCAGGAAAACCAGCCGCGTATGGTCGCGGGCGATAATGGCCCGCGAGCACTTCCCGCCACCCTTGCAGCTCACCTCGATATAAAGCACTTCTTTGCTTTCATGGGTCAGCCCGACGCAGATCCTGTCGCTAGCCAGCCACGCCTTCGCATCGTTGACGGCCTGCGGATTGACATCCTTGAGCACTTCCAGCTGATAGCAGCTCTTGCCGATCAGGGCGCCGAGGGCGATGGCGATCGGCAGGCCGGTCATTCCCGTACCGGGAATACCGACGCCCATGGCGTTCTTGAGCATATTGGCACTGAGTTGCACGTCAATATGCTCCGGGCGCATGCCGAGCGCCTCCGTGGCATAGGCGGTGCAGAGGGCGACCGCCGCAGGCTCCGTGCAGCCAATGGCCGGCACGACCTCCCGCTTGATCAAGGCGATGATTTGCTGATTGTCCATATCTGCAAAGATAAGCATTCCGTTCCGGAAAACGGGTATAAATGAGAACGGAATGGCAAAACTGCCATTCCGTTCTCAAAAAGGGGCCGTTTCCGTGACGGCAATCTATTTCCGTTTCGCCCCGATCTTCGAGACGATGCTGATCAGCACCGAGCCGAGGATGCCCGCGCAGACGGAGCCCATCAGGACGGCAATCTTGCCGGCGTCGCGCAGGTGCATCATCACGTCCGGGGCCGTCTCCCCGAAGGAGAGCGTATCCACGAAGATAGACATCGTGAATCCGATACCGCCCAGGCAGGCCACGGCGAAGAACATCGGCCAGGTGGCCTTCTCCGGCATAGCACCCACCTTGCACTTGATGGCGAGCCAACTGAAAAGGGTGATGCCGAGCGGCTTGCCGAGCAGCAGGCCCAGGAAAATGCCCATCGAGACGCTGCCCAGGGCGGCGTCGTAGCTGAAAACATTGAAATAAGAAGGATCGCTGATCACCACGCCGGCGTTGGCCAGGGCGAAGATCGGCATGATCAGGAAATTCACCCACGGGGTGAGGGCGTGCTCGACGCGGTAGCTCATGTCCATCGTACCGTGGGCAATCTGCTCCAGCTTGCGCAGGGCATGCTTCTGCGGCCCGTTGGGGAAGGGCTCCTCGTCAATGCCTTCCATCTTTTCGAGCAGCTCGAGATAGTGGTTGCGCTTGTGGATGTACTGGGCCTTGTTGTACAGCGAATGGGAAGGGATCAGGAAGGCCATCACCACACCGGACATCGTGGCGTGGATGCCGCTGTAGTAGAAGAGACCCCACACCGCGGCAGCGCAGAGGAGATAGGGGAACATCCGCTTCTCTCCGAGGCGGCGCAGCAGCAGGGCCAGCAGGATCACGAGCACGGCGATGCCGAGCAGGACGAAATTGATCTTGCCGCCGTAGAAGAGGGCCACGACCAGGATGGCGATCAGGTCATCCGCAATGGCGAGGGCCGTCAGGAAGACTTTAAGCGATACGGGGACCTTGTCGCCCAGCATGGAGAGGATGCAGACGGCGAAGGCGATATCCGTCGCCGTCGGGATGCCCCAGCCGCTGGCGGCCTGCGTCCCGTGGTTGATCAGCGTGTAGATGAGCGCCGGGGCGATCACGCCGCCGAATGCGGCAATCACCGGCAGCATCGCCTTCTTGGGGGAGGAAAGCTCCCCGTGGGCAATCTCACGCCGGATCTCCAGACCGACCGTGAAGAAGAAGATCACCATCAGGATGTCGTTAATGAACTTCTCGACGGTCAGGTCGCGCGGGAAGAGCACATCCACCAGTCCGTCTTCGCTGTGGAAGTGAAGCTGGATGTGGGTCTCCAGGATATCGTGGTAGAGTTCACGGGTGAAGGGGAGGTTGGCGAGCAGCATCGCCACGAGCACGCAGACCATCAGCAGGACGCCCTGGAACCAGGGCTTTTTCGTCAATCGGTCGCTGCGTTTGTTGAATTGCAATACACCTTTGTTCCAGGTGTATATCGGAATCAGTCTCATATCAAAAATGCTACCTTTGCGTGAAGCGGGCGCAAAGGTAGCACTTTATCTGCGAAAAACCAACCGGACTCAGAACAGCCGGCCGTTCCATTTGGCGGCCAGCCGCTCACGCTTGAACTGCTCTTCGAGCTTAGCGAACTGGGCCTTGGTGTCGAGGGTGAAACTGCCTTGCTGGATCCATGCGAAATAGGAAGGATCCGTGTCGAATACCTGCTTGGCGGTCTTGCCCTTGTGCTTGCCGAAATTGATCAGGATCTCGCCTTTGTCGTCCTGGATCAGGTGTCCGGAGAAGTCCACGTATTTCTTGCCGACGAAGGCGGCGAGGGAAGCGACATCGTTCTTGAGGACCTGCTCCCGGTGCTTGTCGGGCTCCTGGTAGCGGTCGAGCTGGGCCTTGAGCACCTCGTAGGTCGCCACCGTGTCGGCTTCGGCACTGTGGGCGTTCTCGAAGTCTTCGCCACCGCAGTAGAAACGGTAGGCGGCGCGCAGGTTGCGCGGCTCCATCGCGTGGTAGATGTTCTGCACGTCCACCATCAGCGGGCTGTGCAGGTCCACCTGGAGGTCCTTGCCGGCCAGTTTGACACGCTCGAACTCCTCGGCCAGCATCGGAAGGTCGAACTTCGCGGAATTGAATCCCGCGAGGTCGCTGTCGCGGAGCCAGTCCGCGACCTCTTCCGCCACGGCGAAGAAGGTCGGGCAGTCCACCAGCATGTCATCGGTGATGCCGTTGACCTTGGAAGCCTCGGGGTTGATGGGACGCTGGCAGCGGCGCTCATAGTCCCAGGGCTTGATGCGCCAGGTCTTGATACGCTCCTCCCCGCCTGGGAAAACCTTCACGAAACTGAGTTCGATGATGGAATCCGCGGGGATGTTGAGGCCGGTGCTCTCGATATCGAAGAAAAGCAGCGGCCGGGTCAGATTCAGTTGCATAAGAATACCTTAGGACACCATGATCGGCATCAGGATGCCGCAGATCTTCTCGCTCTCTTCCTCCTCTTCCGCCGGGACGATCAGGGCGGCGCGGCGCGGGTCCGCAAACTTCATCACGACGGTCCCGCAGGTCATGTTGCTGAGGATCTCGATGAGGAACGAGGACTTGAACCCGATCCCGAGTTCGGCGCCGTTGTAGTCGCAGGAGAGTTTCTCATAGGCGGCCAGGGCGAAGCCGAGGTCCTGGGCGGTGATTTCGATCTGTCCGGGCTTGAGGTCGAACTTGATGTGGTTGGATGCCTTGTTGGCGCAGACGGCGACGCGACGGACCGTGTTGAGCAGCTGCGCGCGGTCGATCTTGAGGATGTTGGCGTTGTTCTGCGGGATGACCTTGCGGTACTCCGGGAATTTGCCGACGATCAGGCGGCAGACCATCATCGTCTCGCCGATGGTGAAGACCACGGTGGAGGAGTCGAAGGCGATGGTAACGTCCTCGTCGTCCTTGTCGATGATGCTCTTGAGCACGCCGGCCGGTTTCTTGTGGAGGATGAAGGAAGCCTTCTCCGCCGTCTTGAAGGCGCGGGTGGTGTAGCAGATGAGCTTGTGGGAGTCGGAGGCCACGAGCGTGGTGCTCTCGACGTCCATGTCGAAGAAGATACCGTTCATCGCGGGACGCATCTCGTCATCCGCGGTCGCATAGATCGTATTGCTGATGCCTTCGGCGAGGACCGAAGCCGGCACGCTGGCGCTGAGGGCGTCTTCGCCGGCCCCCTTGATCTCGGGGTAATCCGCCGCCGGGAAATAGGGGAGGGAGGAATTACCGTTGCTCCAGATGCACTCGAAGGATCCTTCGCCGGCCGTCTTGATGGTGACGGGCTGGTCGGGCAGGGCCTTCAGCAGGTCGATCATCTGCCGGGCCGGGACGGCGATGCTTCCTTCTTCGGCCGTACCTTCCACGGGCACCACCGTCCGGAGCGTCAGCTCCTGGTCGGAGGCAGTGATCTCGAGCTGCCCGTCCTTGAGGACGAAGAGAAAATTCTCCAGGATGGGGAGGGCGGTTTTGGCGGGGATCGCCTTGGAGACATCCAGGACGCCCTTGAGCAGTCCGGCACTAGAAACGTTGAATTCCATATCAGATTCTTTTAATAATTCAATTGGTTAAAACTTCATTCTCGCAAAATTAACAAATTATTCTCTTATTTTGGCATATATTTTGACTTTTTAAGACGCGGACAAAACTTAAAATCATATAATATGAAGAAAGGCATTCTTACAGTTGTTCTTTCGGTGCTTTTGAGCGGCCTGACCGCTTACGGTATCGTGAAATCCACGGCGCCCGCCCAGAGCGAGGCGCAGCAAGTCGTTTATTCTCCTGACGGCCAGACCGTCCGTACTGTCAATTTGTCACTGTCCGACTATCCCGACTTTACCTATGCGGCCGAGAACGCCGTCGAGGCGGTCGTCTACGTCAAGGTGACCGTCAAGTCCCAGCAGCAACAGCAGTACATCGACCCGTTCTTCCGTTTCTTCTTCGGCGACGAGGGGATGGGCGGCGGCCGTGAGCGCCAGGGCAGCGGGTCCGGTGTCATCATCCGCCCGGACGGCTATATCGTGACGAACAACCACGTGGTCAGCAACGCGACCAAGATCGAGGTGACCCTCAATAACAACAAGACCTACGAAGCCACCGTCATCGGGACAGACCCGGCAACGGACGTCGCCCTGATCAAGATCGACGCCAGCGGCCTGCCCGTCGTGCAGTTCGCCGACTCCGACAAGCTCCGCCTGGGCGAGTGGGTGCTGGCCATCGGCAGCCCGCTGGGCGAGGAGCTCCGCTCCACCATCACCGCCGGTATCGTGAGCGCCAAGGGCCGCTCGATGCCCAACTACGACGGTGAATTCAAGATCGAATCCTTCATCCAGACCGATGCGGCCGTCAATCCGGGCAACTCCGGCGGCGCCCTGGTCAACAAGGAGGGCGAACTGGTGGGTATCAACACCGCCATCGTCTCCACGACCGGTTCCTATACGGGCTATTCCTTCGCGGTCCCTTCCAATATCGTCAAGAAGGTGGTCAGCGACCTGATCGACTTCGGTTCCGTCAAGCGCGCCATGCTGGGCATCACCGGCGGTACGATCACTGAGGAACTTGCCAAGAAGCTGAATCTCTCCAGCCCGGAGGGCGTCTATGTGAGCGAGATCGTCAAGGGGGCCGCGGCCGACAAGGCCGGCATCAAGGCCGAGGACGTGATCCTCAGCATCGACGGGACCAAGACCGCCACGATGCCCGAACTCCAGGCCAAGGTGAATTCCTACCATCCCGGCGACAAGGCCAGCGTGCAGGTCTTCCGCGGCGGCAAGACGATGGACGTCCAGGTCGAATTCACGGACGGCAGCGTCAAGGACGGTACGGTGAGCAGCGATGGGACCGTGGCCTTCTACGGCGCCCAGCTCAAGGCGGTCGAGAACGGCGTGCTGATCGTCTCTGCCGGCAACGGCAAGGTGGCCCGCGCCGGCGGCGAGGACGGCTTCATCATCCGCTATGTCAACGACCAGAAGGTCAGCAAGCCGCAGGATGTTATCGACATCGCCAAGAAGAGCAAGCGCTCCATCTTCATCGAGGGCGTCACGGCCAACGGCCGTCCGGGCTACTTCGGCTTCGGCAAGGACGAGTAGGCTGTTGAAAACTAATCGGAAAAAATCCCGCGGAAGTGTGAAACTTACGCGGGATTGTTCCGTATAATTGGGTGTATGAGACAGCTGAAAATCACAAAATCCATTACCAACCGCGAGAGCGCATCCCTGGATAAATACCTCCAGGAGATCGGCCGCGAAGAGTTGGTGTCCCCCGAAGAGGAAGTTGAACTTGCCCAGCGCATCCGCAAGGGTGACGAAGAGGCCCTGGAGAAACTGACGCGCGCGACCCTGCGTTTCGTCGTCTCCGTCGCGAAACAGTACCAGAACCAGGGCCTGAGCCTGCCCGACCTGATCAACGAGGGCAACCTCGGCCTGATCAAGGCCGCCGAGAAATTCGACGAGACCCGCGGCTTCAAATTCATCTCCTATGCCGTGTGGTGGATCCGCCAGTCCATCCTGCAGGCCCTTGCCGAGCAGAGCCGCATCGTGCGTCTCCCGCTCAACCAGGTGGGCTCGCTGAACAAGATCAACAAGGCCCTCGGCAAATTCGAGCAGGAAAACGAGCGCCAGCCGTCCACCGATGAGCTGGCCGACATGATCGATATCCCCAAGGACAAGATCGCCGATACGCTCCGCGTGTCCGGCCGCCACGTCAGCGTGGACGCCCCGTTCGTCGAGGGCGAAGACAACAGCCTGCTGGACGTGCTGCCCAACGATGACTCTCCGAGCGCCGACCGGGGCCTGACCAACGAGTCCCTCAGCACGGAGATCGAGCGTGCGCTGCAGATCCTCACCCCGCGTGAGCGCGAAATCATCAAGTCCTTCTTCGGCATCGGCTGCCAGGAGATGACCCTGGAAGAGATCGGCGAGAAACTGGACCTGACCCGCGAACGCGTGCGCCAGATCAAGGAGAAGGCGATCCGCAAGCTCAAGAAACCCTCTGCCAGCAAACTTCTCAAGACCTACCTCGGCTGATGACACCGGAGCAATTCCTTGCCGCGAAGGCCTCAGAGGCCATCAAGGCGCTTTATAACGCCGATGTCGATCCCGCCACCCTCCAGGTTCAGGTGACCCGGAAGGAGTTCGAAGGAGATTTCACCCTGGTCGTCTTCCCGCTGCTGCGCGTGACGCGCCAGAGTCCGGATGCGACGGGCTGCGCCCTGGGCGACTGGCTGGTAGCCAACTGCCCGGAAGTGAGCGCATACAACTCCGTCAAGGGCTTCCTGAACCTCAGCCTTTCCAATATCTATTGGCGCGAGGCCCTGGCGGCGATTGCCGGGGATCCCGCGTACGGACAGCTGCCCTCCACGGGTCGCCGCGTGATGGTCGAGTTCTCCTCGCCCAACACCAACAAGCCCCTGCATCTCGGCCATATCCGCAACAACCTGCTGGGCGCCTCCGTGTCCGACCTGCTCAAGGCGGCCGGCGACGAGGTGATCAAGGCCACGCTGGTCAACGACCGCGGCGTGCACATCTGCAAATCGATGTACGCCTGGGAGCAGCGTTTCAACGGCGCCACGCCGGAGAGCACCGGCAAGAAGGGCGACCACCTCGTGGGCGATTGCTACGTGGAGTTCGCCAAGATGGAGAAGGAAGACCCTTCCGTGATGGACAAGGTCCACGAGATGCTGGTCAAGTGGGAGGAGGGCGATCCTGCCGTCCGCCGTCTCTGGGAGATTATGAACGGCTGGGTGTTCGCCGGCTTCGAGCAGACCTACAAGGCCCTCGGCATCACCTTCGACCGCACGTATTACGAGCATGAGACCTACCTGCTCGGCAAGGAACTGGTGCAGCGGGGCCTGGACATGGGTGTCTTCGTCAAGGATCCGGACGGATCCGTGTGGTGCGACCTCACCGCCGACGGACTGGACCGCAAGCTCCTGCTCCGCTCCGACGGCACCTCCGTGTATATCACGCAGGACCTCGGCACGGCCGAGCGCCGCTTCAGCGAATACAAGCTGGACTCCCATATCTATGTGGTCGGCGATGAGCAGAACTACCATTTCCAGGTGCTCAAGCTGATCCTGAAGAAACTCGGTTTCGACTGGGCCGACCAGATCTTCCACCTGTCCTATGGGATGGTGGAGCTCCCCGAGGGCAAGATGAAGTCTCGCGAGGGGACGGTCGTGGACGCTGACGACCTGATCGAGAAGATGTACGAGGAAGCCAAGGCGACTTCCGAGGAGAGCGGCAAACTCGAGGGGATCAGCGACGAGGAGAAGGAGCGGCTCTACCGCCAGATCGGGCTGGGCGCGCTCAAGTACTTCATCCTCAAGGTGGATCCCAAGAAGAAGATGCTCTTCAACCCGAAGGAGTCCATCGACTTCAACGGCAACACGGGGCCCTTCATCCAGTATACGCACGCCCGCATCTGCTCCATCCTGCGCAAGGCGGAGGAGCAGCTGATCACCGCGGCGCTCAATCCCGAAGTGGAGCTGAGCCCCAAGGAGGTGCGCCTGGTCAAGATCCTGGGGGCCTACCCGCAGAAGGTAGCCGAGGCTGCTGCTGCGCTCTCTCCCGCCGTCATCGCGAACTACTGCTATGACCTGGCGAAGGAGTTCAACCAGTATTATCACGAAACTCCGGTCCTCAAGGAGCCCGACCGGGAGGTCCTCAAGATGCGTCTCGAACTGATCTCCACGCTGGCTTCCGTGCTGCGCCGGGGCATGAAGATCCTGGGCATTGACTTACCGGACAGAATGTAATATTCCGACCTCCGTCAAGGAGGTCCAGAAACTGGGCTGGGACTGGATCGACGTCATCCTTTTCACGGGGGACGCGTTCGTGGACCATCCGAGTTTCGGCACGGCCTGCATCGCGCGGTACCTGGAGAAAGCCGGGTACCGCGTGGCGGTCGTGCCCCAGCCGAACTGGCGGGATGACCTGCGGGATTTCCGCAAGCTGGGCGCGCCGCGGCTGTATTTCGCGGTCAACGCGGGCGCGATGGATTCGATGGTGAACCACTACACCGCCGCGAAGCGCCTGCGCCACGACGACGCCTATACGCCGGAGGGGAAGATCGGCCAGCGGCCGGACCGCGCCGTGACCGTTTATACCAAGATCCTCAAGCAGTTGTGGCCGGAGGTGCCGGTGGTGATCGGGGGTGTGGAGGCTTCGCTGCGGCGCCTGACGCATTACGATTACTGGGATGACCGGCTGATGCCTTCGATCCTGGTGGACAGCGGCGCCGACTGGCTTTGCTACGGGATGGGGGAGCGGCCGATGCTGGAGCTCACCCGCGCGATCGAGGCCGGCCGCAATTTGCGGCAAATCGAAAAAATCCCCCAGATTGCGTTTTATCGCACCGGCAAGGCCGCCGCTCGCTTCGTTACACAGAATCTGTCCGCGGAAACTTCGCTTCGCTCATCCCTCCCACAGCCTTCGGCTGCGGGCCCCTCCCGTTCACGAGACCACGGGCGGCCACGGTTTCCGCAGGCAGATTCTGCTTCCACTTCGCCGGCGGCGTCCGAAGGATCCGGACAGGGTGCGGCCGGGCAGGCATTTCCGCAGCGGAGCGAGGACGCTTTTCTGCCTGCAAGGCCGCAGCCCTGCCGGTCCGAAGAGCCACTGGTGCTGCATTCTTACGAGGAGTGCTGCAAGGATAAAAAGGCGTTTGCGGAGAATTTCCGGGAGATCGAGATCCAAGCCAACGTGCTGCATCCCAGGACGTTGATCGAGCCGGTGAGGGACGGTTACATCCAGGTCAATCCGATGTACCCGCCCGCCACCACCGAAGAGATGGACGCCTGCTGGGATCTGCCCTTCACCAAGCTCCCGCACCCCCGCTACAAGGGCAAACGCATCCCGGCCTACGACATGATCAAGGACTCGATCATCACCCACCGGGGCTGCTTCGGCGGCTGCAACTTCTGCACGATCGCCGCGCATCAGAGCAAATTCATCCAGTCCCGCAGCGAGAAATCCATCCTGGAGGAAGTCCGCAAACTGGCTGCGATGCCGGAATTCCACGGCAATATCTCCGACCTGGGCGCTCCGTCGGCCAACATGTACGGCATGCGCGGACGCAACCAGGACCTGTGTGCCAAATGCCGCCGGCAGTCCTGCATCTTCCCGGGTGCCTGTCCCAACCTGGACCGCTCCCATGAGCGCCTGCTGAAACTCTACCGTGCCGTGGACGCCGTCAAGGGCGTGCGCCATTCCTACATCAGCAGCGGCGTGCGCTACGACCTTTTCCTGGACGAGAAAGGCTTCCTCGACGAAACGGGCAAGCCGTACCTGCGCGAGTTGATGCTCAAGCACACATCCGGCCGCCTCAAGGTGGCGCCGGAGCATACAGAGGACAAGGTCCTGAAATACATGGGAAAACCCTCCTTCCGCCTCTTCGAGCGGCTCCGGACTGAGTTCGACAAGATCAACCGCGAGAACGGCACGCATACCGAACTGGTCCCGTACTTCATCTCCTCGCACCCCGGATGCACCCTCGAGGACATGCGGCGGCTCGCGTCAAATCCCTGCCTGAAAGGAATCTGGATGGAACAGGTGCAGGACTTCATGCCTACGCCGATGACCACCTCCTCCGTCATGTTTTACAGCGGCATCGACCCGCGGACGATGAAACCGGTCTTCGTTGAGCGAGATTCTTCGAAAAAAAAGGCGCAGAAGGCTTTATTTTTCAAGAAATAGTACTTATACTTGCATGCAAAATCTAACCGCTATGGCCCAAGACAATAAAAAACGTCACATCATCAGCTACGAGAATATGTCACCTGAACTCGCTGCGGCATTCGCAGAGAAATACCCGAAAGGCTTCAGTGATTATCTCCCCGACCTTACCAAATATACCAAACCGGACGGCACCCCTTTCTATGCCGTGCTGATCGAACTTCCCGCCGATCTCTACCTGGTCAAGATCAAGGTCCAGATCGACAATCCCGACGACATCGAGCGCTGGCTCGAGGGTGAGGAGGAAGCGGAAGTCGAGTCCGTGGCCGGCACCAGCGGAGCTTCCGACTCCGAGGGGGAGACCCTCCCTGATGACAATATCTCCCAATACGGGGGAGATGATGACGGAGCGGATGCGTAGTGGATTTCTCGCTGAAACATATCTCCGAACGCAATAAATTACTGTTGCTCAGTTTGATGGTCGGCGTGCTCTCAGGGTGCGCCGCCGTTATTCTTGACTGGACCATCCATGCCGTGAAGAGCCTGCTCAACCAGGGTTTCCACGGCGATTATGACTGGCAGTATCTGGTCCTTCCGGGCATCGGCATGCTGATCTCGCTGCTGCTGGTCCGCTACGTGATCCGGGACAATATCGGCCACGGGGTGACAAAGGCCTTGCTGGCTGTCTCCCGGGGCGATTCGAAGATCAAGCCCCACAACACCTGGTCCTCGGTCCTGACTTCCAGCATTACGATCGGTTTCGGCGGATCCGTGGGTGCCGAGGCGCCGATCGTCTATACCGGCGCGGCCATCGGTTCCAACCTCGGACGCCTTTTCGGCTTGTCTTACCGGGGCATCACGCTGATGCTGGGCTGCGGCGCGGCTGCTGCCGTGGCGGGCATCTTCAAGGCGCCGCTGGCCGGTGTGCTCTTCACGCTGGAGATCCTGCTGTTCAATGTGTCCATGCAGTCGCTGCTGCCGCTGCTGATCGCGACGATCTCGGCGACGGTGGTCTCGTATATCTTCCGGGGGCAGACGCCGGTTTTCGCCTGCACGCTGACTCCGTTTTCGATGGGAAATATCCCGTTCTACATCCTCCTGGGCGTGGTCGGCGGCTTCGGGGCGCTGTATTTCATGCGGACCACGCTGCGCCTGGAGGACCGCATCGGCAAACTTGCGAATCCCTATTTGCGCTGGGGGATCTGTGCCGTGACGCTGGGCCTGCTGATCTTCCTTTTCCCGCCCTTGTACGGGGAAGGGTATGATTCGCTCGGCGACCTGCTCAACGGGCGGGACTTGGAGTTGGAAGGCCGCAGTGTACTGTCCTTCCTGCTGGACTGGCGCTGGGGTGTCCCGGTGTTTTTTACGCTGATCTTTTTCCTGAAGGTGCTGGCGATGACCGCAACCAATGCCGGAGGGGGCGTCGGCGGCACCTTCGGTCCGACGCTGTTTGCCGGGGCGATCCTCGGTTTCGTGGTGGCGCGGAGCCTCAACCTGCTGGGTGCCGACGTGCCGGAGCAGAATTTCGTGCTTGTCGGGATGGCGGCGCTGATGGCCGGTGTGATGCAGGCACCGATGACCGCCATCTTCCTCATCGCCGAGATTTCCGGAGGTTACGAGCTCCTGATTCCCTTGATCCTGACGGCGACCGTCGCCTTCGGCACGGTGCGCATTTTTGAGAAATACTCCATCTACACGAAGCGTATCGCCCAGAGCGGGGACCTGCTCACGCACGACAGCGACCAGGCCGTGCTGACGCTGATGCACGTGGATTCCCTGATCCGGGACAAGTATCCCCGGGTGCAGATCGACGCGACGCTCCGCGAGGTCGTCTCGATTGTCTCTCAGACGGATGCGGCCGTGATGGCGGTGATCGATTCGAAGGGGCGGTTCCAGGGGATGGTGGACATCTCCACGGCGCGCAAAGTGCTGTTCGATACATCCAAGTACGACACGTTCCATGTCTACAACATCATGGAATCTGCGCCGGATTATATCTACGCGGGGGAGAAGATGGAGTCGGTGATGGCCAAGTTCGACCGGACGGGCGCCTGGCGGCTGCCGGTAGTCGATGCCGACCGCAAGTATCTGGGATTCATCTCCAAATCACGCCTGCTGACCGCCTACCGCGAGGAGCTCAAGGCGATTGCATCCGAAGACTGATCCCTCAGTTCCGGGAAGCCCGGGACCGGACTCGGCGTCCATCCTCGCTTCCCGCTGCGCGGGAACCGGAGCCGGCGCCACGGCTCCTGCTGCGGCTGAGCTTTCGCCCGGTCCCGGGCTTCCCGGTCCCGGCTGAGTTTTGGGATTCAGGGACAAATTGCCTAAATTGCAGGACCATTCATCGACAGGTATTCAGGTAAAATGAAAAGAATTGTTTTTTTATTGGCGCTGACTGCGCTGGTCTTTTCCTCTTGCGGGACCAGGAAGGAGGTTTTGTTCAATGGAGAGAACCTCGACGGCTGGTTCAGCATGACCCGGGATCCGGAGCCGGACCAGGTGCTCACGGAGCCCACGTTCAGCGTCCGCGACGGGGCGCTGCATATCAGCGGACAGCCGTACGGCTATATCCGCACGGAGAAGAAGTACGGGGATTACACCCTCCATGTGGAGTGGCGCTGGACTGGCACGCGTGCCGACAGCGGCCTCTTCAACCGCCTGCAGGACGGCGACAAGGTCTGGCCGAGCGGCATCCAGATGCAGATGCGCGAGCGGGATTTCGGCTTCTTCTTCAGCGGGATTCCCCTGGAGGGGGTTGAAGGCGAGACTTCTTGGCGCAAGCCGCCGGTAGCGGGACTGGATCCGGAATTGCCTGACGGGCAGTGGAACGAGACGATCATCGTCTGCCGGGGCGGGCACATTTCCGCCACGGTCAACGGCGTGCTGGTCAATGAGGCTGTCGCCGAGGCCACTGAAGGCTATATCGGCTTCCAGAGCGAGGGCGGCGCCATCGAGTTCCGCAACATTTATCTGACATTCTGATGCGCGTAGTCATCCAGCGGGTATTGTCTGCGTCCGTGACAATCGGCGGGGTGCAGAAATCGGCCATCGGGCCGGGACTGCTGATCCTGCTGGGGATCGGCCCGGAAGACGGGCCGGAGGATATCGACTGGCTGGTCCGTAAGGTCGCGGGCCTGCGGATCTTCGACGACGAGGCCGGGGTGATGAACCGGAGCGTCGTGGAGGCCGGGGGAGAGGCGTTGGTGGTGAGCCAGTTCACCCTGATGGCTTCCACGAAGAAAGGCAACCGGCCGTCCTATATCGGAGCGGCCGGTCACGAGATTGCAATCCCGCTTTACGAAGCCTTCTGCACAGCCCTCTCGGACGCTATCGGAAAGCCGGTCGGCACCGGCGAATTCGGCGCGGACATGCAGGTGGCCCTGGTCAACGACGGCCCGGTGACCATCTGCATGGATTCCCGCAACCGGGGATAAGGAATCCCTCGCCCGGAAACCCCAGTCAAAACGGGCGACCCCTCCTGAAATCGAAGGGGGAGGCCCGGAAACCCTATCTTTTCCGGGCGAAGCTTAAAGATATTCTTCCAGGACCTGGCCGACCTGCGCGCCGTGGAGGTGACGCCGCAGGATGGTGCCGTCCGGTCCGAAGAGGATGATGTGCGGAATGCCACTGATGCCATAGGTTTCCATGGCCTCCAGGGTAGGGCAGCAGATCTGGTCCCAGGGAAGCCCGAGCTCTTGCGCGGCAGCCCGGGAGACTTCCGGCTTCTCATAGTTCGAGATGCCCAGGAGAATGACATCCGCTCCGTTGTATTTCTTATAGACTTCTTTCAGGTAGGGCATCTCGGCAATGCAGGGCTGGCACCAGCTGGCCCAGAAGTCGGCGACGACATATTTCCCTTTGCCGACGTAGTCGGAAAGACTGACGGTACCGTTCCCGGTGTCAACGTGAAAATCGGCAAACGGCATTCCTTCCCGGGTCCGGAGCCGGGCCTGGACATCATGAAGCAGCATCTGGATGCGTGCCGTTTCCACGACTTCGGGAGCCAGGGTGCGGATCAGGGAATCCAGTTGTTCGTCCGAATACAGGCCTTGCAGATAGGAGATCCCTTGAACGCTCAGGTAATTGTCTTTTTGCTCGTCGATATTCTTGCGGTGGCGCTCTAGCAGGCTTTCAAGCACGGGACGAGCCAAAACCGCCACGGAATCAATCTGTGCCCTGGGCGCGCCTTCCCGCTGCAGTGCCATCTGATTTGAACTCAGGCGGCGCATTTCAGCGTTGATCTGCTCAGTCTCCTGCATTTTGTAGTTGAGGGACTTCCGGTTGGACGAACGGATACTCGTCCCGTCCGGCCGGAAAGTCAGGGTCAGTTCGGACCCGTCCGGGATGACAGGCAGATTCACTTCCTTGCCGTCAATGCGGCAGGTGAATGTGGCGACCACGGCCTTATTGGTCGGGAGTTCGTAAGAGAATCCGTTGTCTTTCAATTCAATCTGCTCGTTGAGATTGCCGTCCATCATGTAGACGCCGGCACGGTCTGCCGTGCCTCCCTCGACGCGCCCGGTGATCCGGGTGGTCTCGGAGACTTTCGGGGTGCAAGCCGTAATAAGCAGCAGGAGGGACAGGGGGAGGAAAACCGTTTTCATAACAATATGAGGATGTGTATTTATTAATTAGACGCTGAACCTGCAAATATTGTTACAAATTTCCGGACTTTTCTGACATGAATATCATTGCCGTCATCCGCTCCACGCCGCCGTCCGCTATATCGCGGCCGCGGGAGCCGGGGGCGAAGGCCGCCTGGGCCTTTTTGAACCAGGCGAGGGCGGTTTTATAGTCCCGTTTGTATTCGTAGCATTGCGCGATCATGTAATAGGCGGAATAGTGCTTCGGACTATACTCCAGCATCTTGTTGTATTGCTCGATGCAGAGGTCCCAGCGGCCGCTTTTATAGGCCGTCAGGGCATAATTCTGATGGGCGATAGCGGTGTTCGCGAGGACTTTGGGATCCGGGCGGAGACGCTCGAGCGCCTTGTCGTACCACTCCTCCCATCCCGGCTTGAACAGGTCTCCCAACAACTTGCCGATGGTGATGGCCAGGCCGATATCCGTCGAGTCCCGCTGCCAAGCAAGCTCGAACTCCTGCTCCGCTGCCCAGGTCCTGCCGAAATGCTGCGCGCATTGTCCCAGATAATAGTGGACGGCATAACCGTCCTCGCCGAGCTTGTTCATCCGGGAGAAATCTTCCTCTGCTTCCTGGAAATGCCCTTTTGAGAAATGGGCCAGGCCGCGTACCGGCAGGATGGTCAGATTGTCCGGCTCTTCGCTGAGGAATGCGCTTGTCAGCGAAAGAACCTCATCGAATTGCTCCCGGCCCAGCAGGATACCGCAGAGCCTGTTGAGTACCGGTTCATTGTGCGCCCGGCGTGAGAGCGCCCGGCGGTAATACCATTCTGCGGAATCCCGCCGCTCCAGCTGGTTGAAGGCATCGCCGACCAGCGAAAGCACTTGGGTGATGGAGTCCCGCTGCAGGACATCGTGTCCGAGGCCGACGACCGGCTCATACTGCTTGCCGCGGTACAGCAGGCTCATCAGGCGGAGTTTATAGAGCAGGTTGTCCGGCAGGAGTCCGGAGAGTTGCGTATAGAGCTCCAGGGCGCCGGCGGTATTCCCGCTCTGGTAATGGCAGTCCGCCAGCTCTTCCAGCAGCGCCGGCTGCGGCCCCTGCTCCCGGATCATGTCCGAGAGCAGGGCCGTCGCTTCGTCATATTTCCAGAACTGCTTGAGGTCCCGCACGGCCGTCAGATCCTGCGCACACAAGACTGCCTGCATCAGTAGCACCAGGCAGGCTATGAATATGTTTTTCCTCATTTTTAAAGAGTTACGGATTAACCTTCGGCGTTTTTGCCGAAGGTTATTGTGTAAGTAATTGAGAATCAGTGCTGCAGCTTGTCATTTCTTTTCGTATTTCAGCCCCAGGATGTAGTAGTGGGGAAGATACTTGAGGATCTCGCTGGATAGTTCGGGGTCAATTTCCTTCTCCCCGCAAAAGCGGATGATGTTGTTACGCTCGTCCAGCCAGCCGGATCCGTAGAGATAGAGGGGGATGAAATCCTCTTTCGTTTCTTTCAGGACGCTGGTTTTGAAGGGAAGGGCATGATAGAAATAAACGGGCTTCGGATCCTCTGCGAAATGGATGGGATGCAGATCCAAATTCCGGTTGAGCCGCATCGCATCCTGGACGGAGACGTGAATGCGGCCGATACTGTCAGTCCGGGAGGGAAGGGTACTGATGGTCAGTTTCCGGCTAGTGCGGTAAACTCCGTGCTCAGGATCTTCCGCCTTACCTTCGTGGACAATCTTTTGCCACTGCTCTTCCGAACCGAAATCCTCCCGGGTGCGCCGGCTGGGAAAAGCCCCCAGCATGACTTCCCCTTTCAACTCTCCGTGGTCATAGGTTCGGCAGACCAGGCTTATCCACCAGGTTTGTCCTTCAAAAGCGGAGAGGTCGAAGGTATAAGCAGTGTAACCGGCGGCTTCCAGAATGGACTGGAAATCTTCAAAACGGGTTGGAACCTGCCGTATTTCCTGTGCTGCAAGGGATTCGGTGACGATAAGTGCAGTCGCCAGCCAGCCAAGTTGAAGTGCGTTTCTAGTCATCATTTGATGGAAGGTACCGTGGATGAATCAACGACGTCCTGTTTGAAGATCAACGGGAACTGGTAGGTGACCTTGACGGGCTTGCCGTCCTGGATGCCGGGCTCCCACTTCGGGGAGGAACTGATGACGCGGATCGCTTCGGCGTCCAGCGCTTCGTTCACGCCGCGCAGGACCTTGACATTCCGGACCGCGCCGTCCTCGCAGATATCGAAGGCGATCATCACGCGGCCTTCGATGCCGGCTTTTTTGGCATCTTCGGGATAGTTCAGGTGCTGGGCGACCCATTTGGAGAAGGTGTTGGCGTTTCCGCCCTGGAAGGTCGGTTTCTGCTCAATCAGGCTGAAAGGGACGCTGCCCGAACGGTCGTTCTCTACAGAAAGTTTCTGGAACGAATGGGTCTCCTGCCCGGTCTCGTTGTTGACGGACCGTGCTTCGGAACCGAGGGTTACTTTGTTGTCCCGGAGCATGAAGATGACCGGGAACTGGAAGGTGACCTTGACGGGTTTGCCGTCCTGGATGCCGGGTTTCCAGTCGGGGGAGGAGGAGATGACGCGGAGGGCTTCGGCGTCCAGCGCTTCGTTCACGCCGCGCAGGACCTTGACATTGCGGACTGCGCCGTCGTCGCAGACATCGAAGGCAACCATTACACGGCCCTGGACGCCGGCTTCGGCTGCCTCTTTCGGATAGACCAGGTTGGCCTGTACCCATTTGTTGAATACGTTGGCATCGCCGCCCTGGAAGGTCGGTTTCTGCTCAATCAGGCTGAAAGGGACGGTCCGGCCCGTGGTATCCGGCATTGCGGCAAGTTCGTCGTCGGCGATGATTCCGCGGGGGGACTGTGCCGGATTCTGTACATGCGCCCGGACAGGGTTGCACAGGAACATGGTCCCTGCGAGGAAGGGGAGGAGCGCCAGGTAGGCGAGGCGCATCCAGCCCGAAGTGGGTTTGTGCTGCATCATGTTGATTCGTTGTTTGAGTTTGGCGTGGTTGAAGCCGTTGGCCAGGGAGAAGCGTTGCTCTCCCACGGCTTTCCGCACCAGAAGTAATTGATATTGTGTAGCATCTATGCCTTGGTTGAGCAGGCCCTCATCGGCCTCGTATTCGTGCAGGAGCCGCAGCTCCGCCCGGGCGATCCACACCAGCGGGTTGAACCAGTGGAGCGCCGCGACTGCCGTCATCAGCAGCACGTCCAGTGAGTGGCGGCAGCGGATATGCTGCTTCTCATGCGCCAGGATGGCAGGGTGTTTCTCATAGTCAGGTCGACTCATCACGATCCGGCGGCCCCAGCTGAAGGAGGGGATGTCGCGGTCCACGAGGGTCAGGCGGCAGCCTTCGCAGGGCTCCGGTGTGCCCTGGCGGATCAGGCGCAGCATCCGCAGGGCGGACAGCAAGCAGAGCAGCAGGACGGCGGCGATGCCCGTGAGATAGAGCACCGTGAGCCAGGGGAAGGGCGCCGCTGCCGCGGAAACGGGGACGGCGGCTTCCCGCGCCGGAAGCTCCGCGGTCATCGGCTCCGTTGCGGGAAGCTCGACCGTGCGCAGGCGCAGCAGCGGCAGCAGGTGGCAGAGCACCGTGCCGAGCAGCAGCGCCGCGCGGTTGAAGCGGAAGAGCGAGGTGCGCCGCATCACCAGCAGGTAGAAGGCGTAGAAGATGGCCAGATAGAGGCTGGCGCGCGCCATATACAGGAGGAACGGTGTCATTTGCGCTTGCTTTCGATGGAGGCGATCAGTTGCTTGAGCTCGTCGAGGTCCATCTTGTCGTCTTCGACGAACTGGGACACGAGCAGGGAGTAGGAGTTGTCGTAGTAGCGCGCGACGAGGTCGCCCACCGTGCTGCCGCGGTATTCTTTTTCGCTGATGGCGGGGGAGTAGCAGAAGCTGTTGGCCATCGGTTTGCGGGAGAGGAAGCCTTTCTCTTCCAGGAACTTGACCTGGGTGGCGACGGTGTTGTAGCTGGGTTTGGGGTCGGGGATGCGGGCGACGATATCGCGGATGAAGAGTTCGCCGGTTGCCCAGACGATCTGCATGATTTCTTCTTCTTTGGCTGTGAGTCTTACTTTCATTTCCTATTGGTTTTCTTTTGCAAATATAGACATAATTCCCATATCTCCTAATTTTGTTAGGAGTTTTCTTATAAAATTTCGGATTTTCTTTTATTGCGCCTCAGTCGGAACGCGAAAAAAGCGTTCCTCCTTCGGCTTTTCCTCTTATATTCCAGTCTGATCCGCTCTGTTATATCGGTTCTGTTCGCCGGCGAAAGCAGGACTGCCGTTTCCGGCTCCTGGAAGGGAAGGGCTTCGGGATGTCCGGAGAATTGTGTATCTTTGCACACTTATCTGTGATGGAATGAAGGTCCTATTTGTTTGCAACAATGCATATAATCCCGGAAACGGTCTGAGCGTTTCCATTCACAATACGATCCGGAAACTGCGGGAACACGGCGTGGACGCCCGTCTGATGGCGGTACGCAACCCGGATCCCGACGGCGCCCAGCCAGATTTCCCCCTGGGGCATTTCAAGTTCCCGATTTTCGAGCCGATCATCTATGCCAACGGCTTCGCTTATGCCAAGATTGACCGGAAGAAGATCACCGAGGCGCTGGAGTGGGCGGACATCGTACATGTCCAGGAAGCAATGCCGCTGGAGAACGTGGTGGTCCGGATGGCCCGGAGAATGGGAAAAGTCCTGACCGCGACCTTCCATCTGTACCCACAGAACGTCCTGGCCAACCTGGGTTTCCCCAAGAAGAACTTTGTCAATCCTTTCCTGCTGGATAACTGGCGGGGCCTCGTCTTTAACCGCTGCTCGGATATCCAATGTCCGACGACGGTGGTCTGGGATTATCTGACGAAACATCGTTTCAAGGCGCGCTTGCACGTCATTTCCAACGGGATTGACATCCCCGCGGAGCCGGTCAAGGCCGTGCCGGTGGAGCCCGCTCCGGTTGTCGAGATCCTCTGCACCGGACGGATGGCATCCGAGAAGTCGCAGAAGACCCTGCTGCAGGCGATGCGCTACAGCCGCTATGCCGACCGGATCCACCTGGTCTTCGCCGGCCGCGGCCCCAAGGCGAAGTTTTATGAGAAAATGGCCCGGCGCCTGGAGGCGGAAGGGGTCCTGAAGATCCCGGCTTCTTTCGGCTTCTACTCGCATGAGGAGTTGAAAGACCTCGCCCGCAAGTCCTATCTGTATGTGCATTGCGCCTGGGTGGAAGTCGAGGGTCTGTCCTGCCTGGAGGCGATGCGTGAGGGCTGCGTTCCCGTGATTGCTGAAGGGGACATGGTCGGTACGTCCGTTTTTGCCCGCTGTCCCGAGAGCCTGTATCCCGTCTATGACAGCCGGGCGCTGGCGGAGCGCATTGACTGGTGGATCGAGCACCCGGCGGAGCGGAACCGGATGGCGCAGCGCTATGCGGACGCCGCACGTGAATACGATAACGAACGCACCATCGAATCCCTGATCGGGATGTTCGAGGAAGCGCTCGAGAAACACCCGCGATGAGAAAGCTGCTGCCGCTGCTCCTGGTGGCCGTCCTGGCCTGCTCCTGCTCCGCGGCCCGTTATGCCCGCGGCCCGAAGACGGAGGAAATCCCTGTCCGCTATGGCGGGAAGGGGATCCTGGAGGCCGTGAATTATCCCAGCGGTGAGTCGGACCTGGACCACCGCCGGATGGTGGTCTATTTGCCGGAGGACTATTACCGCGACAGCCTCCGGCGCTACCCGGTCCTGTATCTTTTCCATGGCGCGCGGGGCAATGAGGTGACCTGGATCGACAGTGCTTCCGTGCTGCATGCGCTCGATTCGCTGCGCGGGGAGGGGAAGGCCCGGGATTTCATCCTGGTGATGCCCAATATGAACAATTATTTCGGGCAGCGGGACTATAAGGACGGTCATGCCGTCAATGCCGTGCGCGCTTTCTGGTCCGTGGACGGGGAGGTGGAGCGGCATTTTGTGCAGGATGTCGTGATGCGGGTGGACAGCCTCTACCGGACGGTCCGCGCCAAGTCCGGGCGTGCTGTGGCCGGAATGTCCAGCGGCGCGCTGCAGGCACTGTATCTGTCCGCCACCTATCCGGATGCGTTTGATTATGTCGGACTGTTCTCGCCCTACGCGTATAACAGCGTGGCGGCGATCAACCATGAGGATATCTACGGCGCGCTCTGGCGAAAACTCCGGCGGCAGTTCGCCGTGCCGCCCAGAAGCTATTCGATCTATATCGGGCGGACGGATTTCTTTTATCCGCACATGGTCCTGTTCGACAAGCGCCTGACGCGCAAGGGTTATCCGCACCGCTTCGTCCTCGCGGAAGGCGGGCACGAGTGGTACAACTGGTCCGATTTCTACACGGACTTCTGCCAGCAGCTATTTCAGTAAGCGGAGGGAGATGCGGCCGCGGTCGAGGTCGACGGCGGTGACGGCGACACGCACCTGCTGGTGCAGTTTGACGACCCGGGTCGGATCGGTGCCGCGCGGCCCCATCTGGGAGACATGCACCAACCCGTCATCGTGGATGCCGATGTCCACGAACGCCCCGAAATTGGTGATGTTCGTCACGATCCCCGGGAGTTCCATACCGACTTTCAGGTCCTCGATGGTGTGGATGTCCTCGGCGAAGGCAAACTCGGCGGCTTGCTCACGCGGGTCCAGGCCCGGTTTGGCCAGTTCCTTGAGGATATCCCGGACGGTCGGCAGGCCGGCCTCCTTCGTCACGAAGTCTTCGGCCTGGATCCTGGCGCAGAGTTCGGCATTGCCCACGAGTTCTTTTGTGGTGACGCCCAGCGAGCGGGCCATCCGGTCTACGATGCCGTAGGACTCCGGGTGCACCGCCGAATTGTCCAGGGGGTTCTCCGCCCCGCGGATGCGAAGGAACCCCGCGCACTGCTCGAAGGCTTTCGGCCCGAGGCGCGGCACCTTTTTGAGTTCCGCGCGGCTGGTGAAAGCGCCGTTCTCGCTGCGCCAGGCGACGATATTTCCCGCCAGGGCGGGACCGATGCCGGACACGTAGGCCAGCAGGTAGGGGGAGGCGGTGTTGAGGTTCACGCCCACGGCATTGACGCAGCTCTCCACCGTGTTGTCCAGTTGCTCTTTGAGCAGGGCCTGGTCCACGTCGTGCTGGTACTGGCCGATGCCGAGGTTCTTGGGGTCGATCTTGACCAGTTCTGCGAGCGGGTCCATCAGGCGGCGGCCGATGGAGACGGCGCCGCGCACGGTCACATCTTCGTCCGGAAACTCCTCGCGGGCGATTTCGGAGGCGCTGTAGATGGATGCACCGTCTTCGCTGACTGTCCAGACCTTGCAGCCCTCGGGCAGCCGGATGCGGCGCAGGAAGTCCTCGGTCTCGCGCGAAGCGGTCCCGTTGCCGATGGCCACGGCCTGGATGCCGTAGCGGTCGATCATCTGCTGGACGGCCATGATGGCTTTGACCTTGTCGTTCTGCGGCGGGTGCGGGTAGATGATGGTGTGGTAGAGCAGGGCGCCCTGTTCGTCCAGGCATGCGATCTTGCATCCGTTGCGGAAGCCCGGGTCGATGGCCATCGTGCGCTTCGCACCCACGGGGGCGCTCAGCAGGAGCTGGCGCAGGTTTTCGCCGAACACCCGGATGCTCTCCCGGTCGGCTTTCTCCTTGGCTTCGCGCAGGACTTCGCCGCTGATGGAGGGCTCCAGCAGGCGCTTGAATGCGTCCGCGACCGCTTCTTTGATCTGGTCGGCGAGGGGGCCGGCGGGATAGCCGTGCTCCTGGCAGAAGTCGTAATAGATCTTGGCGCCGCATTTTTCGGCATCCGCATCGATCCCGATGTTCAGGAATCCTTCATTCTGCGCGCGCAGGATGGCGAGCAGGTTGTGCGACGGGATGCGGTCCAGCGGCATCTTGAAGTCGAAGTAGCTGCGGTATTTCGCCGCCTCGGCGCTGTCCCGGCCGGCTTTGGTGACCCCGGCCGTGATCCGCCTGCGGCGGAAAATGCCGCGCAGGTTTTCCCGGATCCCCGCAGTCTCGCTGAGCCGTTCGGCGACGATGTCGCGGGCGCCGGCGAGGGCGGCATCGGTGTCCGCCACCTTGCCTTTCACGAACTTGGCGGCGTCCTGCTGCGGGTTGCGGGTCTTGACATTCCACATCAGGTCCGCGAGCGGCTCCAAGCCCAGTTCGCGGGCTACCGTCGCGCGGGTGCGGCGTTTGGGCCGCCAGGGGAGGTAGAGGTCCTCGAGCTCCGTGGACGAGACGCAGTTCTCGATCCGCGTGCGCAGTTCGTCCGTCAGGGCGCCGGCTTCCTCGATGGTCCGCAGGATGGTCTCCTTGCGCTTTTCCATCTCGGCGAAGACGTCCACCCAGTGGCGGACTTCCGCCACCTCGACATCGTCCATGCCACCGGTTTTCTCCTTGCGGTAGCGGCTGATGAAGGGGATGGTGTCGCCGTCCTCGAAGAGTCCGGCGCAATTCTCGACCTGCCAGTCCTTCAGCGAGAGGAGGCCGGCGATGTGCTGGATATAGATTTCTTTCATTTCGCGGGACGGAGTTTGCGGAAGCGCAGGGC
This sequence comes from Bacteroidales bacterium, assembly GCA_017454905.1. Taxonomy (GTDB): domain Bacteria; phylum Bacteroidota; class Bacteroidia; order Bacteroidales; family UBA932; genus Cryptobacteroides. The sequence goes on from JAFTCB010000007.1 coordinate 118,363, forward strand.
GAGCACGCCCCAGAATGCTTCGCCGAAGATGCTGCCGGACATCTTGGAGGTGCCCTCCTTGCGGTTGACAAAGATCACGGGGACCTCGGCGATGCGGAAGCCCAGGCGGTGGGCGGTGTATTTGAGCTCGATCTGGAAGCCGTAGCCTTTCATCCGGACGGCGTCCAGGTCAATGGTTTCCAGGACCTTGCGGGAATAGCAGACGAAACCGGCCGTACTGTCGTATATCTTGACCCCGAGGACGGTGCGGACATAGATGGAGGCGCAGTAGGACATCAGGATGCGCCCCATCGGCCAGTTGACGACGTTGACACCGTCGCAGTAGCGCGAGCCGACGGACATGTCGGCGCCGTCCTTGCGGCAGGCGTCCAGCAGGCGGGGCAGGTCGTCGGGGTTGTGGGAAAAGTCTGCGTCCATCTCGAAGATGTAGTCGAAATCACGTTCCAGCGCCCAGCGGAAGCCCGCCACGTAGGCGGTCCCGAGGCCGAGTTTGCCGCTCCGCTCGATCAGGAACAGACGCTCCGGAAACTCCTGCTGCAGGGTTTTGACTGCGGCTGCGGTGCCGTCCGGCGAACCGTCGTCGATGACCAGGACGTGAAAGTTCCCTTCCAGGGCGAAGACGGCCCGGATGATCTTGGTGATGTTCTCGATCTCGTTGTAGGTCGGGATGATGACGAGTTTCTTTTCCATATCTATCCTACAAATATAATAAAAAACAAAAGTCCTGCGCCAATTGCACAGGACTTTTCATTTCCGGAGCGTGACGGACTCAGAACCGGACGCGCAGCCCGCCGAGCAGGAAGCCTTGCTGGCCGATGCCGCCTTCGGCGAACACGCGGACCGTGCGGCCGACTTCCAGACCCAGCAGGGAGGCCTGCATGCCGAACTTGAGAGATGTTTCCGCATCTTCTTTATCAATCACGGCACCTGCACCTAACTTAGAATAAGCACTGAACCACTCCCGCTGGTACCAGTGGAACTTGACGGAGGGCAGGATGGCGAAACTGTTCTCGACGCTCTTCGTGCCGTCGGCGGTAGTGGTCACCTTATAATAAGCCATGCCGGCGCCAACGCTGACCAGGTCGCCGAGGCGGCGGAAATACTCCAGGCTGAAGGAACCGCTGCCGCTGACCTCGGGCAGATCTTCTCCGAACAGTTCCTGGCCGATGACAGTCATCATTGCATAAGCGAACTGGCCGGTGGAGAAGCCGTAAGAGACGGCAATCTCATTGTTGCGGGTGTTCTGTGCGAAACCGGTCGACGCCAGGAGTGCCAGAAGGGAGGTAAGAAGGAGTTTTTTCATTTTATTTCCATATTGGTTCTCGTTGCAAAAATAGGAAAAAAAGAGATGCGTGTTGTAGAAATTAAAAAATAATATCTATATTTGCAGTCCCGTTTGGAGAGATGCTCGAGTGGCTGAAGAGGCACGTCTGGAAAGCGTGTGACCGTCCAAAGCGGTTCCAGGGTTCGAATCCCTGTCTCTCCGCTGAAATCCCCTGCAGAATGGTCTGTGGGGGATTTTCTATGAAAGTGTGCCAACGGTGTCATATCACGCGGTTGTATTGTTCCCGGTAGGCATAACCCCCGCTTGCGAGGATGCGGTCCATCTCTTTCCGCTCCACGTTGAAGCAGTAGCAGATCTGGTCCAGGTTGTCGAATTCCTCGTCCCGGAGCAGGAAGTTGATGCTCGACACCAGCATCGGTATGTCCGTCAGCGGCAAATGGTCCATACCTAGCGTTTCGGGATGACGACGTTCATCCGCTCGACCTCGATTTTCTCCCAGACTTGCTCCTGTACGTAGGGCTCGTCAGCCAGGTAAGCATCCAACTCACTGCGGTCCGCGAAATCCAAGACCAGCACGGATCCTTTCATCTTGCCGGAGGAGTCCAACAACCCGCCTGCACAGATGACATGTTCGCCCAGGCGCGCCATTCCCTCCAGGTGACGGGGACGGACCATCAGCCGCTTCTCCAGCATGCCTTCTCCGTCATAGGCTTTGACCAAAAAATGCATAATTCTACAAATGATATGTAACAAGGGACAAAGGTAATCAATAGATGAATCCGAACATCCAGATGGGTATGGAGCGTCCCGCGGCGAATTCCAGATCGTCTTTTACGAGATATCCAACCTCGGCGTCTTTGATCTGCTTTCCCTTCTTGCTCTTTCCGCCGACCTCGAAGGTGATGCCGTCTATCTCAAAATCGGATAGCTTGGAGGAAGTGACCTTGTGGACCTGCGAGGTCCAGGCTAGAAAGTTCGTCTCCCTCATGTTTCCGGAATCAATGACACCGTCTTCGGAAAGCGCCAGGGCAATGTTGCTGTTGCCAAGATACAGTTTCTCCACTTTAATGAGGAGATTGTCGCTGTGCCCGGGCTCGTGCAGGGCATTGAAGAGGCCCGATTTGGTAAGGTATTCTATGTAATCGGGCACACTGTTTCTGCTAATGCCAAGGTCGCGGCCCAGGGTGTCGTTGCTGGGCTTGTAGGGTACACTCTTGGAAAGGATGTACATCAGTTTCTTCAGTTTTGCTGCTGCCGCGACAGTCATTTTCGCGTAGGTGGGGATGTCCACATCCACCGTGCTGTTTACGGAATTCTCCAGGCGGATGGGCGCATCGCCTTCCAGGAAGAAGGGATAAAAGCCGGTCTTGCAGTATTCTCTGTAATAGACGAGAGGTCTATGCTCCCCGTAGGGGAAGTCAACACGTCCGTGGAGGATGTCGTCCAGTGAGGCCGGTTTCAGGGACCAGCCGCAGCGGATATTGAGGTACTCGCGGAAGGAAAGGGCGGGCATTGTGTACGGAATGACGCGGCGGCTGAGGTCGGCGTTGTTTCCTCTCTGGAGAGCCAGCAGCGAACTTCCGGAATAGACAACCTGCAGGAGCGGAATATCGTCGTAGATGTTCTTGATCTCAGTGGACCAGGGCTTGTATTTGTGGATTTCGTCGATGTACAGGCGCTTTCCTCCGGCTTTGAAAAAGGATTGTGCCAGGTCATAGAGGGTATGGCCGGAGAAATAGATGTTGTCTGCCGTGACATACAGGGTCTCTTCCAGGTTGTCGAATTTCTTGATGTGCTGTAGGATCATGGTGGATTTGCCCACTCCCTTCTGTCCCATGATACAGATGAGACGGTTTTTCCAGTTGATTCCGTCGTGGAATTCCCTGACATAGTCCATCGGGGTCAGGGAGAGTTTGAGGCGGAAGGTATTGAACAGTTGTTCCATACGGGTTTGTTTTTCTGCAAATATAGCACTTTGCACCGAAAATAGTGCAGGATCTTGAAAAATCTGCACTAAAAACAGTGCGAGACGAGCGTAACTATTGCGTTGAACAAGTTTGGTAAGGTCTTTTTGCTTAGGAGATGATCAGTTCCTGAAGGCCGTTTTCCTCGAGAATCCGGTTGGTCTGCTCGATGGAATCGAGGCCTCCGGGAGGTTATTGTTGATTGTCAATTCCCCTTCAACATTACCAGTGTCAGCGGATCCCGTTGTCCTCCGTAGAACGTGTCCAATACTTGCGCAAAGATGTCCACGGATTGTCTCAAATTATGAGACAGCCTCGAAAAAGTTTGTGACTCATGCCTGGTTACCGCAAGCACGAAAAAACTGTATCTTTGCAGGAGAAATCCCTGTGACATGAAGCTGCTTCTCAAAATCCTGACCTTGTTTGTCGCCATCGGTGCCATCGGCGGTGCCGTGATAATGTGTGGATGGACCCCAGCGGCGTCAGCTGGGGCAGCGAACCGATGCTCTGGATTGTCGTGGAGTGGTATGTCTGGGGGTTCGTAGCGCTCAGCAACATCTTCTTCGTGCTGGGACTGGTGGAGGCTATAGCAGCCATGATCTTCATCAGGAGACATTGAATGGATGCAAATGATTCAACGATAACGATAATGTTCAACAAACACGATATCTCCCGTGACGCCTGCCAGCTGTTCGGCGCGCAGGCCGGCAAGGGCTACGACTGGTGGTGGCATTCTTTTACGGCGCACGATGCCGAGACGGGGGAGGCCAAACCTTTCTTCATCGAATTCTTCCTCTGTAATCCCGACCTGGGCGGCGACGAACCGGTCTTCGGCCAGATCCCGGGCAAGCCGCAGAAGCCGTCCTACCTGATGGTCAAGGCCGGTGCCTGGGGCGAAGACGCCGCGCAGTTGCACCGCTTCTGGGGCTGGAAACGCATCCGGGTGGACTGGGGCGTCCCGTTCAGCGTGGAGGCGGACGACTGCTTCCTGACCGAAGACCGTACCCGCGGCCACGTGAAAGTGGCCGGCGCGGCCTCGCATCCGGAATGGATGTGCCAGGACGGCGAAATGTCCTGGGACCTCAGCATCCGCAAGATTACCGCCTTCAACGTGGGCTTCGGGGCGGATGAGGTCTTCCGCCACGCCGAGGCTTTCGAGATGTTCTGGCATGCCGAAGGGATGAAGAGCGAGTTCGAGGGGGAAGTGACCTGGAACGGCCGGCGCTATCTGGTCCGGCCGGAGGACTGCTACGGCTATGCCGACAAGAACTGGGGCAGGGACTTCACCAGCCCCTGGGTATGGCTCTCCTCCAACAACCTCACCAGCGAGATCACGGGCAGGAAACTGAAGGACAGCGTGTTCGATATCGGCGGCGGCCGCCCGAAGGTGGGACATCTGGCGCTGCCGCGCAAATTGCTGTCGGCCTTTTGGTACGAAGGGAAGCCTTACGAGTTCAATTTCTCGAAAGCCTGGACCGGCGTCCATACGGAGTTCGAGTGCCGGGAGACCGAAACGCAGATCGTCTGGCATGTCGAACAACGCTCCGTCTCCGGCAGGATGATCACCGACATCACCTGCGAGAAAAAGGACATGCTGCTCGTCAATTATGAGGCCCCCGATGGCGTCAAGCGCCACAACCGCCTCTGGAACGGCGGCAACGGCCGGGGGACCGTGCAGCTCTTCGACCTGAGAGGCAAACTCATCGACCGCATCCATGCCGAGAATGTCGGCTGCGAGTATGGAGAGTATTGCTGATTGTTGTATGAATGATATGAAGCGAAATGAGAATCGGGTCCTGATCCGTGATGCCAGGCCGGATGATGCCCCGTTCCTGGCCAAATGCATCATGGCCGGGATGCCGCAAAGGAAATCGATTTCCCCGACAGCTCCACCCATGGCCAGAGCCGGCGGATGCGGTACACGGATGAAGGTACCTGGCTGTTGAGGACTGGAAACACCTCGGCCCCGTCACGCCCATATTCCGGGCTCCGGAGACATGGGCGATGAGTTGCGGCTCACAGCCCGGAAGGGCCGAGATGGCACTGACGGTGACGATTTCCCGGTCGGCAAAATCCCGTTTTGCAGGCCTAACCGCTTTACGGATTTATCAACCAGTTTTACGGAAATTGCCCTGAAAATACGGAAAAGGGGCTGGCCAACAGGTGTTTTTCCGCGCGGCCGCTAGCGCTCCGTCCGGTCCAGGGTCTGGATCATCTGGATGACTTCATAGTAATTGGCCGTGCCGGAGCGGATGCTGTTGCTCTTCAGGAACAGGTCGTAGAACCATGCGTGGATGCGGCCGACCAGGGGAGAGTAGCGTTCTGCCCAATAGGCCCGTTCCGCCCGGTACACCTCCACCACTTCCGGCCGGAGGCTTTCCAGCCAGCGGGCGTATTCGTCTGCCGGCAGGGAAGATTTTGCATTGCCCAGCACATAGGGGAGCAGCGACTGCAGCGCGGCATAGCGGATCTCCGGCCAGGCGGAGGCCGAGCAGGAGCGCCAGGCCCAGTAGTTGGCTTCCGCCTCGCTGCTCACGCCCATCAGGTGCGACAGTTCGTGGGCATACAGGAAAGGATATTGGTGGGAAGGGGCCGCTTCGTTGATCTGGATTTCCGCGAGGAAGGGGCCGACATAGCCGGACACGCCGACGGCGGAATACAGCCAGCCGAAGAGCAGGTGCTTGGGACGCTGCCACGGCTTCGGCTCGGCCAGGCCCCAGCGGTCGGGAAGGGAAGCGTAGTACTGCTTGATCTCCTGTTCGAACAGTTCCTTGTCCACATCGACCTCCGGCTGCCAGCTATCGTTGATCGCCTCGGCGTAGTCCTCCAGGAACTGGCGGAAGCGTCCGGGATCGTAGGCCTCCGGCTGCGTCCCGGCACGGTCGTAGATGCTGCTGCGGAAATAGTTGAGCCCCCAGCCCGCGTAGAACCAGACGACGATCCACAGCACGATGCCGACCAGGGCGATCCAGCGCTTGCGGAGCCGGAACAGGCAGAAAACCACGGCGATAGCGGCGCCGACGACGATGACCTCCTCCAGGGAAAACGGCACAAGTGCGCTGATCCGGGACGCGATGCCCGACCAGGCCGGGTAGAAATGCAAGGCATAGCCGTCGGCCCAGGCCGTCCGGGAACGGAAGAGCGGCAAGAGGCAGAGCAGCAGTGCCGGCGGGAGGACGGAGCGGAACAGGCGGCGCCAGGGCCGGGATTTCCGGCTGCCGTCAGGCGGGGAGGATCGTTTCATGTCAGCGACGAGTATGCCAACGAAATTACTACAATTCCGGCAGACGGCCAAATCCGGGCCGGCCGGAAAGGGGTGCGTAGAATTCATGCACCAGGCTGCGGTATCCCAGCGATTTCAGCGTCCCGTATCGGACGCTGAAATTCTTCTTGTTGTGACGGCCCGTCGCGAGGAAGCGCAATTGCTCCTGGAAATAGCGGTCGATCCGGCGCAGGCCGTCCGTTTCCGTGAGGAGGGGGAAGAACCAGCGCGACCAGGTGAGCGAACCGGGATCGTCGCCTTCGAAGAATTTGGTGTTGAAATGCCGGATCATGGCCCGCATGGCGGCTTCCGGCGCGACATCCTGCTTCCGGCGCCAGCGCAGCAGGGCATGGGCCTTGCGCCGGATCTTGTCCTGCATCTTGCGCCGCGTGGCATCCGCGATGTCGATGCGGCTGCCCAGGCATTTGAAACCCAGGAAATCCCAGGCCTCTCCGGGCGCGAAGATCCGTTCCTTGTCGGGATTGGCCTGCAGGCAGTATTTTTCCAGGAAAGACGCCAGCGCGGCGATATGCCGGTCGAGCGACTGCCGGTCGCGGGCAAAGAGGATCATGTCGTCGGAATAGCGGGCATACAGGACACCGGCCTGCTCGAAATGCCGGTCTACTTCCGTGAGGTAGATGTCTGCCAGGAATGGCGCCGTGGGCGTGCCCGCCATCACGCCGTGCTGCTCATGGATGACGCCGCCGTCCCACCAGACACGGTCGTCGCTGAGCATCGTCTCGAAAAAGCGGTACAGCGGCGGATCGTCTGCGAGCACCTGCTGCAGGATGGGAAGCAGCAGGGGAATGGAAATCGAATTGAAATAGTCGTGGATGTCCAGCTTGTAGGCCCAGACCGGTTCTTCGCCGACGGAGCGGACCAGCCGCATGACGGCGTCATGGGCTGTCAGGCCGCGCCGGAAGGAATAGCAGTTGGGGCTGATCCGGCCGTCGTAGCGATAGAGCAGGTGGGCGATGACCTTGAGGACGGTCATCTCCTCCGGCGGGAAACTGTACACGATGCGCTTCCGGCCTGTCCCCATCTTGTTGATCTGGTGCCGGACAGGGATGCCGGGCGCGCCGCCGTGGGCGAAGCGCTCCGCCACGGGCAGGTAGTCTGCGTCCGCGACGTAGGCGTCGGCCTGCTCGAACTCATGCCAGTTGAGGCGGCCTTTGCGGAGACGGTATGCCAGGAAATCCTCCCAGACACCGGGACCGGGGAGTTGCTCCAGAATGCTTTGCATGCAAAAAAAGAGGGAAGGGGAAGGATTTTGAATCCGCAAAATTGCGGTTCACGGGAGGATACGCGGGTCCGGCCGCCTGCAAGGCCGTGCTGGATGGACCCCGCTGCCTCCTGGGCAGGCGCAAACGGGTTGCATCCCCTTCTCTCCGGTCTCAGGCGTTCATGAATCTGCGGATGCGGCCGATGACGTAATCGCGTTCATTGGGCATCTGCGTATAGAAGTTGATGTAGGGAAGGCCGAGTTTCTTGGCGTACATCCTGGCGATCAGGTACTTGACATTCTGGTCGTGGCTGTGGCCGGACCCCAGCATCACGATGCCGGCGGGGCCGCCGTTCGCATACAGGACGAAGGTGTAGGGAGCACCCCATTCGGCTTTGTAGGCCTGCATCGGACGCTTCTTGTAGAGCTTTGCCATTTCCGTATCGAAGCCGGCGAGATCCGTCACCGGGACATTCTCGACCACCCCGTATTGCGGGAACTCCGTCCGGAGGATTTCGGCGAAATAGGCGTTCCAGTCCGTGACGACGGGGCGTGCCGGCTCGTATGCGGCCGGTGCCGGAGCGGGTGTGCTTTGGGGGCGGGGTTGTTGCTGTGCCTGTTCCTGGCTCTGTTTGATAGCCTCGGATACCGCCTTCCTGGCGACATCCAGAAGAGAATTCAGAAGTCCCATGTTAATCGTGTGTTAGCAGTGTTTCCACAAATATAATCATTCTCCGGAAAGAGTATCCGGTCGCGGGCGGAAAGATGTGATTATTCGGCAAAAACCCCTATCTTTGGGGGAAAACCAATTCCCAAAAAAACCTTATCATGCTTTCCCGATTATTCCGGACGCTTTTGTCCGCGACGACCTTTCTCCTGACGGTTTCCCTTTCCGCCCAGCCGGGCGGCACGATTCAGCCCGAACAGCGGGATCAGTTGCGCAAGCAGCAGGCTGCGGCGCAGGCACCAGCCCGCCCCGTGATGCCCGAGCGCCGGCCGGACCTGCTGCGCGAGACGGATCCTGCCTTTTTCCGTACGGACGAAGCCCTGCGGATCGGCGACCAGGTGCTGGCCTGGCAGCGCGTGACGGGCGGCTGGCCCAAGAACACCGACATGACACGCCGCCTGACGGACGCCGAACTGGCCCAGGTGCAGGCGGCCAAGTCCCGCACGGACGATTCCACCATCGACAACAACGCCACCACCACGCAGATGATCTACCTGGCCCGCCTGTGGCAGGCTACGCGTGAGGAGCGCTTCCGCGAAGGCTTCCGCCGGGCGGTGGAGTACCTGCTGTCGGGGCAGTACGAGAACGGCGGCTGGCCGCAGTTCTGGCCGGACATGACCGGCTACCAGGTCCATATCACCTACAACGACGATGCGATCGTCAATACCCTGGAACTTTTCCGGGATATCTATTCCGAGAAGACGCCCTATGACAACGGCCTGACCGATGCGGCCTTGCAGGACCGTCTGCGCCAGGCTTTTGACAAAGGCATCGAATGCATCCTGTCCACCCAGATCCTCAAGGACGGTAAGCCTTCCGTCTGGTGCCAGCAGCACGACCGCGAGACGCTGGCACCGGCTCCGGCCCGCGCCTTCGAACTCCCGTCCTACTGCTCGGCGGAGAGTGCCGGCATCGTCCGGCTGCTGATGACCCTTCCGGATCCGGACACCCGGGTCAAAAACGCCGTCCACGGTGCCATGAAGTGGTTCGATACCTACAAGCTGACGGGTTTGCGGGTGGAACGCAGCTTCGAGGGCGGCGTCCGCAACACGCGCCTGGTCGAGGATCCGTCCGCTCCGCCGATGTGGGGACGCTTCTATGACCTGAAATGGTGCGAGCCCTATGTCTGTGACCGCGACGGCATCGCCCGGCGCCGGCTGGAGGAGATCGGGCCGGAACGGCGCAACGGCTACGGCTGGTACAACAGCCGCGCCGCCGAACTTTATCCTTTGTATGACGCCTGGGCGGCGAAATACGATCCCCGCCACAAGGTGAAGATCAGCCTCTCCACGCCGGGGGCCAACGAGAACGGCACGATCGAGATGTTCCGCCGTCCGGTCGTCGACCGGAAGTCCTTCGATGTGGTGGTAAAGCCCGGCGAAAGCATCCAGGCTGCGGTCGAGCGGGCTCCTGAGCATCCTGAGCGGCCCTTCAAGATCCTCGTGCTGAAGGGGGAATACAACGAGAAAGTTATCATCGACCGGCCGAACATCGTGCTGGTGGGGGAGGACAAGGACGCTACCGTCCTGCGCTATGCAGAGCTCTCTTCCAAGCGGACGGTCCGGGAGTACAAAGGCAAGCCGGTGGGCAACGGGGTAATCGTGCTGCAGGAGGGAGCGGACGACTGCGTGATCAGCGGCCTGACCGTATACAATGATTACGGCACTACCGTAGAAGAGACCACGGCGCACCAGATGGCCATCTATGGTCGCGGCACGCGCACGATCGTGATCAACTGCCATGTCTGGGCCGACGGCAATGACGCCCTGTCTCTCTGGGCCCCGGAAAGCAACGGGATGTATTACCATGCGGACCTCGACCTGCGCTGCCGCGGGGTGGACTTCCTCTGTCCGCGCGGCTGGTGCTATGCCACACGCTGCTCCTTCTACGGGGACGGCATGGCGATGATCTGGCACGACGGCCGGGGGGATCCCGACAAGAAACTGGTCATCACCAATTCCACTTTCGATGCCAAGTCTCCGACCCTGCTGGGCCGCTACCACCACGATGCGCAGTTCTACCTCGTCCATTGTACGCTGTCGGAGAACGTGATCAACGGCAACATCCATTATGCCTATTCGGACAAGGTGCTGGACCCTTGCCCGTGGGGCCTGCGGACCTATTACTACAATGTCGTACGTGCAGGCGGGCACAGCGGCTGGCTGCGCAACAACCTGCAGGAGGCACCCGGCGCTCCGGACCATTATGCGGTCACGGCCGCATGGACTTTCGGTTACAAGTGGGACCCTGAGCAGCGCATCCGCGATCTCTGGGACGTACTGGCCTATTGACGTGCCGCTTTATTGCTGATCCTGGAGATCCTGGAAAAGCCTTTCGAGGAGGCGCTTCCGGGCAAGCACGGTCGCTTCACGGATTTTCCATTCGATGACGGTGAGCTCCGGAGGGCTCACCTCATCGGCTTTCTGCAGATGCTGGTAATGCTCCGGCTGTTTCTCGGCGAAGATGGAAATCACGAGATCGGAGAAACCGGCCCGGCTCTCCGGGTCCAATCCCTCCAAGGCCCCTTTGGGGATAAAACTCTTCAACAGTTCTTCCAGGTGCTGCATTGATAAAGCGGTAGATTTCCGGATTCAAAAATAGATAAACCCGGAAAAGTAATTTACCAAATGCATGCACAGGTTTGGTCCAGCGGACCAAATGCCTGCCTGCTCAGAGGCTTTGGCGGAATTCCGCCGGCGTGATGCCGTAGCGCTTTTTGAGCTGTTCGCGCAGATTGGAAGGCGTGAATCCGACGGATTCCGCAATGGCGGAAATGGTCATGTCCGGCTCGTCGCGCAGCAGCTGGATGGCTTCCTCGAGGCGGATGTCATTGATGTAGGCGGGGAAGGATTTGCCGTCGGCAAAACTGGCCAGGAGGTCGTTCAGGGTCTGGCGGCGGATGCTGAACCGGTCCACGATGTCCTGCCGCTGGAGGGCGGCGTTGGCATACAGGCGTTCGGTCCGGATGGCGGAGTCGATGGCCCGGAATAGGGCGGGGTCCGGCGAATCCTCATGTACGGGCGTTTTCGGCCGGGCATTCTGTTCGTTGATGAGGCGTACCAGCGCCTGGTTCTTTTCGCCGATCTGCTGGCGCTGGTGGCGGTAATGCAAGGCGGCCAGGGCCGCCAGGACCAGGGCGAGCAGGGTGGCACCGAGCAGGTAGTTTTTGCGTTGCGAGTTGAGGTGGATTTTGTGAAGTTCCAGTTCCTGCTCCTTGGCATGGTAACTGGCCGCATAGGTCTGTGCCTGGCTCTCCAGCCGTTGCCGGTTGAGTTGCGCCTGCAGCGCGGCAGACCTTTCCAGATAGCCGTATGCCTGCGCCGGACGTCCCTGGGCACGGGCCGCATCGGCCCTGTCTTGCAAAATGCGGGCATAGTTGATGTTCAGGGTGTCCATGCCCATCATCTGCTCCCGTTCATCATCGATGGCCAGGACTTTGTCCCACTGGCCGAGCGACTTCCAGACGGGACGTATGAAGAAGCGTCCGCCGGGAGTCTGCCCGTAGGCGCTTTTTTCGAAAGTATGCAGGTTGCGCAGCATGGCATCCTTGTCGCCGGTCTCCATGCAGGCCAGCGCCAGGAATCCCTGTGCCTGCGCCCGGTAGAAATCGCAGTAGCGGGCACGGTCTGTCGGGTCCGGCTCCAGCCGGAAACTGTCCTCGGCATAATCCCCGGGGTGTCTCTGGTAATCGTCGAGACGGTCGATGATCCCCTGGGCGAGCGGAATGATGGCCTTCATGTCACCGTTATCCAACAGGTAATTGATTTTCCGTTTGACAGTTACGATCCAGCTGTCCATCCGGTCCACGCTGAGCGGACCTCCGGAGAGTGCGTCGATGGCCGCATTCAATTTCTGAAGGCCTTCCTCCCGACGCCCCAGGCGCGTCATGACCACGCCGATTTCCGCATCCGTGCGCAGACACTCCACTTCGTAACCCATTTTGCGGTTCAGTTCCGCCGTTTCCAGGGCATATTTGAGCCATTGTTCTTCGTCCTCTTTTTTGCGGTATGCGGTCGTCAGCAACTGGAGCACGTTCATCCGGTTGTCCGCGGTCCTGGGGGTGTCCGCCCTGGTGGAGTCCTGCTGGAGCAGCACTTGGCAAAGTGCGATGCCCTCATCGACCCGGGGATGGATGGTGGAGCGCGTGTAGAAGTCGCCCGCAGGAAGTCTGCGAGGTACGGACTGACGTTGCCGATCACCTCGGCGGAGTCTATGATGGAGAGGGCGAGGTCCGGATCCTCCACGTAGGTGAGCATGGCCCGTCTGGCGGTGAAAAGGGTGTCGGAAGGTTGTGCCGCCCGGGGGGCGTTCCGGTGGCGGGTCTGGCAGCCGGCAAGCAGCAGGACGGCGCAGGAAAGGAACAGACAGAGTTTTCTCATGGGATTATCGCTTGATGACGTCCAGGCGCCAGGTGATGCCGATGTCGAAATTGTCGATGCCGATCACGCTGCTCTTGAAATAGACGGCGTGCAGGCGCAGGCGTTCGCGGTTGGGGAGCGGGAAGAATTCCACCCCGCAGCCGGCGTAGATGTTGTGCGTGCCGGGAGCCACGGCCAGGTCCAGGGCCCGTCCCAGGGCGTCGACGTTGCCCGGGTCGTTGCTGTCGTAGCCGGCTTTGGCGCAGAGGTTCCATTTCCCGACGGTCCAGATGATCTTGGAAATGAGGGTGTAGTCCGAGAAGAAGCGTTTCTGGCCTGCCCCCGCGCGGTTCATCCATTCCAGGTCCACGGCCAGGTTGCCGACCGTGATGCGGTTGCCCAGGGCGATGTAGTTGATGGTGCGGTGGTATTCGTCCTGCACGAAGTTGACGCTCCACAGGGTCCTCCACCAGGGCGCGAATCCGCCCATCCATTCCAGGTTGTAGGCGTACAGGTTCTGGAATCCCAGGGAGAGGGGGGAGTTGCAGACCTGGAAGACCATGGTCTGTCCCGGAAGGAACTCATATTCGGCACTGACACCGAAGGCGAATCCCTGGTAGAGGTTGTTGCAGAAGTTGCTGTAGTAGTAGACATCGATCGGGACCGCATCGAATTCGTAGCCGCCGATCATCACGGCGTTCTTGCCGACCGTGAAATGCCAGCGCGGGGAGGCTTGCCAGCGGAGATAGAGGAAGTCCGTGGCATTGAACATGTTGCGTTCGTCGAAAACTTTTTTGTTAAGCCGCTGGCGGACGCGGAAATCGAGTTTGTCCGTGAGGTAACCGCGGATGTTGAGGTTGAAGTGGTCGCCCGTGAACTGACTGTTGTACTGTCCGCCGGCCCACTCCTGGTGGAAAGAGGCCCGGGTGTCGAAATACAACTGCGTAATGGCGGGCTGGGCGGCGGCTGTCGCTCCGGCCAGCAGGGCGAAGACGGGGAGGATCAGATATCGGAGTATGGTTTTTTTCATGGAGTTTCAGTTTCACCTGATAAAAATAACAAAAAAACCGTGAAAACACTATCTTTGAGAAAAACCTCTGATTGATGAAGACGTTTCTCGTACCGGCCTTTCTGGCCGCCTGCGTGCTGGCCGGATGCGGCCGGCAGCAGGACCTGACCCTGCATTTTGACCGTCCCGGCACCTGCCTCGAGGAAGCACTTCCCCTGGGAAACGGCCGCCTGGGTGCGCTGGTGTATGGCGGGACGCAGCAGGAAAGGATTTCCCTGAATGATATTACCCTCTGGTCCGGAGAGCCGGACCGGGGCAGTCTGCATCCTGATATGCAGAGCGGCCTGGGCGAAGAGGCAGCGGCCACCATTCCGTTGATCCGGGAGGCGCTGGAGCAGGAGGATTATGCACTGGCGGAACGGCTGCAGCGGAAGGTGCAGGGCCATTTCAGCGAGTCGTATATGCCTCTGGGGACGCTTTGGATTGATTATGAGATGGACGAACCGGTCTCGGACTACCGCCGGGAGCTGGATCTCCGTTCAGCCGTGGCCCGGGTTAGCTGCCGGCGCGGCGGCCAGGCTTTCTCGGAGGAGTGTTTCGTGTCGGCGCCGGATTCCGTAATCGTGGTACGCCTGCATGCCGACGGCGGCCTGCGTGCCCGCGTCCGGCTCGATTCCCCGCTGCCCGTCAGGGTGGCAGCATCCGGCTCAACCCTGACGGTGGACGGTTATGCGCCTTGGCATGCCTATCCCGGTTATTATAAACAGGGCGAAGGGCAGATGCTCTATGATCCGGACCGCGGCATCCATTTCCGGACGGTGCTGTCCGTCCGTCATCGCGGCGGGGAAGTGCGTGCCGAGGGGCAGGATCTGGTGCTGGACGGGTGTGGGGAGGCTGTGCTGCTGATTGTCAATGCGACCAGTTTCAACGGATTCGACAAGGATCCCGTCCGCCAGGGGAAACCTTATGAATCGCTTGCCGCGGCCCAGGCGGAACGGGTGCTGCAGTTGGATGACGAGACCTTGTTCGCCCGCCATCTGCAGGACTACCGGGCGCTTTTCGATGGCGTCACGCTGGACCTGGGCAGGACGGCCGAGGAGTTGCGGACGCTTCCGACGGATGAGCAGCTGCGCCTGTATTCGGAGGATGCCCGGCCCAACCCGGAACTGGAGGCCCTCTATTTCCAGTACGGCCGCTATTTGCTGATCAGTTCTTCCCGGACGCCCGGCGTCCCTGCGAACCTGCAGGGGCTCTGGAGCGAGAGCATGGACCCGCCGTGGAGTTGCAATTATACGATCAACATCAATCTGGAGGAGAATTACTGGCCGGCCGAGGTGGTCGGGCTGGGCGCTCTGCACGAGGTGCTGCTGGATTACCTGCACAACCTGGCCCGGAACGGCCAGGCTGCCGCGGAGCATTATTACGGCGTACGGCGTGGCTGGAATTCCGGCCACAATTCCGATATCTGGGCGATGGCCTGCCCGGTCGGTCTCGGGACGGGAAGCCCCTCCTGGGCCAACTGGACGATGGGCGGTGCCTGGCTCTCGACGCACATGTGGGAGCACTGGCTTTTCAGCCGCGACCGGGTGCGTCTGGAGCAGGATTATCCTGTGCTCCGCGGTGCGGCCGAGTTCTGCCTGGATTGGCTTGTGGAGAAGGACGGGGAACTGATCACTTCTCCTTCGACTTCTCCGGAGAATCTGTATGTTTCCGCGGACGGGCGTCCGCGGGCGACCTTGTATGGTGCGACGGCGGACCTGGCCATCATCCGGGAGTGCCTGACGGATGCGATTGCGGCAGCCCGGGAATTGGGCGTGGACGAGGATTTCGTACGCGAGGCTTCCGACAAGCTATCCCGCCTGCATCCGTATCAGGTGGATGCTGCCGGCAAATTGCAGGAATGGTATCACGACTGGCAGGACTGGGAGCCGACGCACCGGCACCAGAGCCACATGATCGGGGTGCACCCCGGCCATCAGATTGCTGAAGGACCGCTTGCGGAAGCGGCTTTGAAGACGTTGGAAGTCAAAGGTTTCGAGACAACCGGCTGGAGCTGCGGGTGGCGGATCAATCTCTATGCACGGCTGGGCGACGGGGAGAAGGCTTACCGGATGCTCCGGCAACTGCTCCGCTATGTCAATCCCGATCCTTCCGCCGCGGAGAACTATCAGGGCGGGGGAGGCTCCTATCCCAATCTCTTCGATGCCCATCCGCCGTTCCAGATCGACGGCAATTTCGGCGGTTGTGCCGGGATTGCGGAAATGCTCCTGCAGTCTGATCCCGACGGGACCGTCCATCCCTTGCCGGCCCTGCCTGCCGCCTGGCCTTCCGGCCGCGTCTCCGGCCTGCGCACCCGGGGCGGACAGACCGTGGACCTGGTCTGGCGGGACGGCAAGGTACGCCGGCTGAAAGTGTCATTCCCTGATTGAGTTTGACGCTGGTCTGACCCGGCGAAGAGAACGGGCGATTATTCCTCCGAGAGACAGCTGTCCATCAGGCTCTCGATCAATTCGTGGTCGAGATGCTGCCCGATAAAAACGATCTTGTTCATCCGGTCGCCATACTCGGGATCCCAGTCGCGGCGCAGCTTGGCGTCGCGGGCCATCATTTCGCGGAGCTCACCGGCAGGCATCGTGGCGAACCAGTATCCGGCATCCTTGATGGTCTTCTGCTTGCCGGCCGTCTCGAAGAGATAGCACTTGTCCGTGTCGGCGCTGAAGTAGCAGAGGCCCTTCGCGCGGATGATCTCCTTGGGCCATTTCTTCGCGACCATATAGTCGAACTTGTTGATGTCCAGCGCCGGGCGGGACTCGTAAACATAGGTCCCGATACCGTATTCCTCGGCCTCTCCTTCTTCATGATCGTGATCGTGATGATGGTGATGATGCCCGTGCTCTTCGTGCCCGTCGTGGTCATCATCTTCGTCATGATCGTCATCGTCGCCTTCGATTTCCGCGATCCAGGCGGCAGAAGTGGCCACTTTGTCGAAATCGAACAGCTCCGTGTGCAGGAGTTTGTCCAGTTCGACCTCGCCGTAGTCGCAGGTGAGGATTTCGGCTTTGGGCTGCAGGGCGCGGACGATACTCTTGACGCGGCCCAGCTCCTCGGGCGTGACTTCGGAAGCCTTGTTGAGCAGGACGATGTTGCAGAACTCGATCTGCTCGATTACCAGGTTCTCCAAGTCCTCTTCGTCGATGTTCTCGCGCTGCAGGGCCTTGCCGCAATCGAATTCATCCTTCATCCGCAGTGCGTCCACGACCGTGACGATGCAGTCCAGCGTGGGGATGGCGACGCCCGGATAGGACGGACGGGCCAGCTGCGGGTAGGAGTTGATCGTCTGGGCGATCGGCGCGGGCTCGCAGATGCCGCTCGCCTCGATGGCGATGTAGTCGAAGCGGTTCATCCGGGAGATCTCCTCCAGCTGGGCCACGAGGTCCATCTTGAGCGTGCAGCAGATGCAGCCGTTCTGCAGGGCCACGAGGCTGTCGTCCGTCTGGCCCACGACACCGCCCTTCTCGATCAGGTCGGCATCGATGTTGACTTCGCCGAGATCGTTCACGATCACGGCGAACTTGATGCCGCGGCGGTTGGTGAGGATGCGGTTCAGGAGGGTGGTCTTGCCGCTTCCGAGGTAACCGGTAAGCAGCAGGACGGGGAGTTTCTTATTCTCTAGATTGTAAGTCATAACCTTTTCATAATTGCGGATGCAAATTTAGCAATTAAATCGCTTCGGCGGATGAAAAATAATAATTTGGCGGGTTACAAAAAAAATGACTATCTTTGCAACCCTTTTAGGACCAGCGCAGATTCGGGAGATTAGCTCAGTTGGTTCAGAGCACTTGCCTTACAAGCAAGGGGTCACTGGTTCGAACCCAGTATCTCCCACCATCTATCATCCGGGGATGTTCTGGTTTTGACAGCACTGATTTTGGATGGTAAGCACGTCGGGCGTAGGAGGCTGGCCCGTTAATCCCAGTCTTCGAGCCATAACTGGCAACTACAATTATTCATACGCTTGCTAATCTCCAAGAGATTGAGCATCAATCGATGCCGCCTAGGCTGCGGCACGACGTATATCCCTCCAGCTTTAGGCCGGTTCAGTCTGGATCCAGGGGTATCATCAAAACCGGATGCGCGGGCCAGACGCCTCTAAGACCCGTTAAGTTCCCAGAGGATAAGCCCCCGGTGGCCTGTCTTTCGGCAGCCTGAGGCCGACAATCAAAGAAAGAATAAGCGTGTAGAAAGCTATCTGGGACTTTGTTTGGACGGCGGTTCGACTCCGCCCATCTCCACAGAAAGAAGGCGACTGATAAGTGATTATCGGTCGCCTTTTTTCGTATTGCCTGTTGAATAGTTCATCTATAAGCCAAAAACTTCCATCAGTTGATGGAACTGATGGAAGTGAGGGAATGATGGAAAAAGGCCACAATAGAAAAGCCTCCGAATCTCTTCGGAGGCCGATTTCCTTTTTTAAAGTGCCACATGCAGCGATAGTAGACAACATGCGCACTGCGTTGCAAATATAGAA
>JAFTCB010000008.1 GCA_017454905.1 Bacteroidales bacterium
CATGGTACCGTAACCGATGGCGACGGCCTCTTCGAGAAGAAGGTTGTCGTCCTCGAGGGTGACGGTCATGTTGGCGGCGGCGCTGACCTGCTTGGTCACGTAGCCGATGCAGGAGACCTCGAGGGTCGTGCCGGGAGCGACACGAAGCTCGAAGTTGCCGTCGATGTCGGTGATGACACCGTTGGTGGTGCCGGGGACATAAACAGAAGCTCCGATAATCGGTTCTCCCTTGGAATCCAGAACTTTACCCTTGCTGGTACCCTGGGCGAACGCTGCGGGACCGGCGAAAAGCAAAGCCACGACGGCCGTAAGCGCCATCAGCGCTTTGCGGCTCACTGAGAAAATAGATTTCATCAAGCTTTGATTTTTTGGTTATTATTAAAAGGTTGTTGATGGTCAAAAACAATCACACAAAAATACGAAATATTTTTAAAATAGATTCAATTCTTTTTAAAAACGCTGCACTTATCGTAGATAATGACGCAACCAAAGCGCGCCCCGGCACAAAAAAACCGCACCCCGGGAGGGTGCGGTCGGAACTCCGGGTGAGCCCGGAGGGAGGGTTCTGCCAGTCCTTATTCCATGTAGAAGCGCTCGTCGAGCGGGATGGAGACGGGGGAGTTGTCTGGGTTGACCTCCATGATGTCAGCCATGTAGTCCCACCATTTCTGGACGATGGGGTTGCCGCCGAGATCCTGGGAACCTTCGTCGCCCTCGACTTCCTGATAGGCGAACAGGATGTTGGTGTCCTTGTCCCACCAGATGGAGTAGTTCTTGACGCCGCTGTCGGACAGGAGTTTCTTGAGTTCGGGCCAGATGGCCGCGTGCCTGCGCTGGTATTCGTCTTCGAATCCCGGTTTCAGGAACATTTTGAATGCTTCTCTTCTTGCCATAATAAATTGGTCGTTTTAGATATTGTTATTGGTCAATTGCCGTTCTGCGTTGGTAAAGATACGGATATTTTTTAATTTTGAGCAGAAAAACCACCATGACCATGAAGAAAACCACCCTCCTTCTCTGTCTGCTGTTTGCGGGCTTCGGCGCCGCAGCAGCGGATTTTCCCGTTGTTTACACCTATGACACGGCGAAACAGCAGCCGTTCGAACTGAGTGTCCCCGTGCCGGACGGCAACTACCTGGTCACGCTCGAGATCGGTTCCCGCAAACGCGCGGCCCGGACCTTCGTCAAAGCGGAGTCCCGCCGGCTCTGCGTCAACGACCTGGCGACGGCCAAGGGCGAAATCAAAACCGTTCAGTTCCTGGTCAACAAGCGGGACCGCAGCATCCGCGAGGGCGGCGAGACCGTCGCGACGGTCATTACCAAGCCCCGCGAGAAATTCAAACTCAACTGGGATGACAACCTGACCCTCGAGATCGGCGGAGACGCCCCGGCCGTGGCTTCCGTCCGGATCGAACCGGCCCCCGCCGGCGTGACCACGATCTTCCTCTGCGGCGATTCGACCGTCGTGGACCAGGATATCGAACCCTGGGCCAGCTGGGGGCAGATGTTTCCCTGGTTCTTCGATACGCACGTCGCCGTGGCGAATTATGCCGAGAGCGGCGAACGGGCCGACACCTTCATCGGAGCCGGCCGCTTGCGCAAGATCCTCTCCGTGATGCAGCCGGGCGACTGGGTGTTCGTGGAATTCGGCCACAATGACATGAAACTCAAGGGCCCCGGCAAGGGCGGCTACTATTTCTTTGCGACCCAGCTGAAGACCTTCATCGACGAAATCCGCGCAAAGGGCGGCCGTCCCGTGCTGGTCTCCCCGACGCACCGGCGCAACTTCGACGCCGACGGGCATATCATCGAGACGCATGAGGACTATCCGGAGGCGATGGAGTGGGTGGCCCGGCGCGAAGGCGTGCCTTTCCTCGACCTGCACCGGATGAGCGGCATCTTCTACGAGGCGATGGGTCCGGAGGCCTCCAAGGGCGCATTCGTCCACTATAAGGCCGGCTCTTTCGAGGGCATGCCAAACGATGTGGAAGACAATACCCATTTCAATACCTACGGTGCCTTCGAACTGGCGAAGTGCGTGGTGTCCGCCATCCAGGCCGCCGGCCTGCCGCTGGCGGAGCACGTGACGAATTTCGAAGGCTTCAGCCCTGCCTGCCCGGATGCGCCGGAATCCTTCCGCTGGCCGCTCAGCCCCTTCCGCGACACCTACGGTGTGCAGGTTTCCGAAAAAGACGACGCCGCCACGGCGGTAAAATAGAGAATCAACGGATGCTGACACGCCTCACGCCCGAAGGGACGAGGGGCGTGTCCGTATTTACCAGCGGATAGGAACTGTGCGTCCAGGCACCGGTCCCGTCCGGATGCTCGATAGCATCCCCGATCATGCTGTTGTACAGCGAATTGGTGACTTCTAGGCGGATTTCATTGCGCCCCGGGCGGAGGTAATCCGTGATGTCCAGCCGCCAGGGGGAGCACCAGATGGTGCCGGCGTCCCGGCCGTTGATGATGACCCGCGCCATCCACTCCAGCCCGTCCAGCTGCAGGTATTGCCGCGCTTCCTTGCCGTACAGAGATCCGGCAGTCCCCCTCCACCGGAAGATTTTCGAATAGACCGCCATTCCGGAATAGTAGCGGATCCGCGGATCCGCATTCTCCGTCCAGTCCTGCAATTCCCGGAAGGTGACCGGCTTTTCCGGTCCGCCGCGCCGGGGGTCGAACTGCACGCGCCAGGGACCGTCCAGGTCAAGCACGGACGGGCGGGATCTGCCGGCTATACCGGCAAATGCAGGAGTGTTCTCCGGCAGCGCATCTGTGGCCACCAGGAACACCGATTCCCCGGGAGCCAGCGTCAGGCGCAGCGTCTGACGGGCACACGGGGCCTCCGTTCCGTGCCCGGGAAGGGCCGATACTGAGCCGTTCAGCGGATCCAGGCGATACAGTCCCCGCCAGGGAGAACGGACGGAGACCTCCTGGTCGAAGTCCGAAGCACTGTGGTTATAGACAAAGTAAACATCGGCATCCGGCAGGCGCCGGTGGCCGAAACGGACGCAATCATCCAGCTTTGCGGCGCTGCGGAACGCCAGGTCAGGGGCGAAAGGCACCGGCACGGGCGCGTGGATGCTCCGGGCCCCGGCGGCCCTGTACAACGGCAGCCCGGCTGCGCTCCATGCGTCGAAGAGAGCCTGCATCGGATCGTCCGCCGGGACATTGCGCTGGACCACCAGCATCCGGTATTCCATGCCGGAAGGCAGCCGCAGGACAGGCGTCCCGTCCGTCTTCTGCACCACGGACGCACCGCGCAGCCCGTCCGCCGCCGTGGTGTCGAAATTATACCCCTCCGGCACTACCGGCAGCAGGTGCGCCAGGGTCTTGACGGGGGGATCGTCTCCCAGATAGACCAGCAGGTCCACCACCGGATCCCCCTGCCGGAGCATTCCGGCGCAGCGGGCCTGGTAGTCCCAGAACGGCCGGCTGTAGGGCCAGATGGTGTTGTTGCGGTTCAGGCAGTATTGCCGGCCGCCTGCTACGTTGCCCGGCACGGCATCCAGCGCCGGCTGGTACGCCGAGGCGCAGACCACGAACTCGTTGATCAGCCGCGAGTAGGCGAAATCGGCCAGCGCCTTGAGCGTCGCGGGAGAATCGCTGTATTTCGCGTCCGTAAAGGCTTCTGCGGAAGCGATCGGTTTCCCGTACAGATGGGCTGCCGAGGCGCAGTCCACGATGTCGAAACTGCCGTGCACATCCCGCGCCCAGAATTCGCCCTGGGGCTTGTCCACGAGGCGTTTGGCACCGATGTTGTCCGCCCCCAGGCTCAGGCCGTTGCCCGTCGCCTGGGCCGTGAAACGGACGCCGGCAGCCCGGCAGAGGCTGTCCAGCGTACCGTAGTAATTCTGCGTGACGGCATCCGCGATCGTGCGGCGCAGATCCTTCAGAAAGCGTTCGCTCTCCGCGGCGGAGCCGACGGTATAGCCCCGCATCACAGGCAGCCAAGGCAGCAGGTCGTAGCCGTTGTGCTCCCGGAAGAACCGCGGGAAATCCGGCGTCCAGTTCTGCGGCCCGGCCTCGTGGCTGTCCATCGTCACGCCGAGCGGCTCCGCCCCGATCCGGGCGAGCGTATCGATGATGCGGCCGGCATAAGACGTGAACTGCAGGCGGGCCGCCTCGCGCGAGAGTTTGTCGCATTCCAGGCCCATCAGGTTGCGGCGGCCGTGCTTGATGGCACCGCGCGTCGATTCCGCGGCCACGCGCAGCACGACCCAGTCTCCTTCCGGCACGTCCCATGCCAGGGTGCCGTCCGGGCGCAGCCGCGAACGCAGGTCAAGAACCTGCGCGGGAGCCGGTTCGGCGCCATAAGCCGGTGTCTGCCCAGCGTCGTGGAACTCCGAGAAATAATTGGCTTTCTCCTGCCAGCGGTCCACGCGCCGTCGCGCGGAAAGCCGGACGGCAGAGAGGCCTTCGGCAACATCGCGGATGCGCCAGCAGGGGGCCGTCTGCTCCGGGAAAGCAATCGTCCGCTCAGCGAGTCCGGAAGCACCGCCGGAGCGGGGCAGGTCGCAAACCCGCTGCCAGTTGATCCCGTCCTGCGAGCACTCCAGCGTACCCACGCTGCCGGGATCCTCCCAGGCCATGCCATAGAAAGTTTCGCGGGGGCCGTCGGGATAATTCATCGCGCCGTTGCGCGATTTGCGCGCCTTGGGTGCCGTGTAGGTGATGTTCCGCGCCGTAAATCCCTTTTCCGTCCGGAAGCCGGACGGATCCATCGGGACCTCCGCCCAGGCCTGCGGCGTCACCGGCCAGGCCACGACGGCCACGTCCTGCCACCAGTCCTGCGCGGAGGGCGCGGCCAGGCGGCCGCGGAACCGGCTCCCGCCATGCAGCAGCGTATCCGAGGAGCAGAGGCGCTGCATCCCCGTCTCCGGGGTAATCCAGGGCCCGCCCGCCACATAGCCGTTGGACAGGTTGAGCTCGAAAGTCAGGCCGACGCGCTTCGCTTCCAGTGCCGCGAACTTCAGCATCTCCCACCATTCGGAACTGAAGGCATCCAGTGCACCTTCGGCGGGGCCGTGGACCTGGTCATAATAGACCACGCCGCCCACGCCGGCCGCCTTGAATGCCTCCAGGTCTGCCGTGATTCCCTCCCGGGTGGTGGGCGTCTCGCCGTGGAACCACCAGACCTTCGTCCGCGTGGAATCTTCGGGATGCCGGAAAGCTTCCAGGGCCTCCCGGATGCCGTCAGGCCTGTCCGCGGCAGATGTGCGGGAAGTAGCCGGCAACGGCAGGAAGCAGGCCAGCAGGAGCAGCGATTTAAGTGCGGAGGTGTTCATGCGCCTTTGATTTAGGGGACCGGCTGTTCGCGCTGCAGGTCGCTGGCGATGTCGGGAAGGCCGTCTATCGGCAGCCAGCGGGACAGGATGCGTGCGGCTTCCGTGCCGTCTGACTGGCAGAGGATGTGCTGGTAGCGGTCCGGTTCGCCTTCTACGGCATGCAGTTCACAGGTAATGGTCTCTTCGGGAGGGGTCTCGCGGAGCCATTTGATATGCATTGACCCGAGCCGGTGGCTGTCCAGGAAAACCTGCGTGGCGGTGAGGATGGCGATGGACAAGTAGCTGCGGTTCCCCACGTGGCCGTTGAAGTCCAGGTCCAGCAGGTTGACGTGGTGCCGGATGCTGCCCAACAGGGCTCCGGGAGCCGGGAAACGGCTTTTACGCGGCACATCGGGCAGCGCGGGCTCCGGGCAGACCGGAATCACGCCGGCGATGGCGTCTGTCTTTGCCAGTTTGTGCGTGGCGGTGTCGAGCAGGTTCCAGCAGCCGTAGCCGCGTACGACTTCCTCCCCGCTGCCCGTTTTGCGGACGATGAAATCGCTGTAGATCCGCAGGGGAGTGAGTTCGCTGATCCAGATCTCCACTTCCACTTCCTCCGACCAGAGGGCGTCCACGGGCCGGAAATCGCAGCGGAATTCGGTGACGACCCACATCAGTCCCTGCTTGACCAGGTCGAAGGCGGCGACGTTCAGCGTCGTCATGTAGCGGGCAAAACTGTCTTGGAACCAAAGCAGGACAGCACCCGGACTCATCCGGTAGTGCATGTCCATCAGATCGGCGGTAATCGAAAAACGGTGCGTGTATCGGTTCATTTATCGGATGATGGTGACGGCATCCCGGTCGCAGCTGAGGGTGAGCCCGTCCTCGCAGCAGAGTTCGGCGACCTGGATGAAAGTCGTGAAAGGGGAGAGCCCCTCTTCGCGCGGCTCCCGCGGCTGCTGTCCGCGGAAACGGGCGAGATGCGTGAAATAGTAGATGTAGGCATGGTCTCCGCGCACGACGACGTCGCAGTGGTTGCCCGCCACGTCGTCATAGAGGCCCTGGCCCGGTTCCTGCAGCAGGTTGCCTTCCTGCCGGGTCCAGTGCTCCGCGTCGTCGCTGCGCCACACGGCGAAGCCTTTCCATTCGTCGCAGATGAGCCACCAGGAGCCCTTCCAGAAGAAGGCCTTGGGGCCTTCGCAGCTGCTGATGCCGGGGAGCAGGCCGTGGTCCTCCCAGTCATAGAGGTCCTTGCTGTCTGCCCAGGCGATCCGCTTGCCGGTGGGTTCGTCGTTGTACCACATCCGCCAGCTGCCGTCCGGGAGGCGGGCCACGTCGGCGTCGATCACCTTTTCCGAGATCAGGTCGAGGACTTTTTCGAACTTCCAGCTGACCAGGTCTTCGGAAGTCAGGTGGACGATGTGCCGCGGGTGGTCCCAGTCAGAAAACACGCCCGGGACATAGGTCAGATACATGTGGTAAAGCTTTCCGTCATCCACGACGGAAGGGGCCCAGTAGGTGGGATCCGGATCCGGGGCATAGCCGATTTCAGCGTATTGCAGGAACTCCCAGTTCGCCAGGTCGGACGAGGTGGCGATGCCGATGGGGCAGCCGTGCACCCATTCCACGCCCTTGCCGTCCAGCAGGTCGGCGCGCCGGCAGGTGTAGAACATATACCAGAGGCCGTCGCTGCGGTTCTGCACAATCACCGGGTCGGCGGCTCCGCCGTGCACGGGATCGCGGTACAGGGGTTTGGGGGCTTCAACGCCTTCCGGCTGCACCTGGCAGCCGGAAAGGGCCGCCAGCAGGACGGCCGCGAAAAGGAATAGCTTCTTCATCTTATCTCCCGGGGGCGAACCCGTTGATCCGCATGTCCTCGCCATCCGGGGAGAACTCGTCCCAGGTGACGTTGCGGACGATGATGTTCCGCGTGTTCGTGACGTTGTTGACGAACTTGGTGAGTTTGCCCACATGCACGTTCTCGACGGTCACGCCGTCGATCGGGTCGCGTGCGTCGCCGTTAAATTCATAAATGGCTTCAGCCTGGCGGCAGGAGGCGCCGCGGATGCCGATGTTGCGGATTTTCGTGATCCGGGTCTCGAAGGTCGGCACGATGTCGCGCCACTGGTACAGCACGTCGGTGTCGATCTCGATCACGCGGTTGGCCTTGTCGGCGCTCACGTTCTCCATCCAGATGTCTTCCAGCAGGCCGCCGCGGCGGTGGTTGGTCTTGAGATAGAGCATCCGGTAGACGGCGTCGGTGGACTTGCAGTCATGCATGTAGACATGCTGCACGCCGCCGGCCATCTCGCTGCCGATGCCCATCAGGCAGTGTCCCTGAACGACCTCGCAGTTGCGGACGACCACCCAGGCGGTCGGGGTGTCGAGCCGCCAGGCATCCTGGTTGCGGCCGGATTTGATCACCACGGCATCGTCGCCCTGGTCGAAGACACAGTCTTCTACGAGGGCGTGCTGCGTCATTTCCAGGTCGATGCCGTCGTTGTTGTGCCCGTGGGCATAGACATGCAGTCCGTGCACCCAGGCGTCCTTGCAGAGATAGAGATGGATGGTCCAGAACGGGCTGTCCTGGATGCGGAAGTCCGCGAGCTGCACATTGGTGCAGCGGTTGAACTGGATGAGGTGCGGGCGCATGTTGGCCTCGCCTTCTTCCATCCGGCGGTGTTCGACCGGGATGCCGGTCGAACACATCGCATAGAGCTGCCGGGTGGCCTGGATGTGCGCTTCGGGGCGCGCGAACCAGGTTTTCCAGAAGTCCATCTTGGGATGGATGAGTCCCGGGCCGCCGATGCCTACGTTCTCACATTCGTAGGCATAGATCAGCGGGGAATAGTTCATGCACTCCGTCCCTTCCCAGGAGGTGTGCACGGCGGGCAGGTAGAGTTTCGGATCGTCCTCGAAGACCAGTTCGGCGCCTTCCGACAGCCAGAGCTGGCAGTTGCTTTCGAAATGGACGGGGCCCGTAAGCCACTGCCCGGCAGGTACCACCACGCGCCCGCCGCCCGCCTTGCGGCAGGCTGCCATCGCCTTGGTGAAGGCCTGGGTGGTGGCCGTCACGTTGCCCGGCTTCGCGCCGAATTTCGTGATGGGGAAATCCTTAGCGGGGAAGGCATACATCTCCAGAGGCGCGAATTCAAACGGCGCCTCGGGGGCGGTGACGACGGTCTGCGCCGGGGCGCAGAGGCAGCCTGCAGCAAGCAGGACGAGCGACAGGAAAAAACGGGTGGCAGACATGGTGTGGTTGTATTGTATTATTTATAAAGGGCGTGTGCGCCGAGCATCGACTGCGGGTTGAGTGCCTCGTCGAGTTTCTCCTTCGTCATCAGGCCTTCTTCGAGTACGATGTCATAGACGCTGCGGCCGGTCTCCAGGGCCTTCTTCGCGACCTTGGTGCTGCCCTTGTAGCCGATGTACGGGTTGAGGGCGGTGACGATGCCGATGGAGTTCTTGACCATCTCGTAGCAGTGCTCCGCATTGACGGTGATGCCCTCCACGCACTTGGTGCGCAGGGTCTCGATGGCGTTGCACAGCCAGGTCACGCTCTCGAGGATGGATTCAGCGATGACCGGCTCCATGACGTTGAGCTGCAGCTGGCCGGCCTCGGCGGCGAAAGCCACGGTGGTGTCGTTGCCAATCACCTTGAAGCAGACCTGGTTCGTGACCTCGGGGATGACGGGATTGACCTTGCCCGGCATGATGGAAGAACCCGGCGCCATCGGCGGGAGGTTGATCTCGTGCAGGCCGCAGCGAGGACCGGAAGCCATGAGGCGGAGGTCGTTGCAGATCTTGGAGAGTTTGATCGCCAGGCGCTTGAGCGCGGCGGAATAGCTGACATAGGCGCCCGTGTCCGGGGTAGCCTCCACGAGGTCCTCGGCCTTGGTGAGGGTGTCGCCGCACAGTTCGGACATGCGGCGGGTGCAGAGCTCCGCGAAGCCCGGCACGGCGTTCAGGCCGGTGCCGATGGCGGTGCCGCCCATGTTGATCTCGCGCAGGAGCACGGCGTTGCGCTCCAGGTTGGCGATTTCCTCTTCGAGGTTGTTGGCGAAGGCGTTGAATTCCTGTCCGGAGGTCATCGGAACGGCATCCTGCAGCTGGGTGCGGCCCATCTTGATGTAGTCCTTGAACTCCACACCCTTGGCGCGGAATGCGGCGATGAGGGCTCCCAGGGCGCTGACGAGCTTCTTGTTCATGCGCACGAAGGTGTAGCGGAACGCGGTCGGATAGGCGTCGTTGGTGGACTGGGCGCAGTTGACATGGTCGTTGGGGGAGCAGTACTGGTATTCACCCTTCTTGTGGCCCATCAATTCGAGGGCGCGGTTGGCGATCACCTCGTTGGCGTTCATGTTGACGGAGGTGCCGGCGCCGCCCTGCATCATATCGACGGGGAACTGGTCGTGGAACTTGCCGCCCACGATCTCGCGGCAGGCCGCGCAGATGGCTTCGGCAATCTTCTTGTCCAGCACGCCGAGTTCGGCATTGGCCGTGGCGGCCGCCATCTTGACGTAGGCGATGGCGATCACGTACTCCGGATAGTCGCACATCCGGGTGTTGGAGATCTTGTAGTTGTTGAGGGCGCGCTGGGTTTGCACGCCGTAGTAGGCGTCGGCCGGAACCTGGAGTTCGCCGAGCAGGTCGCTTTCGACCCTGAATTTCTGTTCAGACATAGTTATGTGTTAATAAGCTTTGATACGGTACATGAAGCCGAGTTCGATGCGGTGGGAGGATTCGTGGACGCGGCCGCCCATGCCGGTGGAAGCGGCAAACTCGAAATTGTGCTGCCTTCCCACATAGGCGAGGAAGAAGCGCAGGTCCTGCTGCTCCCAGGGGTAGAACTCGAGGGAGGCGACCCAGCCGATGGAGATGCGGTATCTCCCGGGCTGGAAGTCCTTGCAGGTGGTGGTTTCGTACATTCCCTTGCCCATCAGGTTCCACTTCGGGGCGAACTGCCAGTTGGCCTTGGTGATGAAGGAGTGGTAGCGGACATTCGTGGCGTGGCCGATGTCGGCAGTGGCGATGCCCAGGCGGTCGATGTCGTCGAACTCGCCCATGTAGTCGAAGTACCACTGGAGCCTGGGCAGGTTGAGTTGCTGGCCCAGGATCAGCATCGTGGAATACTTGTTCCTGGCCATGGTCTGCGTGCCGATGGACCAGCGGGTGCTGATCAGCCCGTCAAAGAGGGAACCGTTCCAATTGAAGATGTAGGTGAGCGGGTGGGACGGCATGGCGAAGCCCGTATACTGGGGCACGCCGTTGAAACTGTTGGACACCATCACGGCGATCTCCTGCGAGGGGACGGGATGCCAGGACACCATGGCGCCGGCCATGAAGTTGTCCATGCAGTCGATCATGTCGGAGTACTGGTAGATGTACATCGGGTTCTCGTCGAACTCGAAGCCGCCCCAGATTTGGCACATTTTGCCGAGGCTGACGCTCCATTTGTCGTTGAACTTCCAGCCCAGCATCATGATGTCGGTGGCCTTGGAGAAGTTGTCATCCTGGGTGCCGGACCACCAGGCGCGGTTGAGGCGGTGGCGGAAGCGGTAGCTGAGGTGGTCGCCGAAGTTGCCCTTGACCTCGATGCGGAACTGCTTGGCCCGGAACATGGATTCAGCCGGGTCCAGGTTCTCCTGGAAGCTCCAGGCGTAGTTGAAGTAGAGGTTGAATGCCTCGTTCTTCTTCTGCTGTCCGGAGACGAGTTCGTACAGGGACTTGTAGTCCCCGTCATAACCGCCGTCGCGGGTGTTGCCGCCCTGGGCAAACGCCGTCAGGGTGCAGGCTGCTGCAAGCAGCGAGACAAAGATTCTCTTCATAGACTAGTACTCCATGAAGAATTCCTGGATCTCCTGCCAGTCGTGGGTCTTGGTGAGGGCGAGCATCAGCAGGACGCGGGCCTTCTGCGGATTGAGATCGAGCGCGGCGCAGAAGTGGTACTTGGCGTCGTCCACCTCGCTGTTGAGGCAGGTAGGACCGGTCGGGCAGCGGCTGGAACGAACGATCTGGATGCCGCTTTCCTGGGCCTTGACGGCCACGTCGAAGACGTCCTTGTAGAAGTTGCCGTCACCCACGCCGGCGAGCACGATGCCGTCGAAACGGGCGTCCACGAAGGCCTGCATCGGGAGCGGGGAAGCGTTGGCGTAGCCGTAGACGATGCCGACGCGCGGCAGGCGGTCCAGCTTGCTGACGTCGAAGACGGATTTCGTCGTGTGCTTGTTGTTCGGGGTCTGGAGGAGATGGGCCTCGCCGTTGTAGATGTAGCCGATGATGCCGGAAGGACCGCCCTCGAAGGTGTCGCAGTCGATGGTGTGGGTCTTGATCACGGTCTTGGCGTCGAGAAGCTGGTTGTTCATGCAGCAGAGCACGCCCATGCCCTTGCAGGCAGGGGATGCGGCGGCGGCCACGGCGTTGTAGAGGTTGGCGGGGCCGTCAGCGCTGATGGCGTTGGACGGGCGCATGGAGCCGGCGAGCACGACGGGCTTGTCGCTCTTGACGGTGAGGTTGAGGAAGTAGGCGGTCTCTTCCATCGTGTCGGTGCCGTGGGTGATCACGACGCCGTCATAGCCTTCCTTGTTGAGGAGTTCGTTGACGCGCTTGGCGAGCTTGAGCCAGACTTCGTCGTTCATGTCCTGGGAGCCGATGTTGACGAGCTGTTCGCCGTCCACGTCTGCGAGGTTGAGGACCTGCGGCACGGCGTCCAGCAGGGTCTGGATGCCGACCTGGCCGGCCGTGTAGGCGGAAGAAGCGGAAGTGGTGCTCACGCCGGCGATGGTGCCGCCGGTAGCGATGATACGGATTTTGGGTTTGGCGGTCGCGCTCAGGCAGACACAGAGTGCCAGTGCCAGGGCCGCGAGGGTTTTGAGGTGTTTCATAAAAGGTGGCTATTAGTTGTTAATGAAGGAATTGGATGATCAGTAGCCCGATGCCGATGCTGACGAAGGTGGTGATGAAGCCCGCCAGCTGGAAGGAGTGGTTGACGACATATTTGCCGATGCGGGTGGTGCCGGTGCGGTCAAAGCCGATGGCGGCGACCTCCGTGGGGTAGTTGGGCAGGAAGAAGTAGCCGTTGACGGCGGGGAAGAGGGCCAGCAGTACAAGGGGCGGGATGCCCATTGCCAGGCCGACAGGGTAAAGGGTCTTGACGGTCGCCGCCTGCGAGAAGAGCATGATGCTCATCAGGAAGAGCGGGATGGCGAACAGGACGGGATGCGTCACGAAAAGTTCACCCACGCTGCCGAGGATCGCTTCTTTGTTGCCTTCGAAGAAGGTGCTGCCCATCCAGGCCACGCCGAAGATGGAGACCATCGCCGTCATGCCGGCGGAGAAGACGTTGCCCTTGACGGCGACTTTCACGTCGGCCTTGCCGACGAGCAGGATCAGCGCCGCGATGGACATCATCGTCATCTCGATGGTGGCGTTCATGCTGACGCGTACGCCGTCCACGACGGGACGCAGGTTCGGGAAGCTGCCGAAGAGCACCACCAGCACCACGCCCAGCAGGAAGACGAGGACCGCCCACTTGGCGCGGGGGTTGATCTTCCCGGCCGGGGCTTGATCGCCTTCAGTTTCGGGCTCGATGAGCCCTTCGCGCACCCGGCGCTGGTATTCGGGATCCTCCTCGAGGGGCTTGCCGATGAAATTCTGGACGAAGGAGGCCACGAGGATGGCGATCAGCGAAGCGGGGATGGTGACAAGCAGGATCTCCCGCATCCCCACGCCTTTGGCGCCCAGCAGTTCCTGGGAGAGGATGGCGGCCGTAGCCGCGGAAACCGGCGAGCCGGTGATGCCGAGCGAGGCGGAAATGGTCGCGACGCTGAGCGGCCGCTCCGGGCGGACCTTAGCCTTGGTGGCGATCTCGGAAATGATCGGCAGCAGGGCGTAGCAGGTGTGCGCCGTGCCGGCGAGGATGCAGAACAGCCAGGTCACGAGGGGGCCGTAGAAGGTGATCTGCTGGGGATGCTTGCGCAGGAATTTCGCGGCCACTTCGACCATGTAGTCGAGGCCGCCCGCTGCCTGGAGGGCTGCAGAAGCCGTGATCACGGCCACGATGATCAGCATCACGTCGATGGGGATGTTGCCGGGCGCAAGGCCGAAAACGAAGACCAGGATGAAGACCCCGACCATGCCGTACATGCCCAGGCCGATACTTCCGACGCGTGCGCCGATGAAAATCATCGCCAGCACGACGGCCAGTTGCAGAAAGAGCAGAAAGGTTGCCATGGTTTTAGTGTTATTGACGACAAATGTACGCGCGAATTCCCGAAAAAACAAAAAAATACTTACCTTTGGTTGTTGAACCGACCATAACCAATTATTTAAAAGAATAACCAGTTTATTTCCGAAATGAAGAAGATTCTCACCACTCTCGCCGGACTCGCGCTCGCGTGTCTCTCCGTCCTGGCCGCCAATGTCTGGCCCGACGGCACCAAGATGGACAAATGGTTCACCACCCCTCCCGCCCGGCTGACCGGACAGGAGGCTGTCCGCTTCGTCATCACGGACTACGGTGTGCAGCGTGACAGCACCCTCCTGCAGACGGAAGCCATCCAGAAGGTCATCGACCTCGTGGCGGAGAAGGGCGGCGGCACGATCGTCATCCCGCAGGGTACATTCCTGACCAGCTCGCTTTTCTTCAAGTCCAAGACGCACCTTTACCTGGAGAAGGGCGCCGTGCTGAAGGGAAGTGATGACGTGTCTGACTATGCGGTGGTGCCCGTGCATATCGAAGGCGTGATCCAGCCGTATATCGCCGCGCTCGTCAATGCGTATGAGTGCGACGGCTTCTCCATCCGCGGAGAAGGCGTGATCGACGGCAACGGCCTGCGCTACTGGCGCGATTTCTGGACCCGCCGCCGGGTCAACCCCAAATGCACCAACCTGGAGGCCCTGCGTCCGCGCCTGTTCTACGCCGCCAACAGCAAGAACGTGCTGCTCGAGGGCGTGACCCTGCGCAACCCGGGCTTCTGGACCACCCATTTCTACAAATGCGATTTCGTCCGCGTCAAGGATATCGTCATCTTCGCTCCCAAGAAGCCGGTTCCTGCACCGTCCTCCGACGGCGTGGACATCGACGCCTGCAACAATTTCCACATCACCGGCTGCAGTTTCCAGAACAGCGACGACCTGATCGCCATCAAGGGCGGAAAGGGCCCCTGGGCTGACCAGGATCCGGACAACGGTACCAATACCAACATCCTCGTGGAGAATACCTGGTTCGGACCCGGCTCCGCGATGGTGACCTTCGGCAGCGAGTGCGTGGGCGGCCGCAACGTCATCCTGCGCAACTGCGTGGGCGCCGGCGCCTCCCGCGTCCTCTGGCTCAAGATGCGTCCGGACACGCCGCAGAACTATGAGTACATCCTCGTCGAGAACATCACCGGAGAGGTGGGCAACTTCATCTATGTCCATCCCTGGACCCAGTTCTTCGACCTGAAGGGCCGCGAGGACATCCCGAAGTCCCTCGGTTCGCACATCCTGATGCGCAACTGCGAAGTGACCTGCACCCGCAAGCCTTACGATATCGTCGAGAAGCCCGAGGAGTTCGAGCTGAGCGACATCGTGTATGAAAACATCAAGATTACGGACAAATCCAATCAGCAGTAATATGAAAAAGACGGCTCTGACTGCGCTGGGATGCTTCTGCTGCGTCCTTGCGCTTCAGGCGGCCGCTCCGAAGCAGCAGATGGCGAAGTTCATCCGGAAGGAGATGGACTTCGCCATCTCGCAGTCCATGCGGATGTATGATTCCGTCAAGGACCTGGACGGCCGGCTGGTCAACACCACGAAAAACGGCATCCTGGAGACCTGCGACTCCAAGAACTGGGTGGCGGGATTCTTCCCCGGCACCCTGTGGTACCTGTACGAATATTCCGCAGATCCGGCCATCCTCGCTGCCGCAGAGCGGATGACGGAACGCATGGCGCCGGAGCAGTACAACCGGGACAACCACGACGTCGGCTTCATGGTCTATTGCAGCTACGGCAACGGCCTGCGCCTGACCGGCCGCGACGACTACCGGCAGGTGGTCGTGAATGCCGGAAACTCGCTTTCCACGCGCTTCAACCCGGCCGTGGGCTGCACCCGCTCCTGGAATCCGCAGCCCTGGAAGAACCGGGATTTCATCGTGATCGTGGACAACATGATGAATCTCGAGCTGCTCACGGTCACCTCCGCGCTGACCGGCGATCCGAAGTTCATGGAGATTGCCCGGACGCATGCGAATACGACGATCCGCAACCATTTCCGTCCGGACTACAGTTCTTTCCACGTGGTCAATTACGATGAAGCGACCGGGAAAATCCTGAGCAAGGAGACGGAGCAGGGGTATGCCGACGGCTCCGCCTGGTCCCGCGGCCAGGCATGGGGGCTCTACGGCTACACGATGATGTACCGCCAGACCCGCGACCCGCGCTATCTGGAACAGGCCGTGAACATCGGCCGTTTCCTGATGAACCATCCCGCCCTGCCGAAGGACAAGATCCCGTACTGGGACCTGGACGTGCCCGTGGAGAAAGACACCCCGCGGGACGCTTCCTCCGCCTGCATCATGGCATCCGCTTTCATCGAGCTTTCCACGTTCGTGGAGGATCCCGTGCTCTCGCAGCAGTTCCTGACCCTGGCCGAGCAGCAGCTGAACGCGCTCTCCAAGGCGCCGTACAAGGCAAAGCCCGGGGAGAACGCCAATTTCATCCTGAAGCACAGCACCGCCAACAAGCCGGCGAATACCTTCGATACGCCGCTCGTGTATGCGGATTACTACTACATCGAAGCGCTGCTGCGCTACAAACGCCTGCTGGAAGGCCGTCCCGTCGTGGATGTGTGTACGGTCGTGTCCGACAATCCGGAGCGCGAACTGTGGATCTCCACCCTGGACCGCATCGCCCGGCCCGTGCTGACGAACCTCGCGGCCGGCACGCTGAAACGGAACCTGCCTTTCGAGTCCCTGTCCGACGATCCCCACCGCAAGGAAGTCTCCCGCCTGGAGGCATTCGGCCGGATGGTCTGCGGGATCGCCCCCTGGCTGGAACTCGGTCCGGATGACAGCCCGGAGGGCCGCCTGCGGGGAGAATTCATCGACCTGACGCTGCGTGCCCTGGCGAATTCCGCCGACCCGGCCTGCCCCGACCGCCTGGTCTGGGACGGCAGCCACGGCGGACAGGCCCTGGTGGACGCCGCTTTCCTGGCCCAGGGGCTCCTGCGGGCCCCGACGCAGCTCTGGGGCCGGCTGGATGCCGGCGCCCGGGAGCATCTCGCGGCGGCGCTGAAGTCTTCGCGCGAGATCAAGCCGGGGGAGAGCAACTGGCTGCTTTTCGCCTCGATCGTCGAGGCGGCGCTGCTGGAGTTTACCGGCGATTGTGACCGGGAACGCCTGATGTACGGCGTGGAGCGCTTCCTCTTCGACCATTGGTACAAGGGGGATGCCTGGTACGGCGACGGGGAGGAGTTCCATTTCGATTACTACAATTCGCTGGTGATCCAGCCGATGCTGACCGATGTACTGCGCGTGCTTGAAAAGCATGACGCGGCCGGGAAGGAGTACCTTCCGCAGCAGCAGGAGCGCGAAAGGCGTTTTGCCGCGCAGCTGGAACGGCTGATCTCCCCGGAGGGGACCTATCCGGCCGTGGGCCGCTCCATCACGTACCGGTTCGGCTCTTTCCACGCGCTGGCGCATGCCGCACTGCTGGGCATCCTGCCGGAAGGGCTTCCGGGCGCGCAGGTGCGTTCCGCCCTCTCTGCGGTGATCCGCCGCCAGCTCGCCACGCCCGGCAATTTCGACCGGAACGGCTGGCTGACCGTCGGCTTCTCCGGACATCAGCTGCACATGTCCGAGCCGTATATCAACACGGGCAGCGAGTATCTCTGCTGCGCAGTTTTCCTGCCGCTGGGCCTGCCCGCGGAGGATCCGTTCTGGTCGGCTCCGGCCGCCGCCTGGTCGCAGAAAAAGGCCTGGGCGGGCGAGGACATCGGCGCGGACCACGCCTTGCGTGATTTGCGGGCAGTCCCGCAGCGCGGGCTGTTGCAGTAGAACGGAAAAATGCTTATATTTGTAAGATTGAAATTTTAATACAACTAACCCATATGGCTATCACACTTAAACAGGGCTGCAAGTACGCCCTCCTCGTTCCCACCTCCATGGGACTCCGCATTACTCCCGAAAACGGCCAGCCGGTCCAGTCCAGCGACGTATTCCATCTCCAGGCTACCAGCGCCGAGACCAACGTGGCCAGCGTGGCTTCCTACCTCGGCATGCCGGTCAAGGTCCTCACGACCTTCGTCAAGGGCAGCCCGTTCGCTTCCTTCATCAAGAGCAACCTCCGCGCCCGCGGAATGGATTTCGAAGGACCCGAAGTCGCACAGGGCGGCCCCTGGGGCTATCGTCACCAGATCAATATCGCCGACAGCGGCTATGGTTCCCGCGGACCCCGCGTCTGGAACGACCGCGCCGGTGAGGTCGGCCGTACCCTCAATGTCAAGGACTTCGACCTCGACCGCATCTTCGGTGAGGAAGGCGTACAGATCGTGCACCTGTCCGGCCTGATCGGCGCCCTGAGCCCGGAGACCAGCAAGTTCTGCCTCGAGATCGCCCGCGCCGCCAAGAAGTACGGCACCCGCATCGCTTTCGACCTCAACTACCGCGCCTCCTTCTGGGTGGGCCGCGAGCAGGAGCTCCATGACATCTTCTCCGAGATCTGCTCCATCGCTGACATCCTCATCGGCAACGAAGAGGACTTCCAGCTCTGCCTGGGCATCGAAGGCCCCGAGGCCGGCGGCAAGGACATCGCTGCCAAGATCAGCGGATTCAAGGAAATGATCGGCCGCGTCAAGGCCCAGTATCCCAACGCCCAGGTCTATGCCACCACGCTCCGCCAGGTCAACAATACCAACAGCCACAACTGGGGCGCCATCATGCTCGAGGGCGACAACTGGCATGTCGTCGAGCCGCGTGAGATCCATGTCCTCGACCGCATCGGCGGCGGCGACGGTTTCGTCGGCGGCCTCCTCTATGCCATCCTCAAGGGCTGGGAGCCCGAGAAGTGGATCCAGTTCGGCTGGGCTACGGGCGCTCTCGCTACGACCATGCTCACCGACTACGGCCAGCCGGCCGACGAGGAGCAGGTCTGGAGCATCTGGCAGGGTAACGCACGCGTAAAGAGATAGCCTTATGATGTATTTCGAAAGAGGTTCCAAGACGGACATCATCAGCGCCGAGGATACCAGGGCTATCCTGAAGCAGGTTTTCGATGCGATGGGCCCCAGGAAGCGCGTCCTGGCGCTTCCCCCGGATTTCACGCGTTTCAACTCCTACGCCGGCCCGATCACGGAGATGGTCAACGACTATTTCGGTGATGCCCTGACGGATGTCATGCCGGCGCTGGGCACCCACTCCCCGATGAGCGAGGAGCAGCTGAACGTGATGTTCCCCAGCGTGCCGAAGGACAAGTTCCGCGTACACGACTGGCGCAATGACATCGTGACCGTCGGCACCGTGCCCGGTTCTTATGTGAAGGAAGTCTCCGAAGGCAAGCTCGATTACGAGATGAATGCGCAGGTCAACAAGCTCCTGCTCGACCCGTCCTTCGACCTGATCCTGTCCATCGGACAGGTGGTGCCCCACGAGGTGATCGGCATGGCCAACTACACCAAGAACATTTTCGTGGGCGTGGGCGGTTCCGACTTCATCAACAAGAGCCACTTCATCGGCGCCAGCTACGGCATGGAGCGCATCATGGGCCGCGCCAAGAGCCCGGTGCGCGACGTGTTCGAATACGCCAAGGTGCATTTCCTCTCCCAGGTCCCCATCGTGTATGTACTGACCGTCCGTGCCAAGGACGAGGCCACCGGCGAGATGGTGACCCGCGGCCTGTTCATCGGCGACGATTTCGAGTGCTTCCAGAAAGCGGCCGACCTGTCCCTCGCGACCAACTTCATCATGGTCGAGCGCGAGATCAAGAAGTGCATCGTGTACCTCGATCCCGAGGAGTTCAAGAGCACCTGGCTGGGCAACAAGAGCGTGTACCGTACCCGCATGGCCCTGGCGGACGATGCCGAACTCATCGTCCTGGCCCCCGGCCTCAAGGAGTTCGGCGAGGACAAGACCATCGACGGCCTGATCCGCAAGTACGGCTACAAGGGAACGCCCCACACCCTGGAGTGCACCAACGCCAATGCCGACCTGCAGGCCAACCTCGGCGCCTCGGCCCACCTGATCCACGGCTCTTCCGAGGGCCGCTTCAAGATCACCTACTGCCCGGGCGACGGCATGACCCGCGAGGAGATCGAAGGCGTGGGCTTCAACTATTGCCATTACAATGACATGGTGGCCCGCTATCCGCTCGAGTCCCTCAAGGACGGCTGGAATGTCGTGAACGGCGAGGAGGTCTACTACATCAGCAATCCGGCACTCGGCCTGTGGGCCTACCCGGACCGTTTCAAGGACTGAGATGAAGATCGTTTGCGACGACAAGATACCTTTCCTCCGCGGAGTGCTTGAGCCCTTCGCGGAGGTGGTGTATCTTCCCGGCAAGGAGACGACCCCCGACGTGGTCCGGGACGCGGACGCCATTATCACTCGCACCCGCACCAAGTGCCGTGCCGAGCTGCTGGAAGGCTCCCGTGTCAAGGTGATCGCCACCGCGACCATCGGCTTCGACCATATCGACACGGCGTGGTGCGAAGCGAACGGCATCATCTGGCGCAACGCCCCCGGCTGCAATTCCTGGTCCGTCAAGCAGTATATCGCTTCCGTGCTGGTCAGCCTGGCGCGCCGCCACGGACTGGACCTGTCTGCGATGACGCTGGGCGTGGTCGGCGTGGGCAATGTCGGATCCAAGGTGGCCGAAGTGGCCTCGCTGCTCGGGATGAAGGTCCTGCTCAACGACCCGCCGCGTGCCCGCGCGGAAGGTCCGGAGAAATTCGTTTCCCTGGACGATCTGATGGAACGCGCCGACATCGTCACGCTCCATGTCCCGCTGACCCGGGAAGGGGAGGATGCCACCTGGCACCTCTTCGATGCCGCCCGCATCGGACGGCTCCGCCCGGACCAGTTCCTGTTCAACTCCTCCCGCGGCCCGGTGGTGGACAATGCCGCCCTGAAGGCTGCCCTGAAGGCGGGCACCCTGCGGGGCGCCGTGCTGGACGTGTGGGAGAACGAACCGGACATCGACCGCGAACTGATGGGCCTGCTCGAGTATTCGACGCCCCACATCGCCGGCTACAGCGCGGACGGCAAGGCCAACGGCACGACGATGAGCGTGCGCACCGTGGCCTCGGTGCTGGGACTTCCGCTGACGGACTGGACCGCTTCCGGCGTGCCGGCTCCCGCCCAGCCGCTTTCGTTCAGCATCGATGCTGCGGGCAAGACCGACGCGCAGGTGCTGGCGGAGGCCATCCTTTACACTTACGACGTGCAGCGGGATACGGATGCGCTGCGCGCCGCTCCCGAACTGTTCGAGAAGCTGCGCGGGGATTATCCCGTGCGGCGCGAACCGACGGCATTCACATTGCAACTGAAAGGCGGGACCGCCTCCCAGGCGGAAACGCTGTCCAGGATAGGATTCAAACTACAAATCAACTAATATTCAATTTTATGCAACCTGTTTCTGATATCGGACTCGTAGGACTTGCCGTGATGGGCGAGAACCTGGTCCTCAACATGGAAAGCAAAGGCTTCCACGTCAGCGTGTTCAACCGCACCGTCGAGAAAGTCGACAAATTCATCAACGGCCGCGGCAAGGGCAAGAACTTCTATGGCGCCCATTCCCTCGAGGATCTGGTCGCTTCCCTCAAGACCCCGCGCCGGGTCTTCCTGATGGTCAAGGCCGGCCAGCCGGTCGACGACTTCATCGAGAAGCTCATCCCGCTCCTGGATCCGGGTGACATCATCATCGACGGTGGCAACTCCCACTTCCCGGATACGGCACGCCGTACCGCTTATGTCGAGAGCAAGGGCCTTCTGTACATCGGCACCGGTGTGTCCGGCGGCGAGGAAGGCGCGCTCAAGGGCCCGTCCATGATGCCCGGCGGATCTCCCGCAGCATGGCCTCATGTGAAGCCGATTTTCCAGAGCATCTGCGCCAAGGTCGAGGACGGTTCCCCGTGCTGCGACTGGGTGGGCGAGAACGGTGCCGGCCACTTCGTGAAGATGGTCCACAACGGCATCGAGTATGGTGACATCCAGCTCATCTGCGAGTGCTATCAGATCATGAAGGACATCCTCGGCATGACCAACGAGGAGATGCACCAGACCTTCGCCGAGTGGAACAAGGGCGACCTGGACAGCTATCTCGTCGAGATCACCCGCGACATCCTGGCCAAGAAGGACGAGGACGGCAAGTATGTGCTCGATTATATCCTCGACACCGCCGGCCAGAAGGGTACCGGCAAGTGGACGGCCATCGCTTCCCTGGACCAGGGCGTTCCCCTGACCCTCATCGGCGAGTCCGTATTCGCCCGCTGCCTGTCCGCCCAGAAGGAAGAGCGCGTGGCCGCCAGCAAGGTCCTCGTGGGCCCGAAGCCGGCCAAATTCACGGGGGACCGTGCCGCGTTCCTCGAGGACCTGCGCAAGGCCCTCTTCTCCGCCAAGGTCGTCTCCTACGCCCAGGGCTACACCCTGATGCGTGCCGCGGCCAAGGAGTACGGCTGGAATCTCAACTACGGCGGCATCGCCCTCATGTGGCGCGGCGGCTGCATCATCCGCAGCGTGTTCCTCGGCAAGATCAAGGAAGCTTTCGACAAGAACCCCGAGCTCCCGAACCTCCTGCTCGACTCCTACTTCCAGGGCAAACTCGCCGACGCGCAG
The DNA here is from genome assembly GCA_017454905.1 of Bacteroidales bacterium. Taxonomy (GTDB): domain Bacteria; phylum Bacteroidota; class Bacteroidia; order Bacteroidales; family UBA932; genus Cryptobacteroides. Next base: position 22,075 of record JAFTCB010000008.1, read on the forward strand.
CAGAGCTGGCGCAACGTCGTCGCCTGCGCGGTGATGAACGGTGTTCCCGCTCCCTGCCTCTCTTCCGCTCTCGAGTACTATGACGGCTACCGTTGCGACCGTCTGCCGGCCAACCTGCTTCAGGCCCAGCGCGACTACTTCGGCGCACACACCTACGAGCGCACCGACAAGCCGCGCGGAGAGTTCTTCCACACCAACTGGACCGGTCACGGCGGTGATACCGTTGCCGGTACTTACATTGCGTAATTAACTAATAATCAATAAATAATTATGAAAATCGGTAAATATTCCTTCGGTACGGGCGACCGTTTCGCCCATGAGGGAGTGAACCAGCTCAAGGCCCTCATCGAGGCCGAGAAGCAGTTCGGCGTGCATTTCGTGCCCGTCTGGAACAAGTCCAACCGTGAGCACCAGATCATCGGCACCGAGCCGGTCGGCACCCGCGAAGAGGCGGATGCCGCCGTCAAGGCGCTGGGTTATACGGGCCAGTATTTCGTCGATGCGGACCACATCAACATGAACAATGTGGACCGTTTCATCGATTGCTGCGACTTCTTCACCATCGACGTCGCCGACTACATCGGCCATTCCGGTTCGATGGAGGAGCGTTTCCTGCCCGCCATCAAGGAGGCCGGCAAGATCTACCGCCACATCGCCGAGAAGAAGGGCGCTGACAACTTCGTGACCGAGGTCTCCATGGACGAGGTCGACGAGGCCCAGACCCCGGAGGAGCTCCGCTACATCCTCAAGGAGATTGCCAAGGAGAAGATCCCCGTCCAGACGATCGCGCCCAAGTTCACGGGCCGTTTCAACAAGGGCGTGGACTATCGCGGTGACCTCGCCCGCTTCGAGAAGGAGTTCGAGCAGGACCTGCTCGTCATCGAAGAGGCTGTCAAGGAGTATGGCCTGCCTGAGAACCTCAAGCTCTCCATCCACTCCGGTTCCGACAAGTTCAGCATCTACCCGATCATGGGCCGCCTGATCCGCAAGTATGACAAGGGTATCCACATCAAGACCGCCGGTACCACCTGGCTGGAGGAGAACATCGGCCTCGCCCTGGCGGCTCCTGAAGGACTCGCCCTCGCGAAGAAGATCTATGTGAACTCCCTGGGCCGCATGGAGGAACTCACCGTTCCGTATGCAACCGTCATCGACGTCGATGTCAAGGCCCTCCCGTCTCCCGAGGAAGTGGAGAAGTGGGATGCCGAGACCTATGCCAAGGTGATGCGCCACAACCAGGCCGAGCCGCTCTACAATCCTTCCTTCCGTCAGCTCATCCATGTCAGCTACAAGATTGCTGCCGAGCTGAAGGACGAATTCCTCCCCGCGCTTGAGAAGTACACCGATGTCATCGGCGAGCAGATCACTGCGAACATTTGCGAAAGACACATCAAAAGGCTTTTTGCTGAGTAACAGATGAAACTTGTTGATATTCTTTCCGGCAGCTTCAATGCTGCGGAGTGGGAGCAGAAAGGCTATCAGCTCCCGAAGTTCGATATCGCTGCCGTGCGGGAGAAGACGCGCAAGGAACCTACCTGGGTCCACTTCGGCGGCGGAAACATTTTCCGTGCTTTCCCTGCATCCATGCTCAATGATGCGCTGAACACGGGCCGTTACGACCGCGGTGTCATCGTGGCCGAGACCTTCGATTTCGAGGTGATCGACAAGGCTTACGCTCCTTATGACAATCTTTCCCTTTCCGTCAGCCTCCAGTCTACGGGGACCGTGGAGAAGAAGGTCATCGCCAGCGTGACGGAGGCCCTGAAGGCCGATTATCAGTTCGAGGACTGGAACCGGCTCGTGGAGATCTTCCGCAATCCTTCGCTCCAGATGATTTCTTTCACCATCACCGAGAAGGGTTATGGTTACAATGAGGCGGACCTCGCCCGCGGCCTCAAGCCGGTCTTTGCCCTCGGCAAGGTGACCGCACTGCTCCGCGAGCGCTGGGAAGCGGGCCGTCTGCCCCTGACGGTCCAGTCCATGGATAACTGCTCCCACAACGGCGACCGCGTCAAGGCCGGCGTCATGGCTTATGCCGAGCGCTGGGTGAAGGACGGCCTCGTGCCGCAGTCCTTCCTGGACTACCTCCAGGACGAGACCTTGATCACCTTCCCCTGGTCGATGATCGACAAGATCACCCCGCGTCCCCACGGAAAGGTCAAGGCGATGCTCGCCGAGGACGGCTTCGAGGACAATGACTACATCGAGACCGAGAAGCACACCTTCACGGCTCCTTTCGTCAACGCCGAAGAGACGCAGTATCTCGTCATCGAGGACCACTACACCAACGGCCGTCCGCCGCTGGATCTCGGCGGGGCCCTCTATACCACGCGCGAGACTGTCGACAAGGTCGAGACCATGAAGGTGACGACCTGCCTCAACCCGCTCCACACGGCCATGTCCATCTACGGCTGCATGCTGGGTTATACCCTGATCTCCGCTGAGATGGCGGATCCGGATCTCCGCTCCTTCATCCAGAAGATCGGTTACATCGAGGCCATGCCTGTCGTGACGGATCCCGGTGTGCTGAATCCTTACGAGTTCATCGGCGCGGTGATCAACCGCCGTCTTCCGAACCCCTTCATGCCCGACGCTCCGCAGCGTATCGCGATGGATACCTCCCAGAAACTGGCCATCCGCTTCGGCGAGACCATCAAGAAGTACATCGCCCGCGGCCTCGACATGGAGAACCTCCAGCTGATTCCGCTCGTGCTGGCCGGTTACGCCCGCTACCTGAAAGGCATCAAGGATGACGGTACCGAGTTCGAGCCGTCTCCGGACCCGATGCTCGCAGAACTGCAGGCCATCGTCGCCCCGCTCGTGATCGGCAAGGCGGATCAGGATTACAGCTGCCTCCGGGCCCTGTACACCCGCAAGGACGTCTTCGGCCTCGACCTGTATGAAGCAGGTCTCGGCGAGAAGATCGAGGGGATGGTGAAGGAACTCTTCGCCGGCCCCGGCGCCGTCCGTGCCACCCTGCACAAGTATGTAGACGCCCGCTGACGGGATGTTGATTATGAATAAAGGAGGGCGACTAATAAGTGATTATTGGTCGCTCTCTTTTCTTTAGTATTGTCCGGCGTGTGCGGCTCCGCCTCGGAGAGCACGTCCTTCACCTTCTTGTCAAGCTTCTCCCGGTTCGTCTTTGTAGACTTCTTCCAGACGAAGGTGTACCTGTTCGCGTTCACCTTGATCTTCGTGCCGTCTATGTACTGGACCTCGAGGCTGACGAACTTGTTCTCGACGAGCATCTCCACGACCTGCGTGAAGAGGTCGTCCACCACGGGCGCGAGCCGGTTCCTGCGGAACAGGTTGATGGTGTTGAAGTCCGGAGCCTGCATGCCGCTCAGCCACATGAAGTTCACGTCCCGTCTGAGCAGTTGCTCCATCTTCCGTCCGGAGTAGACGTTCTGTAGATATGCGTAGAACACCACTTTCAACAGCATCCGGGGATGGTAGCTGCTCGCGCCTCCGCCTTCGTAACTATCCTCAATGGACCGGATGTCCAGGTGGTCCACGACGGCGTTCAGGACGCGAACCGGATCGTTATCCGCGATAAAGTCACCCAGACAGGGCGGAAAAAGAAGATTGTCGTTTTGATTGTAAGATTTAAAGACTACCTTTGCCATTGCTGTTCTGTGATAGTTTATTTTCTTTTATTTCGCAACTACAAGATAGTAATTATTTATCAGAAAAGCAACAGCTATTCTTTTGATTATCAAAAGAATAGCTGTTTTTTGTCCGTGGCAGCCACGGGCGTCCGGGCGATTAGGAGGGAAAGGATCAGCGGGGCCCGCTGAGAGCAGCGGTGCTGCAAGCAGGACGGCGTGTGTCCGACGACTGTTAGACGGGCCAGAAGGTCCGGCTAAGAAGGAGGAGTCAGCCGTCCAGCAAACGAAGCGGACAGACCCGCCCTTTCCCGACGTCAGCCCGGATGCCTGTGGCTGACCGGACGACTAATAGAAAAGAGGATGACCTCAAAGTCCTGCGGACTTATTAGTC
>JAFTCB010000040.1 GCA_017454905.1 Bacteroidales bacterium
ACAAGGAGTGACAGGCCCACGGCCACGGCCATAGTGAGGCCGAACTGCTTGTAGAAGATACCCGTTGTGCCGCTGATGAAGGACACCGGGATGAAGATGACCATGAAGACCAGCGTCGTGGTGAAAAGCGCGGCGGTAAGGCCGTTCATCGCGTCCACCGTGGCGCCCCGCGCCTCCCGGTAACCCGAGTCAAATCTGGCCTGCACGGCCTCCACCACTACAATGGAGTCGTCCACTACCGTACCGATGACCAGCACCAGGGCAAACAGGGTGAGCATATTCACCGAGAATCCGGCCAACGCCATAAAAGCAAAGGTGCCGATGAGCGAGACCACGATGCCCAGCGCGGGAATGAGTGTAGCGCGGAAGTCCTGCACAAACAGGAAGACCACCACCAGTACCAATAGGATGGCCAGAATCAGGGTAAAAACGACCTCCCGGATAGATGCGAAGAGGAAGTCGTTGGTATTGTCGAAAGTGACAATGCGGATGTCCTTCGGCAGGTTCTGCTCAACCTTCTTGAGCAGTTTGTCGATTTCCAGGTTTATACGGGTGGCGTTGGAACCAGCTACCTGGGAGACGCTTCCCATCACGCCGGGATGGCCGTTGATGCGGTTCACATAGCTGTAGTCCGACTGGCCCAGTTCCAGGGTGGCCACGTCTTTCAGGAGCAGCGTCTCGCCGGATGTCTTGCTGGTGATGACCAGGTTCTCGAACTCCGTCACGTCCTGCTTGCGGCCGCTGTAGCGCAGCGTATATTGGAAGGTGTTGGCGGGATCCTCTCCGATGGAACCCACGCTGGCTTCCACGTTCTGTTCTTCCAGGACGGTCACTACGTCGCTGGGGACGATGCCGTGGCGCATCATCGCCTCCGGATTCATCCAGATACGGAGAGCGTACTGGCCGCCCCATACTTCCACTTTGCCCACGCCCTGGATACGGAGGATCTCCGGCCGCAGGTTGTTGTAAAAGTAGTTGCTTAGGAAGTTCTCGTCGTAGGTGCCTCCGGGGCTCTCCAGCGCCAGGATGCGCAACTGCCCGGGTTGCTGTTTTTCTACGGCCACGCCCATTTTCAGGACTTCCTGCGGGAGCATCGCCTGCGCCTGCACCACGCGGTTCTGTACGTTCACCGCAGCCATATCGGCATTGGTTCCCTGCTTGAAGCAGATGCTGATGCTGGCCGAACCGTTGCTGGCCGACGAGGTCATATAGGTCATATTGTCGACGCCGTTGATGGCCTGCTCCAGCGGCGCCAGGACGCTCTTCTGGACGGTCTCGGCGCTCGCACCGGGATAGCTGGCCCATAGATAGACGGTGGGCGGAGCGATGTCGGGGTATTTCTCGATGGGCAGCCGCGTGAGGGCGATGACGCCCAGCGACACCACGATGACGTTGATGACGATGGACAGCAGCGGCCGGTCTATGAAGGTTTTGATGGTCATTGGATCTTGATGCTTTTTACGATGATGATGGCCGTGGCGGCGCTGAGGATGCCGGAGACGAAGGGAAACAGCCACACGCCGTCCAGCTGCCAGAGCGGGACCATAACGGCCAGGCAGAGGAGCGGGTATGCCAGGATGCCGAGGAACGACATCGCCAGGGAATGCCAAGGCTTTTCAAGGGCCGTGAGATAACAGGAGAGCGTGGTGTCGATCCAGCTGACCAGGTAGCTCAGCGCGAACAGGCGCATGGCGCGGAGAGCCATATCGAAAAGAGCCGTGTCACCGTCCTTGACGAATAGCGGCAGGAGATACTGGCCTCCCAGCAGCAGGAATAGCATGGCCAGCAGGGACAGGATGGCGGCTGCGCCCATCACGGTTTTCTGGATCTGCTTCATCCGTTGCTTGAGCCCGGCACCGAAGCAGTAGCTGATGGCGGGCTGCAGGGCGTCGGTCATACTGTAGATGACCATACCGGTGAGGCTCTCGATATATTCTACGATGGACACGGCGGCAACTGCCATGGAACCGCCCAGGCGAAGCAGGATCACATTGAGGATGATGGCCATTAGGGAACCAGCCACGCTTATGAAGAACTCGGACGATCCGTTGGTGATGATCATCAGCATCTGGCGCAGGGCGATGCGGCCCTTTGCCAACGCAATGGGAAGTTTCCTCCGGAGGAACGGCATCAGCGACCAGATGGCGCCGACGGACATGGAAATGCCGCTGGCGAGCGCCGCGCCGACGAGCCCCTTTTTGAGCACGACGATCATCAGTGCGTCCAGCGCTACGTTCAGGATGGAGCAGACGATGTTGATGGTCATGCTCATCTTCACCTTGCCGCAGACGCGCAGGTAGTTGTCGGTGGAGAAATAGAGCGAGCAGAGCGGCAGGAAGAGGGCGAAGACGCGGAGGTATTCCCTGGCGTAGTCCGCGGTCAGGCCATCGGCCCCGATTAGTCGGATCAGCGGTCCGGCCAGCAGGAAACCGGCCAGGCCGAAGAGGAGTCCGATGGCCAGGATGAGTTTCAAGCAGACGGTGAACACCCGCCCGGCCTCTTCCTTGTCACCCCGTCCCAGCAGGATGGAGATGCGCACGGAAGAACCAGCGGCGACCATATCGGCCAGGGCCGTGATGATCATCAGCACCGGCATCACCAGATTGACGGCAGCCAAGGCCTCCTGTCCAATGAAATGGCCGACGAAAATGCCGTCGGTGATATTGTATATGGCAGAGAACCCCATCCCGACCATCGCCGGGACGGTGCATCTGAAGAAGAGCTTCAGAATCGGGGCCGTGCCGTAATCACGCTCGTTCATTCTTCAGTTTTCTTTGCTGTGAGGATCTGTTGCCCTTCCTTGACGTAGGACGCGCCCTTGGAGACTATGGTTTCGCCTTCGTCAAGGCCACCGGTGACCACATAGTTCTGACCGTCGGATACGGGAAGAATGCTGATTATGACGGATTGAGCTTTTCCGTCTACGACCTTATATGCGTACACCTTGTCTTGAATCTCATACGTGGCGGACTGCGGGATTACGATCACTTGCTTCATAGCCTGCGGAATGAGCAGGCGGCCGGTACTTCCGCTGAGGAGCCGCCCGTCCGGGTTGGGGAAAACGGCGCGGGCCGACAGGGCCCCGGTGCTGCGGTCCACAACGCCGCTGACGCTCTCCAAACGCCCCTGGAGCGGGTATGTCTCTCCGCCGGCGGTCTGCAGGCTGACCGGCGGGAAGGATGCGATCATTCTCTCCATGGAGCCGGATTCTTCCATCCGCCGCATGATGTCGCGCTCCGTCAGGGAGAAATAGACGTACATCTCTCCGTTGTCGGCAATGGTGGTGAGGCCGTCCTGGATTGTAGGGCCCACGTAATCTCCTTTGCGGTACTGTAGGCTGCCCACGACACCGTCAGAGGGGCTTTTCAGGACCGTGTAGGACAAGTTGCTGCGGGAGGCTTCCCACTGCGCCTCGGCCTGCTGGAGTTGCGCCTTGGCAAGGGAAAGAGCGGCAGCGGCCGTCTGCAGGTCATACTCCGACACGATGTTCTTCTCGCGGAGGCCTTTCCGGCTGTCATAGTTAAGCTGCGCGGTCTCCACGCCGGCCTTGGCCACTTCCACATTGGCCCGGGCCGCTTTCTCATCGGCCACGTAATTGGCCTGGTCCAGGACGAAGAGCACCTGCCCCTTCCTTACCTGCTGCCCTTCCTTCACTTTGATTTCCTGCAGGTAGCCCTCTACCCGGGGGATGATCCGGATGCTCTGGCGTCCCTCGATGGATGCCGGATAGGTTTCTTCCAGCGAGATGTCCGACCGCGAAACGTTCATCGTCTCATATTCGGCTGAGGCGCTTTCTTCCTGGGAGGCGCTTTGACCGCAGGCCGCGGCGCACAAGACGATGATGGTATAGTAAATGATTCTTTTCATACGCATTCCTTGAAAAACGGCTGCAATGTTACCGTTTTTATAAAAGCATGAAAAGAGTCAATGTGGTGAAATGGATTAAATCGCTGATGAAACGGAAAAAACCAGCAGCAATAAAAAAACTGTAATAATCGATGAAATAAAAAGCGGTCAAAGCCAGTTCGCTCCGCTAAAGCTGCGCTCACTCGCTTTGGTTCCGTCCTCCGGGGCACAAAGCGCCCCTACGAACTCCACTTATGGCAGCTCCACTGCGAGACTGTTCCTTCCGCACCAAGGCGCTCCAGTCACAGACTCGCGGTCGTTCCGCGCCCCGGCTTCGCCGGCCGATATGCGACCGTCATCTGCAAATAGGGACAACATACCAGTGCCAGGGACAGTGCCATCAAGCGGTCAGCCTGCGGCTGGATTATCCCCACCCGGCGCCGACGGCGCCTTCCCACCCATAAGAGGGAAGCGGTCGCAAGACTGTGCCGGGACAAGCCCGCCACAGACTTGCGCTGGTTCATCCCCCACAGCCCCCAGGGGCCATCATCGCCCGGGAGGCGTTGTACCGGTGCGACCGTCCCCGCCCCAAATCCGCGAAGATTAACATAATCTTATCGAGATTGTGTCACTCCTCGCATCAAGGGAGTACCACCGCAAAAGCGGCATCAATTCGCGTGGGACAGAAGCCCGCCACGACCGTCCTGCCCGCTGCGGGTGAGCACAATCTAGATTATGTTAACTTCGCTCCGTCAGTGAGTTTGCAAGCGTCCTACCTCCCAACTCCCGGGCGAGGCGGCGGCAGGAGAGCGGCCCGGCTCAGGGACCTCCCGGGACCCAGTCCGTCGCCGGGCCGCGCACTTTGCGCTTCTTCGTAGGACCGGCAGTGCCTTGCCAGCCCCGCTCCAGTTGTCGTCTCCTCCGCAAGCTCCGGAGACCACAACTTCCGCTACATTCTCCGAGAGGAGGAGTCGGCAATATTCGTGGGCGCAAAGTGCCGTTACGCAGAGCCGCAGTGCTTCTCGACCGTCATCACCCGCATTCAACGTCCGTGCAGTGCGGGCATCCTGCCGCCTTACGCAGCTCCGCTGCTGGGTCGCTCCCTCTCCGGAAGTCAGCAGTCCCGCAAGCGGGCCAGCTCACTTCCTCCGTTCCCGCTCCTCGGTACGGCTTCGCCGTGGTCATACCTGCCCGCTATTCCTCCAGGGACTGCAAGCCTCCGTCTGCGGAAGTGACAGTCCGCTTTTGAGCAGCACAGCTGCTCAGCGGCCTCGTCACTTCCTTGCCTCCAGCTCGCAGACCCTTCCGGGCAGGCAGGACACGGCTGTCCCGGCCGTTGGCACAGACAGTGTCAGTCATCGCAGATCTGTTCGGCAGCATACGCCGCCGCCCAGAATCCGCGCTGCCCGCCACAGACTGTGCCGGTTCACGCCCCGCATCAGCGTCGTGGCCAAATACCTCAATTCGTAGGGCAGTGCCTGTTCGCGTGGACCGTCGTACCCCGCATCTTCGTCCGTGCTGCGCTCACTCCCTTTGGGCCGTCCCGGCCCAGGCCCCGGAGTCCGTCTGCCCAACGCACAGGCTCCGGTCTTTGTCGGGGTCTGGGAGCCTGTAGTCTCCCAGCCCTTGCGCCGCCAAAGCCCGTCACCCCTCCCGCACCAGACCGCCTCCGGGGCCAGCCTCCGCTTCGCTCCGGCTCCTTG
>JAFTCB010000001.1 GCA_017454905.1 Bacteroidales bacterium
CCAGGCAGCTCGGCCTCGGCTCGCTCCGCATGGCCCGCCGCCTCGTCCCGGGCCACGTCATCACCGACGAGCCGGGCATCTATTTCATCCCCGCCCTCATCGAGAAGTGGAAGAAGGAAGGCCACAACGCCCAGTTCATCAACTTCGACAAGCTGGAGAGCTACTACGACTTCGGCGGCATCCGCCTCGAAGACGACCTGCTCATCACGGAGAAAGGTTCCCTCATCCTGGGTGCGCAGCGACTCCCGATCACCGTGGAAGAAATTGAAAACACCATGTATACTGATTAAACATTCATATGAAAAAAATTCTCTTCACCCTCGCCACCCTGCTCCTCATCGCGGGAGCCGGCGCCCAGACCATCGGCCAGGCCGAACTTCAGGAGATCCGCGGCAGCTTCGTCAAAGATGCCGCCACCAAAGCCATCCAGAACGCCCTGACCCGCGACCGCGACATCAAGTCGTTCACCTATAATCATGAAAAGGACGGACAGATCGACCATTATTTCAAATACCGCTGCGACGTGCGGGGCATCACCAACCAGCTGAGCTCCGGCCGCTGCTGGATGTTCACCTCCATGAACGTGCTCCGTCCGGGCGTCATGAAGAAGATGGACCTGCGCGAATTCGACTTCTCGCACAACTTCTGCTTCTTCTGGGACCAGTTCGAAAAGGCGAACCTCTTCCTGGAGAATGTGATCGCCACGGCCGACCGCCCCATCACCGACCGCGACGTGGAATTCTACTTCAAGGCGCCCGTGGCTGACGGAGGCGTCTGGAACCTCTTCTGGGACGTGGCGGAGAAATACGGCGTGGTCCCGCAGAGCGTGATGCCGGAAACCGAGCACTCCAACAACACCGCCCAGCTGCGCGGCGTGCTCAACGAACTGCTCCGCACGGGTGGCTGGCACCTGCGCGAAATGGCCGCCTCCGGCGCCAAGAAGAAAGCCATAGAGGCCAAGAAGATCGAGATCATGAAGGAAGTGTACCGCGTGCTGGCGCTCTGCCTCGGCGAACCCCCGACGGAGTTCACCTGGCGTTACAAAGATGCCAAGGGCGAGGTCAAGACCCTCAAGACCACGCCGCTGGCCTTCTACAAGAGCATCATCCCCGACAACTACGATCCGGACACGTACATCATGATCATGAACGATCCGACGCGTGAATATTACAAAGTCTACGACATCGCTTCCTACCGCAACACCTACGAGGGCATCAACTGGCGCTACCTCAACCTCCCCAACGAGGACATCAAGCCCGCCGCCCTGGCTTCCATCAAGGACAACACGCCGCTCTACATCTCCTGCGACGTAGGCAAGCAGAGCGACCGTGCGAAGGGCATCATGGACGTGGACTACTACGACTACGCCTCGCTCTTCGGCATCACCCTCGACATGGACAAGAAAGCCCGCATCCTGACCCGTCAGAGCGGCTCCTCGCACGCCATGACGCTCATCGGCTGCGACACCGACGAGAACGACGTGCCCGTGAAATGGGAACTCGAGAACAGCTGGGGCCCGGCCTCCGGCAACCACGGCTACGTGACCTTTACGGACCAATGGTTCGACGAGTACCTGTTCCGCATCGTCATCAACCGGAAATATCTGGGCGAAAAAGCGCTCAAGGCGCTGGACAGCAAGCCGATCCAGCTCCCTGCCTGGGACTATATGTTCTAGTGGTCTTTCAAGATAACGATGAAACGCGAACATTTTACCCTCCCTTATGACGGCGGGCTCATCGAGAAGGACCTGCCGAAAGGAATCCTGCATTCCTACGAGAAAGTCTGGACCCACATCTTTGAAGATGCGCATCCGGCATCGCATGCTGTCGCCGACATCATCGTCGACGCCATCAAAGCCAACGAAGGCCGCCTCTTCCGCCTGGGCCTGACCACCGGCTCGACGCCCACCTCACTTTACAACGAACTGGCCCGGCGCTACAAGGCCGGCGAGGTCTCGTTCAAGAACGTGGAAGTCGTGTCGATAGACGAGTACTATCCTTCCACCCACAAAGATTACCAGAGCCGCAACTTCCAGCTGCACAAGGCCCTGCTCGACAAAGTGGACATCCTCGAAGAGAACATCCATATTCCCGACGGCAGCGTGCCGCAGGACCGCGTGACCGAATACAACGCCTCCTTCGACAAAATCGCCAGCAACCTCGACCTGCTGGTGATCGGCATCGGCGAACAGGGACAGGTCGGCTTCAACGAGGCCGGTACCACCGCCAAGAGCCGCACCCGCGCCGTCCGCCTCTCGCATGCCTCCCGCAAGCGCCAGGCCCGCAACTTCCTGGGCGACCTGCACGCCACGCCGACCATGGCCCTGACCATCGGCATCGGTACCATGCTCACCGCCAAACAGATCATCCTGATGGCCTGGGGCGAAGAAAAAGCCGCCGCCGTCAAGGCCATCGCGGAAGGCGATCCCAGTCCGGCCTGCCCGGCCTCCCTCCTGCAGGGACACGACAACATCAGCTTCTTCGTGGACCAGAACGCCGCTTCGCAGCTCACCCGCGTCGTCACGCCCTGGCTCATCGGCCGCTGCGACTGGACCCGCAAGTTCATCCGCGGCGCCGTCGTGTGGCTCTGCCAGACCGTCCACAAGCCGATCCTCAAACTGACGGAGAAGGACTATCTCGACAACTCGCTCGACGAGCTCATCGAAAACTACGGCCCCTACGACAAGATCAACATCGACGTATTCAACGACCTGCAGCATACCATCACCGGCTGGCCGGGCGGCAAACCCAATGCCGACGACAGCACGCGTCCCGTGGCGGCCAAGCCGTTCCCGAAGACCGTGCTGATCTTCTCCCCGCATCCCGACGACGACGTGATCTCGATGGGGGGCACCTTCATCCGCCTCGCCAGTCAGGGACACAACGTCCACGTAGCCTACGAGACCTCGGGCAATGTGGCCGTGAACGAAGACGTCGTGCTCCAGCATATGGACTGCGCCTACCAGCTGGGGTTCGCCGACAAGTTCGACGAAGTGAAGAAGTTGGTTGACAGCAAAGTCCCGGGCGAACCGGAACCAC
>JAFTCB010000041.1 GCA_017454905.1 Bacteroidales bacterium
AATCCCGACCTGCTTGGATACGGTGGTATAGCCGGGTCTGGGCTCCGGGAACGAATCGACCAGTTCGCGGATGCATAGTTCTCCTTTCTGCCAGAAGAGGTTCATGATTTCTTCTTCTTTTGGCGTGAGTTTCTGTTTCATAATAGCGCAGATTCAATGTTCAACAGCAAAGATAGAACATTTTTTCAAACTAAGAAATCTTTTCGTAGTTTTTCTTACTAAAATTCTTTGTTCTCCGATTTGTTTTCTAAGTCATGGGATGCAACATGTTGATTTTCAGATCCGGCGAGCAAGAGTTATCCCCCGGCAGGCTTTTACCGAATGGTATGTTTTCAGCTTGCCGGGGGATAACTCTTGTCGAAGGCTAACTACCGCAGGACGATCTCCTTGCGGTCGGGACCGACGGAGATGATCTTTACCGGGCAGCCGGTCTCCTTCTCGATGAAAGCGATGTAGTCCTTCAGTTCCTGCGGGAAATCCGCATAGTCGCGGACGCTGCAGATGTCGCAGTCCCAGCCCGGGAATTCCTTGTACAGCGGCTTGACCTCCTCGCCGCTTTCGAAGGGGAAATAATCCACCTGCTTGCCTCCGATCTCATAGGCGACCGCGACCTTGATGGTCTTGAAGCTGTTGAGTACGTCCGCCTTCATCATGATGAGTTCGCTGACGCCGTTCATCATCACGGCATATTTGAGCGCGACGAGATCGAGCCAGCCGCAGCGGCGCGGACGGCCGGTCGTGGCGCCGTATTCGTGGCCGATCTTGCGCAGGTTCTCGCCCGTGTCGTCGAACAGCTCGGTCGGGAAGGGACCGCTGCCCACGCGGGTGCAGTAGGCCTTGAAGATGCCCATTACCTTGCCGATACGGTTCGGCGCGACGCCGAGTCCGGTACACACGCCGGCGGTCATCGTATTGGAGGAGGTGACGAAGGGATAGGTGCCGAAGTCGATGTCCAGCATCGAACCCTGGGCGCCTTCGGCGAGCACAGGCACGTCATCGTCCAGGTATTGGTTGATGACCAGTTCGCTTTCGATGAAGCGGAAGCGTTTCAGCGCTTCGACCGCCTGCATCCATTGCTGCTCGTATTCGGTGATGTCATATTCGAAATCGTACTGGGAAAGCAGTCCGATGTGCTTCTGCTTGAGGGTATCGTAGCGCTTCTGGAACTCCGGGGAGAGGATGTCCCCGATGCGCAGGCCGTTGCGGCCGGTCTTGTCCATGTAGGTCGGACCGATGCCCTTGAGGGTGGAGCCGATCTTGGACTTGCCTTTGGCGGCCTCGCTCGCCGCATCCAGCATCCGGTGCGTCGGGAGGATGAGGTGGGCGCGCTTGGAGATCAGCAGTTTGTCGGTGATGCCGCCGGCTTTCTGCTCGATGGCGCGGATCTCGTCCATCAGGATCACGGGGTCGATGACCACGCCGTTTCCGATGACGTTGACCGAGTCCGGACGGAAGATTCCCGAAGGGACGGTATGGAGGACGAAGCCGTCTCCGTCGAAGACCAGCGAGTGACCTGCATTGGGCCCGCCCTGGAAGCGTGCGATAACCTTGTAGTCCGGGGTCAGGACATCGACCACCTTGCCTTTGCCTTCATCGCCCCACTGGAGCCCGAGTACGACATCGATTTTCTTCATAGCAACAATAATTATACAGGTATTACATTCCAACCTCTAAAGTTAAAAAAAAACTGCGAGACGCCCAAATGAATCGGGCGTTTTTGGTGGATTTTGCATATATTTGTGTGAACGGAGAAAACATATTCCCATGAGGTACAAATTGACCATTCTGTCCGTCCTGGCCCTCTTGCTGGCTGCAGGGACGGCTCCGGGCGCGGAGCGCCTGCACCAGTCTTTTGATTTCGACTGGAAGTTCACCCTTGCGGCCCCGGCCGGGGCCGAAGCACCCGGTTTCGATGACAGCGCGTGGACCCCGGTCCAGCTGCCCCACGACTGGAGCATGGGCCTGCCGTATCTGTCCCCTGCGGAAGGAGGCAGCGGGTCCATGGGTTTTATGCAGGGCGGCCTGGGCTGGTACCGCAAGTCATTCACCGTCCCGGCTTCCTGGTCGGGCCGGCGGGTCAGCCTCGAATTTGACGGAGTCTATCACCGCAGCACGGTCTATGTGAACGGCCGGGAAGTGGGCTTCCACCCATACGGGTACACGGCTTTCGCTTACGACATCACGGACTGGCTGGTCCCCGGCCGGGAGAATACCGTGGCTGTCAAGGTGGATCACAGCGACTTCCCGACTTCACGCTGGTATTCCGGCAGCGGCATCTACCGCCATGTCTGGCTCAATGTCACGGATCCCGTCCACGTGGATCTCTGGGGTGTATGGGTGACGACGCCCGCCGTATCCGAAGCGCAGGCGACCGTCCATGCCGAGACCACGCTTGTCAATGACGGCGCCAGTCCGGCCAAAGCCACGCTGACGGCAGAACTCAAGGATCCGTCCGGACGCGTTGTAGCCAGATCATCTGCCCCTGCCGCCCTGGCCGCTTCCGGCCGTGCGGTGGTGGAACAGGATTTCCAGGTCGCCGCGCCGGCGCTCTGGGATCTCGATACGCCGCAGCTGTATACCCTCGTGGTGACCGTCCGCCGGGCAGGCAAGGTCACAGACCGCTATGAGACACCCTTCGGTATCCGGGACATCCGTTTCGACCCGGACAAGGGTTTCTTCCTGAACGGCCGCAGCGTCAAGATGAAGGGCGGCGATATCCATCAGGATGCCGGTTCGCTGGGAGCGGCGATCCCGGACCGCGCGCAGGAACGCCGGGTGCGCCTGATGAAGGAGACCGGCTTCAATGCCGTCCGCTGCAGCCACAATCCGCCGGCACGGGAGTTCCTGGATGCCTGCGACCGGCTGGGCATGCTGGTGATTGATGAGTCCTTCGACAAATGGAAATCCGGTTATTACACGCAGTGGTATGACCAGTGGTGGAAGGCGGACCTCGCGGCGATGGTCCTGCGTGACCGCAACCATCCCTGCGTCGTGCTCTGGAGCGTGGGCAACGAGACCCGCGAGCAGGGGGACATGACGGGGGAGGGCACGGCCCGCCTCGCCGCGCTGCGCGCGGAATGCGAGCGGCTGGATCCGACCCGGAAGGTGGCCGTGACCACGGCGCCGGACTATCAGCGCAACTTCGACAGGAACGGCTTCAACGCGGCCGTGGAAGTGGTCGGCTATAATTATCAGGAACCTTTCTATGACAGCGACCATGCGCAGTTCCCGGACCGTATCATCTACGGTTCCGAGGTCTTCCCGTACTATTCCGCCGGAAAGGAGCGGATGCGCGAGTACATCGAGCGCAATCCCTGGTATGACTATGCCTCCCGGGATTTCATCTTCGGCTACTTCATGTGGGCGGCGATCGACTACTGGGGAGAATCCTCCGGCTGGCCGAGCAAGGGCTGGCCGACCGGCATCTATGATGTCTGCATGCGCGAAAAGCCTTCGGCCGGCTTCTTCCGGGCGGTCTGGAAGGATGAGCCGGTCGTGAAACTCGCCGTAGAGGACCCGTCCCTGCCGCTGGACCGCGGCAAGGACATGTGGACCTGGCCGCTGCTGGCTTCGCACTGGAACTTCCCGCGGCACGACAATACCCAGATGGTCGAACTGGATGTCTTCACGAATTGCGACGAGGTCGAACTTTTCATCAACGATGTCTCGCTGGGCCGCCGCCGGACGGCGGATTACCCCAACAATACCATTACCTGGCGGACGCCCTACAAACCGGGCACCGTGGTGGCCAGAGGCTATAAGGGCGGCGTCGAGGTGGCGGAGGACACCCTCCGGACGGCCGGAGAACCGGTCGCGATCCGCTTGCGGGCGGACCGGACGGATCTTGCCGCGGACGGGCAGGACCTTTCGCACATCGATATCGAACTGGTCGATGCGCAGGGGATCGTCGTGCCCGATGCCGACCGTCCGGTCCGTATCCGGGTCGAGGGGGCCGGCCGCTTCCTCTGCATGGACAACGGCGATACGGCAGACGGCGGGGCGCAGTTGCGTGCTGACAAGCCGAGCTTCTTCGGCCGGGCCCTGGCAGTCGTGCAGGCCGGCCGTACCGGCGGCTCCTTGCGGGTGACCGCCACCGCGGACGGCCTGCCTGATTCGGAACTTCTGTTGATTGTCAAATAGTTACAAAATAACCTTCGGCAAAACCGCCGAAGGTTATTTTGTAAGTAGTTGATAGTGAGGGGTTGTGAAAACGGCTGTCTATTTCCGGGCGTCAACTTCCCGGAGCATCTCCTGCACGGCGGCTTCGAGCTGTTTGTCCTCGCCGGCCAGTAGGGAGGCGGGGTCGTTGTACACCAGGATGTCCGGCTCGATCTGCATGTTTTCGAGGTAGCGGCCTTCCCTGACCCCCATCACGCCCACCTGCGGGATGCCGAAGACGATCTGGTTGTGGATCTGGGTTTCCCACCACACGGCGGTCATCGTGCCCGGGACCGGGGCGCCGATGAGTTTGCCCAGCCCGAGGGCCCGGTAAGCATACGGGAAGCCGGAGGCGTCCGAATAATTGTCCTCGCAGACCAGCACGCAGGAAGGTTTGTTCCATTTGCTGTACGGTTCCGTGCCGATGTACTGGCCGCGCGGCTCGAAGCGTGCGTACGCCTTGCCTCCGAGCAGGGTGACGAGGTCATCGTGGAGCCATCCGCCGCCGTTGTGGCGGGTATCCACGATCAGCGCTTCGCAGTTCCGGTATTTGCCCAGGGCTTTTGAATAGACTTCCCGGAAGCTCGGGGAATCCATCCCTTCCACATGGACATAGCCGATGCGGCCGCCGGATAGGCGTTCCACCATCTCTTCCCGCTGGCGGACCCAGCGGCGGTAGAGCAGGGCGGATTCGGAGGCGACGGGCTTGACGATGAGTTCTTTCTCCTTGCCGCCCGTCTTGACGGTGAGGGCGATTTTCTTTCCGGCTTTGCCGGCGAGCAGGGGGATCCAGTTCTCGCCCGCAGCGATGCGGTGGCCTTCGATGGCGGTGATCAGGTCCCCGGCCTTGATGTCGCTGTCGGCGAGGTCCAGTACGCCGCCGGGCAGGATCTCGGCGATGCGCAGGCCTTCCCCGCTGTAGTTCCAGTCATACAGGATGCCGAGGCGTCCGAGGGACTCACCGGCGGCCGGGCGGTAGCGGGCGCCCGTGTGGGAGCCGTTGAGTTCGCCCAGCATTTCGGAGAGCATTTCCTGGAAATCGAAATAGTTCTCGATATACGGCAGGAAGCGTGCGTAGTTCTCGTGGCAGTAGTCCCAGTCGGCCCCGTGCAGCTGCGGATCGTAGAACTTCTCCCGGACCTGCTTCCAGATGTGTTCGAACATGTAGGCCCGTTCTTCCTTGGGCTTGAATTCGTAGTCTCCGGAGAAACTGATCTGCTTGGTCTTGCCGCCGGCGAGCGTCACCTGGGAGATCCCGCGGCCGGAGAAGACAAAGATATCCTTGCCATCCCTGGAAGGGGTGATGCGGCCGCTCACGCTGCGGGCGAGCACCTTGGTGCTGCCTTCCCGCAGGTCCTTGACGAGCAGGGCGGTGCCGCTCTCGGTCGGACCGATGTAATACAGGCTGTGCCCGTCTTTGGACAGGTAGAAGTCGCCGTAGCTGCCGGAGGTGCCGGTCAGCCGGCGGATGCGCTCCTGCCGGCCGTCGAGCAGCAGTTCGAGTTTCTTGGGCTTCTCCTGGGCGAGGCTGTCCTTCTTCTCTTCTTTGGCCAGCTGCTTCTCGGTCTTGCCGGAGAGGAGTTTCTCGATCTCCTCATCTTCCTTGTCCTGCAGGAAGGCGGTCTGGGCCTTCCCGTCGAAGAACATGATGTAGATGTCGTCGTGGGCACCCCAGCTGCCGTGGCTGCGGTAGCCGTTCTTGTCGGACTGCCAGGTCATCGCCTTGCCCCCGAGGGCCCAGCGGAAGGACTCGTCGGAGTAGCCGCTCTGCGTCAGGTTGGTGATCTGCCCGTTGTCGATGTCGATCAGGGCCACGTCGGGGTTGTTCCAGCCGCCGTCGGCCTGGTAGGTAGCCAGCAGGTAGTGGCTGTCCGGGCTCCAGGCGAAACTCTGGTCGCCGTCGCTGTAGGAGTAGTTGGCACCTTTGAGCAGGGACTTGGCGGCGCCGCCCTTGGCGGGCTTGATCACCAGTTCGGTGCGGTCGCGCAGGTAGGCGACCCACTTGCCGTCCGGAGAGACTTCGGGCTGGAAGCAGGTCTCGCCGGGGTCGGAGAAGAGTTCCTCCTTCGTCTTGACGGCGTAGGTGAACAGTTTTTCGTCTTTCTCCGTGAGGACGGTGCGCCAGATGCCCCAGTGCCCGCCGCGTTCGGCGGCATAGTAGAGTTCGCGCCCGTCGGCGCCGAAGCTCACGCCGCGCTCCTGGGAGGCGGTGTTGGTGATGCGGCGGGTGGTGGAGTATTCGGTGGAAGTCACGAAGACGTCGCCGCGGATCACGACCGCGATCTCCTTGCCGTCCGGAGAGACGGCCATGTCCGTGGCGCCCCCGGTGTAGGTGTTCTTGACCATGTCCCGCTCATTTTCGTCCCGGACGATGCTGATCTCGAGCTTGCGGGGCTGCTGCCCTTCGCGCAGGGTGTACAGTTCGCCGTTCTGCGAGTAGCTGATCAGCCCGTCCCCGGAGACAGAGATGTAGCGGACCGGATCCTTCTCGGCGAAGGTCAGCTGGACGCTCTGTCCGGGATTGTCGGTGCTGCTCCGGAAGAGGTTGATGGTCTTGCCGCCCTGCTCGCTGAGGTAGTAGTAGGTCCGGCCGTCGGCGCCCCAGACGGGCTGCCGGTCTTCGCCGCCGAAGGTGGACAGCTTCCGGAAGGAACCGTCCTGCCACAGCCAGACATCCCGGGTCACGGAGGAGGTATGGTGCTTGCGGAAAGGATCTTCATATCCCTTGTAATCCTCATAGAGGATGGCCCCGTCGGGACGGAGGCTGATCTCGGACATCGTGACGGAGGTCAGCAGCTGCGGCCTTCCGCCGTCCGGCCCGACCGTGTAGACCTGGGCGTCGCCCGGGAAACCGCCATACTGCGTGTCCGGCTGCAGGCTGGCCGTGAAGAGGACGCTGCCGTCCGGGCGGACCGCCTTGGGCGTCTCATTGCCGGGGTAGTCCGTCAGGCGCACCGGCGTGCCGCCCCCGGCGGAAGTGCGCCACACGTCTTTGCTGCCTTCGCGCCAGGAACTGAAGACGATCTGGCGGCCGTCCGGGGTCCAGACGGGGTCCGAGTCGTATGCCGGGTTGCTGGTGATCTGGACGGCGCGGCCGCCTTCGGAGGAGACGACCCACAGGTCCCCTTTGTAGCAGAAAACGATGTGCCGGCCATCCGGCGAAACGGCACTCTTGCGGAGCCATAAAGGCGACTCCTGCGCGGACAGGCACAGACCTGCACCGCACAGGAGCAACAGGGTAAGGATGATCTTTTTCATATTTCAGTCCAAATGGAATGCCAAGTTAGCAAATCCGGACGAAATATGAAACAGGATCCGTTAAATCGCCTTTTCGATATAGTCCACGACTTCGCGGACCGTCTTGAACGGTTCCTGGGTCTGGAACTGGAAACCGAACTCGTGCTCGATGGCCAGCGAGAGCAGCAGCATCGACAGGGAGTCGATGCCGAGGTCGGTGGTCAGGGCGGCGTCCATGGAGATCCGGGCGGGATCCAACTTGGGTTTCACGGTCTTGAGGATCTCCTGAAGCTTGGCGTAGATTTCTTCCTGGGTCATGGCTTAGTTGTCTTTGCGTGAAACTTTGAGGGAACCGGTGCGTTTGAAGTCTTCCTTGCGGACGATGACCTTGGATACGCGGTGGGTGGTCGGGAGGGTGGCATTGATGTCCTCGGCGAGTTTTTTGAAGAAAGCTTCGATTTCTTCCGGCGTCTTGCCTTCGAAGGCTTCCGCACGCGGGAGGATCTCGATGGCCAGGACGGGCTTGCCGTCTTCTTCGACCTCCTTGACGAGGCAGTCGCGCAGGGCGGGGCACTGATAGAACGCTTCTTCGATGCTCTCCGGGGAGACGTTCTCGCCGCTGGGCAGGACGATGATGTTCTTGATGCGGCCTACGATATAGAGGTAGCCGTCTTCGTCGAAGCGGCCGAGGTCGCCGGTCTTGAGCCAGCCGTCCTCCGTGAGGGTGGCCGCCGTCTGTTCGGGATCTCCGTAGTAGCCGGAGAAGACATTGTCGCCGCGGAACCAGATTTCGCCGTTCACGAGCTTGACTTCCTGTTCGGGATAGACCTTGCCCACGGAGGTCGGGCGCTCGAGTGACTCGGCGTTGCCGGCGGTCAGGTTTGCGCCTTCGGTCATGCCGTAGCCGGCGAGGACCTGGATGCCGAAGTTCTTGAATTCAGCGATCAGCTTGGCGGGCACGTTGGCGGCGCCGGAGATGATGGTGTTCAGGCGTCCGCCAAGGAACTGCGGGCCGTACATCTTGGTCAGGCCCACGAGCACTTCCACGAGGCCGGGCACGAGCACGAGCACGGTCGGGCGGATGACGGGCAACTTGCCGATCGTGGCCTTCATGTCTTCGGCCGAATACCAGAGGGCCCCGCACATCAGCTTGGAGAGCGTGCCGCAGATAAGTCCGAAGACGTGGCTGAGCGGGAGGAATCCGATGGTCACATGGCCGGAAAGCTGGCTTCCCGGAGCGAAGCATCCGTTGAAGGTGCCCCGCATCAGGGCGCGGTGCGGCAGGACGGCTCCCTTGGGAGCGCCGGTGGTGCCGCCGGTGAAGAAGATGGCGGCCGGGGACTCCTTGTCCACCACGGCGGCGGGCGTTTCAGCCTCGCCGAGCGCGGATGCGGAAATCAGCGGGCAGGGGGCACCTTCCACGCCGGGGCGGAATTCGTCCCGGACGATGAGGGCCTTGGCCCGGAATTTCGCGCAGCATCCGATCACGGCGGGGGCGGGGAGCTGGGCGGGCAGCTGGATGGCGACCATCCCGGCGGAGGTGACGGCGAGGAAACTCTCCAGGGCGTCGATCGAATTCTTGTCAAAAATGGCCACATGGTCTCCCGGCTGCAGCCCGGCTTCTTTCAGCAGGGTGCGCCTGCGGGCGATGCGGCTGCCCATCTGGGCATAGGTGTAGGTGTTGACGGTGTCGGAGAGGGCGGGCCGGCCGGCCCATTTGGAAACAATCCAGGACAGGTATTCCGGAACGGTCGGAAGGTAGTGCAACTGAGCGAGTTCCTCGGCCGGAATCATGTCATAGAAATAATGTGACATAGGTTGCAGGTTTTAATAAAACGGGCCAAATTTAAGAATTTTAATTATATTTGTAAGGTGCTAAAACGCAAAAAATGGCTTTTGAGATCAAAATCGTCCGGACCCGGAAGGAAATGAAGCAGTTCGTGGATTTCCCTTACACCCTCTACCGGGATTGTGAGAACTGGGTTCCTGCGCTGCGCGGAGACGAGTTCGATACCTTTGATAAACAGAAAAACGGAGCGTATGCCTATTGCGAGTCGGAATGCTATCTCGCACTCAAAGACGGCAGCGTAGCCGGACGTGTGGCGGCGATCATCAACCACAACGCCAACAAGGACTGGAAAGAAGAGATCGTCCGGTTCGGCTGGCTGGATTTCATCGAGGACCGCGAGGTGCTGAAGGCGCTGCTGGACGCCGTAGCCGCATGGGGCAAGGCCCGCGGCTGCGTGAAGATGAAGGGGCCCTGGGGTTTCACGGACATGGACAAGGAAGGCTTGCTCGTGGAGGGCTTCGAACACCTCAGCCCGTTCACCTGCCTGTACAATTATCCCTATTATGACCGGCTCTTGAAAGAACTCGGCTTTGCCAAGGATGTGGACTGGACCCAGAGTGTCGCCAAGGTCACGGACCAGCTTCCGCCCATGTTCCAGTTCGCCGGGATGATCGAAGAGCGCTTCGGGCTCCACGTTGCCCGGACGGAAAGTACGCGCGAACTGGCGGACAAATATGGCCTCGCCATCTTCCATATGTACAATGAGACCTTTGCTCCGCTCTTCCAGTTCACGCCGCTGACGGACAAGCAGATCGAAAGTTACCTCAAGACCTATGTCCCCATCCTGCGTCCGGAGTTCGTGTCCATCTGCCTGGACAAGGACGACCGCCCGGTGGGCTTCACCTTCTGCGTGCCCTCGCTCTCCAAGGCGGTCAAGAAGGCCCGCGGCCGGCTGTTCCCGTTCGGATTCCTGCACATCCTGCATGCGCTGCGCCGCAACGATACGCTGGAGGCCCTGATGATCGGGGTCCTGCCCGAGTACCAGGGGAAAGGTGCCAATGTCCTGATGTTCAAGCAAATTCATGAAAATGCCCTGAAATTCGGCATCAACAAGATGATCCTCAATCCCCAGCTGGAGGAGAATTTCAAGGTCCAGTCGCTCTTCGAGCAATACGAGACGGAGCCGTTCATGCGGCGCCGTGCCTACAGCAAGGATATTTAATCGGTTCGATATGAAAAAGTTATCATCTGTATTCGCGGCTGCGGCCCTGATCCTGGTGGCCGCCGGTTGCCGGCAGGCAGCCCTTCCGACCGTGGAAGGCCGGGTGGTCGATGCCACCATCCATTCCGTGACGATCCAGACTGCGGAAGGAGAATCTGTCGTGCTGAGCACCCGCGGGACGGATCCGATGCTGGTGCCCGGCGTGCTGGCCGGAGATGTGGTCAAGGTCGCCTACGAAGTGCTTCCCGAAGGGGAAGCCCTGCAGGCGGTCCGGCTGGACATCACCACGCCTTCTGCCTACCGGCTTGTCCCCGGCATCTGGCGGGACTGCTGCGGGACGGACGAGATCGGCCTGGTGCTGGCGGAAGACGGTTCCGCCCAGGTAGTCGGCCTGCGGGACCTGAGCTTGCAGACCTGGACCCTGGACGGGGAGAACCTGGTGCTCGATGCCACGGATCCCACCGCTCCGAAGGAGGCGAAGACCCTCATCTGGCAGATTGAGAAACTGGATGCCGATTCCCTGATTGTGCGTGCTGCCGGAGAAGAGGCGCGCCGTCTGGTCTTCTCCCGTTCAGAATAAAAAAGCTGTTTCCTTTCAGGCAGGACTCTGCGTCAGCCGCGTCTTCATCCAACGGCCGCGGGCGATGCGGACGGCGAAGATGATGCCCTTGACGCTGAGTTCGGTGGCCATGGCGAACCAGTAGCCTTCCAGGCCGTAGCGCGGGATCAGGAAGAGCGCGAGGCCGAGGCGGATCACCCACATGCTCAGCAGATTGATGAGCGAAGGCACCAGCGTGTCGCCTGCGCCCACGCAGCAGCCGTACGCCACGATGCTGACGCCGTAGAGCAATTCCGCCCAGGCTTCGATCCGCAGGCACTTCGCGCCCAGGACGATCACCTCCGGGTCCTGGCTCAGCAGCCCCATTACCTGCGGGGCGAATACCCACATCAGTATGGCCAGGATGGTCATCATGGCAGCACCGGAGCCGATGGTCATCCAGGCGAAGCGTTTGGCCATTTCCGGGCGCCGGGCGCCCAGGCTCTGGCCGACCAGCGTCGTGGCGGCGTCTTCCATTCCGTAACCGGGCAGGTAGCAGAAGCCTTCCGCAATGATGGCGAAGGAGTTGGCGGCGATGGCGACGGTGCCGAGCGGCGCCACGAGCACGGTGGCCGCGATATAGGCGCCGCGCGAGATCAGGTTCTGGATCCAGAGCGGCCAGCTGATGCCGAACGCCTGCTTGAACATGTCTTTCTGTTCGTTGTCGAACAGGCTCTCCGCCGTCCGGGCGTCCGTGCGGAGCGTCCGGAAATTGCCGAGGATCCGGCGGGCCGGACGCAGCCAGTTCCCGCTCTGGCGGAGCTCTTCGCTGCGCCGGGAGGCATAGATGACCAGGAAGGCTCCCGCGCAGGCGGTGGCGAGTCCGGTGCCGAGCGCAGCGCCCTTGACCCCCAGGCCCATGACGAAGATGAACAGGTAGTTGAACAGCACGTCCAGCACGCACATGGCGATGCTGAGGATGCCCGGCACCTGGACATTGCCGCTGGCGATCAGCGAAGCTTCCGAGAAAATCGTGATCTGGAACAGCGGCAGGAACAGCGCGTAGATCAGGAAGTAGGCGGATGCGTCCGAGAGGATCTCCGGCGTGCCGCCCAGCCAGTGGGGGAGTGCCCTGTGGATGGCGACAGCCAGCAGGGCGAGCACCAGGCTTACGGCAAAGGTGATGAAGATCCCGTGGCGGAAAATGCGCCGGGCTCCGGCGAAATCCTTCGCCCCGCAGCGGTGGGCGATCTGTACGCTGAAGCCGGAACTGTTGGCATAGCAGAAACTGCCGAAGATCCAGGTGGTCGTGCTGACCAGGCCGATGGCGGCGGCCTGGGCGGAGCCGAGCCGGCCGACCATCGCCGCGTCGATGTAGCTCATCAGGCACATCGCCAGCTGCGCCAGGATCGAGGGCCACGCCAGCAGCAGGGTCAGCTTGAATTGCTCACCCCCGGCCATCGGCGCCCCGCTGCGGAGCTTGCCGAGCAGAATGTCCTTGGTTCCTGCCATTGCGGCCGCAAAGATAATAAAAAGCTGGATAAGGTCGTGACTTTCCCGGACATTTGGGAATTCCGCGTTTTCTTCTTAAATTTATAGTCGCTTTACCCGGAAGGGGCACAACCGATAACCAATCAATATCCCATGAAATATCCGAAAATAGGTATCAGACCTACCATCGACGGGCGCCAGGGCGGCGTCCGCGAAAGCCTTGAAGAAAAGACCATGGCGCTTGCGCACGCGGTCGCGGACCTGATCAGCAGCCACCTGCGCAACGGGGATGGCTCCCCGGTGGAGTGCGTCATCGCCGACGGCACCATCGGCCGCGTGGCCGAATCCGCCGCCTGCGCGGAGAAATTCGAACGCGAAGGCGTGGGCAGCACCATCACGGTGACCTCCTGCTGGTGCTACGGCTCCGAGACCATGGACATGAACCCGCACTGGCCCAAGGCCGTCTGGGGATTCAACGGGACGGAACGCCCCGGTGCCGTCTATCTGGCTGCCGTCCTTGCGGCCCATGCGCAGAAAGGCCTGCCTGCCTTCGGTATCTATGGGGAAGATGTCCAGGACCTGGACGACAACACGATCCCGGCCGACGTGGCCGGCAAGATCCTGCGTTTCGCCCGCGCGGCGCAGGCTGCCGCGATGATGCGCGGCCGGAGCTACCTTTCGATGGGCGGCACCTGCATGGGCATCGCCGGATCGATCGTCAATGCGGATTTCCTGCAGCAATACCTCGGGATGCGCACGGAATATGTCTCGCTGGTGGAGATCCTCCGCCGCGTGGATTTCGGCATCTATGACCATGAAGAGTTCGCGAAGGCGATGGCCTGGGTGGAGAAATACTGCAAGCCCCGCGAAGGGCATGACTACAACGAGGACCGCCCGCTGTTCCCGGGCACGCCGATGACCTCCTTCAACGGCAAGGGCAAAGGCAAGACCCGCGCCGAGAAAGACGCCGACTGGGAGTTTACGGTCAAGAACATGATGATCATCCGCGACCTGATGTGCGGCAATCCCCGCCTTCTGGAGATGGGCTACAAAGAAGAAGCCCTCGGGCACAACGCCATCGCCGGCGGCGTGCAGGGGCAGCGCCAGTGGACGGATTACAAGCCGAATTTCGATTTCCCGGAGTCACTGATGTGTTCCTCGTTCGACTGGAACGGCATCCGCGAGCCTTATATCCTCGCTACGGAAAACGATGCCCTGAACGGACTTTCGATGCTCTTCGGCCATCTGCTGACAAACCGGGGCGTGATGTTCAGCGATGTGCGCACGTATTGGAGCCCCGAGGCTGTGAAGCGTGTGACCGGGGAGGCTCCGGAGGGACTGGCTGCGGGCGGCTTCATCCATCTGATCAACTCCGGGGCCACGACGCTGGACGCCACGGGCGCGATGTCCGATGCCGAAGGCAAGCCTACGGTCAAGGAGCCTTGGGAAATGGAAGAAGCGGATGCCGAGGCCTGCCTCGCCGCCACCAGCTGGATGCCGGCGGACCGCGATTATTTCCGCGGAGGCGGCTATTCCGCCCATTTCGTCACGCGCGGGGGAATGCCGATGACGATGATGCGCCTGAATATCGTTCAAGGCCTGGGCCCGGTACTCCAGATCGCCGAAGGCTGGACGGCCGAACTCCCGGAACACATGCACGACATTCTGGACAAGCGTACCGACCCGACCTGGCCGACGACTTGGTTCGTCCCGCGGCTGGACCCGTCCCGCGACTGTTTCAAGGATGTCTACAGCGTGATGAACAACTGGGGTGCCAACCACGGCGCCATCGCCTATGGCCACATCGGGGCCGACCTCATCACCCTGGCCTCCATCCTCCGCATCCCGGTGTGCATGCACAATGTCCCGGATGAGAAGATCTTCCGTCCTGCTGCCTGGAATGCTTTCGGCATGGACAAAGAGGGGGCTGATTACCGTGCCTGTGCGAATTTCGGACCGCTGTACAAATAACTGAACCAACCGGATCCGGTCCGGATGACGGAAACATGAAAACAATCGAGAAAAAGTACCTGCTGCCGTTCTGCCTGGTGACGGTGCTGTTCCTGCTCTGGGGCATCGCCAACAACATGACGGACACGCTGCTCAGCGCATTCAAGCGCATCATGTCGATGAGTGACACGCAGACTTCGCTCATCCAGTTTGCCTTCTATGGGTCTTACTTCTGTTTCGCGCTGCCTGCGGCGCTCTATATCCGGAGGTATTCTTACAAGAGCGGCGTCATCCTGGGCCTGGCCCTGTATGCCGCAGGCGCCATTCTTTTCTTCCCGGCCTCCAAGACCGCGTCCTACGGGTTCTATCTGGCCGCCATCTACATCCTGGCAGGCGGGTGTTCCATCCTGGAGACGACAGCCAATCCGTATATCCTCAGCATGGGCGCGCCCGAGACGGCGACCCGGCGGCTCAACATCGCCCAGTCCTTCAACCCGCTCGGCTCCATCACCGGCATCCTGCTCAGCCAGTATTTCATCCTGGGCGAGCTTTCTTCCGCTTCGGCCGCCGAGCGGGCCGCCATGAGCCCGGAGCAGCTCGAGGCGATGCAGGCCCATGAACTGGGGGCCGTGACCGGTACCTACATGACCCTGGGCTTCGTGCTGCTGGCGATCCTTGTCGTGATGCTGCTGGTCAAGATGCCGGAGGGCCGCGACAGCGGACAGGCCGACGGCCTGGGCAGGATCTTCCACCGGCTGATGGCCAACAAGGAGTACCGCTGGGGGGTCGTGGCGCAGTTCTTCTATGTCGGCGCCCAGATCGGTGTCTGGAGCTTCACCATCCGTCTGGTGATGCAGGAATTGGGCATCCTGGAGGCCAGGGCCGCGACGATCTACCTCGTCTCGATCATCTGTTTCAGCGCGGCGCGTTTCCTGTTCACCTGGCTGATGAAGTGGATCCGGCCGTCCCGGCTGCTCGCCTGGGCCGCCGCCGCGGACATCCTTCTCAGCCTGCTGGTGTTCCTTCTGAAGGGGACCGGCTGGCCCTGCGTGGCCGCCCTGATCGGCATCAGCTTCTTCATGAGCCTGATGTTCCCGACCATTTACGGCATCGCGCTCGGCAGTGTCGGAGAGGATGCGAAGATCGGCGCAAGCGGCCTGATCATGGCGATCCTGGGTGGCGCTTTGCTGACCCCGCTCCAGGGCAAGATTTCCGACCTGTTCGGGGTGAACGCCTCCTATTTCGTCCCGTTGTTCTGCTTTATCGTGGTCCTGCTGTATGCACGCAGTGTTGTTCATAACTCTGTTGATAAAAACAACTGATGTTCCGGGCTTTTGCCGGAGATAAGGACTAATTTTGTCATCCGGGGCTGTCCGTCGGGACAAGCTCCGGGCCACAGATAATCAACAAAAAAGCAATATGGACGTACGTAAAACCAACGGCTCTTTTGAAGAGTTCGACAAAGCCAAACTTGCCCGTGGTATCCACGAGGCATACAAGACAGCCGGAGAATACTGCGATGATGCGATCGTTGTCTCGATCATCAACAACCTCTATGTGTACGAAGGCATCACGAGCGCCGAAATCCGCCGCCAGGTGGAGGAGTCCCTGATGTCCGTCAACAAGCGGGTCGCCCTCGCCTACATCGAGAAATTCGATGCGGACCTGGACCTCCGCAAGAAGCGCGACTTCATCAAGGACTACATCAAGGCTTCCAATGCCGCGACCGGCTCCAAGTTCGACGCCAACGCCAACGTCACGCGCAAGAATATCGTGACCCTCGGCAACGAGCTCTACAAGGAGAACAACATCAAGCAGAACCGCTATATCATGCAGGACAAGATCAAGGCCCTGTACGGCCGCTCCCTGGCGGACCAGTACATCAAGGACCTCGAGTCCCACATCCTCTACAAGCACGACGAGAGCGGTACGCCGGGCTTCCCTTACTGCGTCGCCATCACGATGTACCCCTTCCTGGTGAGCGGCCTGAAGGAGCTGGGCGGCGTGTCCATCGCCCCGACCGACCTCAAGTCCTTCTGCGGCGAGTTCATCAACCTGGTCTATTCCGTTTCCTCCCAGTTCATGGGCGCCGTGGCTACACCGGAATTCCTGATGTACTTCGACTATTTCGTCCGCAAGGACTATGGTGACGACTACCTCGAGCACCTCAATGACGTCGTGGAGTACAATATCAAGCAGCGTACGCTGGTCAAGGTGATCGACAACTACTTCCAGCAGGTGGTCCACTCGATGAACATGCCTGCCGGCAACCGCGGCTACCAGACCGTGTTCTGGAACATCGGCTACTTCGACAAGCCGTATTTCGAGGGCGTGTTCGGAGACTTCCGCTTCCCGGACGGCACCGCTCCGAAGTGGGAGACCCTCAGCTGGCTCCAGAAACACTTCATGAACTGGTTCAACGAGGAGCGCAACCACTACATCCTGACCTTCCCGGTCGAGACGATGGCCCTGCTGACCGACGGCGGCGACGACTATGCCGACAAGGAATACGCCGACTTCACGGCCGAGATGTGGGCCAAGGGACACAGCTTCTTCTGCTACATCTCCAACAGCCCGGACTCCCTGTCCAGCTGCTGCCGCCTGCGCAATGAGATCCAGAAGGAGGATGACGGCCACAACCACACCACGCACCAGTACTCGATGGGTACGGCTTCCGTGGCCACCGGTTCCAAGTCCGTGATGACGATCAACCTCAACCGGCTGATCCAGGATTCCGTGCGCCGTTATTTCCTGGAGCGCCGCGGGGTCAACCTCGAGGCCGGCAAGCCGCTCAACCCGGCTTCCCACTTCTACGACAAGGAAGACCTCTACAACAACTACATCGACAAGGACATCCGCGAGATGACCGAGCGGGTGCACAAATACCAGATCGCCTTCAACGAGATCATCAAGGACTTCCTCAAGGCGGACATGCTGGATGTGTACCAGGCCGGCTTCATCGCCATGAAGAAGCAGGACCTCACCGTCGGTGTCAACGGTCTGACCGAAGCTGCCGAGTTCCTCGGCCTCAAGGTCTCCCCGAATCCGGAATACGGCGAGTTCGTGAACACGATCCTCGAGACCATCAACATCGCCAACCGCAAGGACCGTACTCCGGATGCGATGTTCAACACGGAGTTCGTCCCGGCCGAGAACCTGGCTGCCAAGAACTACAAGTGGGACAAGAAGGACGGCTATTTCGTCTCTTCCAAGCACAACCTCTACAGCTCCTACTTCTACAATCCCGAGGACACGGAGGTGACGATGATCGACAAGTTCAAGCTCCATGGCGAGGACTTCGTCAAATACCTCGACGGCGGTTCCGCCCTGCACATGAACATCGCGGAGCACCTCACCAAGGAGCAGTACCGCAACCTGCTCAACACGGCCGCCCACTATGGTACCAACTACTTCACCTTCAACTGCCGCAACACGGTCTGCAACGATTGCGGATACATCAGCAAGGACACGCTGACGGAATGCCCCAAGTGCGGCAGCAAGAACCTCGACTACCTGACCCGGGTGATCGGCTACCTCAAGCGGGTGTCTTCCTTCGCGGAGCCGCGCCAGGTCGAGGCGGAGAAGCGCTTCTACGCTCCGAAGAATGGTTAAGTACGTCCCGGAGCTCACGGACATCGTCCTCGAGGAGATTCCGGACAAGGTGACCCTGGCAGTTGAGATATCCAACTGCCGGGGTTCTTGTGTCGGATGCCATTCTCCTTTCCTCAAGAATGACATCGGCTCCGAACTGACCCCGGAAGTGGTGGACAAGCTGATCGCCGACAATTTCGGCGTCAACTGCTTCCTGCTGCTGGGCGAGGGCCGGGACAAAGAGGCGTTGCTCCGGATCGCGGAGCACCTGCGTGCGGTGCATCCCGGGATCGAACGTGCCGTCTATTCGGGCAGGACGGAAGTGGAGCCTGAGATCTACGCGGCCTTCGACTACGTCAAGGTCGGTCCCTATATCGCGGAGCTCGGTCCGCTCAACGAGCCGACCACCAACCAGCGGCTCTACCACCACGGGGAGGACATCACTTCCCGCTTCTGGCACAAAGGTCTGGAGAAAAACCATTAATCAACTACCACCCATATTATTATGATGAGACGTTCCCCCCTCTTCCTGTCCATCCTCCTCGCACTCGTATCGTGCAGCGGAAAGATCGACCGTGCGGCGCTGGTCGCACGCAACAATCCCCACATCACGGCACTCGATCCGCTGGCCTCCCTGTCCGTCGGCAACGGCCGTTTCGCCTTCACGGCAGACGTGACCGGCCTGCAGACTTTCGAGGAGCGTTATGCCAAGGGCGTCCCCCTCGGCACCCAGTCCCAGTGGGGCTGGCATTCTTTCGCCAATCCCGACGGCCTGCGTTTCGAGGAAACGCTCCTGCCGTATGATTTCGGCCGTGGGCACGAAGAGCTCTATGCCTGCCAGATCCGGGAGGGCCGCGGTCAGGACGCGTCCAACTGGTACCGCATCAACCCGCACCGCCTGCACCTGGGCGTGATCGGCTTCGACGGTATCTCCGAGGACTCCCTCAGCGGGATCGACCAGACGCTGGACATGTGGGACGGGGTGATCCGTTCCACCTTCCTCTCCGGGGACAAACGCTACGAGGTCCGCACCTCCTGCGATCCGGACAAGGACCTGGTGGCCGTGACGGTGTTCTCCGAGGAGCCTGCAGCCATCCGTTTCCGGATGCCTTACCCCACGGGCGGCCATTCCGATGACGCCTGCGACTGGACGAAAGACGAGCTGCACAGCACGGAGATCGTGGAGCAGGGGGAAGGCGTGGCCATCCTGCGCCATACCCTGGATGACACGGTATACTATGTCAAAGTCAGCTTCGACAACGGGCGGCTGGAGATGGTCGCTCCCAATGAAGCCCGCCTGACGGCGGAGAAGGAAGAACTCAGCTTCTCGGCGCTCTTCAGCGAAAAACGTCCGGACCTGACGCCCGAGTCGGCCGACGCTTCCCGCGCAGCCTCGTCTGCCTGGTGGCAGAAGTATTGGATGGAAGGCGGCGTGGTGGACTTCAGCCATTGCAAGGACACCCGCGCTGCGGAACTGGAGCGCCGCGTGGTCCTGAGCCAGTACCTGATGGCCGTCAACTGTGCCGGCGATGTGCCGCCCCAGGAGACGGGCCTTACCTACAATTCCTGGTATGGCAAATTCCACATGGAGATGATCTGGTGGCACCAGGCGCATTTCCCGCTCTGGGGACATGAAGACCTGATCGCCCGTACGCTGCCCTGGTATGCGACCGTGGAGCCGGTGGCCCGCAGCATTGCGGAGCGCCAGGGCTTCAAGGGCGTCCGCTGGATGAAGATGACGGATCCTTCCGGCCTGGAGGCTCCGTCCAACACGGGTTCCTTCCTGATCTGGCAGCAGCCGCATCTGATCTACCTGGCCGAACTGCTCTATCGGGCCAACCCTTCCCAGGAGGTCGTTGACCGGTATTTCGACCTGATCCAGGAGACTGCCGAATTCATGGCGGATTTCGTCAGCTATGACGCCGGAAACGACCGTTATATACTCAAGGGTTGTATTGCTGCCCAGGAGACGCTCAAGGCCTCCAAGACGGTCAATCCGCCGTTCGAGCTGTCCTATTGGGACTTCGGCCTGCGTACGGCCCAGCTCTGGCGGGAGCGCAAAGGCCTGTCGCGTGAGGCGAAGTGGGACGAGATCCTCGCGAAACTCTCCCGTCTCGCTTCCAAGGACGGGCTCTACCTGGCCGCAGAGAGCGAGCCGGACACCTATGAGGATATCCGGATGTATTCCGACCACATGGCTGTCCTGGCCGCGATGGGCGTGCTCCCGCAGACTTCCCAGATGGAGCCGGAACTGATGAAGAACACTTCGGACTGGGTGATGGAAAACTGGAACTGGGATGAGACCTGGGGCTGGGACTTTCCGACCACCTGCATGAATGCCGTCCGCCTGGGCGAGCCGGAGCGGGCGCTGGACGCCATCCTGATGGACCAGCGGACCAACACCTACCTGCCCAACGGTCACAACTACCAGGACAGCCGCCTGCGTATCTACCTTCCGGGCAACGGCGGTCTGCTCACGGCCGTTGCACTGATGTGTGCCGGTTATGACGGCTGTACGGAAAAGAATCCCGGATTCCCGAAGGACGGGAACTGGGATGTCCGCTGGGAAGGATTGAAGAAGATGCCGTAAACGGCATCTTCTTCGGCCTCGACATACCGGGGGGCGTTCCCCCCGGACCCCCTGCGTCGCTTTGCTCCGAAGGACGGCATCCGCTTCGGCCCTTCGGTATGTAGTTATTGCTCTTCGTCGGGTTCCGACCGGAGTGCCTGTTCGCGCCAGGGCGCGAAGAAATGCTCAATCATGTTGTAGGCGGAAATGGCGGAATCTTTGACGTGGCTTCCATACCAGCGCGCATCAACCTTCTCGCCGGAGTCATATTCCTGATAAATGCGGTAGGCATAGCCTCCGGTGATCGGCTCATCCAGCCTGTACCCGCTGAGCTTGTAGACCTTCTTCGCCTCGAGCAGGGTCCGGAGCGAGTCCACGACCTCAGGCCCGACAGGGTACTCGGCGTGGATTTCCGGATCGTTGAAACGGTTGCCGATTCTCAGGGCCACCACGACCTTGGGTGTATTGCCGGGGTCGGCGATCAGTTCACAATAGTCCTTGCCGAGTCCGGCAGAACCGCTCCTCGCGTAGCTGCAGTAGGTGAGTTTCCCTTTGGGGGCTTTGGCAGAACAAGCTGCTCCTAAAAAAGCGAATGCCATAATGAACAGGAGTTTGAAAATCGGTTTCATGGGTGTGGCTTTTCTGCAAAAATAACAATTAAATCGGAAATAGCGTGTTCAGGCAAAAAAACGGGCTGCCCACGACGGGCAGCCCGTTTCAATGCGGACAAGCGGCTCAGCCGATCAACTGCGGCAGGAAGATGCTGAAGATCAGCACGGCCAGGCCGCAGAGCAGCACGGCGATGGTTTTCTTCGAGCAACCCTTCCACTCCTTGAGGATAATTCCCCAGACATTGGAGAAGATGACGTTGAGCGACATCAGGATACACCAGCTGAAGGTGAGCAGGACCGGGAAGTCCGTGAGGAATCCCTTGCCGAGGCTCAGGCCGAAGAACTGGCTGTACCACAGCAGGCCGGCGAGGCAGCAGAAAAGCAGGTTGTTGCCCCACAGGGAGCCTTGCTTATAGTCGCCAAAGGTCTTGTTCTTGCTGTTCTGGAAGAGGCAGTAGCAGGCATTGGTCAGGAACCCGCCGAAGGTCACGAGCATCGTGGCAGGGAGGGTTTCGAAAATCGGCTTGGTGCCTGCGAGGTGCAGGTGGGAGCCAAAACCGAGGCCGATGTTGAAGCAGGCGCTCATGAAGCCGCAGAGCACGGCGATGATGATGCCCTTGCCGAAGTTGAAGTCCTTGACGGCTTTCTTCTTCTCCTCTTCCGGCAGCGCCGCGGCCTTCATGGCGCCGGCGATGCCGATGATGGCGATACCGATGATGGTCACGACAACGCCGATCCAGATGGCGGCCGTCAGGTCACCGGTCTTGCCGGTGAAGACAGGACCCAGGATGGCGCCCAGTCCGGAACACAGCCCGAGTGCGATGCTCTGGCCGAGTGCCACGCCGAGATAGCGCATCGACAGGCCGAAAGTCAAGCCGCCGACACCCCACAGGGCGCCGAACAGGATGGTGAGCCATGTCGCTTTGGGGTCGGCGTTCATCATCCCCATCAGGTCCCCGAAACTGCCGCCTGTCCCGGAGACGGACAGCAAGGCGCCCAGGAACGGGAAGATGAGCCAGGCAAAGACGCCCTGGACGAGCCAGTAGCTCTCCCAGCTCCACTGCTTGATCTTGTTGATCGGGACGTAGCAGCTTGACTGGCAGAACGACCCGATCGCGATGATCAGCAGACCCAGGAAAATCGACGAGCCCATGGATTAGCAGCGCTTGGAGGTGACGTCCTTCTCGTACTGCTCGATGCAGCCGATGAACTCTTCGCCCACGGGGACGTTGTTCTTGTAGTTGAAGTAATCGAACACGGCGCCGAACGGCAGGGTCTTGGCCTCCTCGAGGAGGGCGAGACGCTGGAAGCCCTTGCCGGCATCCTCGTATTCACGCAGCTTGGCGAGCGGCTCGAGCAGGGCGCTCAGGACGCACTTCTGCGTGGCGCGGGTACCGATGACATAGGCACCGATGCGGTTGATGGCGGCGTCGAAGTAGTCCAGACCGATGTGGCTGCGGTCGAGGGCGTCGGCGCGGACGATCTCCTTGAACAGGTCGAGCGTCTGGTCGTTCATGATGGTCACGTGGTCGGAGTCCCAGCGGATCGGACGGGAAACGTGAAGCATCAGCTCCGGCACGAACAGGAGCAGGGAAGCGACCATGTCGGACACATTCTCGGTCATCTCGTAGTGGCCGGTGTCGAGGGTGTACATGAGCTTGCGGGTGGCGCAGTAGCCGGCGACGAAGTCATGGCTGCCCACGGTGTAGCTCTCCAGACCGATGCCGAAGAGCTTGGCCTCGAGGCAGGTCTTCATCCCCGGGAGGTCCTCCTTGAGGATCTCGTCGAGGGACTCGGCGAAGATCTCGCGGTAGCGCTTGCGCTCCACGGTCTGGTCCTTGCTGCCGTCATGGACCCAGATGTTCATGATACAGGGGTCGCCCTGGGCCTTGCCCATCGCGTCGGCGATGCGGCGGCAGCGCTTGGTGTGCTCGATCCAGAACTCGCGGATGGCGGGATCGGGGTTGGCGAGGGAGAGGTCGCCGCTCTTCGGGTGGCCGAAGGACGTGGAGTTGAAGTCGAGCTTCATGTTGTTCTCCTTGGCCCACTGGATCCAGCTCTCGAAGTGCTTGATTTCCACCTGGTCACGGTCGACGAACTTGCCGCCGAAGTCTCCGTAGATCTCATGGAGGTTGAGGCGGTGGTTGCCGGCGAGGAGGCTCTTGGCGAAGAGCACGTCCTTGCGGACCTCATCGATGTTGCGGGCGCGTCCCGGGTAGTTGCCGGTGGTCTGGATACCGCCGGAGAGGCCGTCCTTGCTCTCGAAACCGATCACGTCGTCGGTCTGCCAGCAATGCAGGGAGATAGGGGTCTTCTCGAGGGTGGCGATGGCTTTGTCGGTGTCGACGCCGATGGCGGCATAACGCTCCTTGGCGATTTCGTAAGCCTGGAGGATTTTCTGTTCGTTCATTGTGTGAAATTGGTTTTTGTGTTGTTATTTGGTAGGATTATAGACTTTGAGCTCGACGGAGTTGGCGACGATCTTGCGCATCTCCGGGAGGGTGTTGACCAGGCCCTGGGCCTTGATCTGGAGCAGGACGTTGCCGAGGGCGGTGCCTTCGGTCGGGCCGCAGATCACGGGCATCTGGAGCTCGTCGGCCGTCATCTGCATGAGGTGCTTGTTCTGGGAGCCTCCGCCGATCACGTGCAGGCACTTGATCGGGTTGGGGGACATCTCCTGCAGGATGCTGATGATGGCGGTGTAGCGGTGCGCCAGGGACTTGTAGATGCAGCGGATATACTCGGCCGGGGTGCGCGGGGCGATCTGGCCGGTGCGCTCGCAGTATTCGTCGATGGCCTTGCACATCGAGACCGGGTGGGCGAAAGCGGGATCATCGGGGTTGATGATGGAGCCGAAGCGGGTGGTCTCGCACAGGGCGGTCAGCGGTCCGATTTCGGACGGGACGTCCTTGAACTCGGGACGGCACTGCTCGAAGAGCCACAGGCCGCAGATGTTCTTGAGGAAGCGGGTCGTACCTTCGATACCGCCTTCGTTGGTGAAATTCTGCTTGAAACTCTCGTCGGTGATGATCGGAGTGGGGGATTCGATGCCCATCAGGGACCAGGTGCCGCAGCTCAGATAGGCGTATTCGGGATCCTTGGCGGGGACGGCGGCCACGGCGGAAGCCGTGTCATGAGCCGCGATCGCCACGACCTTGACATCCGCGCCGATGCCGGTGGCGTCCTGCACCTGCTGGGTCAGCGGACCGACCACGGTGCCCGGCTGGGTCATCGGGCCGAACTGCTCGCGCTTGAGGCCGATGCTCATCAGCAGGTCCTTGTCGAGGTCGCCGGTGACGGGGTTGAGCAGCTGGGAGGTGGAGGCCACGGTGTATTCGCAGATGGCCTGCCCGGTCAGCATGTAGATGAGGGCGTCCGGAATGAAGAGGATCTTGTCGGCATGCTCCAAGGCGGTGCAGCCGTTGTGGCGCAGGGTGTCCAGCTGGAAGAGGGAGTTGAACTCCATGAACTGGATGCCGGTCTTGTCATAGACCTCGCGCTTGTCGTGCATCTTCATGTAACGGTCGATGGCGCCGTCGGTATGCGAATCACGGTAGCAGTACGGCAGGCTCAGCAGCTGCCCGTCCTTGCCGAAGAAAGCGAAATCGCAGCCCCAGGTGTCGATGCCGATGGTCTCGATCTTGATCCCTTCGCTGACAGTCTTGCGCAGGGCGATGATGATTTCGTTGTACAAGGCGGGAAGGTCCCAGAAAAGATGCCCTCCGAGGGGGATCTGGGGATTCTTGAAACGGGTGAGCTCATGCATCTCGACCTTGTGTCCGTCGTAAGTGGCTACGATGGTGCGGCCGCTGGTGGCGCCGAGGTCGACTGCTAAATAATTCTTGGTAGGCATATTGGTCGTAAGTTAAAGGTGGTATCCACAAATATAATCAAATTTCATTATATTTGCCTCTATGAAACAAAAAATCTACCTCGCAGCCATCGCTGCCCTCCCGCTGTTTTTCTCCTGCGCGCACGGCGGAGCGCAGACCGCGACCAGCCTCTTCTGGCGTTCCGACAGCCTCCAGGTCAACGAAATCGTGTCCGAACAGGCCGTCCAGTACAGTTTCGTCGGCCACCACGGAGCGGCCGTAGAGAATTCGATGTGCGCCCTGCGCATCTATTTCAATGACAGCGGTGCCATCGACGTCTATTCCAAGAGCGGCAAGCAGATGGAGCTCCGCAAGTATCTCTGGTATCCTACGGAGAAGCAGATGGCCGAGGAAGGCGCCGGCTGCGACGAATATCTTGTCGGCAAGACGGTGGGCCTGGGAGGCATCGCCCTCTGGGACGGTACCCAGGAAGTGAAGCTGGTGGCCACCAAGGGACGCACGGCCCGCGTCGGCGCAATCAAGGGCGGTTCGTTTGCCGAGATGATCGCCTACGGGGTGATGTACAAAGGCGAGCCCGTGGATGTGTCCATCCGTGTGGAGATGAAGGACGGAAGCCGCGTCGCGAAGGTGATCGCCACGGAACTCGGCGGCCGCAAGGTCCAGTTCCTGACGGGCGTCAATTTCCATCCGGGCGAGGCCGTCGAATTCGGCAAGAACTACATTTCCGTCTGGGGTGTGCACCCTGCGGACGTGTCGCAGAACCCTTGTGAACTCGGCGGCGGCATGTGGTTCAAGCCGAACAAGTTCGAGGCTCCCGAGAAGACGGAAAACATGGTCCGCATCATTTCCAAGCCGGCTTCCCGGATCGAAACGCAGGTCGTGGCCGCGTCCGTCAAGGAAGCCGAACTGAATACGGCGGAGAAATTCGCCGCCTATATGCGGAAATAAAGATCCCTACCGGATCACGAGGACCGCTCCGTCATCCTTCGGGAGGCTGAGCGGTTTTTTTGCGGCCGGTCCTGCCTGGAGGCCGTCCTTGCCCGTGCTGTAGACGCGGGCGGTGCCGCCCAGGCGCTGCTCGATGGCATGCACGTCCAGTTGGAGCGGCTGCCCGGAGGCGTTGATGGCGGCGACGTACCAGGTGGCGCCGTGGCGGCGTGCCAGTACGATGTTGCGGCCGGGATAACCGTCGATCAGGCGCGTCTCATCCCAGGTGGTCGGCACTTCCCGCAGGAAAGCGATCGCCTCCGCCGGAGCGTCGGTCAGGTTGTTCGGCGTGAGCGCGAAATTCTGGATCGGGTTCTGGTAGAGCACGGCGACCGCCAGTTCGGCCGCGTCGGTGGTGCGTCGCTGGGTGCCGAAGATGCGCCCGCCGGGGCCCGGGGCGCCGTTGGCCCGGTTGAGCCGCTTGTTGAGGAAGACCCCGCCGAATTCCATACAGCCCACGGTGTTGCGCAGGAAGGGATGCAGGGCGGCATTCTGCGACTCCAGGTCGCAATGGTTCTGCCCGAAAACCATGTTCTCGGAGGCCAGCACGGCCTCGCTGCCGACGTAGTTGGGATACATCCGTTCCCAGCCGCGGGGCAGGGTGGCGCCGTGGAAGATGCACATCAGTCCGTGGTCGTCCGCATCGCTGAGGATGGCCTCGTAGAGACGTATCGTCTCCTGTTTGTCGCCGCCGAAGAAGTCCACCTTGATGCCCTTGACCCCGATGCGCTCCATCCAGCGCATTTCCGGTTTGCGCGCCAGCGGGTCGCACATAATGTCCACGGGGCTCTGGACGATGTCGTTCCACCAGCCGCTGGAGGAGTACCATAGGAACACGTCCACCCCCTTGCTGCGGGCGTAGCGGACCAGTTCCTCCATGCCTGCGTGGCCGAATTCCTTGTCCCAGCCGGCGTCGATCAGGATGTAGGGCCAGTCCATCGCGGCGGCGAGGTCGATGTAGGCGATCTGGTCGGCCTTGTTCATGCTGGCATCCTGCCAGACGATCCAGCTCCAGCTGCTCTTGCCGTAACGGTAGCCCCGTGTTGTCTCGTAGCGGGGCTCCACCACATCGAAAGCGATGGTCGTCTCGACGATGGGGGCGAGGCCGCTGCCGACGGTCAGGGTGCGCCAGGGGGTCGCTCCCGGGAGGGCGAATGCCGGCTCCACGGTGCCGTTGCCGTTGTTTTCCTCCGGCATCGGGAAAGCGATGGAGTAGCCTTCCTGCGGGTCGTAATCGCTCAGGTGCGAGGCGCAATAGCGGCTGTCCACGCCGGTCTCGCTGACCAGCACCCAGCCGTCACCGCCGACGCGGAACAGGCAGGGGAAGGTGAAACCGTGGCCGTATTGGGAGCGCTGGTCCAGCGGGGCGTCGAGGGAGTAGAACTCCTCATAGCTGGGCTTGCTGCGTTTCCAGCCGATCATCGCGTGGCTCTGCGGGGTCAGGAATCCGGTCGTCCCTTCCGGAAAACGGAAGGCGCTCGTCTCGCGCAACACCCGGATGCTGCCGGTCTCCGTATCACGCGGGATGCGGTAGCGGAAGGCGGCATCGTTGGCGGTCAGGTGCCATTCGATGTCCAGCGGGCGTCCGTCGGCGTTCTTGCAATGCAGCACGGCGTTCACCGCCGGATGGTCGATGCGGGAAGCCTTGATGCGGTCCAGCGTATAGGTGTCGCGGACTTCTTGGGTGTCGGCGGACAGGAATTCCAGCCGCGTATAGTCGGCTTCGTTGGTCTGAAGGCCGAGCAGGGAAGGTTCCACGAGGTTTTTGCCGTCGTATGCGATACTGTAGCGGAGTTGGCCGCCGCCGTTGTCGAGGCGGACCTGGAGCCGGCCGTCCGGACCGCTCAGGACCGGCAGCACGGCGAGAAGGATTGACAGGATATTCATGGCGGAAACATATAATATTTCGGACGAATTTACTTAAATTTGCTGATTGTAAAGCCAAATAACCGATTCTTGATACAAATAGGATGAAAAAGAAAAGGATCCTCGCCCTGCTGGCCGCCTTCCTGCTGACCCTGCCGCTTGCTGCGGTGCTGGGCGAACGGAATCTGGCCCAGACCCTGCACGCGCTTCGCAGCGAACTGGAGACGGATTATGAGAAAATCTTCACTTCGCAGGGCCGTCTGGCCGAGCGTCACGGCCGTCAGCACGACCAGATGATTTCCATCATGAAGAAGTGCAACGAACTGGCCCTGATGCTCTATTCGCAGAAGCAGGAATTCACCTTCGACCTGACGTATGCCCTGGAATCGGTGACCGAGGAATACAATGACTTCAACCGCAACCGCATGCCTTTCGACCGGATCGTCGGGCAGCTCGACATCGAGATCGAACGCTACTCGCGCCTGATCGAGTCGCTGCGCCGCCTGCCGCCCCAGCTGCAGGACATCGCGGACCTGCCGGACAGCCTCCGCTACCGCAATGACAGCATCAAGGTCGACATTCTCGAGCTGGAGCGGGAACTGGGGCTCGTCTCCGAAGACGAGGAGGCCCTGGAGGATGACGCCTTCGTACTGGACGAATCCGGACAGCTGGAACGGGATTCCTGTATCTTCTTCGCCACGACGCTGCTCAAGATGTATTCCGCCAACAAGGACTACATCGTAGAAGATAGCACCCATTATGAAAATGTCTACCTGCGTCTGAAGGAATCCTACGATTACGCGCAGAAACGCTATAAGATCCTCCAGAACCGCATCTTCGTGGAAGGACAGACGGATTACCTGACCCTGCTGGGCAATTTCAAGCGCTATTGGCAGCAGGCCGTCTCCGGGATGGACGACCGCTACCGCGCGACGGACCGCGTCCACGCGGACGAGCACGGGGACATGCACAGCCAGTGGGGCGGCCGGGTATTCATCCGATTCATCCTGGTGTTCGTGTTCGTCCTGCTGGTCAGCGTCCTTGTCTCCGCGGGCATCCTCCTCCTTTTGCCGCTCGTGTTCAAGAGTCTGCGTACGGTGCGCTTCCGCCAGCGGCGCCTGATGCTTTCGCTGATTTGCGGCATCGTGATTTTCGCCGTGCTGATGATGATCAATCCCGGCGGCAGCTATGTCGCACGGGCATCCACTTCGCTCGTGCTGACTTACAGCTGGCTGGTGGCGGCCATTCTGCTCTCGCTGCTGATGCGGCTGGATCCTTCCCAACAGGGGCTGGGACTTCGCCAGTACCTGCCGATGATCCTGCTGGCCCTGTTCGTGTTCGGCTTCCGGATGGTTTTCATGCCCAATGCGATGATGAATATCGTCTTCCCGCCGCTGCTGCTGGTCTTCCTGGTCTGGCAACTGCTGGTCTGCCTGCGGGTGGCACCGAGGCTGGAGCAGAGTGACCGCCTGGTGGGCTGGATTTCGCTGGCCGTCATCCTCGTGTCGCTGGTGATGTCCTTGATGGGTTATATCTTCCTGGCCATGCTGGTGATGCTGTGGTGGTTCTTCCAGCTGGCCTGCATCGAGACACTGGTGGCGATCTTCTGCCAGATGGTGGATTACCGGGACAACCGGATGGCGGATCGCGTGGCCGAGTACCGCAAGCAAATCAACTATGTGACGGGCCCGGAGCGCGACAAACTGCTCCTGCCGGCCACCTGGTTCTATGATTTGGTGCGGATTACCCTGCTTCCGACCCTGGCGTTGATGTCCATCCCCTTCTGCCTGAAGATGTCGCTCAATGTCTTCGACTTCTCGGACTTGTATGAAGATATCTTCACCTCTTCCTTCGTCAACCTGACCAACGCCGAGGGCGCGGAGATCCTCAAGCTCTCCTTCTACCGCATCGTCGTCTCGCTGGGACTCTTCTTCGTGTTCCGCTATATCAACTACGTGCTGCGCGGCCTCTACATGGATATCAGTTACAAGGCGATCCTGCACAAGAGCGGCCGCAAGGTCGTACGCAGCAACGAGGTCAACCTCTCGCTGGGCAACAGCATCGTCAGCGTGCTGGTATGGTTCACCTACATCGTGATCGTGGTGGTGATGCTGCGCATCCCGACCGGCTCGCTCTCGCTGGTAGCCGGCGGCCTGTCGGCCGGTATCGGTCTGGCCATGAAGGATGTGCTCAACAACTTCGTCTACGGCATCCAGTTGATGTCCGGCCGGCTCCGCGTGGGCGACTGGATCGAGTGTGACGGGGTGCGGGGCAAGGTGACGGCCATCAGTTACCAGAGCACGCAGATCGAGACGACGACGGGAGCCCTGATGTCTTTCCTGAACGCCTCCCTGTTCGCCAAGAATTTCACGAACCTCACCCGCAACAATTCCTACGAATTCGTCAAGGTCTCCGTGGGCGTGGCTTACGGTACCGATGTCGCCCGGGTGCGGGAGATCCTCAAGGAGGCGACCCAGGCCTTGCT
This sequence comes from Bacteroidales bacterium, assembly GCA_017454905.1. Lineage (GTDB taxonomy): Bacteria > Bacteroidota > Bacteroidia > Bacteroidales > UBA932 > Cryptobacteroides. Next base: position 30,328 of record JAFTCB010000041.1, read on the forward strand.
GACCAAGGATGCCTACGGCCGGGACGTCGTCGATCCCAAGAAGGGGATCAACATCGTGCTGAGCGAGTTCGGGGACAGTGCCGTGGAGATCGCCCTCAAGCAGTTTGTCCTCGTGCCGGAGCGCTTCGGCTATGTGGACCGGGCCAAGGAACTGATCTACAACGCCCTCAATGAAGCCGGCATCCAGATCCCGTTCCCGCAGCGGGATGTCCATGTAATCAACGACAACAATACAACCGCATAATGATCATGAAACGTTTTCTCCTTATTCTTTCTGCCGTGCTGCTTTGCCGGGCCGCCTTTGCGCAGCCCCTGCTGCACAGCCAGTGGGAGGGCGCCCGCGTGGCTTTCCTGGGCGATTCCATCACCGATGCCCGACAGATTGGCACCACCAATGACGTCTACTGGCACATGTTCGAGGACATCCTCGGCATCAAGCCCTATGTATATGGCATCAGCGGCCACCGCATGAACCAGATCATCGGGCAGGGCGAGCGCCTGGAACGCGAACACGGTCAGGACGTGGATGCGATTATCGTGTTCGTGGGCACCAACGACTTCAACGGGGGCATCCCGATGGGGGAGTGGTACACCTATTCCTATGAGAAGACCGTCGCGGCCAACCGACAGACCGGCCGGGTGGAGGTCGCCCGCAAGCACCGTGAACTGGTCTTTGACGACGAGACTTTCAAGGGACGCGCCAACACCACGCTGCGCTGGCTTAAGACGCACTATCCGGACAAGCAGATCATCTTCCTGACCCCGATCCACCGGGCCTTCGCCCAGTTCAGCGGGGACAACATCCAGCCGCCGGAGTCGTTCGCCAACGCATGCGGCCTGTTCATCGACGATTACGTGAAGGCCGTGCAGGAAATCGCGAACGTCTGGGCCGTCCCGGTGATCGACCTGAACAGCATCTGCGGGCTGTATCCGCTGCTGGACGAGCATGCGCACTACTTCCGCAATGCCGACACCGACCGCCTGCATCCCAATACACAGGGACATGAGCGGATGGCCTGGGCGCTGGCATACCAGCTGCTGGGGTACCCGGCAGCCTTTCCCCAGATAACCAATTAACCAAAAGTGATATGAGAAAAATACTGACCGCAATCCTCCTGCTGACAGCATCCCTGGGCCTGCAGGCCAAAGTGTACAACGTGCGCGATTTCGGCGCTGCCGGAGACGGCGTGAAGATCGATTCCCCGGCCATCAACGCGGCCATCGACGCGGCTGCCGCGAAGGGCGGCGGCGTGATCTGGTTCCCGGCTGGGACCTACAGCAGCTATTCGATCCGGCTCAAGGACAACATCACCCTGCGCCTGGACGAAGGCGCCGTCATCAAGGCGGCGAAGCCCACGGCCGAGCAGGGTTATGATATCGCCGAGCCGAACGAATGGGACATGTACCAGGACTTCGGGCACAGCCATTGGCAGAATTCCCTGATCTGGGGCATCGGGCTGAAGAACCTCAAGTTCGAGGGCAAGGGCCTGATCGACGGCACGGACGCCCTGTCCCGCGGCCTGGGCCGCCAGGGCCCCATCGCCGAGGCCAACAAGGCGATTGCCCTGAAAAACTGCAAGAATGTGACCATCAAGGGAATCAGCCTGCTCAACAGCGGCCATTTCTCCCTGTTGCTCACCGGTGTGGACAATCTGGTCATCGACCATGTCCTGTGTGACACCAACCGGGATGCTTTCGATATCGACTGCTGCGCCAATGTCAAGATCACCAACTGCACGGTCAACTCGCTCAACGATGACGGCATCGTGCTCAAATGCTCCTATGGCCTGGGCCGCCCTAAGGCCACGGAGAATGTCCTGGTCAAGAACTGCAAGGTCTCCGGCTACGATCCCGGCACCGTCTACTACGGCACTTACGGTACGACCATCACGGCCGCTCCGGACCGGGACGGCCCCACCGGCCGCGTCAAGCTCGGCACCGAGAGCAACGGCGGCTTCCGCAACATCCGCATCGAGAACGTGGAGTTCAAGCACTGCCGCGGCCTCGCCCTGGAGACGGTGGACGGCGCTCCGATGGAGAATATCAAGGTGAAGCATATCCGGATGGATGATATCTGGAATTCGCCGATCTACATCCGCATCGGCGACCGCATGCGCGGTCCCAAGGAACTGCCCGCATCCATCGCGCGCAACATCGAGATCTCGGATGTCGTGGTCACCAACTGCGATACCCGTTATGCGCTGCTGATCGTCGGCCTGCCCGGCAATCCCGTCCGCAACGTCACCCTGAAGGACATCCACATCCAGTACAAGGGTGGCATCACCAAGGAGGATGTCCGCCTCCAGCGTGGCGCCAACGCTTTCTTCTTCGGCCGCAACAGCGGTTATCCCGAGCCCTCCGCGCATGGTATCCAGCCTGCCTGGGGCCTCTCCATGCAGCACGCCCGGGACATCAGGTTCCAGAACGTGACGATGGAACTGATGGCCCCGGACGAGCGGGAAAAGATTTTCCTCGACGACGTCGAGGGATTCACCTGGGACTAATCCTTCAGGTTCTTGACGAAGGCCGAAGGCGAGATGTTGAATTGCTTCTGGAAGCTGGTCGCGAAATACGACGGGGACGAGAAGCCCACCATGTAAGCCACTTCGTTGATCCTGTATTTCTGTGAGGACAGCATCTCTGCCGCCTGCTTCAGGCGGCAGAGCCGTATATACTCGTTGATGTTGAGGCCGGTGTTGGCCTTGACCTTGCGGTAGAGCGTGGACTTGCTGGTGCCGATCAGGCTCGTCAGGGTCTCGATGCTGAGGTCCTGCTCGGCCATGTGCTTCATCACGATGTCGTGGAGCTTCTCCATGAACTCTTCGTCCATCTTGCTGCTGTTGACGCTGTTGAAGTGCGTGAGCGGGGAGTTGGTGAACTGCTTGTAGGAGATTTCCCGGTTCTTGAACAGGTTGGCGATGTTGGCGCGCAGGAGTTCGATGGGGAACGGTTTCTCGATATAACCGTCCGCACCGACTTCCAGGGTCTGCAGGCGGGTTTCCATACCGACGGCAGCGGTCAGCAGCAGGACGGGCACGTGGCTGTAGTCCATGTTGGTCTTGATATAATTGCAGAGCTGGCAGCCATCCATGATCGGCATCATGATGTCGCTGACCACGAGGTCGATCCGTTCCTGCTGGAGCTTCTCCACGGCATCCTGGCCGTTGACGGCGGTCACGATGTTGTAGTCGTCGGAAAGTTCGCGGGCGAGGTATCCGCGCATCTCGGCGGAGTCTTCGACGACGAGCAGCGTGTGACGGCTGTTGTCGTGGTCGGCCGCCGCTTCCAGTTCCTGGTCTGCGGACGGCTTGTTGTTATCAAGAATGATCGGGGCTTGTTGTGATACGGGCAATTGCAGGACGAAAGAGTTCAGGTCGCGCCGGCTCGTATCAAGATAGAGTTGCCCTCCGTGCAGTTCGGCGAGGGAGCGGGCGAACGGTAGTCCGAGTCCGGTGCCCTTGCTCTTGTGGGAGTCCCCCACCTGGTAGAACACCTCGAAGATCTTCTCAGCCTCGCGGGCCGGGATCATGGCTCCGTTACTGTCCACGCGCAGGATGGCCATCGTCCCGTCGGCTGAATGCTTGAGAGATACGTCGATACGGTCCTGGGTGTATTTCACGCCGTTAGAGAGGAGGTTCCCGATGATTTTCTCGACAGAATCGCGTACGCACATGATCTCGAACGGAGTCTCCGGGACATCCATGTTCAAGGTGATCTTCTGCTCGGAGGCGATCTGCTCGAAGTGGGCGCATCCCTTGCGGACGATGTCCGAGAGATCTTCCCTGAGGAAGACGGGCTTGATCTCGTTCTTTTCCATCTTGCGCAGGTCGAGCAGCTGGTTGGTCAGGGACAGCAGCCGGTCGGTGTTGGCTTGGATGGTCAGGAGATCTTTTTCGGACCGGGGCGTATATTCTTTCTCCGCAATCAGCTTGTCCAACGGCATTTTGATCAGGGACAACGGCGTGCGGATCTCATGTGTGATGTTGGTGAAGAAGTTGATTTTTGCGTCATAGATTTCTTTCTCCTTCTGGTACTCGACCTTGCTCAGGTGCCGGGCCCGGTCTCGCCGGCGTTTCATTTCCAGTTCACGCAGGAAGATGCCAAGCAGTGTCAGGAAAAGGATCAGGTAGATGATCTTGGCCGCCGTGGACCAGAGCGGATGGGCCATCAGATCAAATTCCAGGCTTTCCTTTGAAAAAGGTGAGTTGGAGCCGAGGATGCCGACCTCGAAGAAATAATGACCGGGCCGCAAGCCTGTGAGATGGACTTCGTTATCCTTCTGGATGCCGCTGAAAATCTCCCGCTTGCCCCGGAACAAACTGTATGAATAGGATACTTGCTGGTAGATGGAATACTCCGGCGCGGCGAAATGGATGGAAAGCAGGGAAGCGTCCTGGGCTTTGATGCGGAAGCGCTCCGTGGTGAGCGTTGAGTGCCCGGGCTCGCGGATGGCGATGATATGGTCGTCCTTATGTGCGTCGATATGTGTGAAATAGAGTGGGTAGTCCTGGACGGCCCGTTTCATTTTGGCAGGAGAGAAAACGACGATGCCGTTGGTGTTGCCCATGAAGATCATCCCGCTGCGTGTAGCGAGTACGGCTCCGTAAGAGAACTGGCTGCCGATGATTTGCTGGCGTTCGAACAGGATGTCCTCGATCCGGGCCGTCTCGGCGTTGATCCGCGTGATTCCGCGCGTGGTGGAAACCCAAAGCAGGCCGTCCTCATCCTCAGCCACAGCGCAGGTCACGTTGGAAAGCAGTCCGGTGCGGGCGGTCAGCGATTCGAGATGCAAGTTGGACAAGTTGGGATAAGGTCCCGTAAAGCAGACACCTCCGCCTTCGGTGGTGATCCAGATGCGATGGAAACTATCTTCAAAGAATGACGTGATCCGGTCTGCCGTCAGCCCCCTGTCCGCGGAATTGGTCAGGTGAGGCGTGAAATCCCCTTCGGGAGTCCGGACATACAGACCGTTTCCGTAGGTGCCGATCCAGAAATTGCCCCGGCTGTCTTCGAACAGGCAGTGGATGAACTCCTTGCCGGCGTTTTCGTCAAACAGGAAACTGTCGCTGGATGGGTCATAGAAATAAATGCCACCCGTCGTGCCGGCCAGGATCCGTCCGTTGGAGGACTTGAGCCCGCAACCGGTTGTCGTAGGAAGATCATAATGCTTGCGGACACTGGTCCGTTTGCGGTCGTACAGCCATACGCCGTCGCCGAATGTGAAAATCCAGAGATTGTCTCCGTCCATCGCCAGACCCTGCATGTTGAGACCGGGTGCAATCTGATAATTGCCTCCTTCCCGGGTGGCGGTATTGATCTTGTTGAGCCAGCCGTCCTCGGTGCAGAACCAGACTGTGCCGTCCGGGTCGGCGGCGATGGAACGGACGATGGAGCCGCGCATCGTGCTGGGAGAGGGGTTTTCGTAGTAAATCGTGAAGGCGCCGTTTTTGTCCTGCCAGACATTCAGGCCGGCATAGTATGTGCCGACCCAGACGTTGCCGGACTTATCCATGGACAGGCTGGTGATGAAGTTGGCGGACAGGGAGTGAGGATCCGATGCGTAGTGGAAGACTTCGGAGATTTCACCGTCCGGACCGGGCTGCTTGACGAACAGGCCGTCGTTGGTGCCGATCCAGAATTCGCCGAGGCGGCGCTCCAGCAGATGCCGGACTTCCCGCCGGCCGGCGTCGAACACGGGTTCAGCCATCAGTGTCACGGCGTCGAGGAGCAGGACTTTGTTGTCAGAAGTAGAGACCAGCAGACGGCCTTCCTCGACAGCCAGCAGGTTGGTCAGCTTCCAAGGGATGCCGGCGGTCTCAAAACGGTCGCGGCGTTTGTCATAAAAGTGCAGGCTGCCGTCCGATAGGATGACCCACACGGCATCATAGGAGTCGATGGCGATCTGGCTGGGGGAGCCGCCGGCGAATGCGTAGTCCTGGAAGGTGTCGGTCTCCTTGATGTAGCGGTGGAGCTTGTTCCCCGCGAACCAGACGCTTCCCTTGCGGTCGGCCTTGAGGTGGAAGCAGATGGCATCGCCCAGGCGCCCGAAGGATTTCACTTCGCCGGTGACCGGATTGTAGAACCCGACGCCGGAAGAGGTCGTGAACCAGAGGAGGCCGTCTTCGTCCTCATCGATATCCATGCTTGCGAGGTCCACCAGGCTGCCTTCCTCACTTTCGCTCAGGCTGCGGAAATCATATCCGTCAAAACGGCATAGACCGTCCCGGGTGCCGATCCAGACGAAGCCGTACCGATCTTGATAGGTACAGTGTATGGTGTTGGAAGGAAGTCCTTCGTGGGTCGTGTAGTGCTCGAAATAATAGTAAGGTGCGGCCTGCAAAGCGCCGGCCGAAAGGCCGGCGGCCAGCAGGAAAATGCTGAAAAATCGTCTCATTGCGGGTTTTGGTTTCAAACGGCAAGTTAATAATAAGTTCTTTAATTTTTATGTCAATCGCTTTAGAAATACTTTCAATTGCCCGATATGCGATCCCGCCGGAGCGCGATTGGTTTAAGATTGATTGCAATTGGTCAACTTTTGAAATCCTATTTATTAAAGAAAAAATACTTTTGTGCTGTCGCCGTGACGGCGCTACACACCCACTAACATTCAACTCACTAACCAAATATTTTACGTATGACGAAGCATTTGTTTGCAAAGGCGGCGATGACCTTGTTGGTCGCAGCTGCCAGTTTGCTGGGAGTAGGCTCAGCCTATGCCCAGAACCGCAGCATCAGCGGTACCGTCGTCGACACCGGTGGACAGCCGGTCATCGGCGCGGCCGTTACTGTTGTCGGCAACACGCGTATCGGTGCAGCCACCGACATCAACGGTGCCTTCTCCCTGTCCGTCCCCGCCGGGGCCACCATGAACGTGGAGAGCATCGGTTACAAGTCCCAGACCTTCACGGTCACCAACCAGACCACCTACAACATCGTCCTCGAGGAGGATACCGAGATGCTGGAAGAGACCGTGGTCATCGGTTACGGCGTGCAGAGGAAGAGTGACCTGACCGGCGCCGTGGCTTCCGTACGTTCGGACGACTTGAAGGACCGTTCCACGACGGATGCCGCCGCCGCCCTCCAGGGCAAGGCCGCCGGTATCCAGATCATCAACTCCTCCGGTGCTCCGGGTTCCGGTGCTGATATCCGTGTCCGCGGTTACTCCTCCAACTCCGGCAACATCGGACCGCTCCTCATCGTGGACGGCCTGAAGGTGGACAACATCCAGTACCTCGATCCTTCCATGATCGAGTCCATGGAGGTCCTGAAGGATGCCGCCTCCGCCGCCATCTACGGTGCGCAGGCAGGTAACGGCGTCGTCCTCATCACCACCAAGCAGGGCCAGGAAGGTACTGCCCACATCACCTACAACGGCCGCTTCACCCTGCAGTCCCTCGGCAAGAAGGCCGAGATCTTCGGCGCCAAGGAATACATCGACTACCAGACCTACATCGGCAACCTCAATCAGGACCTGCTGAATGCCAACGGCTACAACGGCATCGACACCAACTGGTATGACGCTGCCTATCAGCCCAGCTGGAGCCAGCAGCACGGCATCACCTTCCAGGGCGGCAACAACAAGGGCCACTTCTTCACCTCCCTCAACTACCTCAACAACGACGGTATCTTCGTGGGCAAGAAGGATGTCTATCAGCGTCTGACCGCACAGATCAACGCCGATTACCAGCTCTTCAAGTGGTTCAACATCTCCACCAACAACTCCATCGAGAAGTGGGACCGCAAGTCCCTCAGCAACGGCTACGGCTCCGTGCTGAACTCCATGGTCTCCATCGACCCGCTGACCCCGCCGTACATCTCCGACATCAGGGACACCCCGGGCGGCATGCAGGAGCACTATGCTGCCACGCCTGATCTGATCCCGAGAGATCCGACCCACAACAACGACTTCTACGGCACGTCCAAGTACCTGGAGGAAGCGACGGGTAACCCGCTCTTCCAGCGCGACAAGACTGACAATACCGGCGGCGGCATCAACATCCGCGGCTCCCTGGCTGCCAACTTCACCCCCATCCAGGGCCTGGTGATCACCTCCCGCTTCGGCTACCGTATCAATCAGAACAGCAGCCACAGCTACACCAAGCCGTACTGGCTGACCTCCATGGCTCAGTCCGCGAACCACGACATCTCCGCGAACGTCAACACGAGCTACTACTACCAGTGGGAGAACTTCGCCAACTACAACCGCACGTTCGGCAAGCACAACGTCGGCGCGATGGTCGGTATGTCCTACACCGAGGAGCACAACGACAACGCGAGCATCTCCTCCAACGGTCCGGACATCCTCAGGGGCTATGAGTCCAACTTCCTCTACATCGACTACCTGACCCCCGATGCCACCAAGAACGTGGGCAACGCCCCGGGCATGAGCGCCCAGCTGTCCTACTTCGGCCGTCTGATGTACTCCTTCGACAACCGCTACAGCGTGCAGGCCAACTTCCGTGCCGACGCGTACGACTCCTCCAAGCTGTCCAAGCAGGCCCGCTGGGGTTACTTCCCCTCCGTGTCCGCCGGCTGGACCATCAGCAACGAGCCGTTCTTCCGCGACAATGTCAGCCGCGACGCCGTCTCCTTCCTGAA
>JAFTCB010000009.1 GCA_017454905.1 Bacteroidales bacterium
CTCCACCGGGTAGCTCTCCAGATTCACCGACACCGTGCCCCGGCCCTTCTTGATGTAGATCACTTCCATCTGGTCGTGCCAGTGCAGGTTCACACGGTCGAAGTCCAGCGGGATCGTGCACAGGTAGGTCTCGTAGGCAAAGCCCGGCTTTTCGTGCAGCTTGGTCTCCTGGTACTGCGTGTATTCCTCCAGCTCCACGTCCATCCCTCCCCGCTCGGCTGATGATGATAGAATTATACAACATTGTGCGCGTAAGCTGCAAGCATTTTTTCAAAAACCAGATTATAATGCAAGAGTCATCGAAACAAGACTATGGAGGGCACGACCATGAAGCTGAGAGATTACACAGAAAACAGGAAGTTCACGGACTGCACCAGGCTCGAGCTGTTCAACGCCCTGCTGCGGTATGTCGCCGACGCCGCGAAGGCGCGGGGGTACAACGAGGGCAGGAAGAAGGTCTATTACATCTCCGCGGAGTTCCTGATCGGCAAGCTGCTGAGCAACAACCTGATCAACCTGGGCCTGTACGAAGCGGTTCGGGACGAACTGGCGGCGGAGGGCATCGCCCTGTCCGAGCTGGAGGAGTTTGAGCTGGAGCCCTCCCTGGGCAACGGCGGCCTGGGGCGGCTGGCGGCCTGCTTCCTGGACAGTCTCGCCACGCTTGGCCTGCCTGCGGACGGCCTGGGCCTCGCCTACCACTGCGGGCTATTCCGCCAGAGCTTCGTGGGCCGCCAGCAGGCCGAGACCCCGGACGGCTGGCTCAAATGGGGCCAGGAGAGCTGGATGCGCCGCACGCACGTCCATTATGACATCCCCTTCGGCAATTTCACCGCCCGTTCCACCCTGTATGAGATCGACGTCACCGGCTACGAGGGCAAGTGCGGCAGGCTGCGCCTCTTCGACGTGGATACCGCGGACGAGCGGCTGATCAAGTCCGGCATCGGCTTCGACGCAAGGGATGTCGCCCGCGGCCTCACGCTCTTCCTGTACCCCGACGACAGCACCGAGCAGGGGCGCCTGCTGCGCGTGTACCAGGAGTACTTCATGGTGGCCAATGCCGCGCGGCTGATCCTGGAAGAGTGCCTCGCGCGAGGCAGCGACCTGCACGACCTCGCCGACTACGCCGCCATCCAGATCAACGACACCCATCCCACGCTGGTCATCCCGGAGCTGATCCATCTGCTCCAGGAACGCGGCATCGGAGAGGACGAGGCCGTCTCCATCGTGCGCGACGTGTGCGCCTACACCAATCACACCATCCTGGCCGAGGCGCTGGAGAAGTGGCCGCGGGCCTATCTGGAGAAGGTCGTGCCCCGGCTGATGCCCATCATCGACCGGCTGGACGCCCGGGTGCGCGCCGAATACGACGACCCCTTCGTGCAGATCATCGACGCGCAGGGCAACGTCCGCATGGCGAACCTGGACATCCACTTCACCCACTCCGTCAACGGCGTGGCGAAGCTGCACACAGAGATCCTGAAGAACTCGGAGCTCGCGCCCTTCTACGCCATCTATCCGGAGAAGTTCAACAACAAGACCAACGGCATCACCTTCCGCCGCTGGCTGATGAGCTGCAATCCCGCCCTGGCGGCCCGGATCGACGCCGCCATCGGCGCGGGCTGGCGCAAAGACAGCGCCGAGCTGGAGAAGCTGCTCGCGCACATCGACGACGAGGCGCTGCTCACCTCCCTCGCCGGGATCAAGCGGGCCAACAAACGGCGCTTCGCCGAATGGCTGCGGGAGCATCAGGGTACCGTCCTCGACCCGGACAGCGTGTTCGACGTCCAGTCAAAGCGCCTTCACGAGTACAAGCGCCAGCAGCTGAACCTCCTGTGGTGCGCGCGCACGCTGCTGGACATCCGCGCGGGCATCCTCCCTGAGCGCCCGGTGACGGTGATCTTCGGTGCGAAGGCCGCCCCGGCCTACACCATCGCCAAGGACATCATCCACGCCATACTGTGCCTGTCCGACGTGATCGCCGCCGACCCGGTGGCCCGGCGGCACCTGCGCATCGCCATGGTGGAAAACTACAACGTGTCTGCCGCGGAGAAGCTGATCCCCGCCTGCGACATCTCGGAGCAGATCTCCCTGGCGTCCAAGGAAGCCAGCGGCACGGGCAACATGAAGTTCATGCTCAACGGCGCGGTGACCCTGGGCACCCTGGACGGCGCGAACGTGGAGATCGCCGAGCTGGTCGGCCCGGAGAACATCTATACCTTCGGCCTGTCCTCCGAGGCGGTCATCAACAGCTACGCCCGGGGCGACTACGATCCCGCGTCGCACCTCGAGGCCGACCCCCGCCTCAGGGCCGCGCTGGACTTCCTCGTCGGCGAGGAAATGCGCGCCACAGGCGACGTCGCCCGACTGGAGCGCCTGCACGCGGAGCTTGCGCATAAGGACTGGTTCATGACCTTCCCGGACTTCGCGGATTACTGCGCCACCAAGGCCCGGATGCTCGCTGACCTCGGGGATGAAGACGCTTGGGCGAGGAAGGCCCTCGTGAATATCGCCAAGGCTGGATACTTCTCCTCCGACCGCACCATCGCAGACTATAACCGCGATATCTGGCACGCGGATTACGCCCGCTGACATCTGCCGCCGAATATAAGTCCCCGGCTTGTGTTCCTTGTACAGTTGAACTTCGAAGCCATCCTCAATATGGAATGCAGCCCGTTTTGATTTGGATAGACCGTGGAGTCGTTTCGATACGCTCACTCTTCCCTTCTGCAATAGGCCTGAACAACTCTATTGCAGCGGGTTGAGTGAGTTTTTGTCTATCCAGATTGTAGAGATACCGGAACCGGATCCTTATTTAACACTTTCCATCCCTGCTGTAAACGCTAATGAATATTTGAGCCAAGTGCCAACAAATTATTGAGCCAGTAGCACAGGTTATTCCGTCTGTCAAGGACAGTGCAAGTGGCTATGCCATCCTTGACAGACGGAATAACCTGTGCTATTTGTGTTGAAATCAGGCCAATCCACAGGATTGACCTGAAAGAGGCC
>JAFTCB010000042.1 GCA_017454905.1 Bacteroidales bacterium
AGAAGGGGGCTAGGCCGCCCCCTGTGACCCCTTGCGGCGCTCAAGTCCCTTTCCGACTTTACTGACGTAAAGTCCCGGGACCGCGCCGGTCGGCTGATGCCGACTTCTAGACGGGGGCTAGGCCGCCCCCTGTGACCCCGTTATTTTTTTTTGATGGGCAGGGAGAGGATGGTGGCGTCGAAGGGCGGGACCGTGGCGGATTTGGCCGCGGGGATCCCGGGCCGGGCGGCGCGCAGTTCTTCCGGGAGCGTGAGCCGCATCCTGGCGGGGGCGTCGGAGAAATTGCAGACGACGAGCCAGGCCTCCTGTGCGTCGTAGCGTACGAAGGCGAAGTGCCGCTCGGGGTCGTAGCCCGGTGCGGATTCGTTGCAGTAGGTGAGGTCCCAGGTGCCGCCTTCGGCGAATGCCGGGCGCTTGGCGTAGGCGAACAGTTGGCGGTAGCGGGCCAGGAGCGTGGCTTCGGGGCGCTTCAGGGGCCGGTTTTCCCGGATTTCGCGCCAGAGGTCGCGCAGCTCCGGCGGGTCGCTCCAGTTGAAGATGGAGGTGCGGCCGCAGGCGCCTTCGATGCCGTTTTCTCCGACTTCCTGGCCGAAGTAGAGCATGAAGGGGGCCGTGTTGAGGAGCAGGGAGCAGGCGAGCGGGGCGAGGCCGCGGCGCGCGCTGCCGAGGAATTCGGGGGAGGCGAGGCGCTGCTCGTCGTGGTTTTCGAGGAAGTTGAGGACGCGGGGCTGCAGGCTGCCGAGCCATTGCCAGTTCCAGGTGATGCCGCGGGCGCTGGCGTGGTCGCAGCAGATGGCGCGCAGGGTGTCGTAGAGGCCGGATTTGTCGTAGAGGAGGTCGAATCCGACATCTTCGAGGTAGGGGCGGTAGTTTTCCTTTTTGTAGACTTCGGCGACGAAGATCAGGTCCGGGTATTCGGCTTTTACGGCCGAAATGAGCGCCTTCAGGGCTTCCGGGGGGACCAGCTCCACCATGTCGCAGCGGAAGCCGTCTACGCCGCGGGAGGCCCAGAAACGCAGGATCCTGAGCATTTCCGCGCGGGTCTCGGGGGCGGACCAGTCGTTTTTGCGGGTGTCGGTCCAGTCGCCGTCGCACCAGTCGAAGCGGCGGATGGGGCCTTCGTAGTCGGGGGCGACGTGGTTGGGGATGTAGTCGATCAGCAGGCGGAGTCCCGCGATGTGGGTGCGCTGGACGAGGGCGTCGAATTCTTCCATGCGGCGGGCGGGGTCGGTGGCGAGGTAGGGGTTGACGTCGTACCAGTCGGTGATGGCGTAGGGGGAGCCGGGGTTGCCTTTGACGAAGGGTTTGCCGGTCGCATGGCGCGGGATGCCGGTGTACCAGATGTAGTCAACGCCCAGCGACTGGAGGTACGCGAATTCCGGACCGTCCCAGTCCGCCATCTTCCTGCTGCCCCACAGCCGCGGCAGCGCCTGATAAATGATCTTCTTGGCCATACCGCAAATATACAACAAAACCTGCAATAATCCCCTGTGCCGGCGACTCCGGTTTATCCCGCTTTCTCCCGGCTTCAAGTGTTATTCCGGTGCTCCTACCGTCCCAAAGTCATGGACGACAGGCGCAATAACCCGGGTTTTTCGCTCCCACCGTCCAAGCGTCGGGGACGGTGGGAGCAGTCATCGGGAAATCCGTTTCATCGGCGGGTGCGTAGCGGCGGTGGCGGGGGATAATACGGCAAAGGCGGAACGCTTTTCTCGCGTTCCGCCTTTCGGTCGTATCGGTCAAGCACTTCGGAGCGAAGCGACTCAGGGGAGTTTGAGGGGGGGGGTGCCCCCTCAATCATAGTCGCCAGGCGCGCTGACGCGTGTGCGTCAGTGCGCCATGATGGCGCCGACGAGGCCGAGGATGGCGTAGAATTCCGGGAGGGCGGCGTAGATCAGCGTGTTGGTGAACACGTTGTGGCCCTGGGACACGCCCACGATACCGTTGGCGCAGACCTGGCCCTGGCGGATGGCCGAGAGCAGACAGGCGGCACCGACGCTGATGCCGATACCGAAGCAGAGGGCGCCGGAGATGGTCCCCGCCGTGAACTTGCCCAGCAGGATGAAGAACGCCACGAATCCGTAGATACCCTGCGTTGCCGGGAGGGCGGAAAGCACCATGTAGCTACCGGAAGCCTCCGGCTTGCGCTTCAGAGCACCTTCAGCCGCATTGCCGGCGGTAGTAGTACCGATAGAAGAGCCGATACCGGCAAGAGCCAGCACGAGACCCAATCCGAGATAACCGAGAATTTGTTCCATAATACTTGATAATTTTATTGTTTTATTTGTTATTGATCAATGGATTGAACTTGCGGCCGCTGGCCTCGTAGCCGGAGTTCTTGAAGAACTCCAGGAAGTTGAGTCGCAGCGGGTGGACGAAGGCACCGAGGGCGCACATTGCGATATTCAGCGTATGCCCGATCAGGACCAGCAGGATGAAGGGGATCCACAGGATGAAGTTCGAGCCGTCCCCAAGGACCATCTTGCCCATGTCGTTGAACGCCATGCCGAGCATCGAGCCTGCAAGCCCGAGCGCGTACAGACGCAGGTAGCTGAGCACGTCGCCGAGCAGGCCGGTCACCATCTGGTAGGTGTCCCACACGCCCAGGCCCACGTTGGCGAGTTTGTTGCGCTTGGGGTCGTTGAGCGGGAAGATGCCGATGGCCGCGACCACGCCGAGCACGATCACAACCCATTTGGTGACGGTGGCGCTCATCACGCCGGTCAGGGCGATGCCGCCCACGATGACGCCGCCCACGATGAGCAGGGTCCATCCGAGCGTGCCGAGCGAAGCCGCGAAACCGTTGACGCGTACCGCGTTGACGGCCTTGACGATCATGGCGAGGCAGAGATGCACCACGCCGACGATCAGCGACAGGATCATGCCGCCCGCGTACCCGGCGATCTCGTCCGGCAGGAAGATCCCGCGGATGCCCGCGAAACATTTCCACTGGGCGATGTCGATCGAGAAGAAGGTGTGCAGGAAGAAGCCCACGACCACGGTCGCGACACCGAGGGTGGTCACGAGCGGGGCGAGGCTGCGGAAGCTGTCCACCTTCTTGAGCAGCAGGCCCACGAGGATGAGCACCAGGCCGTAGCCGGCGTCACCCATGCAGAGGGCGAAGAACAGCAGGAAGAAGACCGCGATGAACGGGGTCGGGTCGAAACCGTCATAGGCCGGGCGGCCGTACATGTCGGTGAGGACCTCGAACATCTTGACGAACTTGTTGTTCTTGAATTGGATAGGCGGGTTTTCCTCAACCTTTGCTTCTTCTTTGAGATAGAAGACGCCCTCGCGCTCCAGGTACTCGGTCACGGCGGCATCGTTCTCCGTCGGGGCGAAGCCGACGAGGGTGTCGATGGTGTTCTCCGCTGCGGGGACCGCGGCGGTGCCGGCGAGGTAGCGGTCGAGTTCCGTCTCGAGGCTGAGGATGTGGTGCCGCATCTGCGGGATGCTCTGCTTGCGCTCCTCGAGGATCTTGCGGTGCGCCGCGATCTTCTGCTCCTGCTCGTCGAGGAGGGGCTGGAGGTCGGCGGGCGTGTGCGCGGGGGCGGGGAGGGCCTTGAGCGGGAAGCCGGCGTTGTCGCCTACGATGACGAACCAGACGGTGCCGTCCTGCTCGTGCACGACCTGCAGGGCGTACTGCTCCTGCCAGGCGGGATCGAACTTCTTGGCGGCGACGCTGTAGTAGTGGAGGCCGAATGCGGAAAGCCGCTCGCGGTCATATTCGCCCCAGGGGCGGATGTCCTCGATCTCCCGGAGGGTGGCGTCGCGCTCCGCGAGCAGGGCGGCGAGGGTGTCGTCCATACCCTTCTCGGTGCATTCGATGTCGCGGCGGACTGTCTCGATGTTGTCGAGCAGGTCCTGGGAGTAGCTGTCCACGGGCTTGGTGGCACGCGTGATGTCCACGACGCCGAGCTCTTGCAGTCCGGCGAGGAAGTTCTCCTTGTCTCCGTGCAGGAGGATGAAGGAGTATTGGGTCATCTTGGCGATCATAGGCTTGCCTCCTCTTCTTCTGCGTGACGGGTCTTGACGATCTTGGAGGATGCCTTGGAGAGGTTCTCCTCGTCCTCCATGTAGCGCTTGATCTTGCGGATCGCCTCCTTGTAGCCCGGGATCTGGACTTTCTCGTAGAGGTTGACCTTCTGGGTGGTCTTCTTGCGGTTGTACTCGAGGATCTGCCGCGTCATCTCATAGATCTCGGACTCGATGCCCAGGCGGGAGAGCTCCTTGAGGATGGCCACGCCGTCGGCGTACCAAGCCGGCTTGACGAAGGCGTTGAAGGGCTGGATCTCATAGCGGATCGTGTCCAGGTGCGGGGTCTTGACGCCGGCCACCTTGACGGTGCGCAGCTCGACGTCCGCGATCCGGATCAGTCCGGGATCGAATTCGTTCCAGAGGGCGGCGAGGTAGTCGTATCTCTGGAGGGATGCTTCCAACTCGTCGGCCAGCCGCTCGGACTCCGCCTTGGCCGTCTGGACGCTCGAACGCAGGGCCGATTCCTTGTTCTTGAGGGTCGGCAGGGCGTTCTGGCGTACCTTGAGCTGCTTGCCAAGATTCGTCAGAGAAGTCTTGTTGTATTGAAACTTGATGGCCACGGTTGTCTAGTCTTTCTTCCAGTATTTGTCGACGAAAACCTGTTTGATGCCGGTCTCGGCCGGCGAGAAGTATTTGGCGAAGATCTCCCACGCGGTGTCCAGCATCTGCTCGACGGTGATGTTGACGTCGATGGAAAGCAGGCGCGTGGCATATTCCTTGGCGTAGTCCAGGCAGCGCAGGTCGTAGTCGGAGAGGTCGAAGCCGTTCTCCAGCTTGGTCTTGGCGTTCTGGGCATCAGCGTAGAGGCGCACGCCCGCGTTCATCACCTGGGCGTGGTCCTCGCGGGTCTTCTTGCCCTGCACGAGCTGTTTGAGTCGGGACAGGGAGCGGAACGGGTCCACGATGACCTTGCCGGAGTCCGGATCGGCACGCAGGAAGAGCTGGCCCTCTGTGATGTAGCCGGTGTTGTCCGGGATGGCGTGGGTGATGTCGCCGTCGTTCAGGGTCGTGACCGCGATGATGGTGATGGAGCCGCCATCAGGCAGCTGCACGGCTTTCTCGTAGATCTTGGCGAGGTCGGAATAGAGCGAACCCGGCATGGAGTCCTTGGACGGGATCTGGTCCATGCGGTTGGACACGATGGACAGGGCGTCGGCGTAGAGGGTCATGTCGGTCAGCAGGACGAGCACCTTCTCGTTCTTGTCCACGGCGAAGTATTCGGCGGCAGCCAAGGCCATGTCCGGGATGAGCAGGCGCTCCACCGGCGGCTCCTCGGTCGTGTTGACGAAGGAGACGATCTTGTCCAGGGCGCCCGCCGACTCGAAGGCGTGGCGGAAGAAGAGGTAGTCGTCGTTGGTCAGGCCCATGCCGCCGAGGATGATCTTGTCGACATCGGCGCGCAGCGCGACGTCCGCCATGACCTTGTTGTAAGGCTGGTCAGGGTCGGCGAAGAAGGGGATCTTCTGGCCGGAGACGAGGGTGTTGTTGAGGTCGATGCCGGCGATGCCGGTCGGGATCAGCTCGGAGGGCTGGCGGCGCTTGTAGGGGTTGACGGAGGGGCCGCCCACCTCGCGCTCTTCTCCTTCGATTTCCGGGCCGCCGTCGATCGGGTGGCCGTAGGCGTTGAAGAAGCGGCCGGAGAGCTGGTCGCTCACGTGCAGGGTAGGAGGGGCGCCGTGGAAGGAGACTTCGGCGTTGGTCGGGATCCCTTCGGTGCCGGAGAAGACCTGCAGGGTGACGGCGTCGCCCTTGGTCTTCACGACCTGGGCAAGCTTGCCGTTCACCGTGGCCAGCTCGTCGTTGGCCACACTCCGTGCGTTGAGGGTGACCGTGGCCTTGGTGACGGCCTGGAGCTGCGTGTATGTGCGTTGGAATGCTTTCGTTGCCATATCTTTATGCGAGGTGTTTGGCGAGCTGCTGCTCGTATTCGTTGAACTGCGGGCTCTTGAACTCGGTGTAGTTCATCTGGCGCAGGGTGTTGATCATCTCCTTGAAGAGGGTGCGGCACTGCTCGAAGTTGTCGAACTCGAAGTGCCGGTCGCAGATCTTCAGGATCATGTCGAGCATGTATTCCTGGCGCTCCAGCGGGCAGAGGGCGTCGATGGCGTCGAAGGCATCCTGCTGCAGGAAGGCGAAGTCGATCAGCTCGGACTTCCAGAAGGTCTCGTGGTAGCTCATGGGCACGCCGTCGTCTCCGAGGATGTTGATCTGGTCGGCCATTTCGCGTCCGCGGCGGACGAGGTTCTTGGCCTTGAGGACCTTCTCGACCCAGTCTTTGCTGATTTTCTCGCGCAGGAATTCCTGGATCTCGGGGTATTCGAGGTACTTGGAGTAGGAGTCGATCGGGTTGACGGCCGGGTAGCGCTTCTGGTCGGCGCGGTTCTGCTCGAGGGCGTAGAAGCAGCGGGCGGCCTTCTTGGTGGACTCGGTGACCGGCTCCTTGAGGTTGCCGCCGGCCGGGGAGACCGTCCCGATGAAGGTCACGGCGCCGGTCTGGCCGTTGTTGAGGAGGACCAGGCCCGCGCGTGCGTAGAAGTTGGAGATGATGGCGGAGAGGTCCACCGGGAAGGCGTCCTGTCCCGGGAGTTCCTCCATGCGGTTGGACATCTCGCGGAGGGCCTGGGCCCAGCGGGAGGTGGAGTCGGCGAGCAGCAGGCACTTCAGGCCCATCGCGCGGTAGTACTCGCAGATGGTCATGGCCGTGTAGACGGATGCCTCACGGGCGGCCACCGGCATGTTGGATGTGTTGCAGATGATGGTGGTGCGCTCCATCAGCTTGCGGCCGGTGTGCGGGTCCACCAGTTCGGGGAATTCGGTGAAGATCTCCACGACCTCGTTGGCACGCTCGCCGCAGGCCGCCATGACGATGACGTCGGCGTCGCCCTGCTTGGCGATGGCGTGCTGGAGCACCGTCTTGCCGCAGCCGAACGGGCCCGGGATGAATCCGGTGCCGCCTTCGGCGATGGGGTTGAAGGTGTCGATGACGCGCACGCCCGTCTCCATGATGCGGGAGGGACGCGGCTTCTCCTTGTAGCACTTGACAGCTACCTTGACCGGCCATTTCTGGGTCATCGTGACGGGGACGTCTTCGCCGTCCTTGCCCGTGAGCACCGCGATGGTCTCGTCGACGGTGTAGTTCCCTGCGGGCGCCACCGACTTGACGGTGTATTCGCCCCGGAAAGCGAAGGGAACCATGATCTTGTGGGGCAGCCAGCCTTCCTTGACTTCGCCGAGCCAGTCGGCGGCGATGACCTTGTCGCCGGGCTTGGCGAGCGGGGTGAATGCCCAGAGGGCCTTGCGGTCGAGCGGGTCGGTGTATTCGCCCCGCTTGAGGAAGACGCCCGTCATCGTGGTGAGGTTGTTCTGCAGACCGTCGTAGATGCCGGAGAGCAGGCCGGGGCCGAGGGTGACCTCGAGCATCTTGCCCAGGAATTCGACGGAGTCCCCGTTCTTGAGTCCGCGGGTGCTCTCGAACACTTGGACCGAAGCCTTGTCGCCGGTGATCTTGATGACTTCGGCGAGGAGCCGGCTGCCGCCGACGGTGATGTAGCAGAGTTCGTTCTCCGCCACCGGCCCGTCCACGGTCACGGTCACGAGGTTCGAGACGATGCCCGTTACCTTTCCTTTAGTACTCATATTGCGATATTCTGTTTTTTGTTGTCGTAGGTGGAGCGGATGTCCTCGACCATCCGGCGGAAGAGCGCCCGGCCGGAGTCGGGGTCGAGCTGGAGCCAGCGGTCGATGATCTTGAGTTTGGCAACGAAGCCCAGGATGGCCTCGATGTCGAAGAAGTCCATGATCGTGATCTCGTCGATCTTGCGCCAGCGCAGGTCGTCCAGGCCGCGCTCGCGCTTGAGGATGTCGGTCCCGCGCAGGATCGCCTCGGCGGCTTCGCGCTCGGGGAAAGCCTCAAGCTCTTCGAAGCCCTCGGGCTGGATGAGGTCGCGGCCGGCTTCGCGTCCGAGCTGGTCGTTGAGGTAGGCGACCGTCGTGTTGCGCAGGTCCAGGTCGAAGGTGAACCATTCGCGCAGGAAGCGGTTCTTGTGCCCGGTCATCCGGGCGTAGAAGTCCGCATCCATCTTGTCGGGGTCGTAGCCGTCGAGCAGGGTGTCCAGCAGGGCCTGGTCATGGCCGGAGAGCTGCCCGCGGATCTCGTCCACGAGCGCGGCGGCATCCAGGTTGTCCGTCCGGGCGTCCTCCTGCCGGAGAACCGGCAGGCTGGCGACGATGTATTCGTAATTGTTCATCGTCTAGCCGAAGAGAAGCTTGCGGGTGACGGGACGGAGGTATTCGGCGATCAGCTCCTTGAAGGTGTCGTCGGTCAGGCTCACGAACCAGCTGCCGTCCTTGGGGCCGATGGAGAAGCCGCCGCCGACCTTCTTGCTGAATTCGGCCTTGAGGCTGCCGCCGAGGGCTTTCTTGAGCTCACCGGAGAGCCAGGGCTCCAGCTCGTCCTGCAGCGAGGCGGGGAGGAGGAGGGCCAGGTCGGCGGATTCGCTGGCGCTGAAACGTTCGGCGACGGTGGTAATGATCTTCTTGAGGAAATCAGGGTCGGAGAGGCTCTTGCCTACCGGCTCGGTGCTGACGGCGCCGACGAGCAGCTCTTCGATGTCTTTCTTGGTGGCCTGGAGGCACTGGGCGGAGGCCATGCGCAGGTCGGATGCCGTCTTGTCCTTGAGGTCGGCGGCTTGTTTCTCAGCGTCGGAGACGATCAGGGCTGCCTGCTTGCGGGCATCTTCGAGGATGCGGTCCGCTTCCGCGCGGGCCTGGGCGAGCAGCTGTTCTCCTTCTTCTTTGCCTTTGGAGAGACCCTCGTTGTAGAGCCTGTCCGTGAGTTCCTGTAATTTATTGGACATATCGGATGATGTTATTAGCCTTGTGGACTGCCGGGGCAGTCTTACAAAACTAAAAAAAAGCAGAAAAAAATCAAAGGGATTTTTCCTATAAATAAAACAAAAAGCGCCACCCCGAACGGGATGGCGCAGATGTATGCGGTTATTGATCGGGTTATCCGAGGAATCCGAGAAGGATACCGGCGGCCACCGCGGATCCGATCACGCCGGCCACGTTCGGGGCCATGGCATGGGTCAGGAGGTGGTTGCCGGGGTCTGCTTCCAGACCCACCTGTTCGGACACGCGCGCCGCATCCGGCACGGCGGACACGCCGGCGTTGCCGATGAGCGGGTTGATCTTCTTGCCTTCCGGCAGGAAGAGGTTCATGAACTTCGCGAAGAGCACGCCGAAGGTGGTGGCGATGACGAACGAAGCCAGACCGAGGCCGAAAATGAGCGCGGACCGGCCGGTGAGGAACACGTCAGCCTGGGTGGAGGCACCCACGGTGATACCGATGAGCGTGGTCACGACATCGATGAGCGGACCGCTGGCCGTGGCGGCGAGGCGCTTGGTGACGCCGCTCTCCTTGAGCAGGTTGCCGAAGAAGAGCATGCCCAGCAGCGGCAGGCCGGAGGGGACGATGAAGGCCGTGCAGAGGAAGCCGATGATCGGGAAGATGATCTTCTCGCGCTGGCTGACGGTGCGCGGTTTGTTCATCCGGATCAGGCGCTCCTTCTTGGTGGTGAGCAGCAGCATGATCGGCTTCTGGATCACGGGCACGAGGGCCATGTAGGAGTAGGCCGACACGGCGATCGCACCCATCAGTTCCGGAGCCAGCTTGGAGCTCAGGAAGATGGCGGTCGGGCCGTCCGCGCCGCCGATGATGCCGATGGCACCGGCCTCATTGGGGGCGAAGCCGAGCACGAGCGAGAGCAGGTAGGCGCCGAAGATACCCATCTGTGCAGCGGCGCCGATCAGGATGAGGCGCGGCTGCGAGATCAGGGCCGAGAAGTCCGTCATGGCCCCGATGCCGAGGAATATCAATGGCGGGTACCAGCCGTTCTTCACGCCGTGGTACAGGATGTTCAGCACGGAGTTCTCTTCGTAGATGCCGATCTTGAGGCCGACGCCGGTCGCGGGATCGAAGAAGAGGGGGATGTTGCCGATGATCATGCCGAATCCGATCGGCACGAGCAGCAGCGGCTCCCAATGCTTGACAATACCCAGGGTGATGAAACCCAGGCCGATGCAGATCATCAGCAGGTGTTGCCAGGTGCAGTTGGCAAATCCGGTAAACTGCCAGAATTGCTGGAGGCTGTCGATGATGTTTTCCATTAACCGATCGTTACGATGTCAGCACCTTCGAGCACGGAGTCGCCTTTGGAGACGTGGATGGCGGTGATGGTGCCGTCGCACTCGGCAAGGATCTCGTTCTCCATCTTCATCGCCTCGATGACGGCGACTTTCTGGCCGCGCTTGACGGCCTGGCCTTCCTTGACGTCCACGGAGATGATGACGCCCGGCAGCGGGCTGCCGATCTTCTTGCCGCCGGCGGGTGCGGCTGCCTTGGGGGCTTCCGGAGCGCTCTGTGCAGCGGGAGCGGCGGCCGGGGCGGCTGCAGGGGCTGCTGCGGCGGCGGGAACCTCGTTCTCGAGCTCGACCTGATAGTTGACGCCGTTGACGGTCACGTCGGCGTTCTTTCCTTCAATTCCGTTGACGGCTACGTTGTATTCCTTGCCGTTGATCTTGAATTTGTATGCTTTCATTTTCGGGGTGATTTTCTGAAGTTGACGGATTTGTTGTCCCATGGGGACGGGGTGCGGCGCAGGGTGATGAAGCCCGGCTCGAGGTCGTGGACGGCGTCGGACAGGTAGAGGTGCAGGGCCGTGGCGATGGCCGCTTCGGTCTCGCCGCCCGCCTCGGCCTCCAGGGCCAGGGCGATGGCTGCCGCCACCTCCGCTTCATCCGTGCCCTTCGGCGCTTTCGGAGCCTTGGGCTTGCGCTTGTACTTGCCGGAGAAGATGTTGCCGGAGAAGTTGTAAATGAAATAGAGCACGATCAGCGCCGCGAACACGACACTGACGCTGATCAGCGTCAGTGTCCACCCGTGCGGATCGATTTCGGCCATCCGGTCTCCGCCGGCGGTGAGCAGGAGGAGACTATAAAGGAAGGTTGTCATGTTTCTTCGCGGGGATTTCCTGTCGTTTGCCTTCGAGGAAGGCGAGGGCGCGGATCACGCGGAAGCGCGTGTTGCGCGGCTCGATGACATCCTCGATGTAGCCCTTCTGCGCGGCCTGGTAGGGGTTGCAGAAGAGTTCGTTGTATTCCTGTTTGCGGGCCTCGGAGATCTCGGCGCGCTTCGCCGGATCGGTCTCGGCCTTGAGTTCCTTGCCATAGAGGACGCCCACGGCGCCGTCGGCGCCCATCACGGCGATCTCGGAGGTCGGCCAGGCGTAGTTGACGTCGCCGCGGAGCTGCTTGCAGCTCATGACGATGTGCGCGCCGCCGTAGCTCTTGCGCAGGGTGACGGTGACCTTGGGGACCGTGGCCTCGCCGTAGGCGAAGAGGAGTTTCGCGCCGTTGGTGATGATGGCGCCGTATTCCTGCTGGGTGCCGGGCAGGAAGCCCGGGACGTCCACGAGGGTGACGAGCGGGATGTTGAACGCGTCGCAGAAGCGCACGAAACGGGCGCCCTTGCGGGAAGCGTTGATGTCCAGCACGCCGGCGAGTACGCCCGGCTGGTTGGCGACGATGCCCACGCTCTTGCCGCCCATGTGGGCGAAGCCGACGATGATGTTCTTGGCGAAGTCCTTGTGGACCTCGAAGAACTCTCCGTCATCGACGATGCTGCGGATCACGCCGTACATGTCGTAGGCCTTGTTGGGGCTGTCGGGGACGATGTCGTTGAGGGCGTCGTCGGTGCGGCCCACGGGGTCCGCGGTGGGACGCTCGGGAGCCGTTTCCGTATTGTTCTGGGGCAGGAAGGAGAGGAGCTTCTTGATCGTCTCGATGCCTTCCTCCTCGGTCGGGGCGCTGAAATGCGCCACGCCGGACTTGGAGGCGTGTACGGAGGCGCCGCCGAGGCTCTCCTGGTCCACGTCCTCGCCGGTGACGGACTTGACGACCGCCGGGCCCGTGAGGAACATGTAGGAGGTGTTCTGCACCATCAGGGTGAAGTCCGTGAGGGCGGGGGAGTACACCGCACCGCCGGCGCAGGGGCCGAAGATCCCGCTGATCTGCGGGACCACGCCGCTGGCGAGGATGTTGCGCTCGAAGATCTCGCCGTAGCCGGCCAGGGCGTCGATGCCTTCCTGGATGCGGGCTCCGCCCGAATCATTGAGGCCGATCACCGGCGCGCCCACGCGGACGGCCATGTCCATGACCTTGCAGATCTTCTCGGACATGGTCTTGGAGAGGGATCCGCCGTTGACGGTGAAATCCTGTGCGAAAACGAAAACGGGACGGCCGTCGACCGTGCCCTGTCCGGTCACGACGCCGTCGCCGTCCGGATGGGAGGCTTCCATCCCGAAATTGGTGCAGCGGTGCTGCACGAACATGTCGAACTCTTCGAAGCTGCCCGGGTCCAGGAGCTTGGAGAGGCGCTCGCGGGCCGTGAGCTTGCCTTTCTGGTGCTGGGCGTCGATGCGCTTCTGGCCTCCGCCGAGTTTCGCGACGGCGCGGCGGTCGACCAGTTCTTGGATTTTATCTTGCTGGATACTCATAATTCTGAAAACGAAAATCGGGCAAATATAATAAAAGAATCGTGTAAATCCTATAGTCTGCTTGCGTTAACCCAGCATTCCCGCCACCAGAACGCCGAGGTAGTTGCCGGCGGCGTAGCCGATGATACCCACGGTGATGCCCGTGATGATGATGCGCCGGTTCTTCATGGATTCGGCGATCATCGGGACGAAGAGCGGGGAGTTGATCATCGCGACGCTGGTGATGACGGCCGTGTCTGCGTCCACCCGGAAAAGGCGGCACAGGATCAGCTGCACCAGCAGGGAACCGAAGATGACGAAGGCGACGTAGCAGAGCAGCCAGATGCCGCTGTGCAGGTCGATGCTGCGGATGTCCACCATCGAGGCGACCACGAGGCTGAAGATCAGCACGAGGTACATCCCGGCGTCGTAACTCTTGGTCCAGCCGCGCACGGCGGGCAGGAAGGAGGCGCCGATGGACAGGGTGGTCAGCGTCAGGATGAGGACGAGCATGTTGATGCTGCCGGTGATGAGCAGGGACAGGCCGATGCCGGCGCCTGCGATCAGCAGCGCGAGACCCAGTGCCTTGAGGGTGCCCGCACGGTGCTCCCGGGAGAAGACGCCGCGGTACATGCCGGATTCGTCCTGCGCCATGGCGTGGGCGCCGCCGGCGGCCTCCGGCTGGAGTGCGTTCCCGTCGTCCGCGGGCAGGAAACGCCGCGCGAGGCGGATGCCGGCGACCATCAGGAAGGTCAGGTAAAGGAAGCTGACGATGAGGTCGAAGGAGTTGACCAGCAGGTAGGTGGCCTCGTCCGCGCCGAGCATCATCTTGACGGCGGCGAGGTTGGGGGTGCCGCCGGTGTACACGCCGACGGCCATGCCCGCGACGGCGGGGGCTTCCGCGCCGATGCGGCTGCCGAACAGGAAGAATCCCGCCACGGCCATGCCTGTGACGGCCACGATGCCGCAGAGCAGGGAAATGAGGGCCTTGCGCACCGGCCAGCCTTTGAAGTTGCAGGCGAACAGGATGAGCGGCATCGCCAGGGGGATGGTCACGCTGGACAGGGCGTCCTGGATGGGGTAGAGCGCCGCGGATGCGCCCTCGAAGGGGTAGATCAGCAGGTTCCCGGCCAGCACGCCGAGGATGTACATCAGCAGGATCGTGCCCACGCGGGCGAGGGGCTTGCTGCGGCGGCAGAGCCAGATCACCCCGGCCGGGGCGAAAAGGTAGAACAGGATCCAGAGGATCAGCAGCGGCGTTTTCACGGGCGGTTATTTCAGGTACTTCTGTTTCATCTTTTCCTGCTCCGCCGCGGAGAAGCCGAACAGGCGGACAACATCATTGTCAGGATAAATAGGAGGTTGATACTGCGTTTCACAAGGCGAAGATACGGAAAAACCTAAAAATGCTTCATCAGGGGCCCCAGCTGCAGGCGGAAAAAAGGATTCTCCAGGAAGGTGGGCTTCGCGTAATGCACTCGCGTGACCATGTCGGCCGCGGCGAAGCGGGCGGCCTGGCGGTCGAATTCCGCGTGGTCCTCCTGCCCGGTGAAATCCTTGGCGAAGAGGTCCCAGAACTGCAGCAGCTGTTCGCGGGTCAGGTGGAAAATCTCCCGGGCGGGCTTCATTTTGGAGTAGACTACGCAGGAGAGGTAAAGGTGTCCGATGTCGAACATCGGTTCGCCCCAGGCGAAGCGCCCGAGGTCGATCCAGTACGGCTTCCCGCCGGAGAGGATCACATTGCCCGGCTGGAAATCCCCGTGCACGCAGCCGGTGCTGTCCGGCAGGGCTTCGATGAAAGAGCGGAGGGTGGCCCTGTGCTTTTTGCTGACAAAGGAGGATTGGTCCAGCCCGTCCAGGGCCGTCTGTTTCCGGCTGGGGAAGAAGTCCGTGTTGCAGGGGGTGCTGAACAGTTGCCTGGCCAGGGAGCTGAAGAGCCGGGCCATCTCCCCGATGCGTTCCGGTTCGTCGTGGCAGATGCGGAAAATGGACTTTTTGTCCTGGATGCGTTCCATGATCACGCCATGGTTCTCTCCCACGCGGACGATCTCGTGCATGGCCGGGGTGGGGAAGCCCAGCGCCGCCACGGCCTCGGAGAGGTCGTATTCCTGCCGGATGGTGTCCAGGTTGTTCAGCCTGGCGTTGTTGACTTTCAGGAGGATGTCCGGTTCGGCGGGATTCTCGTAGGTGATGCCGTTGCCTCCTTCGCCGACTTTGACCCAGGAGGAGAGGTCGATGCTGCGGTAATTCATTTGTGCCATACAACAAAAATAGCGTTTTTCGCGGAACATGGCAAGCTAGGATGTCGACAGTCCGAATCTCTCTCTCAGTTCTGCGGCGCGCTGATCGGCGATCGTCCTGTATTTGCCGTAAATGCTGCAGATATGCCCGACCATGTCGCAGAATTCGCTGAGCCTGTCCGGGGCGAGCCACTTGCCGCGTTCGCGCCCGGAATCGACCTTGTTCACCCAGATACTCATGATCTTAAGCGGTGCCTCCCTGACAAGGATCAGGCGGATGTCGCCGCACACCTCGACGGTGACGTTTTCCGAATAGCAGCCTTCGGGTGCCCTTCTCGTGACCGTGACCTGCGGGGAGAGATGAGCGTGGATCTCTTCGTACGCCTTGTCCAGATCGACTTCGTCTCCGCCGTCCTCCCAGAGCGCGCTGTCGTGGTAAAGCCCGTTTTGTACATAAACGAGAGCCTTGACGAATGACAGCATGCAGTTTTTCACAAATCCGCCGTCCGGGCCCAGATACGCTCTTTCATTTTCCGCTCCGAATTTCAACGCGGATTTGCCGACGATCGCCTCATACCTGTCCAGGTTTTCGTAAAACAATCTCTCCTCCAGACTGAGATCTTTGTATTTGTCGTCTTTCTTCTTGTCGCTTTCTTTGCGAAGCACGTTGATCGCTTCTTTCAGGACCGGGCTTACGGGGATATCGTGTTCCTCGCAGAGCGCTTCCACGCGGCGGACGACTTCGTCGTGAACGTCATCGGACGGAGAATTGCCTTCTTGGTAATAGGCGCCGTTCAGCTCGACGGCAAGCCGGCTGACCCTGTCGTTCAGGTCCGGGTCGTCCTGCAGCGCTTCGGGCGGTATCGACTCGAATATGTCGAGAAAAGCCTCTTCCGCCTCATCGAAATCTGCGTAGTATTCGCTTGTCGAGTCGTCGAAAAAGCTGTAGTCCTCCGGATCGGGAAGGTGTTTTATGACACGCTCTAGGCCGAAAAGAATATAGTCAAGATCCTCCTGTACGTCCTCCGGCAGATTTTCAAACTGACCGGGATGAGCGTCAAGGACCGCGCGGATCACTTCGTCGTCGTGTCTTAACCGCTCAGATGCGAAGCCGATCGAATTCTCACATCTACTTACAGCGGCAAGGACCGTCTCCCTATCGTCCTTAAGCCGCTCTGACGCGTATTCGAGCACGTCGCCTTCGTAGGTCTCTATCGCCGTGAGGACGATCTCTTTGTCGTCCTTCAATTCGTCGGAGGCGAACTGAAGCGCGTATCCGTCATGCTTCACGGCGGCCAGGACCACGTCGCGGTCGGCCCGCAATTCTTCGGCGGCATATCCGAGCGCGTTCCATGCCGAGCCGACGGCAGCCGTCACGACGTCCTTGTCCGCACGGAGGCGTTCGCTCACGTCTTTGAGCACGCCGCCGTACGTCGAGAGCGTTTTGATCGCAAACTCCTTGTTGTCCCGTACTTTTTCCGGCGCGTTCTTCAACTTGAACGGTTTTCCGCCGAGATAGGCTTCTGCCACGTCAGCGTCGCTCTGCATTTCCTCCGTGAGAGAGGAGAATATTTCCCGGTCATTTCTGACGGCGAGGAGGGCGATTGCTTTGTCGTTTCTGAACCTTTCGCTTACGTATTTTATCACTCCGGCGTTCTGGTTCACCGCCTGCTTGATAAATTTGCGGTCGTTCTGCAGCTCTTCCGACGCGTAAGCGATGGCGGAGGGACATTTCCTTACGGCCTTAAGGACCGTGGTCGGGTCGGATCTTTTTGATTCACAGGTCATACTTTTTTCTTTCTTTCCGCACCTTTTCTTCCGCCATTTCCGTGAAGCGGCCGATATGGTCGTAAATATACTCCGCCATGCGGCAGAACTCCACCGTCTGATCGGGGAAGAAGTACGCCGAGCATCGCTCGCAGTCGCCGCTCGCCTGACACGCGAGCAGCTCGTCGTCCGTCTGCTCGGCAACGTATCCCATCCAGTCGCTGTCGTCGTCGTCCCAAAAGCCGTTGACGCGTATCCCGACGGTAGAGAACGCGTGGTGTCCCCTCAAAAGATCGAAGGACAGGATATCGTTTATCTTCACGTTGACGTATTCGGAGAAAATATATTCTTCCAGCCCGTGACGGACTTCAAAATGATCGGCGAGTTCGCTTTTTACCGTCTGGAAGATCGGCTCCATGTCTATGTAGTACGGATCCTTCGTCCATTCGCCGACCGGCCTGATGAGCTCGAAGATCAGCTCTTTCATGAACTCCTTGACCGTGAATCTGACGTACTCTCCGCCCGGCTGGGCGAACGCTTTCGCTTCGTCAACATAATGGTGTTCGAGCAGAAGCGGCAGGTAAAGGTCGAGCTTCTCCGTCGCCCTGTCGAGAATCGCTTTTTCTTCTGCAGGGTCCATTAAATACCGGGTTTTTCCTATCATGATACAAATGTAATGATAATTCGGGGTTATAACACGTTAAAACTGCGACAAAACTGCGACTAGTGTAAAAAGAAGAGGCGCTTACGCAATTGTAAGTGCCTCTGTTTCGTTTGTCTGGGTGACTCGACTTGAACGAGCGACCTCCTGGTCCCTAACCAGGTGCGCTACCAACTGCGCCACACCCAGATGCCCTCGAAAGGGATTGCAAAGATAGGCAATTTTTTTAGAATTGCATCTTTTTCCGGAAAAAAACTCACGAGCGCCCCATTTCTTCCGCTTCGTCTCCGTCATCCGTACCGTCCTCGCGCTGGGGGATCAGGCGCCGGACCGGCTTCCAATGGTAGAAGAAGCGGCTGGCGATCACGCGGACGACCGTGTAGGCGGGGATCGCGACGAGCATGCCGACGGCGCCGCCGATGTGGCCGGCGATCAGCAGGACGATGAAAATCTCCAGCGGATGCGCCTTGATGCTGGTAGAATAGATGAGCGGCTGATAGATGATGTTGTCCACCAGCTGGGCGGCCAGCATCAGGCCCAGGACGATGAGGGCGAACCACCAGATGTCCACGTCCAGGCCCGCGCCCGTCGTATATTTGAGGATGACGCACAGCGTCACGCCGAGCACTTCGCCGATGAGCGGACCCACATAGGGGATGATGTTGAGCAAGCCGGCGATGAAGGAGATGCCGAGCGCATTGCTGGCGCCGATCCCGGCGACAAGCCAGAGCAGCAGGAAATCCACGGCCATCACCCCGATGATCTCCACGATCAGCCCGATGAAATAGCGGGACAGCAGCCCCTCGATCTCGACGATGGTCGTACCCACGCGGGCTTCGTGCCGGTCGGGAACGACGGCGGCGACGATGCGGCTGAAGAGGCGGTCGTCCTTGATGAAGAAGAACGAGATGAAAACGGTCGCAAAGGCCCCGACGGCGAGGCTGGCCACCGCGGAGGCGACGGAACCGAGGATGCCCGTGACGGCGGACAGGCTGGTCATCTCCTTGAGCTTGGCGGTCAGCAGGGCGACTCCGTCGAAATCCGGCCCGAGGGAGGGGAACGTGGCGATGAGCCACTCATTGGCCCGGTCCAGCAGGCTGCCGTCCGGCAAGGTCTGGCTGCCGCTGGCGGCCTCGCGGATGATGCCGGTCACGACCGGGATGATCTGCGTGACGAGCAGCAGCAGGAGGACGAAGATGATGAGCAGGGTCAGGATGGCGAGCAGCCAGTCCGGCGCGCCCCGGCCCTTGATGCGGACCTTGCGGAGCGCGCGCATGACCGGCTGGCCCACCAGCGACACCACGAATGCGGCGATGATGTAGACCAGCACGCTGCGGAAATACCAGCACAACAGGGCGATGACGGTGAATATCGCCGTGCTGAGGATGACCCGGGCCAGCCGGTCGGTGCTGCGCTCTTCCATAGGCTACTGATGGGCGTCGCGGAGCAGGTCGAGCACGACCTTGACGGGATTGAAGGTCTCGATCGGGACCTCGACGAAGAGGGTGTTCCAGTCGGACATGGAGCCGTTCCACAGGCCCGGCAGTTCGAGCGCCTTGAGCTCGCGGCCCTGGTAGCTCTTGGAACTGATCAGGCCGGTCTCCTCATCGACGTAGTCGAGCAGGTTGAACTTGCTGCCGTCGTGGCGGCGCAGGCAGCAGACCAGGTCCACCGGGTTGAAGTGCGTAGCGGCCTTGAGGGCGGCGACGGCTTCGGGATCATCGGGATTGATCTGGGCGCCTTCGAGGATCTGCAGGGAAGTGGCGCCGTCCTTGTCACGGATAATGAAGGGACCGCCGCCCGGCTCGCCGAGGTTCTTGACCATGCCGCAGACGCGGATCGGACGGTCCAGCTTGGCGCGCAGCGCTTCGGCGCGGTCGCGGCTGTCCTTGGCCTCGGGCATCTCGATGCAGAGCTCGTCATGCAGGAAGGCCTCGATCTCGTTGCAGAGTTCCTGGCATTCGGGCGTGGCGAACGGATCGTCGAGATACACGACATTGCCCGGAATGAAAGCGAGGTCGGACGCTTCCTTGCGCACCTGCGTCAGTTGGTCCAGGGCGAAGATGTAGCCGTGGATGCGGTCGCGAAGCTCCAGCGCGCGGCCCATCAGGACCTTCTTCCAGCGGTAGGTCGCCGGCTGCATGCGCTCCACGCAGACGTTGTCGATGTTCTTGATGGACACGAGTTCGGCGTCCAGTTCATTCAGATTGTAGATCAGGGCGCCGTGGCCGGCGGGGCGGGTGAGGATGCTGCCGTCTTCCTTGAGGAAGGGCTTGCCCTCGGCGTCCACCGCCAGGGTGTCGGTCTCCTTGGCCTGGTAGGTGAAGGTGATGTTGTACTTGACGCCGTAGCGCTCCTCATACTGCGCGCGGATCTCTTCGACGGCAGCCTCGAACAGGGCCCGGTGCTCCGGGGAGATGGTGACGATGAGGTCCACGGTGCCGTCGGCGTTGCGCATGTAGGCCTGGCCTTCGACGAAGTGCTCGGCCAGGGCGGTGCGCGTCTCCGCGGGGTAGCGGTGGAATTTCAGCACGCCCTTGGGCTTGGCGCCGTAGGCGAGCCCGGCGTCAGTGAGGAGCTTGCGGGCGGTGTCGACGGGGTCGAAAGGTGCCTTCCCGAAGACCTCAGGGGAATAGAAAGCGAATTTCTCCAGGTTGGCGGCCAGTTTCTCCGTAGCCGCGTTGGGGGCGTCGATGCCCGCGAAGATGTCCTTGAACATGCGGGAAGCCGCGCCCGAGGCGGGCACGAATTTGCAGCGGCCCTTCACTTCGGCCGTGTCGGCATAGCGGACGGCTTCTTCCTGCTGCTTTTCGGTCAGGACCTCGATACCGCGGCCGGGCGTGGCCGGGGCGACGATGCGGAGCCAGGGGAAACCTTTGCGGAAGCGCTCAATCTGAGCATTCATTGTAGCTTTGTCCATATTGTGTTATGTATTTGTGGTTATATCAAAAGGTGGTTATATCAGAAGTAGAATTCGCGGCGGTAACTGTAGTTTGCGCGGAGCTCGCTGAAACGCTCCGGCGACATGCGGAAGATGAAGTCATCCGTGAAGATGGGGTAGTTGTACTGGATGATCGAGGCGATCTGTCCTTGGGCCTTGTCGTGCACATCCACGTGGACGGCCTGGTATTCGAGGATTTCCGTGGTCGGGAAGAACTCGTAGAGCTCGGACAGGCCGAAGAAGCGCGCGACGGCGCGGATGGCCAGCGAGGTGCCGATCTGCTTGCCCTGGAGAGTGTAGCCGGCGATGTGGGGGGTGGCGATGTCCACGAGGTCCAGCAGCTGGCGGTTGATGTCGGGCTCGTGGCACCAGGTGTCGAGCGCGACGGGACCGAGCTTGGGGATGGCCCGGATCAGGTCTTCCTCGACGACGAGTTCGCCCTGGGCAGTGTTGATGAAGAAGGCGCCGGGCTTCATCTTGTCGAAAAAGTCGGCGTCGGCCATCCCGCGGGTGTTGTCGTTGACGGGGATGTGCATCGTGACGATGTCCGATCCGGAGAGGACGGTGTCCAGGTCTTGGAACTCGGTGTGCCACTCCTTCTCGGCCCGCCAGGGGTCGTAGCGCAGCGTCTTGAAGCCGAGCGTGAGCGCCATCTGCTCGATGCGCGTGCCCGCGGCGCCCAGGCCGATGATGCCCATCGTGGCCCCCGACAAGGAAATGCTCTTGCGGGCAGCGGTGCCGTAGAGGGCGGAGAAGACATAGTTGGAGACGCCGCCGGCGTTGCAGCCCGAAGCGTTCTGCACGAAGATGCCGTGCTCCTTGCACCAGATCTGGTCGATGTTGTCCATGCTGACCGTCGCTGTGGCGATGAGCTTGACGGAGGTGCCGCGCAGCAGGGCAGCGTCGCAGCGGGTACGGGTGCGGATCACCAGGGCGTCGGCGTCCATCAGGTCGTCCCGGCAGATCTCCGGGCCGTCCTTGTAGACCACTTCCGCCCAGGGCTCAAAGACGCCCTCGATGAAGGGGATGTTTTTATCGATGACGAATTTCATTTCAGGATCAGTTCTTGGACGGGGCAGGAGCCGCCGTCGCCGGAGTACAGTTCGTCCTGCGCGAGCAGGGCGTTGATCTTGGCGATGAGCGCATCGCGCTGGAAGGACAACTGGCTGCGCACCACCGAGGAGTCTACGGTGATGTAGAGCTTGCCGTCGCGGAAGAAGCGGCGGACCGTGTAGCGGCCTGCGCCGGAAGCGGCGTCCCAGGCGGCGAAGATGCGCCGGGTGTTGAGCCCCGGGGTGAGGCGGCTTGCCCGGATGAACTCCTGGATGAGTTCCTCCAGGGGAACGGCTGTCTTGCGTGCGACCCTACTCATTGACGGGAGTGAAGACGCCTCCTGCCGTCTCGAAATAGCAGCGGTCCGCGGTGAGCTTGTCCACGATGGATTCCGTGCGGACCTTGTTGGAGTCCGACAGGAAGATCTGGCCGAACTCCTTGCCCACGACCATCCGCAGCAGGTTGGCGACGCGGTCCATGTCGAGCTTGTCGAAGAGGTCGTCCAGCAGCAGCATCGGCGGATAGCCGTAGGCGGATTTCATCACTTCGTACTGGGCGAACTTGAGGGCGACGAGGAAGGATTTCTGCTGGCCCTGGGAGCCGCAGCGGCGGATCGGATGCCCGTTCATCGTGAACAGGAAATCGTCCCGCTGGATGCCGGCCGTGGTGAAGCGGAAGGCCATGTCGCGCTCGCGCCGCTCGCGCAGCAGGCTGCGCAGGTCGCCCTTCTGCAGGTCGGAGCGGTATTCGATCCCGACCTGCTCGCGGCCGCCGGAGATCTCTGCGTAGTACTGCTGCACGATGGGGACGAGGCTGTCGCAGAATGCCGCCCTGCGGGCGAAAATAGGAGCGGCCAGGGCGGCGAGGCGCTCGTCGTAGGTGGACAGCAGCTCTTCGTCCCCGATGCCCGCCTTGAGGAGCTTGTTGCGCTGCAGCAGGAAGCGGTTGTACTGCTGCATGTCGGCGAGGTAGGTCTGCTCCATCTGCGAGAGGACGGCGTTGACGAATTTGCGGCGCTCGTCGCCGGACTCGCTGACCATCGCGATGTCCGCGGGGGAGACCATCACGATCGGCAGGACGCCGATGTGCTCGGAGATGCGCGTGTAGGGCTTGTCGTCCCGGCGGATCCGTTTCTCGCCGCCTTCCGTGACCTGGATGCTGAAGCGGGCGGACGCGCCCCCGGGCATCGCGTAGGTGCCCGACAGGCCGAAGGCCGTGGTGCCGTAGCGGAAGTTGAAGCGGTCGGAAGGGGAGAAGGCGCTCTTGGTCATGGAGAGGTACCAGATCGCATCGAGCAGATTGGTCTTGCCCTCGCCGTTGCCGCCGCTGATGCAGTTGATGTTGGGCGAGAAGCGGAGTTCCTGCAAAGCGATATTGCGGAAGTCCTGGATGACTATTTTCTGAAGCGTCGCCATGTTTGCAAAGTTAAAGAATAATTTCTAATTTTGCGGGCTAAATGGTTCAGAAATTAAAACGACTAAGATATGGCTCAGAAAAATCTGAAAGACAAAGAAGCCGAGCGGCAGGAGAATATCGAACAGACCGTCTCCGCCACCGAGAAGTTCTACAATGAGAACAAAAAAATGATTTGGGGCGTCGTGGCCGCCATCCTCGTGATCGGCCTCGGAATCCTCGCTTACAACAAGTTCATTTTCCAGCCCAAGTGCGTGGAGGCGATGCAGCAGGCCTATCCTGCCGAGATGAGCTTCCAGAACGCCGAGTATGACCTCGCCCTGAACGGCGACGGCAACAACCTCGGTTTCGCCGACATCATCGACGAGTACGGCGCCAAGGCCGGCAAGGCCGTCTACCTGTATGCAGGTATCTGCGAGCTCCAGCTCGGCAACTATGACGAGGCCCTGTCCTACCTGAAGAAGTACAACGTCAAGGAGCCCATCCTCGCCGCCCGTGCCCGTGCCTGCGAAGGCGACGCCTACGTGGCCCTGGGCGACTACAACGCCGCCGTCCGCAGCTACAAGGCCGCCGTGGCCGTGGCTGACAACGTGTTCGCCGCCGGCTACCTCCTCAAGGAAGGTTCCGCTCACGAGGCCCTTGGCCAGAAGGCCGAAGCGCTTGCCTGCTACAAGTCCATCGAGGAGAATTATCCCCAGTCCATCGAAGCTTACGAAATCGCGAAACACATCGCCAGAGTCGCCGAATAATTATGGGAAGAGCATTTGAATTCCGCAAGGAGCGCAAACTGAAGCGCTGGGGCCACATGGCCCGTACGTTCACCAAACTGGGCAAGGAAATCACCATCGCCGTCAAGCAGGGCGGTCCCGACGTGACCGGCAACCCGCGCCTCCGCGCCCTGATGGCCGAGGCCCGCAGTGAGCAAATGCCCAAGGAGAATATCGAGCGCGCCATCAAGAAAGCCACCGAGAGCAAGCAGGGAGACTTCAAGGAGATCATCTACGAAGGCTTCGGCCCTTACGGCATCGCCTACCTCGTGGAGGCTGCCACCGACAACAACACCCGCACCGTGGCCAATGTCCGCAGCTACTTCAACAAGTGCGGCGGTTCCCTCGGTACGACCGGTTCCGTGGGCTTCATGTTCGACCGCAAGTGCACCTTCCGCGTCAAGGAGAAGGAAGGCGTCGACCTCGAGGAGCTCGAGCTCGAACTGATCGACTACGGCGTGGAGGAGCTCTTCCGCGAAGAAGAAGAGGACAAGGACGGCAACGTGACCCCCGTCATCGTGATGTACGGTGAGTACAGCGCCTACGGCCAGATCCAGAAATACATCGAAGAGAACGGTTACGAACTGATCTCCGGTGGCTTCGAGCAGATCCCGAACGTGGACCTCAAGGAAGTGACCGAGGAGCAGCGCGCCACCCTCGACAAGCTTACGGGCATGCTGGAGGATGACGAGGACGTGACCAACGTCTATACGACGATGAAGCCCGCCGAAGAGTAATTTCCCGGGCGTTCGTCGAAGAAATTCGGCCGTTCGTCGAAAAACCGGACCAGCAAAGGCCCGGTTTTTATATGTTTGCAGGTGTAAGCAAGAAGTTACTTAACGCTAAAAAAATGAATAGAAAATTTCTTACCCTGATCCTCCTGCTTGCGAGCATGGCAGGAGTGGCGACGGCCCAGAACCGCTATGGTGTCAAGTCCGGAATCATCACCCAGCAATCCCAGATGGGCGAGACCACGATCTACTTCGACAACTACGGCGCCCTCGAGGCCCAGAAGATGAAAATGGATTTCATGGGCAGCGCGATGGAGATGTGCATCATCCGCAAGGATGGCAAGACCTGGATGGTCAACTCCAGCGAGAAGCAGGTCCAGGAGATGCCGGTCCAGGGGGCTGACGTCAACTTCCTGAACCTCACCGACGCCGTCAAGTCCCAGTACAAGATCAAAGAGGCCGGCAAGGAGAAGGTCCTCGGCCGCGAGTGCACCAAGTACACCATGACGATGGACCAGATGGGCATGTCCATGGAGCAGACCGTCTGGGTCTGGAACGGCATCACCCTGAAGAGCCTGACCGACGGTGGCCAGTTCCAGTTCGGCAACGAGGCCGTCAAGTTCGAGGAGAACGTGGAAGTGCCTGCTTCCGTCTTTGAGATTCCCAAGTTTTAATCTTTAAACAATTAATTATAGGTACAATTATTAACAATGCTTCGGATTGTGACGGACGGCCTGCGCGGGCCGTCCGTCAAGTTTTTCCGTGCCGTTTGGGGAAATATCCGAGAATAATGCTTATCTTTAAGCGATGAAAAAGACATTGGTCCTGCAAAATGACATCCGGCAGATCCCGGAACTGGCCGTCTTCGTGGACGGCTTGGCGGAGGAGATGTCCCTGGATCCCTCCCTGGCGATGGGGCTCAACCTGGCGCTGGAAGAGGCAGTGACGAACGTGATGATGTACGCCTATCCTGCCGGCGAATCCGGCACGGTGGAAATCGAAGTGGATGCCCGGGAGGACCGGATGGTCTTCCGCCTGACCGATGCGGGTGTCCCGTTCGACCCGACGGCTGCACCTGCCGCCGACATCACTTTGGGCGTGGAAGAACGCCCGATCGGCGGCCTTGGCATTTTTCTTGTCCGGCAGATCATGGATTCCGTCGTGTATGAACGGCGGGACGGCAGGAACATCCTTACTTTGACGAAAAACATAACATAAAAATGGAAATAGAAATCACCCAACAAGAAAAGGAAATGACCGCCCGTCTGGTCGGGCGTCTGGACACGCCGGCTTCCCAGGAGGCCGCGACCAAGATCCAGCCGTTGCTGGACAATGCAGACAAGACCCTCATCATGGACTGCACGGAGCTGACCTACATCAGCAGTTCCGGTCTGCGCCTTTTCCTGACTCTCCGCAAGGCTTGTGCCGCCAAGGGCGGCAAGGTGGTCCTCCGCGCAATCAACAACGATATCCGCCAGGTCTTCACGATGACCGGACTGCTGAGCCTGTTCGTCGTCGAAGATGCGTAGAATCCTTCTGGCGCTTGCTCTCCTGCTGACCCTGGGCGGTTGTGCCCGGGAAAAGGTGATCCTTTCCCCGGAGGACCTCCGGGGAAGCAAGATCGGCGTCCTGACCGGTCTGGCGCATCGTCAGGAACTGCAGCAGGCCTTCCCGGACGCCACCCTGATGCATTTCGAAGACCTTTCCCTGATGTGCATGGCACTTCAGGGGAACAGGATCGATGCGCTGGTGTGCCTGGAGCCGGGGCTTGACTGGCTGCTGGAGAATTATCCCGGTTTCACCAGCCTGCCCGGGCTGGACATCCGGGATTCCGTGTGCGTGGCTTTCCAGCCGGACGGGACCGCCCTGGTGGAGGCTTTCAATGCTTTCCTGGCCGGGAGCCGCTCGGACGGCAGCCTGGCGCAGATGGAGGCGAACTGGTTCGGTCCGGAGGCGCCCCATACATTCTATCATGCCCATACCCGGGAAGGGGAGCCCCTCCGGGTGGGTATCGAGGTGGGCCAGTCCGGGCTGACCGTGATGGAGGATGAGGAGGAGACGGGATTCGAGCCGGAACTGATGCGCCGCTTCGCCGATTTTCTGCATCGTCCGGTCCACTTCATCGAGATGACGGGCACCGGGATGATTCCCGCGCTGGCCTCCGGCCGCGTGGATGCCCTGGTCGATGCCATCACCCCGACGCCTGAGCGGAGCGAGAGCGTCTTGTTTTCCAATCCCTATTACAGCTGCCAGCTGCAGCTGGTCGTGCGCGATCCGGGGGCTGTCCGTGCGGTGCAGTCCCAGTCTTTCGGGGAGGTCCTCCGGACCAACCTGCTGGATGAAGGGCGCCTTGGAATGATTCTTAACGGATTGTGGATCACCCTGCTGATCATGTTCTGCTCGGTGCTGTTCGGCAGTATCCTGGGCGCGTTGCTGTGCTGGATGCTGCTGGGCAAGTCCAGGTTCCTGAAGGGCTTCGCCCACGGCTATTGCGAGATCATCGAGGGGATTCCGATCGTGGTCCTGCTGCTCTTCATGTTCTATGTGGTGTTCGCTGCCACGCCGGTGACGGCGGTCACCGTGGCGATCATCACCTATTCGCTGCATTTCGCCGCGGGCGCCTGCGAAAGTTTCCACAACGGGATCGAGAGCGTCCCGCACGGACAGTTCGAGGGCGGCCTGGCACTCGGCCTCACGCAGTTCGAGACGCTCCGCTTCGTCGTGCTGCCGCAGGCGGCGCGCCAGATCCTGACGCTGTTCAAGGGCAAGAGCGTGGCACTGATCGAGAATACCGCCATCGTCGGCTTCATTGCCATCCAGGACCTGACGAAGGTGACGGACATCATCCGCACCCAGACCTACAATGCGCTGATCCCGCTGCTCGTAGCCGGCATCCTGTATTTCCTGTTGGCCCGGCTGATCGGCTGGAGCATTGACAAACTGGGTGATTATCTGCTGAAGAAATGAAAACGATCCTCCAAATAGAATCTCTCTGCAAACAGTATGGTGACGTCCACGTGCTGAACGGGATCGACTGTGAGATCCGCGAAGGTGAGATCGTCGCCGTGATCGGCCCGTCCGGATGCGGCAAGAGCACCTTTGTGCGCTGCCTGAACGGGATCGAGCGGCCGACTTCGGGCCGGGTCCTGCTGCATGGGACGGATATCTTTTCCCCGGAAGCGGACCTGACGCAGGTACGCGCCAAGGTGGGCATGGTCTTCCAGGAGATGAATGTCTTCAACCACCTGAGCGTCAAGGATAACGTGATGCTCGGGCTGGTCAAGGTCCGCAAGATGTCCCGTGAGGAGGCGGAACTGGAGGCGGTGCGTCAGCTGAAGCTGGTCGGCCTGGCCGAGAAGCTGGATGCGATGCCCGCGTCCCTGTCCGGCGGGCAGAAGCAGCGTGTAGCGATCGCCCGCTGCCTGGCCTTGCTGCCGGAGGTGATCCTTTTCGACGAGGCGACGTCCTCGCTTGATCCCGAGATGAAGACCGAGGTCCTGGGCGTGATCCGCGAACTGGCACGGCAGGGCCGTACGATGGTGGTGGTGACGCACGAGCTGAAGTTCGCCCGCGATGTCAGCACGCGCGTGGTCTTCATGAACCAGGGCCGCTTCGTGGAAGAGGGGACGCCGGAGCAGATTTTCGACCATCCGCGGGAGCGCCTCACGCAGGTATTCGTCAACAATCTGCGCAGCCTGGTCTTCCATATCGATTCGCCGGACTATGACCTCTACAAGCTCAATGCGGAGATCGAGTGGTTCTGCCAGCGCAACACCCTCGGCCGCCGCTATGTCTCCCTGGAGCTGATCGTCGAGGAGATGCTCACCAAGATGATGCCTTTCTCCGGTCCGATCCATATCTGCATCCAGTGCAAGGAAATGACGCAGGAAGTCTCCATCGAGATGCAGCAGGAACGGTTCTCCGGCCAGATCGTGGGCCGCGAGGGGACCGACGAGATATCATTAATGCTCCTCCAGGGACTTTGTGGGTCTATCCGGGAGGAGCAGGAAGGCACGACGCGCGTCGTGCATCTGGAGGTGAAATAATCCCTAGTTCTTCGGCCGGCGGATCTTTCCGATACCCCGGACATTGGTTTCGATGCTGCCCGTTTTCAGGGCGGTGGCGTCGATGTCGCCGGCTCCGCTGATGCTGAGGTCCGCCTTGCCGCTGACCTTTCCGTCGAGGACGGCGTCCCCGGCTCCGTTGATGGCGACCGTCAAGGCATCGCAGTCGATCTTGTGGATGTCGGCATCGCCCGCACCGTTGACGGTGATGACGGCTTTGCCGGATTTCAGCCCGTCGATCTCCAGGTCACCGGCTCCGTTGATGGTGACCACGAAGTCCAGTGCGGTGATGCCCTGCGGGGCTTTGAAGTCCACGGCACCGTTGACGTTGAGGCCTTCGAGGACCGGACTGGAGACGTTGATCTTGATGTTCTTGGCGTTGCGGATGCTCTTGAGGTCGGACTTGATCTCCAGGGTGCCGCTTTCGTTGCGGACGGTCACGTGCTCGAGGACGTTGTCGGACGCATAGATGGACAGGGCGCAGGGGCCGGGCGTGTAGAGGATGTCGCCGGGCAGGTTGCAGCTGAGGGCGTGGAATTCACCGGTCGTCTCGTCCCGGGTGATATAGTTGTCGCTGGCGGTGATGGTCTCGCCGGCGTTGTCGCCGGACCAGGTGATGCCGTTCTCTTTGATTTGCTGCTTGACTTCTTCGCTGATCTTGATGAAGCGGCAGGAGGGGAGGATGAGCAGCGCAGCGGCTGCAAGGAGGGTGAATGTCTTTTTCATGTTTTTGTCTGTCAGTCAATGAATTCCTTGAGGTTTACGCCGAGCAGGGCGGCCCGGTCGCGGAAGAGCGGGAGCTCTTCTTCGATGAATTTGCGTCGCTCGGTGTCGCGGATCACTTCGATGGCGTTTCCGTCTACGAAGAAGCCGATGCCGCGCTGGTTGAAGATGACCTTCCGGTCCGTCAGGACTTCGTAGGAACGGGCGACGGTGTTGGGGTTGACCCCGATCGTGGCGCCCCATTCGCGTACGGAGGGGATGCGGCCTCCGGGCTTGAATTCGCCGGAGAGGATCCGGTCGCAGAGGTTGTCCGCTATCTGGATGTAGATGGGTTTATTGTTGTCGAATTCCATGGTTATTAGTGTTTAAGGGTGCGGAGCCTGTAGTAGAGGCCTCCCAACAGTCCGCAGAACAGGACGGTGAAGACGATGCTGATGGTCCAGTTGAGGAAGCGCTCGATGGACTGCGGGTCGGAGAAGTGCATTTCCAGCCAGTCCGTGTCGATGTGGGAGGTGCCGAAGGAGAGCACCAGGATGAGCGAGAGGACCATGCTGAATGCGAAGACACAGAGGAGGGTCTTGGCTACCTTGGCCTTCTTGAAGCAGACGGCTCCGAGGGTGAAGGTGAGGATGTTGGCGCACCAGTTCAGGAAAAGGAGGCCCGGCAGGTTGATGGAGATGCCTTCTTCGCCCAGGATGTCAAACATGTTGCGGGTGAGGTCCGCGACCATCATGCGGTCTCCGTAGGTGTTGGGGAAAACCAAACTCATCAGCGTGTCGCTGAGGAAGGTCAGGCTGAAGAGGATGACCGGGACGACGATGCAGACCATCAGGAGGATGGAGAGCCATTTCTCCAGGGTGGAGGCGGGAAGCAGCAGGAAGTCGGATCCGGCACGCTTTTCGGTCACGAAGCCGTAGAGTTTGACTCCGGCGCCGAAGATGACGACGATGGTCGCGATGAAGACGGCCATGAACTGCATCTCGTCGGGCAGTTCGGTGAGTCCGTTGCCGGAGATCAGGCTGAAGAACTGGAAGAACAGGAAGATGATGACGGGCATCAGGCCGAGCAGCAGCAGGGAGAGGCCGTAGTTGTTCTTCGCGCGGCGCAGGTCGTACAGGAAATAATTCCAGAAGCGCTGGATGTTGAATATGTTATTCATGGTTGAAGAGGTTTTTGACGAGTTCTTTGTGCTTGTGGACGGTGTTGAAGAGGGCTTCGATATTGACCTTGCTGTCGGCCTTCTCCGTATTGGGCAGGACCTGGATGAAGCCGCCGGGCAGCTGCTCGGAGTAGAGGGCTTCGGGGTGCAGGGTGGTGCCGTAGTCGAAGTAGAGTTTGTCGGCGATCTGTTCGATCGTGGCGTTGAGCAGGACGTCCCGGCGGTCGAGGATGATGATCGGGTCGATGATGTTCTCGAGGTCGCGGACCTGGTGGGTGGAGATGACGATCGTGCTGTCTTCGGCCGTGTACTTCATCAGGGCGGAGCGGAACTGCGCTTTGGACGGGATGTCCAGGCCGTTGGTCGGTTCGTCGAGGTAGAGGTGGCGGACACCGCTGGCGAGGGCGAAGGCGATGTAGGTCTTCTTGAGCTGGCCGTTGGACATCGCGTTCATTTTCTGGGCGGGGTCGACTTCAAATTCGCGGAGGATGCTTTCGAATTTCTCCGCGGAGAAGTTCGGCCAGAATCTGCCGGTGGCGCGGCCCCAGGCGAGTGCCTTGTCGTTGATCGGGGCGACTTCGTCGGGGAGGTAGTACTGGTCCTGGAGGAGGGCGGGTTCCCGTTTCCACGGGTCGTGGCCGTCGGCGGAGATGGCGCCGGCCTGGGTTTTCTTGAGGCCGCAGAGCAGGGTGAGGAGGGTGGTCTTGCCGACGCCGTTCTCGCCGAGCAGTCCGTAGATCTTGCCGGGTTCGAGGTCCATCGTGATGTTGCGGAGGACCTCCTGGCTGCCGTAGCTGAATGCTAAGTTCTGGATTTTTATCATAACTTTGTAGTGTATTAGTTCAATAGTACACCGCAAAGGTACGACATTTTTTAAAACTTCCAAGAGTTTTGTTAATTTTTTTTACATTTTTTGGTGGAGGGTGGCGCGGTGGGCCTTTTCGTTGCGGCGGATCCGGTCGTGTTCGGCTGCCGGGACGCAGGCGTCCAGGAAGCGTTCCCAGATGTGCTGTACGGCGGCCGGGGCAGGGTGGACGAGGTCTTCGGCGTAGAAGCGGTAGTCGCGGAGTTCGTCCGTGAGGATCTCGTAGGCCGGAAAGTAAGCGGCGTTCCCGCAGCGGTCCAGGACCTGCTGGACGGCGAGGTGCAGCGTCGCCTTCGAGAGGGTGTTGGCATGGGCGCCGTCGCCGAGGTGGCGGATGGGGGAGACGGTGAAGAGGAATTGTTTGCCGGGGTGCGTTTCGACCAGGGTGCAGAGCAGCCGGGTGCATTCTTCGACGGAGAGGAGTTCGTGGGAGAACTCCCGGGCCGGACGCTTCAGGCAGTTGGCGACGACGGGGCTGCCCGGCCGCCCGAGGGCGCGCCAGACCCGGGCGGTGCCGAGGGTGATGAGCACTTTGCTGCACTCCGTCCAGGCGTCGCAGGCTTCGGCCAGGCGGGCGTTGGCGTGCTTCAGGAATTCCCCGGCCGTCGGCCGGGCGAAAGAGGTATGGTGCCAGAAGCTCCCGGTCCGTCCGTCACCGGCCCCGATTTCCACGCAGTCCTGCGGACCGAAAGGGGTGCCGGCGTCCAGCCGCGCGGCGGCGGAGGCGATGGATGCGGGGTTGTAGAGGGTGCCGAAGGGATTGGCGAGCACGGAGAATCCCGCCTGGGCGAGCCTGCCGCCGATGGCGTCGGCGAAGCAGCTGCCCAGTACGCAGATACGGTCGGACAGGCTGACCGCAACGGCGGAAACTCCGCAAGGGACCTCGGTGAAAAATTTCATATTTTTCTGCTAATTTACTAAATTTGTCAGTTATGAAACGCATTTGCTCCTGCCTTTTTGCGGCGATGCTTCTGATGCTTGCCGCCGCCTGCTCCTCCGGAGAGCGCACCCTCCATATCGTGACCACCGGTGATGTCCATGGAAACTGGTTCGACGAGCCCTACGTCGAGGGCGGCGCCACGAAGACCAGCCTGATGTCCGTGAGCGCGTGGGTGGACAGCCTGCGCCAGGCGGCCGGAGCGGACAATGTCCTGCTGCTCGATGCGGGGGACTGCCTGCAGGGCGACAATGCGACCTATTATCATAATTACGTTGCGGATATCGAGGATCACCTCTTCCCGGAGCTGGTCTCCTATATGAAATATGACGCGGTCACCGTGGGCAACCACGACATCGAGACGGGACATCCGGTCTATGACAAGATCGCTGCGCAGCTCGCCGCGCGCAAGATCCCGTTCCTGGGCGGCAATGCCGTCCGCAAGGACAACGGCGAACCCTATTTCCCCGTGTACAAGATGTTCCGCCGCGGGGGGATGAAGGTGGCCGTGCTCGGCTTCACCAACCCCAACATGCGTGCCTGGCTGGCGGAACCCGTCTGGAGCGGCATCGAATTCGTCTCGCTGATCCCCTGCGTGCAGGAGTGGGTGGACCGCGTGCGTGCGAAGGAGAAGCCCGACGTGGTCGTGGTGCTGGTGCATTCGGGGACCGGCAGCGGTGACGGCGCAGTCCTGGAGAGCCAGGGGCTCGACCTGCTGAACACGCTGAAGGGCGTGGACGTGC
The DNA here is from genome assembly GCA_017454905.1 of Bacteroidales bacterium. Lineage (GTDB taxonomy): Bacteria > Bacteroidota > Bacteroidia > Bacteroidales > UBA932 > Cryptobacteroides. Next base: position 32,637 of record JAFTCB010000042.1, read on the forward strand.
TGGTCACGTCCCATGACCACCGTCCCTATGTCCAGGAGAAAGACGGCACCTGGCTGATCAACGGCGGCGCCCGCGCCGGCAATGTCGGCCACGCCGTGGTCACGGCCCGGAAGAAGGACGGCCGGCTGGAGAAGGAAGTCAAGGGAGAATATGTCCGCATGGACAAGAGCAAGGTCAACGAGGCGATGAAGGAGCATTTCCGCCCGTATTTCGAGGCGGTCAAGGCCTTCACGCTGCAGCCGGTGGGCGAACTGGCGATGGAACTGCGTACGCGCGATGCCTACAAGGGCATGTGCGACTACATCAACCTCGTGCACACGGTCCAGCTGGGCGTCGAGGGCGTGCAAGTCTCCTTCGCGGCGCCGCTGACCTACAACGGGACCGTCAGGAAAGGCCAGGTGGTCTTCAACGACATGTTCACGATCTATCCTTTCGAGAACCAGCTCTATATCGCGAAACTGAAGGGTTCCGAGATCAAGAATTATCTGGAGTACTCCTACAATACCTGGATCCAGACGCCCGGACAGCATGTCCTGAATATCCAGAACTCCCCGGACGCCCGGACGGGCGCGGACCGCTGGTCTTTCGTGTACCGGTCCTATAATTTCGACTCCGCGGCCGGCCTGGTCTATACGGTGGACGTGACCCGTCCTGCGGGCAGCCGCGTGCAGATCAAGTCCATGGCGGACGGCAAGCCGTTCGATCCGGATGCCTGGTACAACGTGGCGATGACTTCCTACCGCGCCAGCGGCGGGGGAGACATCATCCCGCAGGGTGCCGGCGTGAGCCCGGAGCAGATGGAAGAGAGGATCATCGACCGTCTCCCGGAGATCCGGGAAATGATCTATCAGTATATCAAAAAGCACGGCACCATCGATGCCGCGCTGATCGGTGACCGCAGCAACATCGGCGAGTGGCACTTCGTGCCCGCGAAACTCGTGGATCCGATGATGCAGGCGGATATGGAACTTATCTTCGGAGAGCCTTGAGGCGCTGCTGAAGCGAGCCGTCCACGGCCATCTTCATCATCTTGCGCGTCTGCTCGAACTGCTTGAGCAGTTTGTTGACATCTGCGACACTGGTCCCGGACCCTTTCGCGATGCGGTTGCGCCGTGAGCCGTTGAGGCACTCGGGGTGCTCCCGCTCGTAGGGGGTCATCGAGCGGATGATCGCCTCGGTCGGCTTGAAGGCGTCGTCCGGGATGTCCACATCCTTGAGGGCCTTGTCCATGCCGGGGAGCATTCCGGCCAGATCCTTCATGTTGCCCATCTTCTGGACCTGCTGGATCTGGTTGTAGAAATCATTCAGAGTGAATTGATTATGTGCGATCTTCTTTTTGAGCGCCCGCGCTTCTTGCTCGTCATACTGCTCCTGGGCCTTCTCGACCAGGGAGACGACGTCACCCATTCCGAGGATGCGGTCGGCGACGCGCGCCGGATAGAAGATGTCGAGGGCCTCCATCTTCTCGCCCGAGCTGACGAACTTGATGGGCTTGCCGGTGACGGCCTTGATCGAGAGGGCGGCACCGCCGCGGGTGTCACCGTCCATCTTGGTCAGCACCACGCCGTCGTAGTCGATGGCCTCGTTGAAGGCCTTGGCGGACTCCACGGCGTCCTGGCCGGTCATCGCGTCCACGACGAAAAGGGTCTCTGTCGGGCTGACGGCCTTGTGCAGGGTGGAGATCTCCTCCATCAGTTCCTGGTCCACGGTCAGACGGCCGGCGGTATCCACGATCACGACGCTGTAGCCCTGCTGCCGTGCGTACTGGATGGCGTCTTTGGCCACTTTCACCGGGTCTTTCTCCCCGTCCTCGGCGTAGACCTCCACGCCCACCTGGGCGCCCAGGGTCTTGAGCTGCTCGATGGCGGCGGGGCGGAAGGTGTCGCAGGCCGCGAGCAGGACCTTCATCCCGCGCTTGCTCTTGATATGGAGGGCCAGCTTGCCGCTGAAAGTCGTCTTACCGGAACCGTTCAGACCGGCGACGAGTACCACGGCAGGGGAGCCTTTGACATTGATCTCGCTGTGCTCGGAGCCCATGAAGGCGGCCAGTTCGTCGTGGACGATCTTGACCATCATCTGCTGCGGCTTGACGGCCGTGAGCACGCCCGTGCCCAGCGCCTGGGTCTTGACCCGGTTGCAGAACTCCTTGGCGACCTTGAAGGAGACATCCGCGTCCAGCAGGGCCCGGCGGATCTCTTTGACGGTCTCGGCTACGTTGACTTCGGTGATCTTGCCTTCTCCCTTGAGGACCTTGAAAGACCTTTCCAGTCTGTCTGACAGATTTTCGAACATAGGATTTGCTTAAAAATTCAAGCTACAAAGATATGAAACTTTTTTCACGCCGCCTAATCCGTCCGGGCAATTCCGATGCCTGGGAGCAGCTGTACGGGCGCGTCGCGCAGGCCGTGGATGCCTGGATCGACGCCAGAGGCTACCTGAAGGTCCTGCCGACCCTTCCCGAAATCGCCGGGGACATCGGCGTGGCGCCCGACCACCTGTCCAACTACATCCGGATCGCGACCGGCGATACCGTCCTGGGCTGGCGCAAGACGCTGCGCATCGAAGAGGCGAAAATGCTGCTGAGGGAGTATCCGTCGCTGCCGGTTTCCGCGGTCGCGGCGATGGTCGGCATCGGTGACAAGTCCAATTTCAAGCGTCAGTTCATCGAGGAGGTGCACATGTCGCCTGCCGAGTGGCGCGCCCAGGCGGCCGGCTGAATCAGCGGCCGGCGAGGGTCCTGACGGCCTCCAGGGCCAGCCGGACGGTGTTGAAGAGGATGACGGCGGAGATGGCGAGGCTGATCATCGGATCGATGATGTGCAGGCCGGTCAGGCTGATGATGATGCCGGAGATCACGACGCCGAGCGAGAGCAGTGAGTCGGTGGCCATGTGCAGGAAGGCGGCCCGGGTGTTGATGTCCCGGCGGTGCCGCATCAGCAGCCAGGCGCTGATGCCGCTCACGAGGATGCCGGCCGCCGCGGTCCAGGACACGGCCGTTCCGTCCACCGGGGTGGGGGCGGCAAGCTTGAGGAAACTCTCGTATACGATGACACCGACGGCCGCGAGCAGGATGACAGCGTTGACCAGGGCGATCCCGGCGGAGGCCCGCCGGAAATCCCCGTTCTGCCTGGCCGCCAGGTGGAATCCGACCAGGGCGATCAGCAGGGAGAAGACATCGATCAGCTTGTGCCCGGCATCCGAGACCAGTCCCAGCGAATGGTGGAACAGTCCGATGGCGGTCTCGAGGATGACGAAGGCCAGGTTGAGGGCGATGGATATCTTGTAGACCCTGTAGAGGGCATCGCTGCCGGGGGGCGGAGGTGTATGCGAATGTGCGTGCATCGGGCAAAGATAAGGAAGATATTCGGGATAAAATCACTATTTTTGCGTAAATTTTAAGCTATGCATGATTTGTTCTTCTCTTCCGGTACGGGCCACTCGATGATGGTGCTGGCCTTCGTGATCGGAATAGGCCTGCTGCTCGGCAAACTGAAAGTCAAGGGTGTATCGTTCGGCGCGGCCTGGATCCTCGTGGTCGGCATCCTGTTCTCCGCGCTCGGCATCAAGACGGATCCGCTGTTCCTGCATTTCATCAAGGAATTCGGCCTGATCCTCTTCGTTTTTGCCATCGGCCTGCAGGTCGGCCCGGCTTTCTTCAACTCCTTCCGCAAGGAGTCTTTGAAGCTCAACCTGCTGTCAGTCATGATGATCCTGCTCTGTGTGCTCTGTGTGGTGATCATCTATGCCTCGACGGAGATCGACCTGCCTTCGCTGGTCGGCAGCATGACCGGAGCGCTGACCAATACGCCGGGTCTGGGCACGGCCCAGCAGACCTATTATGATACTTCCTTCGGTACTTTCCTGGCCGAGGTGGACTATCCCGACGTGGCGGAGCGGATCGCGAGCGCCTTCGCCATCGCCTATCCGATCGGCATCCTGGGGATCATCCTGGTGCTGGTCTTCCTGCGACGCGTGTTCCGCATCGACTTCCAGAAGGAGCGCACGCGGACGGACCTGGATCCGTCGCGGGTGGTTACGCGGGTGTTCGAAGTGACGAATCCCGCCATCTTCGGGCGCCGCCTGGCGGAGGTGTGCTCGAAGTTCGAGGGGGATTATGTCACCTCCGTCGTTTTCCGGGACGGGACGCAGATCGCGGCCTCTTCCGATCCGCAGCTGCAGGAAGGGGACCGGGTGCAGATCGATCTGCAGGCCGGGGAGGTCCACCTGATGACCCTGGTCTTCGGCAAGGAGAATGTCGAGACGGAGGAGCTTCCGGCCGGGGAAACCGCCAGTGTGAGCGGCACCCGCCTGATCGTGACGAACCGCCAGCTGAACGGCAAAAAGCTCCGGGACCTGAAGGTGCTGGAGCGGTTCGGGGTGACGTTGACCCGCATCGTACGCTCCGGGGTCGAACTGGTGGCCCGTGAGGACCTTTACCTGCAGCTGGGTGATACCCTCAAGGTGATCGGGGAGAAAGAGAACATAGAGCGTTTCGCGGCCTTCGTGGGCAACAGTGAGGTGGACCTGGAACGGCCCAACCTGATTCCGATCTTCCTGGGAATCGGCATCGCGCTGATCGCCGGGGCCATCCCGTTCCATTTCTCGGCGCTGCCGTATGCCGTCCATCTGGGCATTGCGGGCGGCACCCTGCTGGTGGCCATCCTGCTGGGCCATTTCGGCCCGAAATGGAAGATCACGACCTACACCACGGCGAGTGCCAACCGGATGCTCCGGGAGATTGGACTCTCGCTGTTGCTGGCCACCATCGGCCTGAGTGCCGGAAGCGGTTTCGTGGAAGCGTTCCTCGATGACGGCCTGTCCTGGGTGCTGTTCGCTGCGCTGATCTCCATCGTGCCGGCGCTGCTCACGGGCTTGATCGCGCGGCTGGTCTTCCGGCTGGATTTCGAGGATATCTGCGGCCTGATCTGCGGGGCAACGACCAACTCGCCCGTCCTGTCTTTCGTGCAGGAGCGCTTCGGCACGGACCACGCAGCCATCAGTTTCGCCTCCGTGTATCCGCTGGCGATGTTCCTGCAGGTCCTCCTGGCGCAGCTGGTGATTTTGTTCTCTTGACAGTCAGTAAGTTCCCTATTTGACGGATTGCCTCCGCCTTTTGTCGATTTGTATGTTGTCCGTTCTTTTTTGAACGGACAATTTGTTATCTTTACAGTCCGATGCAGAATACACTTCATGCCATTTTCTCCACGCTTCCCTTTGCGTGCTGCCTGTTGTGGTCCGTCCTGACGGCGGAGGCCGCGGGCCGGAGGAAGATCGGTGCCCTCCGGGTGCTGACTGCCTTTGCCGTGGCGTGCACCCTGCTGTATTTCTGCCACGCCGTTTTCTTCAACGGAGATGAAGTTCCGGTCGTGCTGGCCCTCTACCGCTGCGCCAACCTGGCCGTGTATCCGCTGTTCTGGCTGTACATCCGTTCGCTGACCGAGCCCGGGGCGCTGCACCTGTCCGCCTGGTGGGTGATGATCCCTGCCGCCGTTGCCCTGGTGATGCTGTCCGTCGCCTATTCGCTGGGGGCTTCTTCCGCTTTTGCGGACATCCCGTTGCGCAGCATCTTCGTCGTGGAGGTGATCTGGAGTTGTATCGCCGGTCTTCGCCGGCTGGAGACCTATGACAGGAAGGTGTCCAATTTCTATGCGGACACCGAAGGGAAATCCATGGCTCCGCTGCGCAACCTGCTCATCCTGTTCCTGCTGACTTCCGTCATTTCCGCCTTGATGAGCATTCTCGGCCGCGATGTGTTCGCGGACGCCTTGCTGATCATCATCCCCTCCATCCTGTTCAGCGTGCTGCTCTCCTGTATCTTCTTCTTCGGGCTGCGGCTGGAGTACACGGCTACTGAAGTCGGATCGCATCCGGAAGCCGCTCCGGAGACGGAGCCCGAGCCCGGGGAGTTCCAGGCTCTGATGAACCGGATCGTGGACCAGATGGAGAACAGGCAGCTTTTCCGTACGCCCGGACTCAAGATCACGGACCTGGCCACCGAACTGGGCAGCAACCGGACCTATGTGTCCAACTGCATCAACCGCCTCTCGGGCCAGTCCTTCTCGGATTTCGTCAATTCGTACCGCGTCCGCTATGCGCAGATCCTGATGCAGATGAACGACACCGGACAGACCCTCTCGCAGATCGGTGCCCAGGCCGGGTTCACGGGGGAGACCTCTTTCTTCCGCAATTTCAAGAAAATAACCGGCCAGACGCCCTCCGAGTGGCTGTCCGGCCGGGAAAAGAAGCAGTAGCGCGATTCTTCCTCAGGCGGAAAGGCTGTCGTCGCCGGCAGGCGGCTCCTCGCTGCGGTCCTGCGCCAGGAGTTCTTTCATGCTCTGGACGGACCAGCGGAGCGAGAAGAAGATCAGGACGGTGAGGAACACCGGGACGAAGGCCGGCATGAAACTGCCGCCCACGTCATCCTGCAGGCAGAAGACGGCCGTATCGTAGAACCCGTGCAGCAGGACGGGCAGCGCCCAGAAGCCCAGGAACGCCGTCCACGCGGAGATCTCCCCGAAGCGGAAACGGGCGAGGAAATACCCCATGATCACGGCGAAGCAGAAGTGGCCGGGGACGGCGAACAGTCCGCGCATGATGCCTGTCGCGACGACGGAATCCGTCTCCATGAGCAGGTACAGGACATTCTCGATGGAGGCGAAGCCGAGTCCGACGCAGGTGGCATAGACGATGCCGTCCAGACGCTCGTCAAAATAGGGATTCCCTTTGAGGAAAAGCCACAGCACCAGGAGTTTGCAGGTCTCTTCGGGAATCGCTGCCGCAAAGAATGCATGGCGCATGTGCAGTGCGACCGAATCGCCCGGTCCCGGTTCCACATCGAGCCCCGTCCATTCGAACAGGCTGGCCAGGAAGACCGATGCGAAAGCGGACAGGATGCCGAAGAGGAACCCCTTCGCCAGCTGTGCCGGCGGCTCTTTCCGGTGGCGGTCCACCCACCAGACGTAGGCGAACAGGACGGCTGCAGGCAGCAGGGCGACCAGGATGACTCCGTAGAACATGCAGGGGCTATTCCGTTAGAGGATCAGAAGCGCCAGCCCACGCCGAGGCTGATCTTGTAGGGGTGGGCATGGGATTCCGCGCTGTCGTAGTTGATGATGTCGATGATGCTGTATTTGCCGCACAGGTTGATCTGCAGGCCGGAATCGAACTCATAGCCGAACATCAGCCCGAAGCCGGCATGGCTGTCGCTGAGGGCGTAGCGTTTCTTGCCCGTGTTGTCATCCACGGAGATGACACGCTTGTAGGGCGTGATGAATCCGTCATCGCCCGGACACCAGGCCGTGAAGGTCAGGTGCGTGAAGGGACCGGCGCCCAGCCGGAACGCCCCCTGTCCGACCGGGAAACGGCCGATGAAGTAGAGGGGAATGTCCAGGCCGAACAGGCGCATGTCCGCGAGGTAATCGACGCTCTTCTTGCGGTGCCAGACCAGGAAGCCGGGATCCTTGTTGGCGGCCACGTAGCTGCCGTTCTGCAGGGTGGCGAGTATCTGGACTTCCACCTGCAGGCGCCGGGTGATGTTGTAGTCCACGAACGCGCCGGCTTCCGCTCCGACACCCGGATAGGCGCTCAGCGCGGATTCGGCGATATACATGTGCTCTCCCGCGTAATTGGCCTGCAGCAGGACGCCGATCGAGACGGGGTCGATCTTGAGGCTGTCGGCATCCTGGGCATGCACCGTCAGGGCTGCAGCCATGCAGAGGAGGATGAGGGTCAGTCTTTTCATGGGGTGAGGGGATTAGAGGGAAACGCGGAATGAAATCTTGAAACCGTTTTTCTGGGCCTCGGTCAGGCCTTCGGTGTAGCTGATCCTGCGGATGTAGTCGACGCGCAGGAACTTGAAGATGTTCTCCAGGCCGATCGAGTACTCCATGTAGGGGATCTTCGTCATCAGTTTGCAGCCGTCAGGCAGCATGTAGAGGCCCTCGGTGCCGAAGAAGGGATTGTTTTTCTCGGAGAGGGAGCCCGTGATGGCGCGGAAGGAGACCACCTCGCGGAGCTTGAGCTTGTTGAGCAGCGGGATGCGGTTGAGGATCCAGCCCTTGAGGTAGTAGGTGGCGAAGAACTCGGCATACTGGTCCATCACGAACTCCATCGGCTGCATGAGGTTGTAGGCGTTGCCGAGCAGGAGGATGGACGGGTTGGCGTTGGGCGTGAAGAGATTCGGGAGCGGGACGCGGTTCCAGATGAAACCGGTGGAGACCTCGGCGTCGATGTGCCCGAAGGAGGAGAGCCAGATGCGCTTCTGGGCGGAGAACTCGGTCTTGTTGTACCAGAAACGGTGGTCGAAGCGGCCGACCGTGTGGCTCAGGCTCACGATCGGCGCGTCCTTGGCGAGGGTGATCGGGGATTCCTTGCCGAGGCGGTTGGAGAAGAGCGGCTCGCCCGGAGCGAAACGGAGCCGGAACATCGCGTTCACGTCGTCGAAGAACGGGACGTTCTCGAGGGCGCCGCCGGTGCCGATGCGCTGGTAGGAGAGGGTCCCGGCAGGCCAGATGCGGTCGGCGCGCAGCCGGGCATTGACCGAGATGCGGGAGAGCCATTCCCGGTCATATTTGACCTGGAAGCGGCGGACGTACTGGAGCGGCTGCGGCCCGAAGTTGGACATCAGGATGTTGTCGCGGTCGATCAGCTCGAAGCTCTGTCCGGGGGCTTCGACTTCGTAGCTGGCCGTGAAGGACAGGGTGTGCCGCAGCGGCTCGAACGGATGGAAATCCTTGGGTTCGAAGGTGTGGATGTAGGTGAGTTCGCCCTTCGGACGGAGATCCTTGAAGCCGAAGGCGACGTAGCCGTTGAGGAAGTTCTGCTTGTTGAGTTTGGCGGTGGTCATGCCGCCTAGGCGCACGCGGAAGCCCTCCAGGGTGTTGTAGTGGAAGGTGTGGGTGATCGGGCCGATGTCGAATTTGCTCCGCTTGCGGTCTTCCGGATTGGCCTGGCGGTCGAGCGGGGTGGTGGGGAAGTATTCCGAGCCCAGCGACTCGATCAGGCTGGCCGTCCGGCGCAGGCTCGGCACGGAGTAGATGTCCGTCAGGAGGCTGTCCAGGATGCTTTCCTTGGATGTGAGCGCCACCGGCCGGCGGGGGATCCACCAGTCGTCCGGCCGCCACCAGTCGGGGTTCTTGATGACCTCGTCAGGCTGGCTGAGCAGGCTGTCGGGAATGTGCGTCTGGGTGAAGTCGTAGTTGGAGTGGACGATCTTCTTGTGGGCGTAGAGCTGGCGCATCCACTGGAAGATGTAGAAGCGGGCGAAGGTGTTCTTTTCCTGGGAGGCCCAGGTGCCGTTGGGCATCTTCTCGAAGTTCTCTTCGATCGCGAGGTTGCTGACGAAGTTGAGGTTGATGTGGGCCGGGATGCCCAGGGAGTATCTCTTGAGGGCGTAGGTGCTGTCGGCTACGACGTAGAGGTGTCCGGTGAAGCTGTAGCTCTCGCTGTTGAAGGGCACGAAGGTCAGGTCGATGCACTTGACCCCGTCCACCATCAGGGTGTCGGAGATGTAGTACTTGTAGTAGGAAGTGGCGAGCGAGGAGGAGAGCGGGCTGACGAAGCGGTTGAGCAGCACGTCCATGTTGTCGTCGAAGATGTCGGAATCGGCGAAGATCGCCTGGATGTTGGTGGTGAGTCCGCCACCGTCCAGCGGCTCGTCCAGACCGAGGCTCCGGCGCCGTTCGACCCAGGTCCGGGTGCGTTTGGGATCGCGCTGGTACCAGGTGTCGGAGAGATTCTCGCGCAGCGAGACGGTCAGCACCGGGGTGCTCTTGAACTGGGCCGTGTCCACGTATTTCTCCAGGAAGCTGAATTTGCGCCAGAAGCGGCTGCTGTCGAAGTTGACGTCGAACTTGTCCAGGGACATGATCAGCTTCTCGTAGTTCTCGACCTTGTAGCCTTCCGTGGACTTGACGTGGTTCTCCGCCTTGTGGGCGATGACGTTCTTGACGAGTTCGACGGCCGGATTGCCGCGGCGGCGGTACACCCTGTCGCGGCGGCGCTTGGGCTTGACGATGACGCTCTGGATGCCGTAGGTGTCGGGGTTCATCTTGACCTTGGCGTCGCGGGTCGTACCGCGCTTGACGTTGAGGATGTAGGTCTCGTACCCCATCATGATGAAACTCACGTTGGAGAAGGTCCGGGAGGACTCGATGTGAAAGTTGCCCTGGTCGTCGGTCATGGTCCCGATCTGGGTGCCGGGGAAGATGACGGACACATAAGGCATCGGTTCTCCGGTCTGCGCGTCCGTGACGACTCCGCTTACGCTGGTCTGCGCGAGCAGGAGCGCCGGAAGACAAAGCAGGAATATCAGTAAGAAGCTTTTTTTCATTCTGTTACGAGGATTCCCTCGGGGTGGGGCTTGCAAAAATCGCGCAAAGATAGCAAAAAGGCGGGAGAATCCCGCCCTTTTCGCTTTATTTCCCGGGTTGCCGGAGCGCGCGCATCGCGTTCAGCACGGCCAGCACCGTCACGCCGACGTCCGCGAAGACGGCCATCCCGAGCGTTCCGAGCCCGAACGCGGCCAGGATGAGCACGAGGAGCTTGACGCCGACGGCGAACCAGAGGTTCTCCCGGGCGATGCGCAGGGTGCGTCGGGCGATGCGGACCGCCGTGGCGATCTTGGAGGGTCGGTCGTCCATCAGGACCACGTCCGCGGCTTCGATGGCGGCGTCGGAGCCCAGGGCGCCCATGGCGATGCCCAGGTCGGCGCGGGCGAGCACCGGTGCATCGTTGATGCCGTCTCCGACGAAAGCCAGCGTCCCTTCGGACAGCAGCTGCTCGACGCAGGCGACTTTGTCTGCGGGCAGCAGGCCGGCGTGCCATTCGTCCAGTCCGGCTTCCCGGGCGACCGCCGCCGCTATGGGCTCCTGGTCGCCGGTGAGCATGACGGTCTTGCGGATGCCGGCTGCATTGAGGTCCCTGACGGCCTGTGCCGCGTCGGGCTTGATCCGGTCGGAGATGACGATGTGCCCGGCGTAGGTGCCGTCTACGGCCACGTGGACCAGGGTGCCGGGTTGGGTGCAGGGGCGCCAGGCGGCGCCGACCTGCTCCATCATCTTCTGGTTGCCGACCGCCACGGTGCGCCCGTTGACGGTGGCGCAGAGGCCTTTGCCTGCGAATTCGCGGACGTCGCCGATGTGGCAGTCATCCTGCTCGCCGGGGTAGGCCTGCAGGAGCGCCGCGGCGATCGGGTGCGTGGAGTGGCGTTCGACGTGCGCGGCCAGGTGCAGCAGTTCCTGCTCGTCGAGTTGTTCGGGGTGCACGGCGGTGACCTGGAAGACGCCTTCGGTCAGGGTGCCCGTCTTGTCGAAGACGACGGTCCGCACGCGGGAGAGGGTGTCCATCCAGGCGGAGCCTTTGATCAGGATGCCCTGGCGGGAGGCGCCGCCGATGCCGCCGAAGAAGGTGAGCGGCACGGAGATGACCAGCGCGCAGGGGCAGGAGACCACCAGGAACATCAGCGCCCGGTAGATCCAGTCGGCCCAGGCTCCCGTGAACAGGGGCGGCACGATGGCCAGCAGGACGGCCAGCGCCACGACGACCGGCGTGTATACGCGGGCAAAGCGGGTGATGAAGTGCTCGCTGCGGGATTTGTTTTGCGCGGCGTGTTCGACCAGTTCGAGGATCTTGGAGGCGGTGGATTCGCCGAAGGCTTTGGTGGTGCGGATGCGGAGGACGCCGCTGAGGTTGACGCATCCGGAGAGGATTTCGTCTCCCTGTGCGACCTCGCGCGGGACGCTTTCGCCCGTCAGGGCGACGGTGTCCAGGGTGGAGCGGCCTTCCAGTACGATGCCGTCCATCGGCACCTTTTCGCCGGGGCGGACCAGGACGGTCTCGCCGACGCCGACGCTCTCGGGGGCGACGGTTTGCAGGACGCCGTCCCGCTCGACCTGTGCCGTGTCCGGCCGGATGTCCATCAGGTGCTGGACGGATTGGCGTGAGCGGCCTTCGGCGATGCCTTCGAACAGTTCTCCCAGCTGGAAGAAGAGCATCACGAAGACGGCTTCCGCGAATTGCGGTTCGGCGTCCGGGAGGAAGCCGATGGCGAGTGCGCCGAGCGTGGCGATGCTCATCAGGAAGTTTTCGTCCAGGGCTTCGCCGTGGGCGAGGGCTTCAGCGGCTTCCCGGAGGGTGTCCCAGCCGGCGATGAGGTAGGGGACCAGGAAGAGCAGGAGGTACTGCCAGGTGGCCCAGTCCGTATGTTTCTCGAGGAGGATGGCGGCAATCAGGAGGACGGCCGATGCGGTGATCTTGATGATCCGGCCGCGGGCGCTTTCCTCTTCGTGGTGATGCCCGTGCTCGTGCTCATGGTCGTGGTGATGGTGTTCGTGTGCCATATTGCGTGTTTTTTGTTTTCCGGGTACAAAATTACCGGGCCGCGGCTGCAACCCGGTTGCAAAATGATGGTCCGTTCCTCGCGGAGGCGTATTGTGCGGAAGCGGTTTTTTCGTTATATTTGTGTCACACAATGCCAGAGTCTCCAGGGAGGACGGTCTCCCGCGCCCGGTTGAAATTGATATTTTAACCCTTTTTTCTATGTTGTTCAAAACTCTCAGATGTGCCTTCGCGGCACTCGTCATGCTGGCACCGATGGCCGCTTCCGGCCAGCAAACCCTCAAGCCCTGGACGAAGGGCGGATTCGAGACGCATCAGTACCGCAGTGTTTTCGCCGAGATGGGTTATCCGCAGGCGGAGGTCGATGCCAGGCTGGAGCGCATCTATCAGGAGGTGTTCTGCGGCCCGGACAAGGTTTATTTCGAGGTGGGCGATGACATGGGCTATATGTCCGATGTCAAGAATTTCGATGCGCGTACCGAGGGCATGTCCTATGGGATGATGATTGCCGTGCAGCTGGACAAGAAGGATGTTTTCGACCGTTTGTTCCGCTGGGCGAAGAAGTACATGCAGTATCAGGACGGTCCGATGAAGGGGTATTTTGCCTGGAGTCTGAGCCCGGACGGTACCATCCGCGGTGCGGGTCCGGCTTCCGATGGCGAATTGTATTTTATCACCTCGCTCATTTTCGCTTCCAACCGCTGGGGCAACCAGGGGGACATCAATTATCTTGCCGAGGCGCAGAACATCCTGAACTGTTCCTGGGAGAAGGACGGTTCCGAGGGGATCATGCCTTTCATCAACAAGGAGAATCACCTGATCATCTTTACGCCGGACGGGCGGGGTGTTTCCTATACGGATCCTTCTTACCATCTGCCTGCTTTCTATGAGGTGTGGGCGCGCTGGGCGAATGACGGTCGTGCGGATTTCTGGCGTGCTTGCGCTACGGCCAGCCGCGAGTATCTGCACAAGAGCATCGATCCGCAGACGGGCCTCAATCCGGATACCAACAATTTCGACGGTTCGTTCATCGAGACGCCGGCCTTTTTCGGCCGCCGGATGAAGCCGGCATTCCGTTTTGATTCCTGGCGTGTGCCGATGAATATCGCCCTGGATTATTCCTGGGCTTGTGCGGACCGCGAGTGGCAGACGAATTATGCCAATACGATCCAGGATTTCTTCTATTCGAAGGGGATCGATACCTTTGCGGACCAGTACAATGTGGACGGGACGGAGGTGGAGTTTGCGATGCCGGCTGGCATGGGTGAGTTCCAGGGCAAGGGGACCCGCCATTCCGTGGGGCTTGTTTCGACGCTGGCCGCTGCTACGCTTGCGGCGGATCATCCGGTTGCGCGGGAGTTTGCCCAGCGCCTCTGGGACAGCGAGAACAAGCCGTATGAGGATGGTTATTTCGATGCCTATTACGACGGCATCCTGCGTTTGTTCGCATTTATGCACCTGAGCGGCCACTACCGCGTGATCGAGCCGGCGAAATAGCAGACTTCCGTGTTCCGCCCGGGCACCTGCGGCTGTCCGCGGCTGGCGGCGGTTCTATTTTTCGACCCGGAATCGTCCCGGGGTGTCCTGTACGATGTAATCTCCTTCGTGTACGGTTTCCAGCCCTTCGTCTGTCATCAGCGAGAGCATCGAGAACCCCATGCAGTCATAGGGAGCAAGGATTTTGTCTCCGCAGAACTGCTTGACCGCTGTGAAATTGGTGCCTGTATACTGAATCCGCTTCATGGTGAATTACAACGCAAAGATAGTTATTTCCTCTCCAAACCCGGGGTGAAATGACTATCTTTGCAAAAATGGTTGATTTCATCCTGTACTACCTGCTTGGTATCAATATCCTGACTTTCCTGGTCTATGGACTGGACAAGTGGAAGGCCAGGAAGAATCGGTGGCGCATCCCGGAAGCTACCCTGCTGATGCTGGCCCTCATCGGCGGGAGCGTCGGTGCCCTGCTCGGTATGTGTACCTTCCGCCATAAGACCCGCCAAAACAAGTTCCGGATCGGCCTTCCGCTGATCCTGCTGGCCCAACTGGTCATTCTTTTCCTGCTCATCCGGTCTGTCCCGATGGTTGAGCAGGCCTGCCATCCCCATTACCGGATAAATGCGAGGGATATCTTCGAGTCCGAACTCAAACCCCTGATCGATCGCTGAGGGCTCTTCAGGCTGTCGTCCATGATTCAGTTAATTGCTATTGCGGCAGGAGCAGCCGGAGGTAGTAGGGGCGCATGGGGTCGTCTACGGCGACGCTGACCGATCGGCTGGGGCAGACGGCGAACCAGCCCAGGGCGTTCCCGCCCCGGATGTTGGTCGGTGTGTTGGCCGGCTGGGGCGAGAAGATCGGGATGGAGATCCCGCTCATCCGCAGGGCGGTCAGGAAGTCGAAATACCCCTTGTCCAGGGTCAGCACTTTCAGCGTGATGACATCGCCGGACTCGAGATACTTGAAACAGTCGCCGTAGCGCTCCTGCAGCGCGGCGGTCTGGAGCAGCGTCGTGATCGGGAACCCGGTCACGTCCTTGCCGTTGAACAGTTTGTCGTCCATCACCTCGGTCATGATGAAAGGGTACCAGTTGCCGTTGACGGCAATGGAGACCTGGTAGTAACTCGCCACTTCGTCGTCCTTGCCCCAGAGCGCCAGGGTCCAGAGGCTGTCGATGCCCTTGGCCTTGTTGCCGGCGAAGGCGTAGTCGATCGCGTCCAGGCGGAAGCCCGGCTCCGGCATCGAGGCCTCGGCTTCATAGACTTGTCCTTCCGGGAGTTCGACCTGCAGGTGATAGGTCGCGCCGGCCTCGCAGCAGAAGCCCTCCGGTGCCGCGTAGCGGCCATCACCTTCGTCCGAGAAGACGATGTCGTTGACGCGGACGTGCGCGCCGGTGACGGCGGGATCCGCCTCTTCCTGGAAGTAGGACACGGTCCGGGAGAGGACGACCTGCTGGGAATCTGCGGGATCGTCCGTCAGGACGGACTCCACGGTCAGGTAGTCGTGGTAGTCAGAACGGGAATGCACGGACATCTCTTCCGTGCAGGCGGAGGCCAGGAGCAGCAGGAGCGGCAGGGCGGTCAGGATCGGGAATCTTCGCATGGCCTCAGAATTTGATGTTGTAGGAGACGGAGGGGATGATGCTGAACAGGTACACCTTGAAGGGCTGGGTCCGGTTCTCCTCCTGGATATACCGGAAATCCACGGTCCAGGCGTTGTGGCGCGCATAGACGTTGTAGAAGGAGAGGTTCCATTCGCCGCTCCAGCGCTTGCCCTCCACGCGTTTCCGCGTCCGCCAGGTGACGGACAGGTCCAGCCGGTGGTAGTCCGGCAGCCGGTCGAGGTTGCGGGTGGCGTAGACCGGTTTCCACTGGTCCATGTAGCGGAAGCGGCCGACGGGATAGGTGGTCGGCGCGCCGCTGTAATACACCCACTCCGTGGAAGCCGACCACTGCTTGGAGAAGTCGTAGGTCAGTACGAAATTGACGGCGTGCTCATGGTTCAGCGGGGAAGGGTATGGCTCGCCGCCGTTGAGCTCCGGGATGTGGTAGGTGGCACGCGACCAGGTGTAGGCCAGCCAGCCGTTCCAGCGGGCGAAGTCGTATTTGAGCATCAGCTCGGCGCCGTAGGCCCGGGAGTCGCCGAAGCGGAGCAGACCTTCCCGGTCGGGGTTGTCCAGCACCAGACCGGGATTGTCAACGAAGTCCATCGCGCCCTGGTTGTGTTTGTAGAAGGCCTCCAGGGAGAGCTGTAGCGCCTGGTCGGCGAACAGGGCGTTGATCCCCGCGGAGAACTGGTCCGAGACCTGGGGCCGGATGCCCGGCGAGGCGGTGAACCAGGTGTCGACGGGGCTGCCGCTGATGCTGACGCGGGCCTGCTGGAGGTACTGCACGGTCCGGGACCAGGCGGCCTTGAGGGAGAGGTCTTCGAGCACGGAGAGCGAGGCGGAGATGCGCGGCTCCAGGCCCGTGTGGGTCTGGATGGGGGTGCCGCTTGCAATGGTCTGCACCTCCGTCAGCGCATGCGAGATGGGGTCGAATAGCCGCTGCTCCGTCGGCCCGAAGGTCGTGAAAGAGGAGAAGCGCAGGCCGTAGCGCAGGGTGAGGCTGCGGATCTTGTGCTCGTTCTGGATATACGCAGAGGGCTGGAAAGCGTGGATCCCGGGCATCTCGACCCGGTTGACCATGCTGCTCTCTTCGCGGGGATCGGTGGTCCCCGGGGAGATGGAGAACCAGGCCAGGTTCACGCCGGCGCGGAAGGTCATGTCCGGCCGGGGGTACCAGGTCCATCCCGTCTTGACGCCCGTCTCGCGGATGCCCTGGAGGTAGTCGAAGGCCGCGTCCGGCATGTCGGTGCCGATCGTGTTGCGGAACAGGGAGTTGTAGGCCGTGACATCGGAAGTCAGCTTCTGGCCCCAGATGTGGTTCCAGCGGAGGGACTGGGTGTGGTTGGCGTTGCCGAACTGCATGTGCCCGAAGTCGAAGTCCTCCAGGCTGAAGCCGAAGATGTCGCTGCCGCTGAACGCGCTCAGGTACAGGCGGTCGCGGCTGCCCGCCGTCCAGCTGAGCTTGGCGTTGGCGTCGTAGAAGAACATCCGGGTCTTGTCCGGAATGCGGTCGCCCAGCAGGGGGAAGAAGAGGTCGAGGTAGGTGCGGCGGGCGGAGAGCATGAAGGAGAGTTTTTCCGGGACGATGGGCCCTTCGACGAAGATCTTGGAGGTGATCAGGCCGATGGAGGCGTTGCCGCCGAAATGCTGCTTGTTGCCGTCCTTGGTGGAGATGTCCAGCACGGAGGCGATGCGCCCGCCGTACTGGGCGGGGAAATCCCCCTTGTAGAGCTCTGCGCTGCGGATCGCGTCGCCGTTGAACATGGACAGGAAGCCCAGGAAATGCCCGCAGTTGTAGATGGGGGCGCCGTCCATCAGGATGAGGTTCTGGTCCACGCCGCCGCCCCGTACACTGAAGCCGGTGGCCCCTTCGCTCGGCGCCTGGACGCCGGGCATCATCTGGATCACCCGGATGATGTCGGCTTCGCCCATCAAGGTGGGGAGGCGCTGCACGAGGGCGGCGTCCACCCGCTCCATGCCGAGCTGCGGCAGGACCAGCTCCTGACGTTTCGAGCGGGAGAGGATGGTCGCTGCATCCAGCTGCTCGCTTTCCGCTTCCATCCGGAAATCCAGCTTCTGCGTGCTGCTGACCCCGGCTTCCGCGGTCTTGTAGCCGAAGTAGCTGCAGTACAGCGTGTGGCTGCCGGGCGGCAGGGTGAGGGAGTAGAAGCCGCTGCCGTCGGTGGCGACGGCGGTCTTGCGGTCCTCCAGGTAGAGCACCGCCTGGACGAGCGGCTCGCCGCTGGCGGCATCCGTCACGTGGCCGGAGACCACGGCCCTGCGCCCCTGGGCGCCTGCCGGAAGCGACAAGGCCAGCCAGAGGAGGGGGAGGAGGATGCGGCGGGCAGCGGTCATGGGGCTCAGAGGTATTTGCCGGTGAGGCTGCCGGGGGTGGCGGCGACTTCCCGGGGTGTCCCGCTGGCGATGATGCGCCCGCCCTGCAGGCCGCCGCCGGGGCCCATGTCAACAATATAGTCGGCGCTCCGGATGACGTCGAGGTCGTGCTCGATGACGATCACCGTGGCGCCCTGCGCGATCAGGTGGCGGAAGACGGCCATCAGCGTCCGCACGTCCAGCGGATGCAGGCCGATCGTGGGTTCGTCGAAGACGAAAATGCTGCCGCCCTGGGCGCGTCCCATTTCGCTGGCGAGCTTGAGGCGCTGCGCTTCGCCGCCGGAGAGGCTGGGGGTGGCTTCGCCCAGGGTGAGGTAGCCCAGGCCGAGGTCGTGGAGCACCTGCAGGCGGCTGCTCACCAGCGGCAGGTCGCTGCATTCCTGCATCGCTTCGTCGATGCTCATCGACATCAGTTCGGGCAGGGAGCAGGCGGGTCCGCCTTTCTTCTTGCGCGGGATCTTGTGGGCGATGCGGGCGTAGCGCGAGCCGCGGCAGTCGGGGCAGGGGATGTCCACGTCGGGCAGGAACTGCACGTCCAGGCTGATGCTGCCGGTGCCGTCGCAGGTCGGGCAGCGCAGTGCGCCGGTGTTGTAGGAGAAGTCCCCGGCCTTGAATCCGCCGGCCTTCGCCTCTTCGGAGCGGGCGTACACCTTGCGCAACTCGTCATGGATGCCGGCGTAGGTGGCCACGGTCGAGCGGACGTTGATGCCGATCGGGGTGGCGTCGATGAGCTTGACCTGCGAGATGCCGGGGGCTTCCGCCGACAGCACGTGGGCGGGAAGCGGCTTGCCCGCGATGGCGGCCTGCAGGCCGGGAATGAGGCTTTCGAGGATCATCGTCGTCTTGCCGGAGCCGGACACGCCCGTTACTACGGAGAGGCGCCCCTTCGGGAAACGGACTTCCAGCGGCTGCACGGTGTGGATGGCGCCGGTGCGCAGGGTGATCCCGCCTTCGGCGAAAAGCCCGGTTGCGCCGGGCGCTGCCGGTGCGGGATGATCCTCCCCGGCCTTTGCCCTTGTGTCATCCCCGGCTGTTTTTCCCCTGTCCTCCCCGGCTGTTTTTCCCCTGTCATCCCCGGCTGTTTTTCCCCTGTCATCCCCGGCTTGACCGGGGATCTCCAGGAACGGCCCGATCTTGGAGACGGGATTGCTGCGGATGTCCGCGACGGTGCCCTGCGCGAGGACGGTCCCGCCGCCGGCGCCCGCATCCGGGCCCAGCTCGATGATCCAGTCCGCATGCGAGAGCACCTGGGTATCGTGGTCCACGAGGACCACGGAATTGCCGTCCGCCACAAGGTCGTCCATCACGCCGGTGAGACCCTCGAGGTTCGAGGGGTGCAGGCCGATGGACGGCTCGTCCAGCACATAGAGTACGCCCGTGGTGCGGTTGCGCACCGAGCGGGCCAGTTGCACGCGCTGGCGCTCGCCGGTCGAGAGGGTAGAGGCGGCACGGTCGAGGCTGAGATAGCTCAGCCCCAGGTCCACCAGCCGCTTGGCGGTGTCCTGGAAGGATTCGCAGATGCGTTCGGCCATCGGCCGCATCGGCTCCGGCAGCGAGGCCGGCACGCCGTCCACCCAGACGATCAGCTCCTCGAGCGTCATCTTGCAGGCGTCCGCGAGGCTGATGCCGCGCAGGCGCGGTGCCCGGGCGGCGTCCGACAGGCGCGTGCCGCCGCAGTCGGGACAGGGATCCTGGCGCAGGAACTTCTCGACGCGCTTCATTCCCTTCTCGTCGGTGACCTTCGCGAGGGCGTTCTCCACAGAATAGACGGCGCTGTAGTAGGTGAAATCCATCTCGGCAAAGCCGTTGGTCTTCTCGTTCTTATAGATGATGTGGCGCTTCTCGGCCGGGCCGTGGTAGACGATCTCTTTTTCTTCGGGGGTGAGGTCCCGGAAGGGGATGTCGGTCCGCACGCCCATCTCGCGGGCGATGTCCTTCATCAGCGACCACATCAGCGAGCCCCAGGGAGCCACGGCGCCTTCGTCGATGGTCAGCGACTCGTCAGGCACGAGCGTGGATTCGTCCACGGTCCAGACGGTGCCGGTGCCGCCGCATTTCTTGCAGGCGCCCTGGCTGTTGAAGGCCAGCTCCTCCGCCCCGGGGGCGTAGAAATGCGCTCCGCAGATGGGACAGACCAGTTCCTGCTCGGCGGCCACGGCGAGGGTGGGCTCGAGATAATGGCCGTTGGGGCAGCGGTGGCTGGACAGGCGGGAGAACATCAGGCGCAGGCTGTTGAGCAGTTCGGACATCGTGCCGAAGGTGCTGCGGATGCCGGGTACGCCGGGGCGCTGGTGCAGGGCCAGGGCGGCCGGCACATAGCGCACCTCGTCCACCTGGGCGCGGCTGGCCTGCGTCATCCGGCGGCGGGTGTAGGTGGAGAGGGACTCCAGATAGCGCCGGGAGCCTTCGGCGTACAGTACGCCGAGGGCGAGCGAAGACTTCCCGGAGCCGGACACGCCGGCGATGCCGACGATCTTGCCGAGCGGGATGTCGACGTCTATATTCTTGAGATTGTGCGCACGGGCCCCGCGCACCTCGATCTTGTCGGGAGATTTCTGGGATTGCATCCTGCAAAGATACGGATAATTTCGTTCCCGTCTGCAAACTCTTCCCGTCCTGTTGTTACCCGTGCAACCCGGGAAAGGGAATTCTGAAAAAGTGTTTATCTTTGCCGGTATGAACGACCGATCCAATCAGCGGCGGGTCCGGCCCGCCACCGAAGCCGATATCCCCGTCATCCTGGAAGTGATGGAGGCGGCGCGGGGCATCATGCGCGCCTCGGGCAATGTCCACCAGTGGGCGGCGGGCTATCCCGGCGCGGAGCATATCGCCGCCGACATCGCCCGCGGAGGCGCCTTCGTCATCCAGGACGGAGAGGCTGTGTCCGCGTATTTCGCCTTCCTGCCCTCGCCGGAGCCGACCTACGGGCGCATCTATGACGGAGCCTGGCTCGACGATTCGCGTCCCTACCACGTCATCCACCGGATCGCCGGCAAGCCCGATGCCCACGGGATCTTCCGGACCATCATGGAGTTTGCCTTCCGTCACGACTGCAACATCCGTATCGACACCCATCGGGACAATACCATCATGCAGCACAACATCCTCAAGCACGGTTTCTCGTACTGCGGGATCATTCTGCTGGCGGACGGCGCCGAGCGGCTGGCCTACCAGCGGGTCGATGCGTGAGGGGAATACGGATTCGAAAAAAGTCGGAAAAAATCGAAAAAGCAGTAACTTTACCAGCATGATGAACCGAATCCACCGCTTCTTGCCGCTCGCTCTGGCGGCGCTCCTGCTGACCGCCCTGCGCCCGGCGGCGGCCCAGACCACCTTTGCGGTTAATGTTTCCGACGACGGGCAGGCCACGCTGACCGCTTTCCTGCCCGAGCACCCCGACGGGCGGGCCATTCTGGCCTTCCCCGGCGGAGGCTACCGGCAGACCAGCATCGGCAACAACGCCCAGTGGGCCCCGCTCTACAACAGCCTGGGCATCAGCTATTTTATCCTGAAATACCGGATGCCGGAAGGCCATCCGGAGCAGACCACGCTCGCCGATGCCGAAGCCGCGATGCGCCTGATCCGGGACAATGCCCGCGCGTGGGGCGTGGATCCTGCGAAAATCGGCGTGATGGGCACCTCGGCCGGCGGGCACCTGGCCACCACGATGGCTACCTCCGCACCGGAGCCGCTGCGCCCCGCGTTCCAGATCCTTTTCTACCCGGTCATCACCTTCGGCGAAGGCTGCCACAAGGGCTCCCGGGACAACTTCCTGGGAGAGCGGGCATCCGATCCCGCGCAGGTCGGGCGCTATTCCTCGGAGAAGCAGGTCACGGCCGCCACGCCGCCGGCCATCATCTTCGCCAACAGCGACGACCGCGGCGTCCCGCCCGAGTGGAATGCGGCGGCCTATTATATCGCCATGACGAAGCAGGGCTGCAGCGCCAGCCTGCACATCTACCCGGAGGGCGGCCACGGCTGGACCTTCGCCTCCGCCTACCGCTACCACGACCAGGCGGTGGAGGAACTGACGGCCTGGCTGGCGACGCTCCAGCTGTAGTTTTTCTCAAAGAGAGCCTCTTTCCCGGCCCTGGTCGCCGGGGCACGTTTTTGGGTTAACTGTGGCTGTCCAGGACTTCCGCGATATCGCGCACGGGGCGGTCGGCGGCGCGCACGAAAGTGGCGAGGCACAGCGGGCAGCCGGTGACGATTTCCGAAGGATTCTCCACCGTGAGGTTGTCCAGGGCGTTCTGGACCATCGGCCGGCGCTGTTCGAAACTGAGCGTGAGGCTGCCCAGCGACCCGCCGCAGCAGATGCTCTCGGCGTGGTGCTTGCCGGCTTCGATGACTTCGCCGGCGGCGGCGAGGGCTGCACGCGGCTCATCGTAAATGCCGCAGCCGCGTCCCAGTTCGCAGGGGTCATGCCAGACGAGCTTCAACCCGTCTTCGCGCTGCACCTGCAGCTTGCCCGCGGCGATCAGTTCCTGGAAAAAGACGCTGTGATGCACCACCCGGATGCCTTCCAGGGCATATTCCTCCTTGAAGATCCGGTAGCAGATCGGGCAGGAGAGCAGCAGGGTATCGCAGCCGCTGGCGCGGATGATTTCGAGGTTTTTGGCGATCAGCTCGCGGGCCTGCTCCGAGCGTCCGGCCATCATCAGCGGCCGGCCGCAGCACAGCCCGCCGTCCGGATCCATCATCTGCCAGCGCACCCCGGCCTTGTCCAGCAGGGAAGTGGTCGCGCGGCGGATCGAAGGCGTGAGCTGGGTCATGCACCCGGCGAAATACAGCACGCCGCCGGACTCGCCGCCGGCCCCGTTCACGACGGCGGAAGCCATCGGACGGACATTGATCCCGGCAAAAGAGGGGGAGAGGGCATACTTGCGCCGCTCACGCTGCGCCACGCGCAGCTCCGGCCCCTGGGCGCCCACCTGGCAGACGGCGGTACACTTGCCGCAGAGCAGGCATTTGTCGGAGATCTCCTCGATGCGGCGCTCGTTGCCGCGGCGCAGCTGCCGGTTCAGGTAGACCGTACAGTCCTTGCAGTTCGCCTTGCGCACGCTCATCGGGCAGGCGTCGATGCACACGCCGCAGCCCGGGCAGGAATAGACTTCCAACAGGGCGAAACCCTTGCGCGGATGGCGGATGCGGATGCCGGCGTTGCGCATCGGGATCAGCAGCATCTCCGCGGGGATGTGCATGTAGCGGGTGAACGGCAGCACGCACATGAAGACGCACAGGGCGATCGAATACGCCCACCAGGTCGGCAGGGCGTTGAGGTCGTTGCCGAGGAACTGGCGGAAAACCCAGTTCGTCGGAATCGTGAGGAAGCTGCCGCCGCTGATGTGGGCAGTGAAGCTCTCCGCCAGCAGGCGCAGCGGGAAGATGGCCCACAGGGAATACAGACCCACCTGGTCCAGCAGGCTCAGGCGTGTGGTGCGCCGCATCCCGACGATGCGCGAAGCGAAGCGCTTGATGATCGCGATCGCGATGCCGCTGAGGATCATCAGCAGGAAAAAGTCCATCAGGAACATCAGCAGCGAGCCCTGGATGGTCGACTCCGTCTCCGCGACGAAATAGTTGAAGAAGATCGGGTAGTAGAAAAGGTGGATGCGCTCCGGCACGAAGAGCATCACTTCCAGGTGGCCCAGCAGGATGATCATGAACCAGCCGAAGGCGATGCTGGAGTGCATGAAACCCAGGACCCGGTTGCGCTTCCACAACTTGACATGGATCAGGCAGTTGAGGAAGATGTCCCGGATGTTTATCCAGATGTATTTCGGGGTGATCAGCGACACCAGGAAGCGCTTGCGGTCCGCCTTGGGCAGCTGCGCGATCACGCGGATCATGGCGATGAGGCAGTAGCCCAGCACGAAGGCCATCCCGATGAGGAAGGGGATGACGAAGGGGTCGAAATGACTGGCAATACGTTCTCTCATCGTACGACCTCCCCCTTGCGGTTCAGGCGGCAAAGCGTCAGGATGAGATGCCGCGTGTTGATGCCCCGCGGACAGACCATGGTGCACTTGCCGCAAAGCATGCAGCGCGACAGCATGGCGTCCACTTCATCGTCCCGGCCGCGTTGCAGGCCGAGAATGACTTTGCGTACGCTCATCCCCGACCAGGGCGCCGCCGTGCAGGTGGCACTGCAGCTGCCGCAGCCGATGCAGGTGAGGGCATCGGGCTCCAGGCGCACGAGCCGGTCATAACGGGCGTGGTCCACGGTGTCCAGGTTGACGGCCGAACTGGGGCTGAGCTTGAATCCGAAATCCATCCTTTATCCGCGTTTGCTTAAATACTGGTGAATGGCGAGGGCGGCACTGCGTGCTTCTGCGAGCGTTTCCGGGACGGTCTTGGCGCCGGTGCACGCACCGGCGAAAAAGACGCCGGGCCGCGAGGACTCCGTGATGGAAGCCACGTTGTCGCGGCTCTTCAGGAAGCCGTCGTCGTCCACGGCCACACCGATCTCGCGGGCGTAGTGCTGCGCGTCGGGATTGCAGACGATGCCGGCCATCAGCACGAGCAGGTCCAGGGTAACCTTGACCGGCTTGCCGTTGAGGGTGTCCTCCGCCTTGACGACCACGCGGCCGTCGATGGCTTCGCCTACCTCCGAGACACGGCCGCGGATGAAGTGGATCCCGTGGTCGCGCTGGGCCTTGATGTAGAAGTCCTCGTATTTCTTGCCGAACAGGCGCAGGTCCATGTAGAAGCAATAGACCTCCGCGTCCGGGAATTCTTCCTTGATCTCGATGGCCTGCTTGATGGCGGTGATGCAGCAGACCTTGGAGCACTGGGTGTTGCCGGCTTTGATGTCGCGCGAACCCACGCAGTGCACGAAGCCCATGGCTTTCGGGTTGTGGATCCGGGCGTCATGGCGGGTGTTGAACCACTGCTCCAGGTCCCGGTTGGTGATCACCCGTTCATAGATGCCGTAGCCGTATTCTTCTTTTTTCGAAGCGTCGAAGAGGTGGAAGCCCGTGGCGAAGAGCACGGCCTGGCAGATCAGGATGTTGCCGTCGGAGAGCACGAGGCTGTAGCCGTCCTTGAGGCGGTTGATGCTGAGGATCTCGGTGCTCGTCATCGTGCGGACCTTGGCGGTCTGCGCTTCGAGGGACTGCACAAGATCTGCGGCCGGACTCATGTCCGGGAAGAGGCGGTTCCATTCGGCCACATGGCCGCCGGTCACGGGGGCTTTCTCGATCAGGATGGGCTTGTAGCCCAGGGCGCTCAGCTGGCGGGCGGCTTCCAGTCCGGCGATGCCGGCGCCAATGATGGCGATGACGGGGGTGCGGTTGACCATAGGCTAACAGCATTTGAGGGACGTGGGAAGTCCCGGGGTCATGATTTTCTTTTCGTCCATCCCGAGGTATTTGCGGGCAGGATCATAGGGAATGCCGATCTTGTCGAGGAGCGGCTCCACGGCCACCTGGTGCACCTGCAGGCCGAGGTCCCAGGGGTCCACGCCGAGCACCAGGCCGGCGAGTTCCTCGTAGGTCAGGGCCGGGATACCGTAGCCGTTCTGTCCGTAGGTCTTGCCGTTCATCTCGGAGATGACGTACTGCCAGCGGTCCAGGAAATACGGGCAGCCGGGGCAGTTGGTAATGATCATGTCCGGGTGGTAGGGCTCCATCGATTCGAACTTCTTGTGCGTGTTGGAGAGGGAATAGCCGCGGTTTGCCTTGACGAAATACTGCCGGAACCCGAATCCGCAGCAGTGGCGGCGCTCCGGGTAGTCGATCACCTGGCCGCCCCAGGCCTCGGCCATGCCGCTGAGTACGCAGGGGTATTCGGCGCCGCCCACACCCTTGTGGGGGAACATCTTGGAGTAGTGGCAGCCGATGTGCTCGACGATGCGCAGGGGTTCTCCGGTGGCGCGGTGGACCAGCTGGAACTGGGCCCGCTCGGCAATCTCTCCGCGCAGCTTGTACATCAGGTCGCTGGCGTGCGCCACGTATTTGGGCTTGTTGAACTCGCGGCGGCAGGCCTTCCAGAGGTCCTCGCGGATCCTTGCTTCGAGCTCGGGGAACTCGCGCCAAGTCTCCAGGATCTCGGTGTAGTTGCCGAAGGAGGTGATGCAGGAGGTCACGAGGTTGTCGTAGCCGGCCTCGGTCATCAGGGCGAACTGGCGCGCCACGACGGTCATCGCCGTCTCCTGCGGGATGGTGTCGCAGTGGTAGGCGATCCCGGCGCAGGTGGTATGGTGCTCGGATTCGTAGATGTCCCTGCCCAGCATGTCGCGGCAGATCTTCAGGAAATATTTTTCGGAGGCCGGGAAGAAATTCTGCCGGATGCAGCTCCGTACATAGAACCAGTGGTTGTCCGGAATCTCTTTCTGGTAGTCGGCCCAGATCTTCTGTTTGCCTTGGTAGATCATCTATTCGTTGTTGAAGTGCCCCACGGAGCAGTGCTCGTAGGTATATTTCGTGTATTCGTCGAAGTCCATGCCCAGTTCCTCGGCCTTTTCGCGCGAGGCGCGTTCCACGGCCTCGATGCGCTCGGTGCCGCCCGTGACGTCGAAGATGGCCTGGAGCTCGTCCAGGTCCTCCTGCGGGATGCGGCGCAGCACGCCGGGCCCCTTGCCTTCATAGTTGGCGCCGAGGCGGCCGTAGACCTCCTCCTTGTTGTCCATGACCCATTTTGTGATGGGGCCGGCCTCCGGGTACTCCTCGCAGTCGAAGGTGCTCGGATGGATGCAGTAGCCGGTGTGGAGGATGTTTCCGGTGAGGCTTTTGGTCAGGGGCCAGAGCTGGCGGCCCTTCTCGGAGGCGGTGAACCAGCCGAGCTTCGCGGAGAGGTTGCGCAGGGCCATGATCACGAGCCCGGCGGCATTGCCGCGCGGACAGCGCGTCACGCAGGACATGCACTCGCCGCAGTACCAGATGGTCTCGCTCTTCAGGAGTGCCTCGATCTCCTCTTCGTTCTTGCGCTGGACCGTGTCCACGATCTTGCGCGGGTCATATTTGTAGAACTCCGCAGCCGGGCAGATGGCCGTGCAGGTCCCGCAGTTGATGCAGGTCTTGAGACCTTCCTGGAAACGGTAGTCCTTGCAGAGTTCGTCGTAGAGCTTTCCCATGCTGCTAGAAGAATTTGACGACCTCGTCCAGTGACTTGTGGTTGGGCTGGCCGGGCTCGCCGGCGCGGTAGCCCAGGGCGATCACGGCCATGACCTCCTCGTTGTCCGGGATCCCGAACAGCGCACGGAGCCCGTCGCTCTGGCGGAAGCCCATGATCAGCGTGTCGAAGCCCATCTCGCGGGCCTTGAGGATGAGGTAGGCGTTGCTCAGGCCGTTGTCGTAAGCACCCCAGCCGTCGCCGATCTCATTGACGGCCGTGCCGCGTCCGAAACCGGACTGGCCCTTGACGAAGGTGGAGACCAGGACGACGGGTGCACCGGCGATATTGGCAGCATTGCGCTCGCCGACCAGCTGCTTGGCGGCAGCCACCTTCTCGGGCGAGATTGCCACGTAGTACCGGGTGGTCTGGGTGTTGGCCCAGGTCGGGGACTGCTGCGTGGCGGCCATCAAGGTACGGACTTCCTCCTCGGAAATGGTCTTGGCGGCGTCGTAGCTGCGGACGCTGCGGCGGGAGGCGTAGAGTTCGTCGAGGGTCGGTGCTCCGGAAGCGGGGGAGACGGTGCCGTTGCAAGCGGCGAACAGCAGGAGCGCCGATGCGGCGAGGCCTGCAAATAAGATCGTTTTCTTCATATTAAAGACAAATATACGGTAAAATCGGGGAATTGCAATCCAAAGTTTCTTATCTTTGGCCCCCGGAATGAACGAAAAGAACCGCACCCTGCTGCTCCTGCACCTTGCCGTTTTCCTGGCGGGGTGGACCGGCATTTTCGGCCGGGTGATTTCGCTGGACGGGCTGCCGCTGGTGTGGTACCGGGTCCTGGTCGCCCTGCCGTCGCTGCTCGCCGTGCTTGCCCTGTCGGGGCGGCTGCACCGCAGCGGAGCGGGGGCTATCGGGCGTTTCGCTGCGCTCGGCATCCTGCTGGCGATGCATTGGGTGGCTTTCTATGAGAGCATCCAGGCTTCGAATGTGTCGGTGGGCGTGGCCTGCATTGCGACGTCCTGCTTCTTCTCGGCGCTTTTCGAGCCCCTGCTTACCCGCAGCCGGATCCAGTGGGCGGAACTGCTGATCAGTTTTATCGCGATAGCGGGTATCCTGCTGATTTTCAGCCTGGACATCCGTTACCGGACAGGGATCCTCTGGGGGCTGGCGTCGGCGGCGATCTATTCGGTGTTTGCTATCCTGAACATCGGGGCCGGGAAGCGGACGGGCGAGGACAGCGCCACGATGCTGCTCTGGGAACTGGCGGGGAGCGTGGTTTTCCTCTCGCTCTGCGTGCCGGTCTACGCCCTGGCCGGTGGCGAAGCCGTGCCGGTGCCGCAGGGGAAAGATGTCTGGGGACTGCTGGTGCTGGGCTCCGTGCTCACGGTCGTGCCGTTCCTGCTGCAGATCCATGCCCTGCGCCGTCTGTCGGCGTTCACGGTCAATGTGGCCTACAACCTCGAACCGGTCTACAGCATCCTGTTCGCGGCCCTGCTTTTCGGGGAGACCCGGGAGGTCGGGTGGTCTTTCTGGGCGGGAATCGCCCTTATCGTCCTGTCGGTGTGGCTGCAGACGCGTCGCGTCCGCAGGCGTGCCTGAGCCGGGCGATGCGCTCCAGGCTGGCTTCAAGCCGTTCCTCCGGGATGCGGCCGCTTCCGACAGCTTCCACGACGGCGTCGAAGGCCGCGCAATAGTCCAGCGGGCAGAGCAGCAGGTCCGAGCCGGCCTCGAAGGCCCGCACGGCCGCTTCTCCGCTGCCGAAGGCACGGGTGATGGCGCCCATTTCCAGGGCGTCGGTGATGACGACTCCGTCGAAACCGAGTTCTCCGCGCAGCTTTTCCGTCAGGATGACGGGGGAGAGCGAGGCGGGGATGTCGTTGCCCGTCACCGCGGGGGCGGCGATGTGGGCGGCCATCACCATCGCGGCGCCGGCGGCGATCCCGGCGCGGAAGGTGACCATCTCGCAACTGCGCATCTCCTGCCAGTTCTTGCGCGTGAAGGCATAGCCCAGGTGCGTATCGGAGAGGGTGTCCCCGTGTCCGGGGAAATGCTTCAGGCTGCCGGCGATCCCGGCATCGGAGAGGCCGCGCACATAGGCGGCGACCAGCGGCGCGGCCACGGCGGGGTCGTCGCTGAAGGCGCGCGCGCCGATGATGATGTTCTGCGGGTTGGTGTTGACGTCGGCCACGGGGGCGAAATCGATGTCCAGGCCGTATTTCCGGAGGTAGCTGCCGATGGCGAATGCGGCATCGTATGCTGCCTGCGGGGTGCCTTCGGCGGCAAGGGCCGCCATGCTTTCGAAGTGCGGGACCTCGAAGGAGGGATTGTTCGCGATGCGGCTGACGCGTCCGCCCTCCTCGTCAATGCAGAGCAGGGGAGCGCCGGGCAGGGAGCGCAGCTGAGCGCTGAAACGCAGCAACTGCTCCGGATTCGCGATGTTGTGGCTATAGAGCAGCACGCCTCCGGCCGGGTATTGCGCGGCGCGCGCACGCATCCCCTCGCTCACCGCCTGCAGGCGCCGGGAAGGGAGCTCCGCGTCGGACGCATAGCTGATGGCGGGCTCCAGCGATTCGGGCCGCACGATGAACAGTTGTCCTACCTTTTCACGCAGGGACGGGTCCTGAAAACTTGCCATAACGCAGAAATTGCGCGCTATCTGACTTCCGTCAGGGCGCCGGTCGCGGATTCGATGATGAAGCCCCGGACGCTGACGTCCGCGGGGATCAGCGGATAGTTCACGATGGCGGCCACATATTCGCGGTTGAACGCGAGGACGGAATCGATGTTGCTCTGAAATTTCATGGAGTAAAGATAGTGATAATTCCGGAATGACGGAAGCTACGCGATCATCCGCAGCCACTTGCGGTAGCCGAACACGGCGAAGACCGTGTAGATGCCGTAGATCGCGGCCTTGAAGGGGATGCCCTTGCGGACGTAAAGGATGCAGCAGACCACGTCTACGACCAGCCACAGGAGCCACTGTTCGGCATATTTCTGGGCGAGGGCCCACAGGGCGACGATGCTCAGGGCCGTGGTGAAGGCATCCGCCACCGGGACGGTCGAATTGGTCCAGTGCGTCAGGATCCACCAGATGCCAAACCAGAGCAGAAGCAGCGCTGCGAGCGAAGGAAGGATGTGCGCGCGTTTATAGCGGGTCACCGGCCGTTCGGAACGCTGCTCCGGCTGCTGGCCGGACCGTTTGAAGAATTTCCAGGACACATAGCCATAAACTCCCGCCAGGCAGTAGTAGATGGCCATGCCGAAATCAGCGTACAGGCCGGCCTTGAAATACAACACCATGTCAATGGCCGGCATGACGATACTCGCCAGCCAGAGCCAGATGCTCGCCTTGTACTCGAGCACCAGATAGACCAGTCCGACGGTGAATCCGAGAATGTCCAGGAATCTCAGCGTATCCATTTGTCAGTATCAGAATCTCAATGCAACATGCCCGATGACGGTGAGCGGAGCCACGGGGATAAAGCCGATCTGGTAGTAACGGTTCCCTTCGGGATGGCCGTAGCTGTCGCAGATGGCGCTGTAGACCCAGCCGCTCTGCGCCACGCGGGCGGAGAAGACGTTGTTGAAGTCCACGCCCAGGTCGATGGCCTTGAGGACCTTGCGCGGCTTGAAAGTATAGCCCAGGCTCAGGTTCGACAGACTGTAGCCCGGCAGCGAGCGGTCGAGGTTCTCGCTGTTGTCCAGATACATCCGGCTGACATAGCCGGTCTGCCAAACGGCCCGGAAGTTGCCGAAATGCACGTTCGCGAAGCCGTTCAGGATCGCAGAAGGCGAGTAGGCCAGGGCCTTGTCGTCGTAGTGGAGCACGCGCACCCCGTTGTCCCAGTCTTCGACATATTCGTCGAAATCCAGCAGCCGGTTGCGGCTCAGGGCGGCATTGCCCTCAAGGGTCAGCCAGCGGGTGATGTCCCAGCCGGCGGTGAGCTCGGCGCCCAGGCGGTAGGAGTCCGGGATGTTGGTGGTCAGGGCCTCGCCGATGTCGCTCAACTCGCCCGTCTGCACCAACTGGTCCTTGTAGCGCATGTAGTAGAGCGTGGCGCTGGCGCGCCAGTTGCGGCCGTCATACTGATAGCCCGCCTCCCAGTCCAGCAGGCGCTCGGCGCGCGGGGCAGGATACTTGCCGTTGTCGGTGAAGTTGTTGCGCTCGGGCTCGCGGTGGCTCATCGCGAAAGAGGCGAAAGCACGGTGGCCGTCGCGGCTGAAATTGACGCCCGCCTTGGGGTTGAAGAAGTTATACCGGACGTCCACGTCCAGGAAATGCTTCTGCGGCACGCCGTTGTCATCCACGTAGTACTTGTCGTTGTAGCCGCCGGTCTTGTAGCCGACATGGCGGAACTGCACATCGCCGAATACGCTCCACGCATCGGACAGTTCGTATGCAGCCTTCACGAAGGCGCTGGCGTCCAGCTTGGAGGCGTCGGAGTCGTAGTAGCGGTAGTGCAGATTGCCATTCTCGTCGAAGATGGGCGTGTTCAAGTTCATCAGCCCCTCCAGGGCATCCTTCGCATAGGTCAGATAGCCGAAATGGTTGCCCTTGAACTGCTGCACGGACAGACCTCCGATTACGTCCCAGGGCCCCCTGCGGTAGCTGACGTTCGCGACGGTGCCATAGGTGTCCTGGCTCAGACCCTTCTGGCGCACGAAGTCGCTGCGCTTGATGGTCTTGCCCTGGCTGTTCACGAAAGGAGCGATCCCGAATTTGGTCAGTTTGTTCTGGTAGCGGAACTCATCGTAGTAGCCGTAGCCGCGGGTATAGTGTGCGGAGACGGAAAGTTTCCACCAGTCGCCCAGGTCGGCGGCGAAATTCAGGATGTGGTGGGTCTGCCAGAAGTTGTCGGTGGTGCGGGGCCAGGGCTTGAAGCCGTTCTTGTCCCACAGCTGGTAGCGCAGGGTCGAATAGCCATAGTCGCCGTCGACAAATTGCTCGTAAAGGGAATTGTACAGCCCCAGGCCGGCATTGTAAAGGTCGGCGTAGGTCTTGATCCCGGTCTTCTTGCCGTAGGTGCCGTCCATCAGGGACAGGTCGTCATTTCCGGCGGTCACGCCGTTCCAGGCCTGGCCGGTGTTCTCGAAGTTGCCCAGGAGCTTGTAGGAGAGCTTCCAGCTGCGTCCCAGCCAGGTGGCTCCGCCGTAGTAGCTGCCCGAGCGGCCGTCGGTGCCGTGCAGGTAGCCGTCGGTCGTGGTCTGGTGGTACGCGCCCTCCAGGATGAGGTGGTTCCACAGCAGGCCGGTGGACACGCTGCCGCCCCAGTTGGCGGTGTTGAAGGAACCGTACGATGCGGACACCTCCGCCGTCGGCACGAGCGAAGGGGCCTTGGTGCCGAGGGCGATCGTGCCGCCGAAGGCGCCGTCGCCGTTGGTGGAGGCGCCCACGCCGCGCTGGATCTGCACGCTGCCCATCAGGGCGCCGTAGGAGTTCATGTTGGCCCAGAAGACCGTCTGGTCTTCCGGTGAATTGAGGGGTACGCCGTCCAGGGTGACGTTGATGCGGGAGCCGCCGGCGCCGCGGATGCGCATGTAGGAGGTGCCGGTGCCCACGCCGTTCTCGCTCCAGGCGAGGATGCCCGGCGTGCGGGCAAAGAGCATCGGGAGTTCGATGCCGGTCACGGAGAAGTCCTGCAGGTCTTTGCGGGAGATGTTGGCGACGGCATACGGGGCGTTCTTGCTGGCGCGCACGGCGCTCACGACCACGTCTTGCAGCTGCTCGACCGCGAGCGAATCGAGGTCCTGCGCAGTTGCGCAAAAGGCGCCGCCGGCCAGCAGGAGTGCGGCCAGGACGGCATTGAGGAGGGTTTTGGACATAAAAAAAACCTTAATGTATGTTATACAATAAGGGGGAGGGAAGATAACGGATTCCTACGCGGGCATTATCCCGATCAGGTCTGAGGGTATCATCTCAGCATCGGCCCCGAAGGGCCTCAGCACCCCTTAGTCCGCTGTTTGCGGATTAAATGCAAAGTTAGCACAAAAGTGCAAACTTTGCAAATGTGTGCAAACTTTGCAAATGCCTCCATGACCGGGGGGCATCAGTTTATGCCGCGCTGTTTCTTGATGGTCTCGTAGGCCTGCTGGATCTGGCGGAACTTCTCTTCGGCGGCTTTCTGGACATCCGGCCCCAGGGTGGCCACCTTGTCGGGGTGGTTCTTCATGGCCATACGGCGGTAGGCGCTTTTGACTTCGTCGTCGGTGGCGGAAGGGGGGATGCCGAGCACGGCGTAGGCGGATTCGCTGTCCTTGTAGAACATCGCGATCACCGAAGAGATGTCGGATGCGTTCAGGCGGATGGCCGCGCCGACGGCCTCCAGGACTTCTTTTTCGGATTTGGCGAAATCCTCGTCAGCGATGGCGATCTGGGTGAGGTAGTGGAAGAGCTGCAGGCGCTGGGAGTAGTTCATGTAGGTGGCGATCTGCGCGCCGACCTCATAGATGTTGACCTGCTGGCGGTTGAGCCCGTCGAGGATGCGCAAGGCCTCGTCCACGGCGCTCTCGCCGAAATTGCGCCGCACGAATTCCCGTACGACATCCAGTTCGTGCTGGTGTACGTGCCCGTCCGCCTTGATGACGGCGGAGGAGAGCACCAGCAGGCTCATCAGGAAGCTGTTGCGCTGCTCGGTGGCGGTGTAGCCGCGGGGGCGGGCCGTCGTCTGCTGCCAGTCGGGACCGGAATAAGCCTGTCCGCCTGCCTGCGCCTGCCCGCTGTTGAGTTGACGGATCACGTCCAGGCTGCTGTCCACGACCGTACCCAGCAGAAAACCGAGAAGTGCGCCGATCGGTCCTCCGGATACCCATCCGAGGAAGCCGACGATCCATTTGAGAGATCCCATTTGCTTGTCTTTTGCCAGCCTTTCCGCAAAATCCGCTCCACAGGCGGATTACTGACAATCTGTCGCTAGCGGTGGCGCAGGGCAAGTTCGTGCTCGAGGTCGGCGAGCGTGACGCTTTGTTGTTCGAGCAGGACCAGCAGGTGGTAGATCAGGTCCGAGGCTTCGTAGACGAAGCGGTCGCGGTTGCCGTCGACGGCTTCGATGACCGTCTCGCCGGCTTCTTCGACGACTTTCTTGCCGATGACTTTCGGGCCTTTGATGAAGAGCTTGGTGGTGTAGGATCCTTCCGGCATCTTGGCGTGGCGGTCGGCGACGACCCCCTGCAGGGTGCGGATGAAGCCTTCGTCTTCGGGGGTGTCGAAGCAGGCGGTGGTGCCGCGGTGGCAGGTGGGGCCGTCGGGCCGGGCCTGGATGAGGAGGGTGTCGGCGTCGCAGTCGGCCCACATTTCCACGACGTGGAGGTAGTTGCCGCTGGTCTCGCCTTTGGTCCAGAGGGCCTGGCGGCTGCGGGACCAGAAGGTCACCAAACCCGTCGCCACCGTCTTGTCATAGGCTTCTTCGTTCATATAGCCCAGCATGAGGACTTTGAGCGTCCGGGCATCCTGGATGATCACCGGGAGCAGTCCGTCGCCGGTCTTGTCCAACTTGAAATCCGAAAATGGAATCATTGGCTATTTTTAATATTATTGATAATCAAACTGTTATAATCTGACGTTGACTCCGGCCTCTTTCAAAGCCTGTTTCAGTGCGGGGATGGGAATCTGCCCGTAGTGGAAGATGCTGGCGGCAAGGGCGGCGTCGGCGCGTCCCTCGGTCAGCACCCGGCGGATGTCCTCCACGGAGCCGGCGCCGCCCGAAGCGATGACCGGGATCGAAAGTTCCTCCGACAGGCGGGCATACACCGCATCGGCGTATCCGGCCCGCGTGCCGTCGTGGTCCATCGAAGTGAAGAGGATCTCGCCCGCGCCGCGCTCCTGCGCCTCATGCGCCCAGGCGAACAGCTCCAGGTCCGTAAGCCGCGACCCGCCATGCGTCGTGCAGGTCCAGCGGCCGCCGATGCACTTGGCGTCGATCGCCACCACGACGAACTGGCTGCCGTAGCGGCTCGCGATGCGGCTGATCAGGGAAGGATCCGCGATGGCAGCGCTGTTGACCGAGATCTTGTCAGCCCCGGCATCCAGCAGCCGGGCGGCATCCTCCGGAGAGCCGATGCCGCCGCCCACCGTGAAGGGAATGTCGATTCCGAGGGCGATGCGCCCGACCAGCGAGACGAAGGTCCGGCGCTCCTCTCGGGAGGCGCTGATGTCGAGATAGACCAGCTCGTCGGCCCCGTCACGGGCATATTGCACGCCCATGCCGACGGCGTCCCCGACTTCGCGGAGACCTTCGAAATTGATGCCCTTGACGACCTGCCCGTCCTTTACATCGAGGCAGGGGATGATGCGTTTTGCGACCATAAGGCGATATCTTTCAGGGTGATACGATTCTCATAAATGGCTTTCCCGACGATGACCTTCCGCAGGCCCAGCGAATCGAGTGCGCGGATGTCCTCCATCCCGGAGATGCCCCCGCTTACGGTGAAACCCACCTGCGGGAAGGCGGCCTGCAGCCGGACATACAGCTCCGACGCCGGGCCCTGGAGCATCCCGTCCCGGGAAATCTCGGTGACGATGCTCTCCCGCAGGCCCAGGGGCAGGAAGCGTGCGACCAGCTCGTCGATGCCCAGCGCGACCGACTCCTGCCAGCCGCTCACGGCGATCCGGCCGTCGCGCACATCGGCCCCGAGGATCATCCGGGAGCCGTAGCGGGACAGCCAGCTTTCGAACAGTTCGGGGCGGCGGGCCGCCACGCTGCCCACGATGGCATGCGTGGCGCCGGCGTCGAAGACGCCTTGCAGCGCCGCGTCGCCGGCGATGCCGCCGCCCCATTCCAGTTCGCAGGACACGGCGGAGGCTATGGCTTCCAGCGTCCGCAGGTTCTGCGGGCTGCCGGCCTTGGCGCCGTCCAGGTCCACCAGGTGGATGCGCTCCACCCCGCAGTCGGCGTAGCTGCGCGCCACCTCGGCGGGGGAGCCGTCATAGACTTTCTTTTGGGCGTAGTCGCCGCGCGTCAGCCGCACGCAGCGCCCGTCGATGAGATCGATGGCCGGAATGATGCGGATCATAACGCGAGGAAATTCTGGAGGATGGCGGCCCCCACGGAGCCGCTCTTCTCGGGGTGGAACTGCGTGCCGTAGAAATTCTCATATTTGAGCGCCGCGCTGAAAAGCTGCTCCCCGTGGCGGCAGGTCGCGATCGTGTCGGGACCCGTGCCTGCATAGTAGGAGTGCACGAAATACACATAGGAGCCGCCCGGGATGCCCTTGAGCAGTTTGCTGTCCAGGTTGCCGAGCGCGTTCCAGCCCATGTGCGGCACCTTGGCGCCGGGTGCGTCGGTGAAGCGCACCACATGCGCATCGAACAGGCCCAGCCCCTGCACCGGCCCCTCCTCGGAGTCGCGGCACATCAGCTGCATGCCCACGCAGATGCCCAGCACCGGGCGGCGCAGGCTCTTGACGAGTCCGCACAGGCCGCGTTCCCGCAGGTGGGCCATCGCCTCGGCGGCGTTGCCCACGCCGGGCAGGATGACTTTGTCCGCCGCGAGGATGCGGGCGGGATCTGCGGTGAGTTCGTATTCCGCGCCGAGGCGCGATAGGGCGTTGCCGACCGAACGGATGTTGCCGGCGTCGTAGTCGATGATCGCGATCATAGCAGTCCTTTGCTGGAAGGTAAATCGTAAGAGAAGACATTGCGCGCCACCGCCTGCTTCAGGGAGCGGGCGAAAGCCTTGAAGACGGCTTCCGCGAGGTGGTGGTTGTTCTCGCCGCGGGCCTGGATGTAGAGGTTGGCGTGCATCGCGTCGGAGAGGGATTTGAAGAAATGCTTCAACATCTCCGTGGGCACGTCGCCCACATATTCACGGGTGAAGGGCACGTCCCAGACCAGCTCGCTGCGCCCGCCGAAGTCCAGCAGCACGATGGCGCGGCTCTCGTCCATCGGCAGGGCGAAGCCGTAGCGGCCGATGCCCCGCTTGTCGCCCAGGGCCTCTCGCAGGGCCTCCCCGAGGGCGATGCCCACATCCTCGATCGTGTGGTGCTCGTCCACCTCCAGATCGCCCTTGCAGGCGATTTCCAGGGCGATGCCGCCGTGATGGATGAGCTGCGAAAGCATGTGGTCGAAGAACTTCAGCCCGGTGTCCACGCCGGACGGCCCCTTGCCGTCCAGGTCCACGCGGATCCGGATGTCGGTCTCGGCGGTCTTGCGCGAAATTACGGCGCTGCGCTCGGTGGCGCGGATGGTCTCGGCGATCTCCGCCCAGCTCATCTCGCCTACGAGCAGCGCCCTGGCGCCCAGGTTTTCCGCCAGCCGGCGGTCGGTCTCCCGGTCTCCGATGACCCAGCAGGAAGCGAGGTCATAGCTGCCGTCGAGGTATTTGCCGAACATCCCCGTGCCGGGTTTGCGGTTGGGGGAATGGTCTTCCGGAAAGGAAGGATCGATCAGGATGTCGTCGAAGCGGATGCCTTCGCCCTCCAGCGTGCGCAGGAGGAAGTTCTGGGCGGGCCAGAAGTCCTTCTCGGGGAAGGAGGGCGTGCCGAGGCCGTCCTGGTTGGAGGCCATCACGAACTCATAGCCCAGGCCGGTGAGGGCGCGCAGGCCGCTGATGGCCCCGGGCACGAATTCGACCTTGTCGAGGGCGTCGATCTGTTCGTCCGCCGGTTCGCGCAGCAGGGTGCCGTCCCTATCGATGAATATCGCCTTTTTCATAACTGTCAAGAGATTGGAGGAGTCGGTCATTTTCGGACGGGAGTCCGATGGTGATGCGCAGGCAGCCGGCGCAGAGCAGTACGCGGTTGCGGTTGCGTACGATGATGCCGTCGGCGAGCAGATGCGCGTAGAGCGCATCCGCATCGTCCACCTGCACCAGCAGGAAATTGGCGTCGCTGGGATACACCCGCCGCACGAAGGGATAGGCGGGCAGCGCCGCGGCGATGCGCCCGCGCTGGGCGATGGTCTCCGCGATTTTATCCCCGACCGGTGTGCGGAGGGCTTTGCTGACCAGCTCCTGCGTGGCCTGGTTGATGTTGTAGGGGTACTTGACCATGGACATCAGCCGGATGATATATTCGTCGGCGAAGGCCATGCCGAGCCGCAGGCCCGCCAGGCCCCAGGCCTTGGAGAGGGTCTGGAGGATCACCAGGTTGGGGTATTCGAGAACCTTGGCGCGCAGGCTGCCTTTCGCGCTGAAGTCGGCATAGGCCTCGTCCAGCACCACGATGCCGGGGAACGAGCGCACGAGCGCTTCCAGCGCCGCGGGGTCGAAAGCATTTCCCGTCGGATTGTTGGGGCTGCAGAGGAAGAGCAGCTTGGTGCGGCTGTCGCAGGCCTCCAGCAGCGCCTCGGCCGGCAGGGCGAAATCCGCCCCGAGCGGCACGTTGCGCATCCGGATGTCGTTGATGTCCGCGGCGACAGCATACATCCCGTAGCTCGGGGAGATGGCGACGGCATTGTCCCGTCCCGGCTCGCAGAACACGCGGAACAGCAGGTCGATGGCTTCGTCGCTGCCGTTGCCCAGGAAGATATTCTCCGCCGGGAGTCCTTTGATCGCGGAGATCTGCTCCTTGAGGGCCTTCTGGTGCGGGTCGGGGTAGCGGTTGTAACCGGTGGGCCAGGGACTTTCGTTGGCGTCGAGGAAGACGCCGAGCGAGCCCTGGTATTCGTCGCGCGCGGTGCTGTAGGGGCAGAGCGAACGGATGTTTTCGCGCACAAGCGCCTCAAGTTCATTCTTTTTCATAGGCGGTACGGATCCGGACGGCCTGGGCGTGGGCGCGCAGGCCCTCGGCTTCAGCCATGGTGACGATGGTGCCGGCGAGGCCGGCGAGGCCCTGCGGGGTGATCTCCTGGAGGGTCATCTTGCGGTAATAGCTGTCGAGGTTGACCCCGCTGAAGGAGCGGGCCCAGCCGCAGGTGGGCAGGGTGTGGTTGGTCCCGGAAGCATAGTCGCCCGCGCTTTCCGGGGTCCAGGCGCCCACGAAGACGCTGCCTGCCGCCGTGATCCGGTCGGCGATGGGCCAGGGATCCCGGGTGGCGATGATCAGGTGTTCGGGGGCATACGCATTCGCGAAATCAATCAGGTCCCCTCCGTCGGAGAAGATGACGCAGCGGCTCTTGCCAAGTGCTTTCAGCACGAATTCCGCCCGCGGAAGGGCTTCCGTCTGGCGTTGTACCTCCTGCACCACCGCATCGGCGGTGGCGGGCCGGTCGCAGACGAGCATCACCTGGCTGTCGGCGCCGTGTTCGGCCTGCGAGAGCAGGTCGGCGGCTGCGAAGGAGGGGGGCGTCGTGCTGTCGGCGATGACCATCACTTCGGAGGGCCCTGCCGGCATGTCGATGGCCACCGTGCCGGCGGAGAGCAGCTGCTTTGCCGTGGTGACGTACTGGTTGCCGGGGCCGAAGATCTTGTCCACCTTGGGGACGGTGCGGGTACCGTAGGCCATTGCGGCGATGGCTTGGGCGCCGCCGAGCTTGAAGATGCGCTGCACGCCGCAGTAGCGGGCCGTCCAGAGTACTTCCGCATTGACTTTCCCGTCGCGGCCTGCCGGGGTGCAGAGCACCACTTCCGGGCAGCCGGCGATGCTGGCCGGGACGGCGAGCATCAGGACGGTGGAGAAGAGGGGAGCGGTCCCGCCGGGGATATAGAGGCCGACCTTGCCGATGGGGACGGGCCGCTGGAGGCAGCGTACGCCCGGGGCGGTCAGCACACAGACCTCGCGGGGCTGCTGTGCCTCATGGAAGGCGCGGATATTGCGTTCGGCTGCGGCGACGGCCTGCTTGACGGCTTCGCTGACGCGCGCGCAGGCTTCTTCGATCTCTTGCGCGGAGACCTCGATGGCGTCCAGGGGGCGCCGGTCGATTTCGAGGGAGAGTTCGCGCAGCGCCTCGTCCCCCTGCTCGCGTACGCGCCGCAGGATGGCTTCCACGCGCTCCCGCACCTGGGGATTTTCACTGGCGGGCCGCAGGCACAGCTCCGCCCAGCGTTCCCGCGGGGGATTGTCGTATCTTTCCATGGCTTACGGGATGATCTTGTCGATGTTCAGGACCAGGATGCCCTCGGCGCCGATCGCCTTGAGCAGCTGGATCTTCTCCCAGATGTCGCCGTCTTCCACGACGGAGTGCATGGAGCACCAGCCCTTGGCGGCCAGCGGCATCATGGTCGGGCTGCGCATGGCGGGCAGGATGCGGGTGGCCTCCTCGACGGAAGCCTCGGGGATATTCATCAGGATGTACTTCTTGTGACGGCTCACCATGGCGGATTCGATGCGGAAGAGCATCTCGTCCAGGGTCTGCCGGTCCTCGTCGCTGAGCCTGCCGCTCGAGATGAGGACGGCTTCGGACCAGAAGACCTTCTCGACCTCGCGCAGGCCATTGCTGACCAGCGTGCCGCCGGAGGAGACGATGTCGAAGATCGCATCCGCGATGTCCGCCGCCGGGGCGATCTCCACGGAACCGGTGATGACTTCGATCCGGGCATCGATCCCGTTCTCGTCCAGCCACTTGCGGAGGATCTTGGGGTAGGAGGTGGCAATGCGTTTGCCAGCAAACCACTGCGGCCCGTCGTAGTCCGCGCTCTTGGGCACGGCCAGGGAAATGCGGCAGGCGCCGAAGCCGAGCTTCTTGACGACCTGCACGTCGAGGCCGCGCTCCGCGACCTCGTTGAGGCCGACGATGCCGAGGGCGGCCGTGCCGCTGGCGACCACTTGCGGGATGTCGTCGTCGCGCATATAGAGGAGTTCAAGCGGGAAATTCGGTGCCTGGGACAGGAACTTCCGGCGCGAATCGTCGATGTCGATGCCGATTTCGCGCAGCAGGGCGGTGCTTTCTTCGTTGAGGCGCCCCTTGGATTGGATGGCTAATCTTAACATATCTTTTTCTACTAACTATTATCAGTCGCATGCGGTCCCTTGTCAAGCCCGGGACAGCAAAAAAACGAGGCTCCCGGCACTCCGGCAAGCCTCGCTCTATCGCTTACGCACACACGCGCCGACCTACCGGATCCTCAGACTCGGTGGTGATGGTGGTATGCGTTGTATTTTCTCATACGGTTACAAAGGTATCAATAATTTCTTGAAATCCAAATTTAATCGGGCGCGCCACTCATTGCACGATTTCAAGCAATTGCGGGAAGCGGTCGATGATCCAGTCGGGGCGGACGGCGGCGAGTTCGGCGCGGGTCTGGTTGCCGAAGGTGACACCGCAGACGCGGCATCCCGCGGCCTGTCCCATCTGCAGGTCGAAGATGGTGTCTCCGATGACGATCGTCTCTTCGGGCCGGGCGCCGAGGCGCTCCATCAGCAGGAGGGTGAGGTCCGGTGCGGGCTTGGGATGCTCGACGGCTTCCGTCGCGGCCAGTTCGCAGAAATGCTCCCCGATGCCGAGCACGCGCAGGAGCATCTCCAGCGAGGCGCCGCTGCGCGAAGTGGCGATGGCGAGCCGCAGGCAGCGGTCCCGCAGGATCTGCAGTGTCTGCGGGACGCCCTCGAAGAGGGTGACGCACGGTACGGCGATGTCGTCGAAGAGTCTCCGGTAGGTCACCACAGCTTCGTCCAGCCGCTCTTCCGGGGTGTCCGTGCCCAACTCGAAACAACGCCGCAGGGGCAGTCCGATGGTGGCCTGGATGCGTTCGTCCGCGGCGACGGGAAGTCCCATTTCGCGCAGGGTGGCCTGGGTGCAGAGAATGATGCCCCGGGTGGTGTCGGCCAGTGTGCCGTCAAAGTCGAAAATCAGGTTCCGGATCATGGATCAGAAGGATTGGTACCAGTGCTGCAGGGTATAGAAGGCGTCTTTCTTTTCGCCTTTCTCGGAGATCAGGCCCTTGCGGTTGAAGTCGTCCTGGATGCCTTCCAGGGCGCGGCGCGGGGAGCGGAAGTCCTTGAGGATCCAGGGGGTGCAGCCGGCCAGGCCGGGGATGCGCTTCATCATGGCGATGTTCTTTTCGTAGAGGCGGACGAGGTACTCCTCGGTGAATCGCTCGTCGACGCTGCCGTGGCGGCCGTACTTGGCGCCGCCGCCCAGTTCGGAGATGATGACGGGCTTGTCCACCGGGAAGGTCCACTCCACGCGGTCGCATTTGTCGGCATTGCCGTCGTACCAGCCCACGTACTGATTGAAGCTCAGCAGGTCGGTCAGGTGCATCAGGTCGTCCACGAGGGTCATCTTGCCGGGCGCGGTCTCGTCCTTCTCCATGGCGGCGGACACGAGACGCGTCGGGTCGAGTTCGCGGGTCTTGGCGATGAGCTTGCCCAGGAAGGCCAGGCGCTCCGGCGAGCGCGGCGTCTCGTTGGCCACGGACCAGATGATGACGCAGGCGCGGTTGTGGTCGCGGGCGATCATCTCGCAGAGCTGGTTCTCGGCGTTGGCGTAGGTGTCGGGGTCGTTCCAGGCGATGGTCCAGTAGACGGGGATTTCGGACCAGACCAGCAGGCCCATCTCGTCGGCCATCCGGACCATTTCTTCGTTGTGGGGATAGTGCGCCAGGCGCACGAAATTGCAGCCCATCTCCCGGGCCCAGCCGAGCGTGGTACGGGCGTGTCCGGCGCTG
This sequence comes from Bacteroidales bacterium, assembly GCA_017454905.1. Lineage (GTDB taxonomy): Bacteria > Bacteroidota > Bacteroidia > Bacteroidales > UBA932 > Cryptobacteroides. Next base: position 75,003 of record JAFTCB010000042.1, read on the forward strand.
AACGCACGGCCTGCAGCTTCACCCGGACGCTCGTCGTGGATGGAGATGCCCTTGCAGAAGATTTCCTTTCCGTTGAGCAGGATCTTGCTGCCCTGCGTGGTGACGGTCTTGAAGCCGATCCTGTCGCTGATGCGGTCTGCCACGGAGGACACGATGACTTCGTAGAGCTTCGGGTCCTCGGGACACCACAGCCGGATGCCGGACTTGCGGGGCAGGGGGATGCTGAACGAGGCCAGGCCGTCGCTGTCGCTCTTCGCCGCGGCGCGCAGACCCAGTTCGGGGATCTCTACGCTGACCGCCTGCGCGGGATCGCTCCCGTCCAGCCGGATCCAGCCTTCGATGGACTTGCGGTCGGCGGAGAGGCGCACGCAGTAATCCCGGATGAAGGTCTCGGGGACTTCGAGCAACTTCACGCTGCGGGTGATGCCGCCGTAGTTCCACCAGTCGGTGTTGATGGTGGGGACACCGTTCTCGTGGCGCTTGTTGTCCACCTTGACGATCAGGGAGTTCTGTCCGGCACGGAGCTGCTGCGTGACTTCGAAGTCGAAGGCGGTGAACCCGCCGGTATGCTTCCCGATGAGCGTCCCGTTGAGGGCGGCGATTGTCTCGTAATTGGCTCCGTCGAAATGGACGAAGTAGCGGTATCCCGGCTTGGGCTGCGCATCGAACAGGCGGCGGTACCAGACGGTACCTTCATAATAATAGAGTTTTTCGCGCTGGGTGTTCCAGTCTCCGGGGACCTCCAGGGTCCCGGCGGCATCGAAGTCGTACTCGATCAGTCGCGTGGGGTCGGCATAGAAATGCCGGTCCGCGAAGAAGGTGTCCTGGGTGCGCATCGGCTGCATCCGGTAGTTGTAGTAGCCGTTCTCATAGGGATCGACGATGGCGCGCCAGGTCCCGTCCAGGGACTGCCCGGCGCGTCCTCCGGCATGCTGGATGGCCGGGGAGGCCGCGGCGCAGAAAGGCAGCAGCACCGCCAGGGCGATGCTGCTGAGAAGGGATTTATTTGACATATTTCGCAAGAGGTGTATTCTGGTCTTTGAGGGCCTTGGCCAGAAGTTCGCAGTAGAAACGGGCGCCGGGTTCGTAGGTGTGTACCGCGTCGGCGAAGTAGTCTTTCTGGGCTTTCTCGCGGCCGATCTGCTCGTACTGCGCTGCGGCGATGTCGTTGAAGTCCACGAAGGCGACGCCTTCCTCAGCGGCCACCTGGCGGCTCCAGGCGTTGTAGGTGTCGGTGAAACGGTCGATCTTCGCGCCTTCCCAACGGTTCTGCGGGGTCGGGGAGACGATGACGGGCGTGGCGCCGCGCTGCTTGGCCTGGCGGACCATCATCCGGAGGTAGTGGCCGTAGGTGTAGACGGTGACGGGCGATCCGTCTTTCTCCATTACGAAGGTCTGGGGAGCGTCATCCGTGCCGGCCATCGTGCCGCGGGCGCGGCCGCTGTTGATGGGGGAGGTGTCGTTGTGGCCGAACTGGATCAGGACGAAGTCGCCGGGGCGGATGTTGTCGCGGATGCTGGCCCAGCGGCCGGTGAAGTAGGTCCGGCTGCTCAGACCGCTGACGGCCAGGTTCTTGACTTCGACGGCGGAGGTGAGGTATTCGCCGAAGAAGCTGCCCCAGCCCCAGATGGTGTGCGGGTCGTTGCCGTGGCCGTCGGCGCAGGTAGAGTCGCCGGCGAGCCAGACGACGGGCTTGTCGCCGTCGCGGGCGATGGGGGCGGCGGCGCCGGCCGGACGCCAGGAGGGCGTCGGGGCGGGGGCCGTCTGGTACATCTTGATCATTTCGGCAGCGGCGAGCAGCACCGGACCGTAGCCGTGGGCGGCGAAGACGCTCACGGGACGACCCTCATAGAAGGTGTTGGTCCAGCCCAGGCCGGTGCCCACGCAGGTATTCTCCACCTGGCCCTGGGCGTTGACCTGCTTCGCCACGCCGGCCCAGCCGGCACGGGCGATATCCTGGTAGGCGGTGCGGTCGATCCATCCCTTGTTGATGGCGTGCGCGTATCCGTAGACGTACATGGCGCTGGCGCTGGTCTCGAGGTAGGATTCGGTCTTGTCGATGAGCTGGTGCCAGGTGCCCTCCGGGGACTGGTAGGCCGCCAGGCCGCGCAGCAGGGAGACCAGCAGGTCGCGGACCTCCGTCCAGCCCTGGGTGCGCTCGGGCACGGCGTCAAGTACGTCGCACATCGTCAGCACGGCCCAGCCGTTGGCGCGGGCCCAGTGGTAGTCCGGGTGCTCGGCCATCCCTTCGATCCAGCCGTGGCGGTAGATGTTCTTTTCAGGTACCCAGAGATATTTCTTGAAGAGGAGGACCTGGTTGATGGCCTCGTTGTAGTATTTCTGCGTGAGGTCGCCGCGCTCGACCTGGCTGAGCCGTCCGCGGAAGGCGATCGGGGTGATGCCCATGTACATGTCGTCCAGCCAGACGGAATTGGGCGCCGGACGGAGGCGGGCGAGGATGCCGTCCCCCAGACGGTACTCCTTGTACATCACGAAGTTGAACCAGTTGTCCAGCAGGGGGCGGAAGACCTTGGCCTGCCTGGGATCCGCGAGGGTGGCCTTGATCATCGCCGCGGTCATGGCGCCGCAGTCATCCAGCCACTTGGGGTTCTCCATGGCGCCGAGGCGCATCTGGTAGCCGTTCTCGTCCCAGTACTGCTTGACGTAGGGATAAATCTCGCCGAGGAGTTTGAGGCGGTCGAAGGCGTATTTGCTGTACTTGGGGTCGCCGGTCACCTCGCTGGCGAGGAGCATGCCGGAGTAGGTGACACCCCATTCGTAGGTGGTGATACCGAAGTCGCCCTTTTTCAGGGTGCTGTTTTCGTCGATCTTCTTGAAGTCCTTGACGGCCTTGCCGTCGGCATCCACCACGGCTGCGGGGGTGCAGCCGTCCAGGTAGGTATAGATGCGGTTGATGACTTCTTTGAGCTCGGTGACGGGGTCCGGACGCTGGGGGCGCTGCTGCGCCTGCTGGCCCCGTGCCGGGCCGCAGAGGCAGGCCGCCAGGGCGATGAGGGTGATAGCTTTGCGGAATAACGGTTTCATTTGTGTGTGGTTTTGTGGATTCTTGTTACAAATTTACGAGAAATAATCTAAATTTGCATGTATGCAAGACCAACAATCACAGACCGACCTGGCCGAAGTGCTGGAAGTTGCTTCCGAAGCAGGACATATCTTGCTTGAGAACGGGGCGGAAATCTCCCGCGTGGAGGACATCATGTCCCGCATCGCCACCCATTTCGGCGTGGATTCGAGCAATTTCTTCGTACTCAGCAACGGGATTTTCACCACCGGCTCGGTGGACAAGGTCCGCCAGGGTGGCGGTCAGGCGCAGACCTACGCCAATGTGGAGTTCATCCCCATCCGGGGCATCCAGTTGTCCAAGGTGGTGGCGGTGAACCGCCTGAGCTATGATATCTGCTATGGGATGTGTACGCTGGACCAGGCCCGGGAGCGCCTGCGCCTGATCCGCGCGGAAGCACCCAAACCGGCCTGGGAGCAGATCCTCGGGTCGGCCTTCGGCGCCGCCGGTTTCGCCGCCGTGTTCGGCGGCGGCTGGATGGATTGTGCGGCCGCCTTCGTCGTCGGCGCCCTCTTGTATGTCTATATCCTCTTCTTCAGCAGCCGCTATCTGTCCAAGATCGTGGGCGGGATCAGCAATGCCCTGCTGGCCACCCTCCTGTGCGTGGCGTTCTACCGGATCGGTTTCGGCGACAGCCTGAGCAACATGATCATCGGCTCCGTGATGCCCCTGATCCCCGGGGTCCCGTTCGTCAACGGTGTGCGGGACCTGGCCAATTCGGACTATATCGCCGGCCTGACCCGGCTGACGGACGCGATGCTTGGCTTCTTCTGCATCGCCCTTGGTGTGGCGTTCAGTTTCCTGCTGGACGGCTGGATTTTCGGCGGGATGATTCCCCTGTCCGGGATGACCGTCAATCCGGAGACGTCCGGACTGCTCGTACAGACGGTGGCGGCCTTTATAGGTACGCTTGCATTTGCCGACCTGTTCGGCGTGCCGCGGGCACAGTATTTCACCGCGGGCTTCATCGGCGCCATCGGCTGGTGCATCTACCTGGTGCTGATCCGCTTCGCTTCCGCCAGCCCGACGATTGCCATCATCCTTTCGTCCGTGCTGATCTGCGTCATGTCGCGCATCTCTGCCATCCAGCAGAAATGCCCGGCGCAGGTCTTCCTGCTCTGCGGCATCTTTCCGCTTGTGCCGGGTGCCGGGATCTTCTGGTGCTCCTATTATCTGGTCTCCGCGCAGTTGCCGATGGCCCTGGACAGCGGTTTCGGCGCCGTCAAAGCGGCCGTCGCCATCGTCCTCGGCATTATCCTCGCCATGGAGCTCCCGCAGCGTATTTTCTCCGGCCGGAGACCCCGTCCGGAGCGTTCCGTTCATTGATAGTACCTTTTGCCATGAAAAGATTTCTCCTTTCCCTGATCGTCCTGCTGGCACTTCCGTGCCTGCTGTTCGCGAACGGCGACCCGGTCATTTCCTATTCCGCCGGCATCCGCTCCTGCAACCCCGTGCCGCTCAAGGTATCCGAGGTACAGGTGGTCCGTGAGGACCTGAATGTCAAGGTGAAACTCCCTTACACGGAAGTCAAGGTGGTCTATCGCCTGAAAAACAGTTCCGCCAACCCCATCCATGTGGACTATGGCTTCCCGATTGATTTTCCCGGGACGATGGACGAACCGGACGGCTTCGAAACAGGCGGTGAATACGATTCCTTGTTTGAGAAAGGTTACGGCCGCCGGGCCGTGCGGGATATCCATTTCCGTCTGGACGGTGCGGAACTGCCCTGGGCCAAGTCCGACTCCATCGTGAAGACAGACAGTTATGAGGACGAGGACGGAGAAACGGTCGATATCGAGGTGTGCCGGCTGTGGACCTATACGGTGCTGGACATCCCGGCCGGGGCCACGGTGGCCCTGGAAGTGGATTATTCCGTATTGAGCAGCTGGTCAACGGACATGGGCATGCTGCTCGGCTCACCCCTTTCCCGTTATTTCCCCTCGGATGTCACTTTTAATTATGATTTCACGCCCGCGAAGCACTGGGGCAACGGCAAGGCCGGCGAGATTGCGGTGACGGTGGATTGCTCCGCGATGCCGGACAGTTTCTTCCATCCGGAAGGCCCCTCGAGTCCGGATGTTTATGGCGACGGCTTCGTCCGCAACGGTAAAGTCTGGAAATCCCAGGCGAAGAATTATGATTTTGCCGAGGCGAATGGCATCGTTGCGAATTTCTACAGGAATTATTCCGATACTGAAGGACTCTTCCCGTCCTGGGGGGATCCGATGAAGTTCTGCGCAATACCGGCATCCGATTACCGGCTCTCCGTATCCGGCGCGCAGGATAACTATCCGGCTGCCAATATGCAGGACGGTGATCCGGCGACCGCCTGGGTAGCACCGGGCAACGGCGTCGGCAGTTCGGTCGAGATCGTCTTTCCGGAACCTCGCCGCGTCTCCGACATCGCCCTGTGGAACGGCTACCACAAGTCCGCCCCGCTCTGGAGCGCCAACAGCCGCATCAAACGGATGCGGATGGAAGTCACCCGGGCGGACGGCTACAAAGAGGAACCGGTGGAGATTGACTTCACGGACTGGGACGGTGTCCATTATGCACTGTCCGAAGAGACCTCGCCGCGTTTCGGCAGGGCAGCCTTGATCCTGGTGACCACGCTTGAACGGGCGATGAACGGACGGGAAAAGGGCTCTGACCCGGATGGTATCATTCTGTATGACAAGGTGTCCGCTGACGCAGACAAGGTCTCCAGCATCCGCTTGACGGTCCTCGAGGTCGTCCCCGGCACGAAATACAAGGACCTCTGCCTGTCGGATCTGATCGTCCTGGACGGCTTCCGGCAGTAATTCCCCGGGGCGGGGTTATTCCTTTTTGCGGATGGGCAGGAATTGTCCGTAGGTCAGAATCCGCCATACCCACTCTACGGGGCCATAGCGGAAATACTTGATCCAAAGGAAACTGAGTCCCATTCCGAGCAGATATACGCCGAAGGCGATGGGAAGCACCAGGGACAGGCTCAATGAGGCGCCCAGGCCCAGCCCGATGCCGTAAAAGAGCAGCATCCCGCAGACCGTCTGGAAGAGGTAATTGCTCAGGGCCATCCGCCCCGGAGCGGCCAGGGCCTTCCAGACGCCGGTTTCCTGTCTGCGCAGGTACAGCAGGCAGAGCCCTGCCATGTAGGCGAATCCCATCGGGAAAACGCTGAAGGTGTAGAGCACCGTGTGGGCGGTGAGCCCCCAGGGGTGGCCGTTTACGCCGCTCCAGGCATAGGCCAGGGAGACCGGGATGCCCAGTGCGAAGCCCCGGGCGGCGATGCGCCGCAGCACTGCCTGCATCTCCTGCAGACGGGCGAAGAATTGCTGCCGTCCTGCATAATATCCGATCAAGAAGAGCCCCATCACCTTGAAATAGCGGTTGCCGTCGATGAATTCCGTCATCCGCTCGAAGCCTCCCTGCATCAGGAACTGGAAGACACCCTTGTAGCTGTCGGCATCCCGCAGCCATACGGCGAAATTATCCTCGGTGATCCCGAATCTGGCGCACAGAGCCCATTGCTTGTCATGGAACCAGCCGGCCGGGCGCAGGCATGCCAGTTCCACTACGGCATCTACCGCAATCGGCAGCAAAAGGAAAAAAGCCGCCCAGCGCAGCAGCGTCCGGTCGGAGCAGCGCCACCACAACGGCAGCAGCATTCCCAACAGGGCATAAAGTGTCAGGATATCCCCGCTCCAGAGCAGCCAGAGATGCATCAGGCCGATAACCAACAGGCAAAGCATCCGGCGGTAGAAAAACCTCATTCCCGTGCCGCCCGCTGCCCTGGCATTCCTCAGGATGATGGAAAAACCGATTCCGAAAAGCACGGAAAAGATCGTATAGAACTTCCCGTCCACGAAGAAATACAGGAGATATCGCAGCACCCGGTCGAATCCGGGCGTCTGCAGTTGGGCCGCCTCTCCGGCGGAGAGAAAGGAATACAGCGAGAATTCCGGGAAATTCGCCAGGCAGATCCCCAGCAGTGCAAATCCGCGCAGGGCATCCAGAATAACGTATCTCTGTTTGACGGGTTGCATCGCAAAAATGCTTTACAGCCTGTCCAGCAATTGCTTGAGGAAAGAGAAAGAATCGTCCGCGATCCGTTTCCAGAAATCCTGATAGCCGGCTTCCGCATCTTCCCGGGAGTTGTGCACGTCGCTGATGAGCCGGAAACTCAGGAAAGGAACTCCATAATGTCGGCAAACCTGGGCGATAGCGGCGGATTCCATGTCGCAGGCCAGCGCGTCCGGGTAGATGCCCAGCACGCGGGCATCGTCTTCGGGGGTGGTGAGGAACTGGTCTCCCGAGCAGATGAGCCCCCTATGCAACGGGCGGGAAGTCTGCAGGGAGCAGGCAGTCCGCACCAGGTCCGGATCCGCGTCGAAGCGCTGCGGCAATCCCTGGACCTGCCCGGGCAGGCTGCCGTCGCCGCACCAGACGTCATGGTAGGCGGCCTGGGCGCCGACGACGATGTCGAAGATCATCATGCCCGGGGCGATTCCCCCGGCGCAGCCGGAATTGATGATGCAGTCGGGACGGTCCCGGAGGATGAACTCCGTGGCGGCGCGGGCGGCATCCGCCTTGCCGATGCCGGATTTGATGACGCCGGTCACGCCGGCGCGGCGCAGGGCCTCGTATTCAGAGGTCATGGCGACGATCAGGCCCGCCTTCATCGCAGCTCCTCGAACAGCCGGACGTCGATGCCGGAGTCGTTCGTGTCCAGGACGGTCTTGATCTCCTGCATGTCGGTGTCGGAGAGGTGGTAAGGGATGAGTACCTTGGGGTGGAGCGTCATCGCTGCCTCGATACACTGGGTCGTGGTCATCGTATAAGGCTGGTTGGTGGACAGGAAGGCGACATCCAGCGGACCGAAGAGGGCCATCTCGTCGATGTCTTCCGTATCCCCGGAAATGTAGATCCTCAACCCGTCGAAATCCAGGATATAGCCGTTGTCCCGGCCTTTCGGATGGAACTGGAGGTGGTCCTCGGAGATGTTGTAGGCAGGGACGGCGATGATGCCGACGGGTCCTACGCGGAGCGTATCACCGTTGGCAACCGCTTCGCCGCGTCCGATCTTGGCCTGGCTGGAGGGGTTGAGGAGCAGGCGGGTGCCTTCCTTGGTGAGCAGGTCGATGGCGGCCGGGTCCAGGTGGTCGCCGTGCTCGTGGGTGACGAGGATGAGGTCTGCCTGGGGGAAGCAGCTGTAGTCAATCTCCGTGTTTCCCATCTTGGCCACGGGGTCGACCTGGATATGATAGCCCTTATAGCTCAGGGAAAGGGATCCATGGTGGATCATCGCGACGGAGACGGTCTCTCCGGCCGGGGTCTCGAACTGCTCGACGGGGTAGGGAATATCCTTGGAGCAGGTGCCGGCGATGGCCGCTGCGAACAGGAAAGGGATCAACTTGGTCATTTCATCAGAATTAGTGAAAAGCGAATATACAGATTATTTTTAAATTTGCAGACAGAAAGAAGCAAAAAGGTGAAAGGTAGTGTATCCCAAGGCCTGTTGGCCATCAGCCCGCTCGTGGTGTTCCTCCTCGTCTATCTCGTGTCCTCGCTGGTTGCGGGCGACTTCTACAAGGTCCCCGTGTCGGCGGCGTTCCTGATCGCCGGAGTGTATGCCATCGCCGTGGCCGGGGGACCGCTGCCGGAGCGGCTGGCTATGTTTTCCCGCGGAGCGGGGCATCCCAACGTCCTGCTGATGATCTGGATCTTCCTGCTGGCGGGCGCCTTTGCCGAGACGGCCCGGCGGATCGGCGCCGTGGACGCCACGGTGTCGTTGATGCTCGCCGCCGTCCCGCCGCGCTGGCTGCTGGCCGGCCTGTTCGTGACCGCCTGCTTCCTGTCGATGGCGATGGGCACGAGCGTCGGGACCATCGTGGCCCTGGTCCCCATCGGTGCGGGCATCGCCGCCCAGTGCGGGATCGCCGAACCCTACATGGCCGCCGTCATCGTGGGCGGATCCTTCTTCGGCGACAACCTTTCCTTCATCTCCGACACCACCATCGCTTCGACGCGCGCCGTGGGCTGCGAGATGCGTGACAAGTTCCGGGCGAACCTGCGCATCGTGCTGCCGGCATTCATCGCCGTGGCCGTGATCTATGTCATCCGCGGCGGAGCGGTCTCGCAGTCTCCCGACCATGATCTCTCGCAGTGGTACCTCGTCCTGCCGTATGTGCTCATCATCATCCTGGCCCTGTGCGGGCTTGACGTGACGCTGGTCCTGTCGGCCGGGATCATCGCCGTGGCGCTGTGCGGCTGGCTGACCGGCAGCCTGGACTGGACCGGATGGCTGGGGGCCGTGGGTACGGGCGTGTCCGGAATGTCGGACCTGATCATCGTGACCCTGCTGGCCGGAGGCCTGCTCGAACTGATCCGCTCGGGCGGCGGCCTGGACCTCATCATCCGGGGGCTTTCCCGGGGCATCAAGGGGCGGAAGGGCGCCGAGGCGGCCATTGCCGGCATCGTGAGCCTGGCGAACCTCTGTACCGCCAACAATACTGTCGCGATCATCACGACCGGCGGCATTGCGCAGGACATCGCCCGGCGGTACGGAGTTTCACCGCAGAAGACGGCCAGCCTGCTGGACACCTTTTCCTGCCTGGTGCAGGGCCTGATCCCTTACGGCGCCCAACTGCTGATGGCTTCCGGACTGGCCGGCATCTCCCCGGCCGCCATTATCCCGTTCCTGTATTATCCCTTCCTGATGGGGCTGTGCGCCATCCTTTCCATCCTTTTCGAACGCAAATAACTTATGGATAACGCTGTTCTTCTCGCCCTGCTGATTCCCTTCGCCGGTACGGCGCTGGGTTCTGCTTTCGTTTTCCTGATGCGCGGGCAGATGCCTGACCGCCTGCAGAAAGTCCTGCTGGGCTTCGCCTCCGGCGTGATGGTGGCCGCTTCCGTGTGGTCGCTGCTCATCCCCGCAATGGAGATGGGGGAGGGCGCCGGTGCGGTCGTGCCTGCTACCGTGGGCCTGCTGGCGGGCTTCGCTTTCCTGCTGCTGATCGACCACGTCACCCCGCACCTGCATCCCGTGGGCGGGCCCGAGGGGCCCAAAAGCCACCTCTCCAAGACGGCGATGCTGGCGCTCGCGGTGACGATCCACAATTTCCCGGAGGGCATGGCGGTGGGCGTGGCCATCGCCGGGGCGATGAATGCGGACGTGGGCATGAGCGCGGCCGGTGCCCTGGCCCTGTCGCTGGGCATCGCCATCCAGAACGTCCCCGAAGGGGCCATCATCTCGATGCCGCTGCGGGCCGCGGGCAACAGCCGGCTCCGGGCTTTCGGCATCGGTGCCCTGAGCGGGGCCGTGGAGCCCGTGGGGGCCGTCCTGGTGCTGCTGCTCGCCGCGGCCGTGACCCCGGCTATGCCGTATCTGCTCTCTTTCGCCGCAGGCGCCATGCTTTATGTGGTCATCGAGGAACTCGTGCCGGAAGCCTCCCAGGGGGAGCATTCCAACATCGGAACGATCGGTTTCGCGCTGGGCTTCGCCCTGATGATGATTCTCGACGTCGTGCTCGGATGAACGGCTGTGGGGAAAATGGAAAAGGAGGCGCGTCGTGCGTCTCCTTTTCCATTTTACACCCATGTCTTCAGGGCATTACTCGATGGCAATGTGGCGGGAAGCCGGGATCTGTTTCTCCGGGGTCTTCTTCGGCAGGACGATGCCGAGCACGCCATTGTTCATATTGGCCTTGATGGCTTCGATGTCAACGTTCTCGGGCAAGGTGAATGCCTGGTGGTAGGATGTGTAGGAGAATTCGCGGCGGAGGTAATTCTCGTCTTTGTTCTCCTCTTTGTGGTTGTGCTTCTTCTCGAGGGCGATCACCAGCTCCTCGTCGTTGTCCACGCGGATCGAGAAGTCTTCCTTGGTCATGCCAGGGGCTGCAATCTCAATCTCGAAGGCCTTGTCGGTCTCCTTGATGTTGACGGCCGGGGAAGCGAACTGCTTTGCAGGCATTACTGCGAAATCGTCGAACAGGTCACCGAAAATGCTCGGAATCCAAGCTTGGTTTCTTCTTGCGGGATACATAATCAAATCTCCTATAATTTAAAAATGTTTAACATTCATTGCCGTCCCAACTGCGGGACGCTTCAATGAAATACAATCCCCGGACCATCCGCGTTTTTGGGACAAATTGGCGCAAAATGCTGTCTAATTGTCTGAAAATCAAGACATTTTGTCAAAGTCACTGACAAAATTTCAATCAGGGTAGTAGATTTACGGGATTTTTTGCTTAAATTTGAATCCGGTTAGTTAATTTCCCTCATTATGGACAAATTCACACAGAACTACGTCGATCGCTTCATGGATGAACTGATCGCGCACAACCCTGGCGAGAAAGAATTCCACCAGGCTGTCCGGGAGGTGGTGGAAAGTGTAGCACCTTATGTCACCTCTTACCCTTATCTGATGGATCTCAAGATCCTTGAGCGGATGGTCGAACCGGAGCGGGTCATCATGTTCCGCGTCCCCTGGACCGACGACAAGGGCGAAATCCATATCAACCGCGGATACCGTGTACAGATGAACAGTGCCCTCGGCCCCTACAAAGGCGGCATCCGCTTCCACGCCAGCGTCAACCTCAGCATCCTGAAGTTCCTCGCCTTCGAGCAGACCTTCAAGAACTCCCTGACCACCCTCCCGATGGGCGGCGGCAAGGGCGGCTCCGACTTCAGCCCGCGCGGCAAATCCGACGCCGAGGTGATGCGCTTCTGCCAGAGCTTCATGACCGAACTGCAGCGCCACATCGGCGCCGACACGGACGTGCCTGCCGGTGATATCGGCGTGGGCGGCCGCGAGATCGGCTACATGTTCGGACAGTACAAGCGCCTGCGTGATGAGTTCACGGGCACGCTGACCGGCAAGGGCCTTGCCTGGGGCGGCAGCCTGCTCCGCACGGAGGCCACCGGCTACGGCGTGTGCTATTTCGCACAGGAAATGCTTGCCACCCGCGGCGAGAGCTTCGAAGGCAAGACGGTGGTCGTGTCCGGCGCCGGCAACGTGGCCCAGTACGCCGCCAAGAAGGCGATGGCCCTGGGTGCCAAGGTCGTCACCCTGTCCGATTCCGACGGTTTCATCTACGATCCCGACGGCCTCGACGAGGAGAAGCACAAATTCGTGCTCGAACTCAAGAACATCCGCCGCGGTCGCATCAAAGAATATGTTACCAAATATCCCAATGCCCAGTACTTCCCGGGTGAGCGCCCCTGGCGCATCCCCTGCGACATCGCGCTCCCTTGCGCCACGCAGAACGAGATCGAGAAGGCCGATGCCGAGAACCTGGTGAAGGGCGGCTGCTGGTGCGTCGTCGAGGGTGCCAACATGCCCTCTACCCCGGAAGCCATCGCCATCTTCCAGGCGAAGAAGATGCTCTACTCGCCGGGCAAGGCGTCCAACGCCGGCGGCGTGGCGACATCCGGCCTGGAGATGACCCAGAACTCCATCCGCCAGAAGTGGACCGCCGAAGAGGTCGACGAGCACCTGCACCGTATCATGTCCGACATCCACGCGGCCTGCATCAAGTACGGCACCGAGGAGGACGGATACATCAACTATGTCAAGGGTGCCAACATCGCCGGCTTCATCAAAGTGGCCAACGCGATGGTGGACCAGGGACTGGTCTAAACCTGATATGAACAACACGGATTATACACAACTGATGGCCAGGAGGATTCGAAGGATCCTCCTGGTTTGTAACAACTATGACAGCTTCTCTCTCGAAGAGGACGGACACATTGAAGCCCAGATCAGCCAGGACTACGCGGAACTCAACCTGAGCAACCCGCCGGCCATCGTCCGGGCGGAGTCCACGCTCGAAGCGCTGGAGGTGCTCCGCACCGACACGCATTTCGACCTCATCATCACGATGTACAACGTCGGCAAGCTGGACGTATTCGATTTCTCCGTCCAGGCCAAGGAGATCGTGCCCGACACGCCGATCGTCCTGCTGTCCTCGTTCTCGAAGGAGATTTACCGTCACATCGCGGACCGCGACCATGCCGGCCTGGACTACGTCTTCTGCTGGAACAACAGCACGGACGTGCTCATCGCCATCATCAAGCTCCTGGAGGACAAGCTCAACGCCGAGCATGACTGCCTGGAGATGGGGGCCCGCGTCATCCTGTTGGTGGAAGATTCCGTGCGCTACTATTCGACCTATCTGCCGCTGCTTTACAAGCTGGTCCTCCAGCAGAACAGCGAAGCGGTGCGCGACGCGCTCAACGAGGAGCAGCAGTTCCTGCGCAAGCGCGCCCGCCCCAAGATCCTGATGGCCACGTGCTACGACGAGGCCTATGATTACTACCAGAAATACAAGAACAACATCATCGGCATCATCTCTGACATCGGCTTCGTCATCCACAAAGGCGACAAGCGCGAGACAGAGAAGATCGACGCGGGCATCGACCTGTGCCGCCTGGTCCGCCGGGAGAACCCGACGCTGCCCTTCCTGATGCAGTCTTCGCAGGAGAGCATGCGCGCCGTGGCCGAGCAGCTGGGCGTGGGCTTCGCCCTCAAGTCCTCCAAGACCCTCACCCACGATGTGTCCGAGTACATCGGCCGGGAGTTCGGCTTCGGCGATTTCATCGTCACCGACCCGGATACGGGGATGGAGGTGGCCCGCGCAAAGAATCTCTATGAGTTCGAGCAGGTGATCAAGGGGATGTCCGACCGCGCCCTGCGCGAGCTTGCCGACAAGAACTACATCTCCCGCTGGCTCTACGGGCGGGGCATTTTCGCGATCGGCGACCTCTTCCGCCCGATCCGCATCAACTCCGACGAGGATGTCGCGCATGTGCGAGAAATGAATCTCCGGATGATCCGGGATTACCGCATCAACCAGGGGCTCGGCGTGGTGGCCAGCTTCGATCCCGCCACCTACAACGACGCGATCTGGTTCGCCCGCGTGGGCAAAGGCTCGCTGGGCGGCAAGGCACGCGGCCTCGCGTTCCTCAACCACATTCTCCAGAAGTACGACCTCTACGACAAATGGGACGATGTGCGCGTGCTGGTGCCGCGTACCCTCGTGATCACGACCGAATTCTTCGACCGCTTCATCCGCGAGAACGGCCTGCAGTACGTGATCAATTCTGATATCTCGGATGCCGAGATCCTCTCGGAGTTCGTGGCGTCGTCGCTTCCGCAGAAACTCACGGACGCCCTGCGCGTCTTCATCAGGCATGTCCGCAAGCCGCTGGCCGTGCGCTCCTCCTCCAAGCTGGAGGACTCCTACTATCAGCCCTTCGCGGGGGTCTATTCGACCTACATGATCCCGCACACGGAGAATGAGGACCAGCAGCTCCGCCTGCTCTCCAAGGCCATCAAGAGCGTCTACGCCTCCGTGTATTTCGCCTCGTCCAGAGGCTACATCACCGCCACGGCCAACGTGATCTCCGAGGAGAAAATGGCCATCGTGCTGCAGGAAGTCTGCGGCAGCGAGGACCGGGGATACTATTTTCCGACCTTCTCGGGCGTGGCCCGCTCGGTCAACTTCTACCCGCTCGGCTACGAGACCCCGGAGGACGGCGTCGCGAAGGTTGCCTTCGGCCTGGGCAAGGCCGTCGTGGACGGCGACCAGGTGCTGCGCTTCTCGCCGAAGTACCCGCGCAACGTCCTGCAGACTTCCACGCCCGAGCTGACGATGACGGAAACCCAGCAAGCGATGTTCGCGCTGAACCTCCAGCCGGACAAATTCAAGACCTCCGTGGACGATGCAGTCAACCTCGACCGCATCCCCATCACCGATTGCGGCGGCTTCCGCAATTTCGCCAAGGTCGTCTCCACCTACGATTACGAAAACATGCGCATCGTGGATTCTCCGGCCCCTGCCGGGCCGAAATTCGTCACTTTCGCGCACATCCTGAAATACAACACCTTCCCGCTCTCGGACATCCTCAATGAACTGCTGGACATCATGCAGAAGGAGGTCAAATGCGGGGTGGAAATCGAATTTGCGGCCAACATGGACGTCGGTCCCGACCGGCCGGCCATCTTCAACGTGCTGCAGGTGCGTCCGATCTCGGCTGACGGCCTGGATGCCGAAGTGGACTGGTCCGGCCTGGATGCGGAAGGGGCGATCATCTCCTCCGGCAGCGCCATCGGCCCGGGCTGGATCAATGGTGTCCGGGACGTCATCTACCTGCGCGAATCGGCCTTCGACGTGCTCAAGACGCGGGAAATGGCTGCCGAACTCAAGGAACTCAACGCCCGGATGCGGACGGAGGGAAGGCCCTATGTGCTCGTCGGCTACGGCCGCTGGGGTTCCAGCATCCCTTCGCTGGGCGTTCCGGTGCAGTGGAGTGACATCTCCGAGGCGCGCGCCATCGTGGAGTGCTGCCTGGAGCATTTCCGGGTGGACCCGAGCCAGGGAACGCATTTCTTCCAGAACATGACTTCCTTCAACGCGGGCTACGTCAATGTCAATCCGTACGCCCGGGACGGAGAGTGCTTTGATGCGGCGCGGCTGGATGCGATGCCCGCCGAGTTTGAAACGAACTACCTGCGCCTGGTGCATTTCCCGGAGGACCTGCAGATCTGCATCGACGGCCGCACGGGGAAGGCGTTGATCAAATAGAATACTATGAAACGATTGCTGATAAATATTTTACTCCTCGCAACCTGCTTCTTCGCTTCAGCGCAGCAGCCCTACGAATCCACGGCGGAGGACATCGCCCTCGGCGAAATGCTCCTTCGGGATCTCGGCACGGCGGCCGCCCGGCAGAGCGGTCCCGAACTGATGATCCGCGCCGCCAAGGCGATGCTCGGGATGGAATATGTCCCGAACACGCAGGAGGGCAGGGAGGAGAAACTCCGCATCTACCTGACCAAGACCGACTGCATCCTTTTCGTGGACAACACCCTGGGGCTCGTGCGGACCGCCGGGAAGCTGCGGGAAAACGCCACCTTCGAGGACTTCGCGCAGACCCTGGAGCCCGCCCGCCACAACGGGCAGCGCGTTGCTGAGGGCTACGAGGGCTATGCTACGCGCGTCCACTATGTCACGGAGTGGATTGATCGGGGCGTCGAGGCCGGAGTTTTCCGCAACCTGACCGGGGAACTGGGCGGCGTGCCCGATACGCGCAGGATTGATTTCATGTCCAGGCATCCGGACAGTTATGCCCCCCTGACCGGGGAATCCCCGAGTGCCGGACGCAACCGGCGGGACATCGCCCGGATGGAAGAAGCCGTGAACCGGATTCCGCGCTACTACATTCCCAAGGACCGGGTCGCTTCCGTCGAAAACCGGATCCAGTCCGGCGACATCCTCTGCTTCGCCACTTCCATCGACGGACTGGACTATTCCCACGTCGTGATCGCCTACCGGGAGAAGAAGGGGGACAGGCTGACGTTCATCCATGCTTCCTCGGCGGCCAAGAAGGTCATCGTCGAACCCCGCACGCTGGAGGCCTACCTCCAGGCACACGGCAAGATCACGGGAATCTCCGTACTCCGACTGAATCAGTAGTTCAGGCGAAAAGCTCTAACAGCGTATCTTTCTTGAGGTCCCGGAAGTCGATTTCGGGATCTTTTGTTTCCGTGAAGCCGGCTTCGAGCAGCAGTTCGCGCAGGGACAGGAAGCAACGCGCCTTGCGCGCGATGACGGCTTCCTTGCGTCCTGCGTCCGCACCGCCGGAGACGCGGCCGCGCCCGGTGGCGAGGTCCATCAGGAAGATCCAGCCGCCGCTGACGACGGCCAGCATCTTCTCCCGCCGGTCGGAGACCAGCTCTTCGTCGATGACTTTCGCATTCGGGTCCACCATGTAGTTCGCGGAGAGCTCGGCGATCTCCTGCCGCCCGAGGAAGAAACGGAAACGGCTGCCTTCCCCGCCTTCGAAGCGGTTGCAGTACACCGTGCCGTCCGGACAGCCTTCCCGGCAGAAGAGGATCTCGGCGGCTTCGGGATCAGCCTCCGTCATGTCGCCGGAATAGATCACCTCTCCGGTGTTGTATGCGGCATTCCAGCCGGTCTTGGCGCCGCTCCAGTCCACGAAACTGATGTCGAAATCGTGGGTGCCCCATTCCTCCCGCCAGTAGATGCCGAAGAAATTGTGGTCCGACATCGCATAGCAGGAGCCGAAGGGGAGGTTGCCCACGAAATTCTTTTCCGATGTCGGGCAGGTGAGCGTGAGCCCCTCGGGGAAGCGGACGCTGCACGCCTTGGCGGAGAGGTTCTGCACCAGGCGCTCATGCAGCACGCGCTCGAGCATCTGCAGGTATTCGCGGCAGTTCTCCCGTTGCGGGGCGTCTTTCATCCACAGGGAGCCGTTCCGGATCAGATACATCACCGGGTCGCCGGGTTGCGTGAGCAGGCGTTCGCGGATGGTCTGCAGCAGGGTGACCAGCTTGAAACTGGACACTTCGTCCAGCCGGGTGCGCAGCGCCTCTTCGCTGACGTCTGCGGCGAGCAGGCTTTCCCAGAAGCCCTTCTGCATCGGGACGTGATGCCGGGGAGCAGCGCGGCGCAGGCGGTTGATGACCGCCCGGTTCGGCGCCGGCCGCAGCACGATGGCTTTCCGCTTGGCGTCGTAGTTCTCCTGCGTGCGGAAAGCGAGGAAGAGGTCCTTGAAGCGGTAGAAGATGCCGGCGAGCCCGTCCAATTCCGCTTGCGAGAGCTGGCGGAAATCGAAGGGGGCCGTGCTCCGGCGGATTTCCTGCAGGACCGCGTCCGACTGGATCAGCAGGGTCCCGCCGGTCGTCTCGTAAAGGATGTAGCGCAGCAGGTCCACGGGTCGGGAGGGACGGCGCCCGAGGGCTTTGCACAGGATGCTGAGCCCCTCGCGGTTGCGGATGGCGTCGATGTCGAAGGGAGTGTCAGGATGCTTCTCCAGCCAGTCCGTGACGGCGCTGCACAGCGCGGCTGCGGTCGCACTCTTGAGGGCGGCTCCGCCCTGCAGGAGGGCCAGGCAGCGCCGGTAGAGCTCTTCGCCGGTCATGGGCAGGATGAGCGTGTAATTGCTCAGTTCCGGCGCCTCTGCTCCGTCATTGGGCACCCAGCCGTTGCCTTCCTGCGTGAAGCCGGTCCCGTATGTGGAGGCGTAGTGTGTGATCTGGTCCAGGAAGAGCGCGAAACGGTCTTTCTGCCGGATGTCCTCCCACCGTTTGTAGAAGGTCGAATTGGGGTCGGCCGTCTGCCGGGCGATGAATTCTTCCAGCTCCGTGTTGAGCAGGTCGGGGTGGATGATGAAGCCGCATTTGAGGGCTTCGGAGCTCAGGCGGACGGGGTCGGACGCTGCCGGCGCACCGGGTACGGCGGCCTTGAAAAACTGTATGAGGGTCGGATCCATGGTCAAAAAAAAGAGATCGCGGAAAGTAAAATGCCAAAAAGCGGAAATAGGAACTTTCTATGCGATCTCGCCTGCAAAGATAGCTTAATACTTTCATTTAAGCAAATAAAAACAACTTTGTTACATTTCAGGCCCCGTGCCTTTCAGGCCCCTTTCCGGGGCTTTGAAAAAAACAAAAATGTTAATCCCTCCGAGGTGTTCCGAGGGCGGTTTTTTTATTATATTTGCTTTCGACATGACCACAGAAAGCACTTTACTACACTACGATTTGGGCCCGGGCGCCGAGGCTTTTTCGACCCGCCGGGACTCCATTTTACCCTTTCCCGTCATCCAGGGACACCAGGTTCATGGCTTCCGCGTGGGGCTGGTCGACCGGCCCGATATGACCAAGGAGGAATTGAGCGGCTACGATGCGCTCGTGACGGCCTTGCCGGGTGTCGCCGTCGGCGTGCACACGGCGGATTGCGTCCCCATCCTGCTTTACAACCCGCAGCGGCGCGTGGTGGCGGCCATCCATTCCGGGTGGAAGGGGACCGTGCAGCGCATTTCCCAGAAAGTGCTCTTCGTGCTGAAGTCGGAGTTCGGTGGCCGGCCGGAGGAAGTCCGTGCGGTCATCGGCCCGGCGATCGGCCCCGACAGCTTCCAGGTAGGCGAGGAAGTGGTCCAGTTCTTCAAGGAGCAGAATTTCCCCCTGGACGACATCTGGTCTTTCCGTCCGGGGCGCAGCGGCATCCCGATGGCGGACGGCCACCATATCGATCTCTTCAAGGCCAACCGCTGGCTGCTGGAGGAGGCCGGAGTGCCCGGCGTCAACATCCAGGTGGCCGGCATTGATTCCTATACCGATCCCGCCTTCTTCTCCGCGCGCCGGGAAGGTCTGTCCTGCGGCCGGACCATCAGCGCCATCCGGCTTTTGTAGCGGATATTTGCCGGGCATGTTGTATCTTTGTGCCCGCAATGGAGATCAGACTCGAAGGACACTACGGCTATGGCCGGCTGATGCGTTCAGCCGTACCGTTGATTGCCATGATGGTGCTGATCAGCCTCTACAGCATCGTGGACGGGCTGTTCGTTTCCAACCTCGTGGGTACGACGGCCTTTGCCGCGCTCAATCTCATCTGGCCGGCGCTCGGCCTGGTGGCCGCCCTGGGCCTGATGGTCGGCAGCGGCGGCGCGGCCCTGGTGTCCAAGACCCTGGGCGAGGGGGACCGTCCGCGGGCGAACCGCTATTTCAGCATGTTCGTCGAGTTCATCCTGCTGCTCGCCGTCGTGGCGGCCGTGCCGCTTTTCATCTGGATGGAGCCGCTGGCCGTGTCGCTGGGGGCGGAAGGGGAGATGGTCCGCCAGTGCGTGATCTACGGGCGGATCTGCGCAGCCGGGATGCCCGCTTTCATGATGCAGATGGGCATCCAGCCCTTCTTCATGGTGGCGGAGCGGCCGCAGATGGGGACCTATGTCTCGCTGGCCAGCGGACTGGTCAACATCGGTCTGGATGCGCTGTTCATCATCGTTTTCAAGATGGGACTGGCCGGAGCTGCCGCCGGTTCGATGCTGGCCTGCTGCGTGGGTGGATTCGCGCCGTTGGTGTGGTTCCTTCGTCAGCCTGCGGAGACCGGGCTGCATCTGGGGGCGGTGCGCCTCGAGGCTGCGCCCATCGTACAGGCGGCGACCAACGGCTTGTCGGAGTTCGTGGGCAACATCTCCTTCAACATCGTGTCGATGTGCTACAACCTCCAGCTGATGCATTTCTACGGGGAGAACGGTGTCGCGGCGTATTCCGTGATCCTCTATCTGGGATTCATCTTCATTGCGGTTTTCATGGGCTACAACCTCACCGTCACGCCGCTGGTCGGCTTCAACTACGGCGCGGACAACCGTGCGGAACTGGCCAACCTGCTGCGGCGCAGCCTGAAACTGCTGCTCGCGCTGGGCGTGGTCCTGACGGCCACGGCCGAACTGGCGGCGGGGCCCGTTGCGCGCCTGTTCGTGGGTTATGATCCGGAGCTGACTGCACTCACGGTCCGCGCTACGCGGCTCTATTCGCCCGGCTTCCTGCTGGCCGGAATCCCGCTTTTCATCTCGGCCTGGTTCACGGGACTGGGCAACGGGCCTGTCTCCGCGGCGGTCTCGTTCTGCAGGACCTTTGTTTTCGAACTGGCCTGCGTTTTCCTGCTGCCGGCCTTGTTCGGCGCGGGAAGCATCTGGTTTTCTGCCTGCGCCGCAGAGTGCTTTGCCACGCTGTTCGGCGCCATCCTGCTCCTCCGTTTCCGCGGGCGCTACGGATATTGAGGATGCCCTCAGGCGGGCCATGAACGCGGCCAGGCGGCTGAGAGGCTGAGTTGCATGAAAAACCGGAAAGAAATGTTATATTTGGAATCAGTAATGGAGTTATGTCATGAAATTCCTCGGTAATATCCTCTGGCTCATCATGGGCGGCATTGTCATCGCCATGATTTACTATTTGGTAGGCCTTGTGATGTGTATCACCATCATAGGTATTCCTTTCGGGGTTCAGCTTTTCAAGCTGGGGACCTATGCGCTCTGGCCTTTCGGCCATGAACTGGTGAACGGGCCGGATGAGCCGGGCTGCGTTTCGGTGGTGATGAATCTTGTCTGGATCCTGCTGGGATGGTGGGAAATCGCCATCCTCCACCTGGTTTTCGGCCTGCTTTTCTGTGTCACCATCGTGGGCATCCCCTGGGGATTCCAGCATTTCCGGATGGCCATCGGCTCCATCTTCCCTTTCGGTAAAACGATTCAATAAAACGCTCTCCCTACAGCTCCGCATGACCGCCGCGGCGTCCGTTTTTTAAAAAATAAAAGGCAAAACCCCCAATTAACAAGCAATAACACCATGGCACAACAGTCTTACCCTTGCGAGAACTGCAAGTTCCGCGCGCATTACGACAAGGATCCCAAATCGTTCCTGGGCCGCTTCTGGCGCTGGCATATCAATTTCTGCCCCGGCTGGAAGGCTTATTTCACCCATCAGGATGAACAGACGAAAGCCGCGCTGCGGGAGAAATACGACTTCAAGAAATACCAGTAGCCTGACCGGCAGCGAGACCGGAAAAGTGACCACCCTGAAGTGGACAGGCAACGGTTTTTCGATTCAATAGAATCTTTTCCCTGGCCGGCTTTCCCGGCCGCACAAACAGTTAGTTGGTAGTATTATGAAGACAGAAGGCAGAGCAACCCTCCTGCTGCACTGCCCGGACCGGCAGGGCATCATCACGGAAGTGACGGGATTCATCACGCGGTACCGCGGCAACATCGTCTATCTGGACCAGTATGTGGACACGATCGACGGCAGGCTTTTCATGCGCATCGAGTGGGAACTGGCGGGATTCGCCATCCCGCGCGAACGGATCAAAGCGACACTGGACGAGCTTTTCGCGGAGCGCTATGAGATGTACACCAGCCTGTCATTCAGCGACGAGCGGCCCAGGATGGCCATTTTCGTGAGCCGGATGAGCCACTGCCTATACGACCTGCTGGCGCGCTACCGGGCAGGGGAGTGGGACGTGGACATCCCCTGCATCGTGAGCAACCATGAGGATCTTCGCTTCATCGGAGAGCAGTTCGGCATCCCGTTCCATGTCTGGGAGATCGCTCCGGACAAGTCCAACCTGGCGCAGGTGGAGCGGGAGCAGATGGCCCTGCTTGCGCGCGAGCGGATCTCGATGATCGTGCTGGCGCGCTACATGCAGGTGATCGGCGATGACATGATCGCGAAATACCCCCACCACATCATCAACATCCACCATTCCTTCCTGCCGGCCTTCGTAGGGGCGCGTCCGTACCACCAGGCCTATGAGCGGGGCGTCAAGATCATCGGTGCCACGAGCCACTATGTGACGCGCGAACTGGATGCCGGCCCGATCATCGAGCAGGACGTCGTCCGGATCAGCCACAAGGACACGCCGGACAGCCTCGTGCTGAAGGGGCGCGATCTGGAGAAAATCGTGCTCAGCCGGGCGGTGACCAAGCACATCGAAAGGAAAATCCTCACGTACAAGAACCGGACGGTCGTCTTCGGCTAGGAGCGTTCGTCTTTCTTGGTTTTGCTCTCTTCCTTGTGCCTGCGGCGGCTGCGCAGTTCGTCCAGGTAGCTCGCGGTGATCACACCGGAGGGGAGGGCGATGATGGCTACGCCGAACAGCGAGGAGAGCATGCTGACGAGCCGGCCGATATCCGTGACCGGCGTGAGGTCGCCGTAGCCGACCGTGGTCAGGGTCACCGTGGCCCAGTAGAGGGCGTCGAAGAAATCCTTGAAGGTCGGTTCGCCGGTGACGGGACTGATGTGCGGTTCGGCATTGAACATGATCAGCCCCGTGACGAAGATGTAGAAGATGCAAAAGCCGAGCACGGTCAGCAGGATGCCTTTTTCGCGCTTGATGACGTTCCACAGGAGTTCGAACTTGTCCGAGTAGCGCAGGAACTTGAAAATCCGGAGCACCTTGAACAGCCGGCTGATCCTGAGGACCTTGAAGCCCTGGGAGAGCAGGCTCAGGACCGGGAGGATGGACAGGATGTCGATGATGGCGGCCGGCGTGAAGGGGTAGATCAGGAAGGACCAGGCGCCTTTACCGAGCTTGTAGTCGGCGGTGCTCCAGCGGAGCAGGTAGTCGATGATGAACACCGTCACGGTCACGAGCTCGATGGTGCGGAAGACGGAGTGGTCCTGGGCGAAGCAGAGCGGGACGATGCTGGCGGTGATCATGACCAGCATGATGATGTCATAAATCAAACTGCCGCGATCGTGGTCTTTTTGCGGTTCGACGATCTCGAAAAGGCGCTTTCGGATTCCCATAGAAATCGGATTTCAAATCGGTTCTCAACAAAGATAGTTCATTTTGTGATAAAAAAGCATTACTTTTGTCTCATTGAATAACATAATAAACACTAAAATCTCTAACCTTATGTTCTTCCAAGTCTATGGCGAGCATGCTCTCGCCCAGTGGGGGATGCTTCTGGTGGTTCTTTTGGGCCTCATCCTCCTCAATGAATTCGCCCGTCGTACCAAGCTCGGCGGTATCATCACTTTCCTTGCCGTCCCGGTTGCCCTTACCGTGTACTTCCTGGCCATCGCCATCGGCGTGCGCTCCGGAGCACAGTGGGCTCTCCAGAACCAGACCCACATCTACATGCAGGGTTGGTTCCACTACGCCAAGCTGTATGCCGCTACGGCCGGGTGCATCGGCTTCATGATGATCAAGTACGAGTGGGGCATCGGTGCCAAGCACTGGTTCAAGCCTTTCCCGTTCATCATCGTCGGTATCAACATCCTGATCGCCTGCGTGTCCGACTTCGAGTCCGCCGTCTGCGGATGGAACAAGTGGTGGCTCACCTCCGAGGGTGTCTGGCAGTATGGTGGCTGGCACAATGTGATGAACGGTGTCGCCGGTCTGATCAACATCATGTGTATGACTGCCTGGTGGAACGTTTATCCTTCCAAGGACCGCAAGGATATGATCTGGGCTGACATGACCTGGGTCTACATCGTGATCTACGATATCTGGAACTTCGCCTACACCTACAACTGCCTGCCTACGCACAGCTGGTACTGCGGTATCGCCCTGCTTCTCGCCCCGACCATCGCGGCTCTCCTGTGGAACCGTGGCGGCTGGATCCAGAACCGCGCCAACACCCTGGCTATCTGGTGCATGTTCGCCCAGGTGTTCCCGCTCTTCCAGGAGACCTTCAAGGACGGCCGTCAGTGGTTCTCCTGGGCCACGCTGCCTGTCCTCTATCCGGAGGGTGTCGATACCATCAGCAAGCTCTATGAGGCTGCCGGCGGCGAAGCCGCAGTCGTGGGTACTACCGTCGATCCGAGCGTCGTGGCCGCCAACCCGACCATGATGACCGTGATCAGCGCCCTGGCCCTCATCACCAACTGCATCGCCATCTGCTACATCATCGCCCAGAGCAAGAAGCGCCACATCAACCCGTACAAGGAGGATGTGTTCGTGAACCAGAAGTACTACAAGGATGCCATGGCCCGCGCCGACGTCTAATTCGTACATCTGATTATCAATATGTTACAAAATAACTCCCGGAGAAAACTCCGGGAGTTATTTTGTAATTGACTGATACTCAACGCCCCAATGAAAGCGAAGCGGGTATCTTATCGCCCAGAGGCGATAAGATACTCTGCTATCTGAACCGCATTAAGCGCCGCACCCTTCTTGATCTGGTCTCCGGAGAGCCAGAGGGTGATGCCATTCTCATTCGCGAGATCCTTGCGGACGCGCCCTACGAAGACATCATCCTTGCCGCCGGTAAAGAGCGGCATCGGATAGGTCTGTGTGGACGGATCGTCCTGCAGGGTCACACCCGGAGCGGCCGCCAGCGCAGCCTGCACCTGCTCCACGGAGAGCGGCTTCTCCGTCTCGATCCAGACGGCCTCGGAATGCGAGCGGAGCGAAGAGATGCGCACGCACATCGCCGAGCAGCGCACATCGGAGTGGAGGATCTTGCGCGTCTCGTTGAACATCTTCATCTCCTCCTTCGTGTAACCGTTGTCCTGGAACACGTCCACCTGCGGGATGACGTTGTAGGCCAGCTGATAGGCGAATTTCTTGACCGTCACGGGCTTGCCCTCGACGATGTCCTTGTACTGCTGCTGCAGCTCGGCCATGGCCTGGGCCCCGGCGCCGGAGGCGGACTGGTAGCTGGCCACGTGGATGCGGGTGATGTGCGAGAGGGCCTCGATGGGCTTCAGCACGACCACCATCATGATGGTGGTGCAGTTGGGGTTGGCAATGATGCCCCGCGGGCGCACGAGGGCGTCGGCGGCGTTGCACTCAGGCACCACGAGGGGAACGTCCGGATCCATCCGGAAAGCGCTCGAATTGTCGATCATCACCGCGCCGTGCTTGGTGATCGTCTCCGCGAACTCCTTGGACGTCCCGGCACCTGCGGACACGAAAGCGTAGTCCACGCCCTTGAAGTCGTCATTGTGCTGCAGAAGCTGCACTTCGTATTCCTTCCCGCGGAAGGTGTATTTGGTCCCGGCGCTGCGGCTGGAGCCGAAAAGCACCAGCTCGTCCAGGGGGAAATTGCGTTCGTCGAGGACCCGCAGGAACTCCTGTCCCACGGCTCCGCTGGCTCCTACGATGGCTACTTTCATGATTTTATCATTTTAGATGTGACAGATACTTTTTGAACTCGGAATAGTCGCGGCCCATCGGCACGCTCTTTTTCTGTCCGCGCATGAAGGCGGAGAGACGTTCCGGGATGGCGACGGGCACGCCGGCGGCATCCTCTACGGTCTCCTTGAACTTGGCGGGATGCGCGGTCTCGCAGATCACGGCGGACTCGCCGGGCGCGAGGTTATGGTACACGGCCCGGAAGGCGCAGGCGCCGTGCGGGTCGAGCAGATAGCCGTACTGGCGGTGGCAGTCCGCGATGGCGCTGCGGATCTGCAGGTCGGTGGAGCGGCAGCCGGAGATGTCGGCTGTGAGCGTCTCCCAGTCATGCCCGTAGAGCTCCAGGATCCGGGCGAAGTTGCTCGGATCCCCGACATCCATCGCGTTGGCGAGGGTCGGAATGCTCGGACGCGGGGCGTAGGCGCCGGTGCGGAGATACTGGAAGAAGACGTCGTTGGCGTTGTTGGCGGCCACGTAACGCTTGACCGGCAGGCCCATCCGTCCCGCAATCAGCGCGGCGCAGAGGTTGCCGAAGTTGCCGCTGGGCACGCAGACGACCAGCTGCTCCGCCAGGCCGAGCCGCTTCATCTGGGCATAGGCATGGAAGTAATAGAACGACTGCGGCAGGAGCCGCGCGACGTTGATGCTGTTGGCGGAGGTGAGGCGCAGCTGCCCCAGGTCCGGATCCATGAAGGCGTTCTTGACCAGGGCCTGGCAGTCGTCGAAGGTGCCTTTCACCGCCAGGGCGGTGATGTTCTGCCCGAGGGTGGTGAACTGGCTCTCCTGGATGGGGCTGACCTTGCCGTCGGGGTAGAGGACATGCACGTGCACGCCCGGCACGCCGAGGAAGCCGTTGGCAACGGCGCTGCCCGTGTCGCCCGAGGTGGCCACGAGCACATGGATGGTCCGGTGGTCCCGGGAGGCGCGGGTGAAATGGCTCAGCAGCCGCGCCATGAAGCGGGCCCCCACGTCCTTGAACGCCAGGGTGGGGCCGTGGAAGAGCTCCAGCGCCCCGATGCTGCGCGTGACGGGGACCACGGGGCAGTCGAAGGAAAGCGTTTCCTTCACGATGCGGTGCAGCTCCGTCTCCGGAATGTCCTCCCCGAAGAGGGCGTCTGCCACGGTGCAGGCGATCTCCTGGAAGGTGAGGGTCTGGATGTGGGCGTAGAAGTCGTCCGGAAGGACGGGGATGCGCTCGGGCATGTAGAGCCCCCGGTCTTCCGCGAGGCCCCGGACCACGGCCTTCTCGAGGCTGGCGAGGGGGGCTTTTCCGTTGGTACTGTAGTACTTCATGGCATTATGCGATCAGGCGGGCGCCCTTGTTGGACACCTTGACTACGTAAGATTCGAATTCGATGCCGTGCTGCGTGAAATGCCGCTCCATGATCGTCGCGGCTTTCTGGGCCAGGTCGGCGCGGTTCGCCAGGGCGAAGACCGACGGACCGGAACCGCTGATGTTCATGGCGAGGGCGCCGGCGATGTGGAGTTTCTCCCGCAGGTCGTCGAAACCCGGGATGAACTGCTTGCGGTAAGGCTCCGCCACGGCGTCGCGCATCGCGCGCCCCACCAGCTCGATGTTGCCGGTGCAGAGGCCTGCCACGAGGCCTCCCACGTTGCCCCACTGGGTGATGGCGGTGTGCATCGGGATCTCCTTGGGGAGGATGCTGCGCGCCTCCTTGGTGGAGACCATCAGGTGCGGGTGGATGACGGGGCAGTAGAGGTTGCCCGGGACGGGCAGCTTGATGATGTCC
>JAFTCB010000043.1 GCA_017454905.1 Bacteroidales bacterium
CGGATGCTGTTGAGCGCGTCCGCCATGCCCTCCATGTAGCCGATGTTGCAGTATTCGTCCAGACAGAAGTTGACCAAAACGGGCAATCTGCCGCCCGGCCCGTGAAGCCGCGCGTAGTCCGAGAGTTGCGGGATCGCCAGCGAGAAGAACAGGGAGCTGAGAAAGCGATACGCAGCGTCCTGCGCGGAAATGATGACGAAATACGCGCAGGGCTTTTGTCCCGGCAGCACCAGATCCACGTCGTTGTAGCTGGTGATCTTGTCCACCAGCTTGTTTTGGTAGATGGCGAGACGGTTGCCGAGGCCGATCACGATGTTGCCCCACAGGTTTTCCTTCGCTTTCAGGAACAGCCCGTGATGCCCCCGCGCCGGATGGTCGGACGGAAGCGCCATCAGCTTCGCGTTGATCTGGTTGATGCTCTCGTTGGCGATCATGCGGTACACCGCTCCGATGCTCCGCTGCTCGATGGGAAGCAGCTTGCCGTTTGCGTCCTTTAAGTTGACGACATAGTGCAGCAGCGCCATGAGCAGATTCAGCTCTGCCCGCGCCCAGAAGTCGTCCGCTTCGTTGGGGCCGGAGGTGTTCTGAATGATCGTGTTCGCCACCGTCTGCACCAGCTGGGTTTCCCGGTCCAAGCCGTACAGGCAGTTCCAGCCGTCGCTGTGCTGCATGTCCAGGAAGTTGACCGCCTTGACGTAGTGTCCCTTTTCGCGGAAGTAGGGCGACAGCTTCTCAAACAGCTCGCCCTTGGGGTCGGTGATGAAGACGGACTCGCCTCGGTTGGCGCAGCCGAGGAGGAACGGGATGATAAAGCCGCGGGATTTCCCGCTGCCCGGGGCGCCGATGCACAGCAGATTGTTGTTGTCGCCGGGTTTCATCTCATGGGCCACATAGAGATCATACTTGGGCGGGTCATCCTCATGCTCCTTGTATTTGCCGAGCATCATGCCCCTGACCTCCGTGACGGGGGCCAGCTCCAAAAACGTCCGCATTTCCTGTTCGGTCAGAAAACCGGAGGTGCCGTGCGTCCCGTCCGGGATAATGTCGAAGCCCCGCGCGTCACGCTTGTACTTGTAGCCGGAGAACCAGATGAAGCCCTTTTTGGTGACGAGGCAGGTCATCAGGACGATGAAGAAGGTGACCGCCAAACCGGTCGGCGTAAACACGGCGAACAAATTCCTGAACGGGTTCGCAACCCAAATACTTCCAACCTCCTCACCGTCCCGATGAAATGTGGACGCGATGCCCAGACGGATGGAATTGACAAACATACCGTAGAAATACCAGCCGACCAGTCCAAAAGAGACATAGGCCGGTATCTTGGCTTTGTGGCGCTCATACCAGCTTCCGAGTTTTCTTTCCAGCCGGTCTTCCGCTTTTTCGATCAGCTTGGATAAGCGGTGCATTGACATACTCTCCCTTCGCGTTTCGATATGGTACAGTTTCCAGGGGCCGCAGACGCAGCCGGTCCCCGAATAGACCCGCCTCCATCTCCGCCGTCCAGACGAATACTTTCGCCTTGCCCGTGTCCGCGTAACGGGGATACAGGACTTCCTTCGCCTGCGGCTCCAAAGCCGCCATGCTGACGGAAGGGTATCCCAGCCGTTGCGCCGCCTCGATAGCTCGGTCAATGCGACGAAGATCCATGTCGGCAGCCATGATGAAGGGGATACCTCGGAAGATGGCGTCCCACTCCGGCAC